>JAKLIY010000067.1 GCA_022709365.1 Pseudomonadota bacterium
CACTCGGCGTTCATGGCAGCACTCCTCCAAAATAGGCCTTATCTGGATAGACTCTTTACTCCGGTTAGACAACTCCATTCAAAGTTGGTTCACCAGGAATATGGGGATCACTATTAGCAAGACTATAACGAGCTACGAAACCCGCGTATTCCCGCCTACCAACCGGCCTGAGCGAAAGTCCTGAGGGTATAAATCAAAAGGTCCTACCGGCGAACAAACATGCCTTTCCTCTTGGTAAACCGAGGTGAAGAGCCAGCGGTGAAGCGGTGCTTCCATACTGGAGCGAGGGAATGCGGAACGCAGAGCATCCTGCTTGAGAAAACAGGGGCAGTCTCCTATTGTCTGCTTTTCCGCGAGACCCTTGACCGCTGAGACGCCCGAGAAAAATCATGAGCCTGGTGATCCGCCAACACGCTGAAACCCAGTTCGCTGAAGAACTGGAGGAACTGCAAAAATCCGACGCTCGGCAACGCCCGCCGAACTGGGTACTCAGTCCATGGGCCGTGACGGTTTATCTGCTGGGCGGTCAGCTCGATAACGGCTTTGAGGTGACGCCGAAATATATCGGCAACCGTCGCCTGATGGAAATCGCCGTCGCCACACTGGCCACCGACCGGGCGCTGCTGCTCTACGGCGTTCCCGGCACCGCCAAATCCTGGGTCAGCGAACACCTCGCCGCCGCCGTGTCGGGCGATTCCACGATGCTGATTCAGGGCACCGCCGGCATTAGCGAAGAGCAACTGCGCTATGGCTGGAACTACGCGATGCTGCTGGCCAAAGGCCCCTCGCATGACGCTTTAACGTCCAGTCCGCTGATGCGGGCCATGGAACTGGGCAAGATCGCCCGCGTGGAAGAGCTGACCCGGATTCCGAGCGATGTGCAGGACACGCTGATTACCATCCTGTCGGAAAAGACCCTGCCCATTCCGGAACTGAACAGCGAAGTGCAGGCGGTGCGCGGATTCAACGTGATCGCCACCGCCAATAACCGCGACAAGGGCGTCAACGAACTGTCCAGCGCCCTGAAACGGCGCTTCAACACCGTCATCCTGCCGCTGCCCGCTACCGAGGATGAAGAAGTCACCATCGTGCAAAAGCGGGTCGCGGAATTGGGCCGGGCGCTGGAATTGCCGGCGGAACCGCCCGCGCTTAAGGAAATCCGCCGCGTGGTGCAAATTTTCCGCGAACTGCGTAGCGGCCTGACTGATGACGGCAAGACCAAACTCAAATCGCCGACCAGCACCCTCAGCACGGCGGAAGCCATTTCAGTGATGAACAGCGGCATGGCGCTGGCCGGGCATTTCGGCGATGGCGCGCTCAAAGCCGCCGATCTGGCCAGTGGTCTGCTGGGCGCAGTGGTGAAAGACCCGGTGCAGGACGCCATTGTTTGGCGGGAATATCTGGAGACCGTCGTCAAGGAACGTGACGGTTGGCGCGACCTGTATCGGGCTTGCCGCGAGCTGGATTAAATGGCTGAGTCCACGAACCCTGTGCATCTGTTCGGCGTTCGCCACCACGGTCCCGGCTGCGCCCGGAGCCTGGTCAAGGCGCTGGAGGAATTGCAGCCCGATTGCGTTCTCATCGAGGGACCGCCGGAAGCCGATGGTCTTCTAGCGCTGGCGGGAGCTGAGGGCATGGAGCCGCCGGTGGCTTTGTTGCTCTATGCTCCCGAAGCGCCGAAATATGCCGCGTTCTATCCGTTCGCCGAATTTTCCCCGGAATGGCAGGCCCTCCGCTATGCGTTGCGGCAGGGCGTTCCCGTGCGGTTCATGGACTTGCCGCAGACGCACGCGCTGGCGCTGGCCAGGGAGCGTGAGACCGCGCCTTCATCCGACGCTCCCACCCCCCACCCCAGCCCTCCCCCACCAAGGGGAGGGAATTCAACTCCCTCCCCCCTGGTGGGGAAGGGTGGGGGAGAGGGGGACGAACCCGACCTCCGCCATGATCCACTCGGTTGGCTGGGGCAGGCGGCGGGTTATGGCGGCGGCGAGGAATGGTGGGAACACACGGTTGAACAACGCCAGGATGGCGCAGAACTCTTTGCGGCGATTGCGGAAGCGTTAACAGCAGTGCGGGCGGAAACACCGCCGTTGCAGGATGCTTTTGAGGCGCGGCGCGAGAAATTGCGCGAGGCGTTCATGCGCAAAAACATTCGGGCAGCGCAGAAGCAGGGCCGCGAGCGCATCGCCGTGGTCTGCGGTGCCTGGCATGTTCCGGCGCTGGCGGAGTTGACGGGTGCGGGCGCGGATAACGAACTTCTCAAGGGGTTGCCAAAAATCAAGGTCGAGGCGACCTGGATTCCCTGGACTTACGACCGCTTGGCGGCGGCCAGTGGCTACCGCGCCGGCGTGGATTCGCCAGCCTGGTACGAACATCTCTGGCGACGCGCCGGACGCGCCGATCCAGTGGCCTGGTTTGCCCGGGTCGCCAGCCTGTTGCGTCAGGCCGACATGGACTGTTCATCAGCGCACGTTATCGAATGTGTGCGGTTGTCCGAAGCGCTCGCGGCGGTGCGTGAGCGACCTGCGCCGGGATTGGCTGAAATGATGGAAGCGGCGCAAACGGTGCTGACCACCGGCGAAGATGCGCCATTGCGGTTGATTCGCCGCGATTTGATCATCGGTCGCCGCTTTGGCGCGGTCGCGGAGGGCGCGCCGACCGTGCCGCTGCAACGCGATTTGGAACAGCGGCGGAAAACGCTGCGCCTCAAGGTCAGCGCCACGCGGGAGACACTCGCCCTCGACTTGCGTGACGAGATCAACCGCGCTCGCAGCCAGTTCCTGCATCGTTTGCGGTTACTGCGAATTCCCTGGGGCGAAGTCACCGAGGCACCCGGCGGCAAGGGCACGTTCTGGGAAACCTGGACGCTGCAATGGCAACCGGAATTCGTGCTGGCGGTGATCGAAGCCGCGCCCTACGGCAATACCGTTGCGGAAGCGGCGACGGCTTTCGCGCAACGCCGGGCGACTGAAGCCCACGATCTGCCAACGCTGACTGAACTGGTCAGTCAACTGCTGCTCGCCGACCTGCCAGACGCGCTGGCGGTCGCCATGCGTGAATTGGAAAACCGGGCGGCGCTCACCGGCGACATCCCGCAGTTGATGGCGGCGATTCCACCGCTGGCGCAGGTTTCGCGATATAGCGATGTGCGCAAGACGGACGCGGATCAAGTGCTGCAGGTCCTCGACGGCCTGCTCGTGCGGGTTTGCATCGGCCTGGTGATGACCTGTCAGGCGCTGGATGATGAGGCGGCGGCGGATATGGCGGGACGCATTAGCGGCCTGCACAAGGCGATCAAATTGGTGGATCGTCCCGATCATCGCGATGCCTGGTTGAACACCCTCCGGCAAGCGGCGGACGCTAGCGGCATCCATGATCGCGTGCGAGGTCTGGCCGCACGCCTTCTGATCGATGAACAGGCGGACGCCGCTGAGGATGCCGCCGCCCGCATGAGCCGCGCACTGAGCCGGGCTGCTGCGCCGGACGCCGCCGCCGCCTGGCTGGAAGGCTTCCTCAGCGATGGCGGGACGATTCTGGTGCATGACGATACGCTGTTTGGGCTGGTCGATCAGTGGGTGACTGGCCTGAGCACCGATCATTTCATCCAGATCTTGCCGCTGGTGCGTCGCACCTTCAGCACGTTCCCTGCGCCCGCCCGTCGTCAGATCGGCGAACGGGTGAAACGGGAAACAGGTGATAGGGCGTTAGCAGGGCCGACAGCATCGACGGAGAATTGGGATATGACCCGCGCCGAAGCGCTGATTCCGACCCTCAAGCTGATTTTGGGCATCGAGTCGCCAACATGAACGCTATTTCCGACCAAGAACGTCTGCGCCGCTGGCGATTGCTGCTCGGCGGCCATGCTACGGATGGCACCGGCTGCTCGCTCATGGGCGCGGACATCGCCATTGACCGGGCGCTGGCGTCGCTGTACGACCCCGGCGTGGAAGGCAGCGATGATCTGACCAAAACCCGCCAGCGGAAAGGCGGCTCCGGGCCGTCGCAGCCGGGCGTGGCACGCTGGCTGGGCGATATTCGCCAGTATTTTCCCAGCACCGTTGTGCGCGTCATGCAAAAGGACGCCCTGGAACGGTTGAATCTGAACCGGCTGCTGCTGGAGCCGGAGATGCTGGAAGCGGTCGAGCCGGATGTGTATCTGGTGGCCAACCTGCTGGCCTTGCGCGGCGTGATGCCGGCGTCGACCAAGGAAACGGCGCGGCTGGTCGTGCAAAAAGTGGTGGACGAACTGATACGCCGGTTGCAGGAACCATTGCGTTCGGCGGTAACTGGCGCGCTGAACCGGGCGGAACGCAATCGCCGTCCGCGTTTTGCCGAAATGGACTGGCCGCGCACCATCCGCGCCAATCTGCGCCATTACCAACCCAACTATCAGACGATTGTGCCGGAAACGCGCATTGGATTTGGCCGGAAACGACAGCGCACCCAGCGGCAAGTGATTCTCTGCATCGACCAGAGCGGCTCGATGGCGGCGTCGATTGTCTTTTCCAGCATCTGCGGGGCGGTCATGGCCGCGCTGCCGGCGGTCAAAACCCATCTGGTGATCTTCGATACCTCGGTGGTCGATCTAACCGACCATCTGGATGACCCGGTGGAACTGCTGTTTGGGACGCAACTGGGCGGCGGCACCGACATCAATCGGGCGGTGGGTTACTGCCAGAGTCTGATTCAGGACCCGACCAATACCATCCTGGTGCTGATTTCCGATCTGTTTGAAGGCGGGGTGGCGGAAAATCTGCTGCGCCGCGCCAACGATCTGGTCCAGAGCGGTGTCCAGTTCATTGCCTTGCTGGCGCTGTCCGACAGCGGCGCACCAGCTTATGACCGTGATTTGGCCGCGCAACTCGCCCTGTTGGATGTCCCCAGTTTCGCCTGTACGCCCGATCTGTTTCCCGACATGATGGCTGCTGCAATCAAACGGGAAGACATTACCCAGTGGGCGGCGCAACATGAGCTGATTACCGCTCGCCGTTCCGCCGTTTGATGGAGCGAGTGTTGGCGACGGTTCAATTTTCCACCTGGAGTCCCATCGCGATGCCTGAATTGACCCTGACCGAACAACTCACTGAACTGATTGCCGCTAAACCCGTTGTGCCGACTGATCTGGAGCAGGCGGCTTTGTTGACTCTGGACGCCTTAGCTAATGCGCTGGCGGGCCGGGCTACCGAACCTGGGGCGATTTTGCAGCGCTGGGGGGTTGCGACCGGCGCGACGGATGCCGAACGCAGCGCCTTTTTACTCGGCTCGTTGACGCATATTCTGGAAACTGACGATTTGCATCGGGCCTCGGTAGTGCATCCGGGTTGCGTGGTCGTACCGGCGGCCTGGACCGTAGCGGTGCGGGAGGGCATTCGCGGTCACGCCATGTTGAAAGCGGTGTTGTGGGGATTTGAAGCGGCCACCCGAGTGGGCATGGCGGTCGGCCCGGCTCATTACCGTATCTGGCATAACACCGCGACCTGTGGGCCTTATGGCTCGGCTATGGCGGCGGCGGCGTTGCTGCAACTCAACCCGACAGCGACAGTTCATGCCTTGGGCAATGCCGGCACGCAATCTGCGGGACTTTGGCAGTTCCTGGAAGCCGGGACCATGACCAAGCACCTGCACGCGGGACGGGCGGCGGAGGCCGGAGTGCTGGCTGCTGATCTGGCACGATTCGGCTTTACCGGACCGCCGAATATTTTGGAAGGTGCTAAAGGCTGGTTCACCGCCACCTGTCCTGATGCCGATCCCTCGGCGGTCACCCGCGACCCGGACGCCCCTTGGCAATTACTGCAAACTTCGATCAAGCCTTGGCCGTCCTGTCGGCATACCCATCCGGCCATCGACGCCGCCCATGAACTGCGCCGGCGGATCGCGGCGGAGACGGTTGAAACTATCGAGGTGGAGACGTATCCGGCGGCGCTGGAGATTTGTGACCGGCCATTGCCACAAAGCGACTATGAAGCCAAATTTTCGCTCCAGCATTGCGTAGCGGCGGCGCTGACGCGGGAGCATGTAGATTTCGCGGCATTTAATGAGGCGGCGCGGGCCGAACTGACCGATTTGCGGGGGCGGATCACGCTACGGGGGGCTGAACCCTATGCCTCAGCCTACCCGCGAGCCTGGGGCAGCGCGGTGACGGTGACAGTGCGCAGCGGCGAACAGTTGACCGTGCGGCGCACGCACGCCAAGGGCGATCCGGAAGCGGCGCTGTCGCCAGTAGAATTGATCGCCAAGGTACGGATGTTGATGATCTATGGTGGAGTTCACGAGCCGGATCGGTTAATCGATGCGATTTTGGCCCTGTCGGATGACTCGCCATTGCCGCCCCTGCCCTGAAATCGCTGTTTTTTGCGCAGCGCAACAAAATTTAGGGGTATAACCTACTGTTTGAACAACAAAATGTTGTTTTTTGCCGAAAAACAACGAAAAACAGTATCTTTTTGCGAAATAGTTTGTTAAGATTATTTCCGTGTAGCAGGCCTTTAGTTGCTTCTCCTCAGTCTGCTGCACATCCTCCTTTGGTGGTTTTTGGCCGGACACTTTGTCCGGCCTTTTTTATTTCCGGAATAAAAAACCCCGCATTCGCGGGGTTGGATTTCAGGTCAACCGGTCAGCCGGCGGTTTAATCAATCATCGCCGGACATCACGCCCAGGATTTGCAGCAGGCTCAGGAGCAGGTTGAAGAGGGTAATGTACAGGCTGACGGTCGCCATGATGTAGTTGGTCTCGCCGCCGTGGATGATCTCGCTGGTCTGCCAGAGGATCATGCCGGACATCAACAGGATGAACATCCCCGACACCGCCAGCGACAGCATCGGCATATTGAACAGCATCCCGCCCAGACCGGCCAGGAACGCCACCAGGATGCCGACCATCAGGAACCCGCCCATGAAGCTGAAGTCCTTGCGGCTGACCACCGCGTAGCCGGACAGCGCCAGGAAGATCACGCCGGTGCCGCCCAGGGCGGTCATAACCACCTGTGAGCCATTGGGCAGGCTGAGATAGAAGTTCAGAATCGGCCCCAGGGTGTAGCCCATGAAGCCGGTCAGCGCGAAGACTGCCGCCAGACCCCAGACGCTGTTACGCAGCCGGGTGACCACGAACAGCAGGCCGAAGTAACCGCCCAGCGTGATCAGCCAATGCAGCGGCGCGGCGTTCGTAGCCATGGCGACGCCGGCGGTCAGACCGCTGAACAGCAGGGTCAGCGACAACAGCATATAGGTATTGCGCAGGACCTTGTTGGTCGCCGGCGCTTCATCCGCGACCAGCGTAATCGGCGCTTTGGCCAGTAGGTCGTTTCTCTGCATCATCGTTAAGGAACCTCCTCAGGGTGTTGGAACTGTCAATATTGACCATGCGTGAGTGTAAAGGGTTCACGCCGCAAGGTCATTGCGACGCCCGGATAGAATGCAGCGATCCCATGATATAGAGATGGCCGGCGCTTTTTCAAAGCCTTCCGCCGCGTTTGAGATCGAGATATTGATTGACCATGGTGGCGGGCAGGCGCTGCGGCGGCGCATCGAGGACGATTCCGCCCAAATGGCGCAACTCTTCCTGAACCCGGTCGCGCTGCAATTGGTAATGGCAAGTCGTGGCGTAGAGCTGGGCCTGGGACAGATTGTGAATGGGCTGGGTCAGCAACTCGTACAGCACCGGTTCGCGTAAATTGGCGATCAGCACCAGATGCCGCCGACTCAACAGAGCAATCGCCGGACGCAGGTCGTCCTGGTCTTCATCGCGCAGGTTGGTAAGCAACACAATCAACGCCCGTTTCCGTTGCCGGGTCAGAGTCAGATGAGCCATTTCGGCGTAATCGGGTGGCTCCAGGGTCGGTTGCAGGTCGTAGACGGTGTTAATCAGCGGGGTCAACGTCCCCGGTCCCGGATGGGGCACCAGCCAGCGTCGCTCGCCGCCGAAGCTTTGCACGCCGACCGCATCGCCCTGGCGCAGCGCGACATAGGCCAGCAGGATCATGGCGTTCAGGGCGTGGTCGAAATGGCTGAGATCATCATCCTGGGCGCGCATCCGCCGGCTGCAGTCCAGCAAGAACAGGACGGTCTGATGGCGCTCGTCCTGATATTCACGGGCGATCAGTTTGCGGGTGCGAGCGGTGGCTTTCCAATCGATCTGCCGCAGGCTGTCGCCGATGCGGTATTCGCGCAACTGGTGGAAATTCTGCCCTTCGCCACGCCGCCGTCGGCGGTGAATACCCATTAGCGCTTCGCGCTGTGCAGATGCCAGCCGGATGTAGCGGGCGATGGCGGCGAAATCGGGATAGACGCGCACCGTGGCCGGTTCGCCCAGACGGTCATCGCGTTGCCACAGCCCCTGCGGCGACGCCTGCCAGATTTGCACCGGCGCAAAGGTCCAAGCGCCGCGCACGACGGGGCGCAATCGGTAAGTCAGTTCAGCCCAGCCGTTGGCGCTGACGGTGATGCGTTGCGGCAGGTCGGCGCAGTCGGCGGCGGCGGTGGGATAGTGATCAAATAAGGTCAGCTTGATAGTCTGGTTCGTGGGATTATTGCAGCGCAGCCGAATGGCTTGCCATGCGCCCAGTGGCAGCGCGGGAGGCATTAAGCGTTTTACCAGCGGCGACGGGCAGAGATGAAGGTGGAAAGCGTCCCAGGCGGCGACAGTGAGCAATAGACCACCAGCCAGCAGCCAATACACCGTGAGTTCGGCCTGGAAGGCGGGAATCAGACCGAGCAGGGTCCAGCCGGCCAGCCAGCGCAGCAGGAGCGGGGTGGGACTGAGAGAAAGACGCATGGTTTGACGGTCAACGAGTGAGGTGAAGCAATCGCATTCAGTATAATCGTCAATGGCGAGTAACCGCTACCGAGGTTTTAAAATGAACACGTTGATTCGCCGCAATCTGCCGATAGGCATTCAGACCTTCGCCAAGATTCGCGAGGGTGATTATTATTATGTTGATAAAACTGCCGTAGCGTTCGATTTAGCGCGGATCGGGGGTTATTATTTTCTCTCCCGCCCACGCCGTTTCGGTAAGAGTTTGTTTCTGGATACGCTGAAGGAACTGTTCGAGGGCAATGAGCCGCTGTTTCGCGGTCTCTATATCCATGACCGCTGGGACTGGTCGGTTCGCTATCCGGTACTGCGCATTAGTTTTGGCAGTGGATTGTTAAAGAGTCGGATAGAGTTGGATGAAAAAATTCAAGAAATCTTGGATGACAATCAGCAACGATTAGATGTTGCTGTTGGACGCCATAGCATTTCTGGTTATTTTGCTGACTTGATCCGCTTGACCCACCAAAAATATGGCCAGCCGGTCATCATTCTGATTGATGAATATGATAAGCCGATCCTCGACAATCTGACGGATCGTCAAGCAGCGCTGGCGATGCGCGATGGCTTGAGAAATCTTTATTCAGTACTCAAGGAACTGGACGCCCATATTCATTTTGTCTTTCTGACCGGCGTTTCCAAGTTTTCCAAGGTCAGCTTGTTCAGCGGCTTGAATAATCTTTACGATCTGACTCTGGTGGCGGACTATTCCAGTATTTGTGGCTATACCGAGGCGGATGTGGATAGCGTATTTGCGCCAGAGCTGCCGGGCTTGGATCGTGAGCGGATTCGCCAATGGTACAACGGTTATAGCTGGCTAGGGGAGCGTGTTTATAATCCTTACGATGTGCTGCTGCTGTTCAAGAACCGGGATTTTCGGCCTTATTGGTTTGAGACCGGCACGCCGACTTTTTTAGTCAATTTTATGTCGGAGCGGGGTTTTTTTACTCCAGATTTGTCGCGGATGCGCACCGATCTTGAGCTGATTTCGGCGTTTGATGTGGATTATATTGCTCCCGAAGCCTTGCTGTTTCAAACCGGGTATCTGACTATTCATCAGGCGCAACAACCGATGTTTGGGCACTGGATTTATACCTTGGGCTATCCTAATCGCGAGGTGGAATCCAGTCTAAACAGCAGTTTGTTAGCAGCTTACAGTGGCGATGCGCGCCGGGCTTTTGAGAATCGCTGGCGCTTGCAGGAATTGTTGATGGCGAATGACCTTCCTGCCTTGCGTGATTTGTTTCATGCTTTCTACGCGAACATTCCGCATGACTGGTATCGTAATAGCCCAATCGCTCAATATGAAGGTTATTACGCCAGCATTTTTTACAGCTATTTTGCCGCGTTGGGACTGGATGTCGTGGTGGAGGATGCGACCAATCACGGGCGGATCGATATGACGGTGCGCTTTAATCAGCGCATCTATCTTTTTGAATTTAAAGTCGTGGAATTGGCTCCAGAAGGCGCGGCATTGGAGCAGATCAAGGTAAAAGGATATGCGGAGAAGTATCGCGGCGAAGGCTGGCCTATTACCCTGATCGGAGTGGAGTTCAGCCGGGAGAGTCGAAATATCGTGGGGTTTGAAATTGAAGTGGCGTGATGGTGGCTAAACGCTATCAAGTCGAAGAAGCCCGAGAGTTGCTTGAACGTGTTGGAGTACAACCATGAACATCATGCATCACAAAGGCTATACGGCGCGCATTGAGTTCGATGGGCGCGACAACATCTTTGTTGGTCGTGTTCTCGGTTTGCGCACCATAATCAGCTTTCATGGCGAAACGGTTTCTGAGCTTCGCCAAGAGTTTGAGTCTGCCATTGAAGACTTTGACGCCTAGCTCCCACGCTCCAGCGTGGGAGCAGGTCCAGACGCTCCAGCGTCTTGATTTGATAGCAATGACGCTGACCGCTGGAGCGGTTCGACGGCGTTCCCACGCCGGAGCGTGGGAACGAGAATAAATTAAAGAGGCAGGATCAATATGATGCTGCCTCCATAATTGATTGCCTTCGGGATACATACCTCGCAGCTTGCGGCGGGGTCATTTATTTTTTCTTTCTCCTGATTCTGCTGGCAGCCATGCCCACTATGCCAGTGCCGAGCAGGAGCATCGTGGCGGGTTCAGGAACAGGAGCCGCTTTAACGCTAACATTATCAATTAATGGTCCCCAAAAACTGCTCGCGTCGCGACTACTGAATGTGAGTGTCGCTTGCGATCCAGTCGCAGTCCAATCAAACGACTTGAGGCCCCAAACTAATCCAAGTTGCGGCGATGTAGTCTGCGAGAAAATCCGCGAAACGCCATCCACATCCACCTGTACCTCTCGTAGGTCTCCGAACCGGTTGACGCCCGCCATGTAAAATGATGCATAGTAGGCAGTTCCGGGATCTGTGGTGAATGTCTGCGAGATAGTCCCAGTCCCTGTTGACCCTCCATCTAGGTTAAGATCAATGACTAAAGAACCGTCTTGAGCTGGCTCGAAATGAGGACTGACTAGCGTGGGGTTCTGTGACGGGTTCGCAGTTCCAACATGCCAATCCACTCCCACACCACCGATCAGCCAGCCCTCCAAGCTTGTATCGCCGGTGAGGAGTCTCTGGAATCCTTGTGGATCATTGTAATTCCCTAGCTCAAATGAGCCATTTACAATCAGGACTTTCGCTCAATCTTCTCGATCAAGCGGGTTGATACACTGGAATACGCGGATTACGTAACTCATGACGTAAATACTCACTCCAGAGGTTGTTTTTAACTTGGTAGAGGGTTGTCTTCAT
>JAKLIY010000068.1 GCA_022709365.1 Pseudomonadota bacterium
ATTCCATCAGGGCACGAGGGCTGGCGATAGCGCCTTAACACGATGCCGGATATATGGCCGCAACTTTTCCTTTAGCCAAGCTGCGATTTCCTCTTGCATCGCGGGGCGGACCATATATGTCTAAAAACGCCCGTAAGTGTTTGACCAGAAAGCCTTGTAGCGTTAGCTCTTGCCAAGTCTACTATTTTCTAATCAGATAGTTAGATGAGTTTTTAGACAGCTTCTAACGATGAGGATCTGTAAACGATTGGGTAGCATCGCCTTGGCATTATTCTCGACCTGGCCACGCTGGTGGCGGCGGCCATCGGCTCCAAGAGCAAGTCCAAGCTGGTAGTGTTCTCGACGTGCGAAGATTCACAATTTTTTGATTCCCTTCGGGATACATACCCCGCAGCAAGCTGCGGGGTCGTTTATTTCAAAAATAAAATTTTTTGTCCTGTACAGAGGAGTTTGATATCCAAAGTCTGGAACACTACCCAGTCGCGTATGCTATTGGCTGGTTTCCCAACACCCTCTACCCACCGGATTCTCACGAAGCCCCCATGAGACGAAAACTGTTTGCCCTGCTCGCCACCGTGTTCGCCGCCCTGTCCCTGGCAGCTCTCTGGATTCCCTCGGCCGCCGCCGACCGCGCCCCCCCGCACCACCCGCGAATCGGCCTGGTGCTGAGCGGGGGCGGGGCCCGGGGTTCGGCCCATATCGGAGTGCTCAAGGTCCTGGAGGAGCTGCGGATCCCTATCCACGTGGTGGTAGGGACCAGCATGGGCTCCCTGGTGGGAGGGGCCTACGCGGCCGGGCTGTCGCCGGAGGTGCTGGAACAGCGGGTCACCCAGGTCGACTGGAATGCCCTCTTTAACGACGACCCGCCGCGCAAGGACTGGCCCGCACGCCGCAAGCAGGCGTCCGAGAATCCGACCTTCGACTTCACCGTCGGGGTGCGCGACGGTAACCTCACGCTGCCCAAGGGAGCCATCGCGGGTCAGCAGGTCCAGTTGTTCTTCAACGACCTGGTCAAGGGCGCGGAGACGGTCCAACGCTTCGACGACCTCCCGATCCCCTTCCGGGCTGTGGCCACCAACCTGGAGAACGGGGAGATGGCGGTCTTCGATCGCGGGCCGCTGCCGGTCGCCATGCGCGCCAGCATGTCGGTACCCGGCTTGTTCGCGCCCATGGAATGGGAGGATCACCTCTACGTGGACGGGGGCCTGGTCCGCAACCTGCCCATCGACGTGGCCCGGCGCCTGGGCGTGGACGTCATCATCGCCGTCAACCTGGGATCCGGGTACCTCCCCCGCGACCAGCTCGGCAACATCCTCGGCGTGACCGGCCAGATGATCGCGATCCTGACCGAGCAGAACGTCCAGGTCTCGCTCCAACAGATCGACCCCCAGCGCGACGTGCTGATCGTCCCGGACCTGGGCGATATTACCGCTGGCGATTTTGCCCGCGCCCCGGAGGCCATCGCCACCGGCGTGACGGCCGCCCGCAAGGCGGCTCCCCAACTGGCCCGCTACAGCCTGAGCGAGACCGAGTACGCCGCCTGGCAGCGTGGACGCTTTGGCCCGGGCCAGCCGGCGCGGCAGGTCGGCGAGGTACAGATTGCTGGCCTCGAGCGCGTGAACCCCGGGGTCTTCGACGGCCTGGTCGAGGCCCAGCAGGGCCAGCCGCTGGATCGCGCCCGGTTGGAAAAGGACATCCAGAAGAACTACGGCCATGGTGACTACGAACGCATCAGCTACCACTTCCAGCCTCGGTCGGATGGCAGCGACCTGCTCATCGTCAACGCGGTGGAGAAGGCTTGGGGTCCGGGCTACCTGGGCTTCGGCCTGGGCCTGTCGATCGACAACAAGGGCGACAGCCGCTTCGGCCTGCGCGCCACCTACGACCAGACCTGGATCAACTCCCTCGGGGCCGAGTTGGGCGTCGATCTGACGCTGGGCAATGCCCCGAGGCTGCTCGCCGAATTCTACCAACCCTTCAGCCTCGACCGGACGGCCTTCGTCGCCCCCTACCTGGACCTCGGCCTGAGTCCAGACAGCGTCTTCCTCGACGACCAGCGGGTCGCGCGCTACGACGTGGTGCGCGCGCGCCTCGGCGCGGACTTCGGCACCACGCTGCGCGAGACCGAGCTACGGATCGGACCCTATTACGGGCAGACTGAAGTGAGCCTCGATACCGGCTCGCCCCAGCTCCCGGAGGGGCGGGTCACCGATACCGGGGTGCGCGCACGGGTCCTCTATGACACCCTCGACAGCGCCGCGGTCCCGCGCTCGGGGACCCGGGTTTTCCTGGAGGTGCAAAACCCGCTGGAGGATCTGGGGGCGGACGTCCAATACACCCGGGCTTTCCTCAGCGCTACCACCGCCTACAGCTTCGGACCCAACACCCTCGCCTTTAAACTCAAAGGTGGAAGCAGCTTCGGCGAACAGATGCCCTATTACGACCAATTCCCCCTGGGCGGCTTCCTCAATCTCTCCGGCTACGCCAACGAGCAGTTCCGCGGCAATGACATGGCTTTTGCCGGCCTGGCCTATTACCGCCAGATCGCCGCGCTGCCCCCGCCCATCGGGCGCGGCCTCTACCTCGGCGCTTCCCTGGAGGCCGGTTGGTTGTCGGAGGGCGTGATCCGCAACCCCGACACGGGCCAGAACGTGATCTTGAGTCCCGAGCAGGACGGCTACGGCGGGAGCGTTTTCTTCGGCTCGGACACCTGGATCGGCCCGGCCTTCCTGGGGTTCGGGCTGTCGGGATCGGGCGAGAGCGCCATCTATGTGCTGATCGGGAAGCCCTGAAACGTGCTGGCGGCATCCGGACGGCGGCGAGGCGACTTCGTAAACCACGTTCGGGCCTGCACGTGCACATGCTTTCATGGAACGGCCCGCACGAGGAACAGAGACCGATGAATGACCGCGACCCCATTCGCCAGAGAACGGCCCGGACGCCGACAGATCAAGCACCGTGTCTCCCGCTGTTCAGAAGGTCTTTGCCCTGTTTCTGATCAAACCGTCGCACTACTACTACGACGATGGCTACGTCATCCAGTGGGCGAAGTCGTCGATCCCGTCCAACACGCTCGATCATCACCGTACTGCTCGCGGCCGGCTGCTGTTCATCAGCACCACCAACCTCGACGCCTGACGCCCGGTCGTTTGGAACATGGGCGCTATCTTTCGACACCGCCTATATGCAGGCGCTGTTCAATTACGGCTACCCGTTAGGGCGCAAAGGCTATCCCTGGCAGAAGGCCCGACCGGGGTTGGCGGCGGCCAGGAATCCTTGATATTTCTCAACGGCTTGGTTCGCAGCTAGGCTAGCGTTTTCACACGGTCAAGCCCGGCAGTCCGGGTTTGGCATGGCTCGAAACCCGCCCGTGTGGCGGGTTTTAACTTTAAAGACTACGATTCTTTTTTCGATGCTCAGCGAGTTACGCTCCTAGATGACCCTTGATGCTGCCATCGCTGCCATGGTTTGGGGCCTGATGTTTGTGGTCGGGCTGGAACTGACCGGCGACGATTTCCGACGGATGGTGACCCAGCCCCGCGCCGTGGTGGCGGGAACGCTGGGGCCACTGCTGCTGTTGCCGTTGCTGACCGCTGGACTGATCGGGAGTGGGCATTGGCCGCCGCCAGTGGTCGCTGGCCTGATCCTGCTGGCGGCGGGTCCGTCCGGCGCGCTGGCGAACATCTACGCTTATCTGGCCGGGGCCAACGCCGCGCTGGCGGTTACGCTAACTGCGCTCTCCTGCCTGATCGCTGTAGTGACGCTGCCGCTGTTGACCCGGTGGGGTTTCGCACTCTGGCTGGCTTCAGATTCGACGGTCGCTGTTCCAATCGGACCCATGATCGGGCAATTGCTGTTGCTGTTGCTGTTGCCGGTATCGGTGGGGATGACCGTGCGTTATTACTGGCCAGTGTGGACCATGCGGCGGCGCAGTGTAGCGCAACGGCTCGCTCTGGTGGGCCTGCTGGCGCTGCTGGGCTTCGTGCTGTATGACCAAGCTGATCTATTGAGAGTCGCCTGGCGGGATCAAGTGGGCGCGGCGCTGCTGTTCACCCTGCTGGCGATGGCTGCGGGCTGGCTGGTCGGTGGGTTCTCGGGTTTGGAGTCCCGCGACCGCTTTACCCTGCTGGGTGAATTCGCGGTGCGCAATTTAGCCATCGCCACTCTGGTGGCAGTGACCTTGCTGGGGCGCACCGATTTCGTCGCCTTCGCGGCGGTGCTGTTCCTAGTACAGACCCCGTTGCTGCTGCTGGCCGTCGCCCTGTACCGGCGCTGGACCGCCTTGCCCCCGCACCGCGAGCGGATCGAGCCATGAACATCCCGAGTGTCAGTGCCGAGACTTTGCGCCAGATAGTGTGGTTCGAGCGCCTGGTGGCGGATATTTCTGCCGGTTTCATTAACGTGCCCACAGCAGAATTCGACTCGTGATCTTGCAAGCCCTGCGCCGTAGGATGGGATGCTAATATCCTTTATGATTTACATGTATGCGGCGGCGCGTTCCGTCGCCACCTTTGAATGGATAGGAGAACAACCATGCGATTATTCCGTATCTTCATGACGCCATTGCTGGTCGCCCTGGGCCTCGGTTTGCAAGCCTGTACCACAGCACCCATGTCTGAGTACCAAGCTGACGAGCAACGCGCCTCGATTCGCCAGATGGCGAACGAGACCATCGCGCAACTCTATCAACAATATCCCGCCGCCCGCCGGCAGATGCAGCGGTCGGCCGGTTACGCCGTGTTCAGCAATTTCGGCCTGAAAGTCCTGTTCATGGGCAGCGCCACCGGCGAAGGACTCGCCGTCAACCACGCCACGCGGCGGGAGACCTTCATGCGGATGGTGGAGTTGCAACCCGGCTACGGCTTCGGCGTGCAACGGTTCCGACTGGTGTTCGTGTTCGAAACCCCCCAAGCCTTCGACCAGTTTGTCGATTCGGGCTGGGAGTTCGGGGCTAACGCGATGGCGTCGGCGCAAACCCGCACCCAGCAGATGGGGAACCAGTTGGGCGTGTCGGTCTCACCGGGCGTGCTGATGTACCAGCTCAGCGACCAGGGCGCCATCGTCGGGGTCAGTATCACCGGCGCCAAGTATTACCCGGACCCCAACTTAAACTAACGTTGCCCGGAGCCAGTGGATGAAAGCAGCGAACGTGAAGCAGGCTACCACGGTGCTCGGGCTGTTCGCCAAAAGGTTGCACCAATAGAAACAAATTGGCGGTACCTTCACGTGTGTATTCAGAGTCATGGCGGGCCGGCAGCGGATGACGGGTTTCGCTGGTCAACTGGACGGGGCTTTCGTCAAAACACACTGGGGGATCCCGGGGATCATCGGGTTCAGCATACAGATCCAATACATCTTCCATAGGCTCAACAGAGTCGGGACTGACACTCGGAATGCACCATTCTTGGCGCTGCCAAGGTTTAAGATCGTTTTTTTGAGCACACGATGCACAGTATCGGCGGAAATCGTGTCGATTGGCCGCACGATCCGCCAGTCATTGCAAGGTCCACCGATGGTGCCCAAGGGGCGGGGTCGTGCCAGCCAAGGCGACCAGAAAGGCCGCCTGTTTGCCGGTCAAGGCCGGAGTAAAAAACCCCGCCGCAAGCGGCGGGGCTTTAAAAGACTAAAAACAAAGACCGATCTGGGTAGCAGGCATCGAACCTGCTACCCAGATTACTCATTCCTCCCCGCCGCAAGCGGCGGGGCATCCTGAGCGACTTTCGTGAACCCGACCGTGGCCGCTCACTGAACGCCGCAGTCAGCCCTTCGTCGACCAACCGTTGGCGGATGCGATGCACGCTGGCCATCGCTAGATGGAGGGCTTTTGCGATGTCCTCATCGGTGGTCCCTTCCGCCGCACGCAGCAAGACGTGGGCACGTGCCACCCGGCGCGCTGCCATTTTGCCTTTGTGGATCACGTCGAGCCGGTATCCCTGCTCCTCTTCAGTGAGGTCAACCAGATAGTTGTCGGCCATGGGGATTCCTCCTATTGATCCCACCATAAGGTATCTATCGGTACCTATCAAAACTCCTGCGGCAGCCCACTAGTCTGGCCAGGCTTCGGCTGCATTTTCGCGAAATAACTGTGGGCCTCCATTATTTCGGAGTTCTACGATATTTCAGATTCCCTGTTGGCGCCAGGACCATTGGGTGAGCAGGTGTGTCATTATAACTAACTAAATTAAATCATTTTATCTTTTGATCCCCACTTTGGCTCGGCTGGCATAATGTCTGCTCTTACCGGGAGCATAATTAACTTGGGTTTTATCGGCAAAATTTGCAGAGAGACGATTCTCTCAAGCACATTTAACCTGTGAGGAAAACTGATGAAAATAAAGCGCATGTATATAATAGCCTTGGGGGCATTGAGTCTGTTGGGCGTCACTGCAACTGCCATTGCGGCGGAGGAAAAGCCCTCGGCTATGGTGGAAAAATTGACAGAAAACGCTACAACGCCGCCTGAGGTTGCGGTCAGTGAAACCCTCACCACGACCGCACAAGTGCAGGCGGTGGATCTCAAGAAACGGCAACTGACTCTCAAAAGTCAGGAAGGCGACATTTTCACCGTTGACATACCTCCAGAAGTTCGTCGGCTGGCGGAAATCAAGGCGGGCGACCTGATCGTGACCGAATACCGTCAAGCGCTGGCGGTCGGATTCAATAAAACCAATAGCAGCGGTGGCATCCAGTCAAGGCGGGAATCGGTGAACATCGAACGGGCTGGCAAGGATCAACCGCCGAGCGGCGTGGCGCGTAAGAACGTCACGATATTAGCCAGTGTTATCGCCATCGACCGGGCGAAACGTCAGGTCACCCTCAAGGGTGCTGAACACACGGTCGTTGTCACCGCGTCTGAAGACATCAATCTTGATGACCTCAAGGTGGGCGACGAGGTCATGGCTGAATATCTCCAGGAGTTGGTGATCAACGTAGAGCCAGCGCCCCCGGCCTCGGTAGATGCTTGGAAATCCAGGCAGTGAGTCAACCCCTGATGGATCGTTTGGCGCGCCTCGCACCCGGTGTGCCAGCACTCCTGCATTATCGATTCGCCACTGACTTCCGCTACGATCTGGTCGCGGGCATCTCGGTGGCGGCGGTCGCACTGACGGTCGCCGTCGCGTATGCGCAACTCGCCGGCTTTGATCCGGTCGTGGGTCTCTACTCGAGCATCCTGCCGTTGGTGGCCTACGCCCTCTTCGGGACCTCGCGGCAGTTAATGGTGAATCCCGATGCGGCGACCTGCGCGATGATCGCCGCCGTCGTGGCGCCGCTCGCCGTCGGCGACGCGGAATTGTATGCGTCGCTCGCGATCCTGCTGACGTTCTTCACCGGCCTGTTCTGCATCGCGGCGAGTTTCCTGCGGCTCGGCGCGTTGGCGGATTTCCTGTCCAAGCCGATCCTGGTCGGCTTCCTGAACGGCGTCGCCATCAGCATTCTGCTGGGGCAGATCGGCAAGCTGTTCGGTTTTGCCATCGAATCCGGCCGCATCGTGCCCCGACTGCTCGAATTCATCGCCAAGCTGCCGCAAACCCATGGCCCGACCCTGGCGGTGGGCGTGGGCAGCTTTGCCGCGCTGTTTCTCGCGCGCCGGTTCCTGCCCCGCTGGCCGGCGGCGCTGATCACGTTGGTGGTCGCCGGCATTGCGGTCGCTGTGCTGAAACTGGATGAACAGGGAGTCGCCATCCTGGGGCCGGTGCCCGCGGGGTTGCCGCCGCTCCGCTGGCCCAGCGTTCCCCTCGACTATTTGCCCGCCCTGGTGGCCAGCGCGGCGGGCCTGGCCCTGGTGCTGTTTACCAGCGGCGTGTTGACCGCCCGCAGCTTTGCAGCCAAGAATCACTACGAAATCGATGTGGATCGCGAGTTCGCCGCATTCGGCGCCGCTAATATCGCCTCCGCCCTGTCCCAGGGTTTTGTCGTCACTGGCGCCGCTTCACGCACCGCCATGGCGGATTCCGCCGGGGGACGCACCCAAGTC
Source organism: Pseudomonadota bacterium (assembly GCA_022709365.1). GTDB lineage: Bacteria > Pseudomonadota > Gammaproteobacteria > Competibacterales > Competibacteraceae > UBA2383. The sequence goes on from JAKLIY010000068.1 coordinate 7,976, forward strand.
ACGGGCCTGGTCACCGCTGCGACCATCGCGACGGTGTTGCTGTTCCTGACCGAACCCTTGCAGTACGTCCCCATCGCTGCGCTGGGTGTGGTGCTGGTGTTTTCCGCGTTCTCGCTGTTCGATATCCGCACACTGCGGGACATTTGGAAGATCGACCGACGTGAGGTGGGGTTGGCGGTGTTGACCATGCTGGGCGTGGTGGCGGTCGGCGCAATCAATGCCATTCTGATCGCAGTGGGGCTGGCGCTGGTGCGCTTCGTCAAGCTGACCGCGCGCCCCCACGACGAGGTGCTGGGTAAGGTCGACGGCTTGCCCGGATTCCATTCGATTGAGCGACACCCCGGGGCCAAAACCTTCCCCGGTCTGGCGCTTTACCGTTTTGATGGTCCCATCACCTTTTTCAATGCAGCTTACTTCAAACAGCGGGCATTGACCGTGGCCGATGCCGCCGGCCCGGAACTCCAGTGGTTCGTCATCGATGCGATTCCGATCAGCCATATTGACGTGACGGGTCTGTATGCCGTGCGCGATCTGCGGGAGACGCTGGAAGCGCGTGGAGTCACCCTGATTCTGGCCGGACGCAAGACTGAGTTTATCAACTGGCTGCAGGAAATAGGTCTGTACCAACCTGAACACGAGGAGCGCCTCTTTCCAACCCTGCGTCAGGCGCTAAAAGCCTACCGCCGCGAAACTCGCCCAGTTGATGCGCCGCCTGACGAGGAATAGCCGAACATATTGTCGTTTGCTGGAAAAGCGCCACCAAAAACCCCTGAGGAGTTTGCCCCATGACCGACCGACCCCCATCCCTGACTACGCTCTCCACCCAACCCGTGATGCCCGCTGTCGCCCAACCGGCCATTGATTACTGGATTGACGGCTGGCAGCGCACCATTCTGTTCTGGGACGTGCTGCGCCAGCGCAGCGACCAATACTATGCACAGAAAGCTAAGGCGGTGCCGCACGTCCTCAGTTTTACTGTCGATTTAGTACTGGACGGACGCACCTTCGACCGACCGGTCAATTACGGGCTGGTGCGGGTCCAACCGCCGGAAGGGGTGGTCATCGACCCGAAGAAACGCCCATTCGTGGTGGTCGACCCACGCGCCGGCCACGGCCCAGGCATCGGCGGCTTCAAGGCCGACAGTGAACTGGGCGTGGCGATGCGCGCCGGCCATCCCTGCTACTTCGTCGGTTTCACCCCCGACCCGATGCCGGGGCAGACCATTGAAGACATCATGCGCGCCGAGGCGGTGTTCTTGGAAAAGGTCATCGAACTGCATCCCCAGGCCGAGGGCAAGCCCTGCGTGATCGGCAACTGCCAAGCCGGCTGGGCGGTGATGATGCTGGCCGCGACCCGCCCCGAACTGTTCGGCCCGATCATCGTGCCCGGCTCGCCGCTGTCCTACTGGGCCGGGGTTGAGGGGGAAAACCCGATGCGCTACACCGGTGGCCTGTATGGCGGCAGTTGGCTGACCGCGCTGATGAGCGATCTTGGCGGGGGCAAGTTCGATGGTGGTCATCTGGTCGGCAACTTCGAGAATCTCAATCCCGCCAACACGCTGTGGGGCAAGAACTACGATCTGTGGTCCAACGTTGATACCGAGGGGCCGCGCTTCCTGGAATTCGAAAAATGGTGGGGTGGCCACGTCAATCTTAACGCCGAGGAAATGCAGTGGATCGTCGATCAACTGTTCGTCGGCAACCGGTTGGCCACCGCCGAAATCGTCACCCGCGATGGTGTTCGCATCGACCTGCGCAACATCCGCTCGCCGATCCTCTGTTTCTGCTCCAAGGGCGACAACATCACCCCGCCGCAACAGGCGCTGGGTTGGATCGTCGATCTGTACCAGAAGGACGACGATATCCGCGCTGGCGGCCAGACGATTGTCTATGCTATCCACGAGAGTATCGGCCATCTGGGCATCTTCGTCTCGGGTGGCGTGGCCCGCAAGGAGCATCAGGAATTCTCGTCCAACATCGACCTGATCGACGTGCTGCCGCCGGGTCTGTACGAAGCGGTGATGACCCCCAAGACCGCCGACGTCGCCAACCCGGAGCTGGTCAGTGGCGACTGGATCGTGCGCTTCGAACCGCGCACCCTGGACGACGTCCGCGCCATCGTGCAGCCCAGCCCCGAAAACGAGCGCCGCTTCGCTGCCGCGCAGCGGGTCTCGGAGATCAACCTCGGCCTGTACCGCACCCTGTTTCAGCCCTTTGTCCAAGCCTTCGCCAGTACCCAGACCGCCGAATGGCTGCACACGCTCAATCCCGCCGAACTGCCCTACGAACTGTTTTCCGACCGCAACCCGCTGATGCGGCAAATCGCCCAACTGGCCGAGCAGGTCCGCCAACAGCGCCGGCCCGCCGCACCCGATAATCCCCTGTTTCAGGTGCAGGCCATGATCTCGGACGGGATCATCGCCGCTCTCGATGGCTATCGCGATCTGCGGGATCGCAGCCTGGAGCAGATCTTCCTTGGCATTTACAGCTCGCCGCTGTTGCAGGCGCTGGTCGGGATGCGGGCTTCGGACGAGCCGCCGCGCCGACATCCCGGCGTCGAACCGGAGCGACTGGCGTTTATCCAGCAGCGCATCGCCGAACTCAAGGCGCGCCTCGCTGAGGGTGGCTTGCGCGAGGCGGCGATTCGCGGCCTGGTCTACATCGGCCTGGCCGGCCCCGGCGTCGATGAGCGCGCCTTCGAGGTGCTGCGCCAGATGCGCGACCAACACAGCGGCCTGACCCTGGCGGAGTTCAAGCAAATCCTGCGCGAGCAGTTCTTCGCCCTGCTGCTCGACCGGGACGGGGCACTGGCCGCGATTCCCCAGATGCTGCCCGCCGACTCGGCCACCCGGGCAGAGGCGCTCGACAGAATCCGTCAGGTCGTGTCCGCCGTCGGTAAACCCAGCGGCGAACGCGCCACCCGCCTGACACAGATTGAGAAGCTGTTCCAGG
>JAKLIY010000069.1 GCA_022709365.1 Pseudomonadota bacterium
GCCATCATCCGGCACCTGCTGGAAGATCCGCACGCCCACCGGAAGATTCTGACCTACGAGGCGCCCATCGAATACGTCTACGATTTCGTCCCGCGCGTGCATGCTTCCATCGCCCAGCACGAGATCGGGGTTCATCTGCCCAGCTTCGCCGCCGGGGTACGCAACAGCCTGCGCCGCAAGCCGATGGTGATTCTGGTGGGCGAGGCGCGCGACGCTGAGACCATCACGGCGGTGGTGGACGCCGCCATGACCGGCCATCTGGTGTACACCACCAGCCACACCAACAGCGTGCCGGAAACCCTCCGCCGGCTGGTGTCGGCATTCCCGGCCGACGGGCGGGACGGTCGGCTGGCGGACCTGCTCGAAGCCTTGCAAACCATCGTGACCCAGCGCCTGGTGCGGACCACCGACGGCCGGCGGGCGGCCGTGCGCGAATACCTCCGTTTCACCCCGGACCTCAAGGACGCCATTCTGGCACAACCGCCGGCGCGGGTGGTCGCGGCCACCCGCCACCTGGTGCGCGAGCACGGCCGCCCGTTGACCGCGGATCTGGACGCGCTGCGCGAGGCCGGGCGGATCGACGAGCGGGAGTACCGGTTGTTCCGGGGACTCGGCACCCAGGCCGAGGCGATCTCCCTTCCGCTGCCGGCGGGTCCCGATCACCCCGAACCCGGAGAAACCGATGGCCCAGGATGAATACGAGGTGGCGGAAGCGCCATGGCGCAACACCGCCCTGCCGCCCATGCTCTGGTGCATCGAAGCCCACGCGGCGTTGCCCATCGTGCTGTGGCTGGTGCACATCAGTTGGCCCACTTTCGTACTGGCGGTCGCCGCCATCGCCGGGCTGACGGTCGTGCGCTATCTGGGTTTCGACGCGCGGTCGGCGTACCGGACCGGGCAGTGCTTCCTGATTCGGGCGCTGACCGAGGGTCGAATCCGGGCCGTGCCCGGCCACCGGTTGCGGGAGGGGTGAAGCGCGCCGGTTTCTGTCCGCAACACACGACATCGCATCGGTCGAAGGGTCAATGCGGATCCATTCAGGACCATCAGCGCATCGATCGGGATGCATTCATGTTTCAGTCGAGCGCCTGTTGCGCCGCCCGGTTCAGTGCGGGTTCCAGCCGGGTTCGCAGCGTCGTCGCCACCGCAATCAGCGACATCTCGGCCAGATCGTTCTTCTTGAGGAACGCTCGCCATAACGCTTGGCGCGATGGATCCGTCGCAAACTCATCGGTCAGACCGAGGGGCAGCTTGGCGGGTACCCGCATTCCCCGGCGGACGAAGGTTGCGGCAATCGCCGTGCCCAGGGTATCCACATCCAGCGTCTCCCGATCCAGCAGCACCCAGAGATCCAGGTAATCCTTCAGACGACTGTTGGTCATCCCCAGCAAGGCGATGGCATGGAGTTTTTCAGCGATGACGGTGTAGATCGGGTAGGTTCGCAGTCGAGGGGCCGGAAAATCGTCGATCAGTACCGGGTAAATCGCTTCGACCGGACCTGGCGTGACCGCATCGCCGAAACCGATGTCGATCTGGGTTCTGCATCGCGCCTTGGCCACCTCGGCGGCGATCAACACCCGAACGCCGGGGTACCCCGCCTCCTTGCGAATCTCCTCGACACGGATCGTTGCGGCATTGAAGAGGATGCCATCGGCGACCGCGATGCGGGCAATGTCCTGGAAAGTCTGAGTGATCGATTCAAGATCGCTGGGACCAAAACCGAGCAGATCGGCATCCCGCGTCGACCGGTGCGGCATGTCGTACCAGAGCGTAAAGAGCAGGGCGCCCTTGAGCAGGAAACGATGCCCGTAAGCGGACTGGCCCAGCCGGTAGAGGAATCGTTCGAGGGCGAAACGCACCAGGATCTGATTGAAGTCGACGCCTTGGGATTTGGCGATGGCCAGCAGGCGCGTCCGAACGGAGGCCGCCAAATCCTTCTTCATGCCAGCGCCTCCAGGTAAGGGCGCATCGCATTGGCGACGCGGCAGATTTTCGCATAGCGCCACAGCTCATCGGCGCTGACCTGGTTCCGCTCGCGCGCTTCCCTCAGCGCTTCCAGCGCCACGTCGAGCCCGATCTTGTTCCGGTGTTTGAAGCAATCCACCACCGTCTTGGCCACGCTGTAGACGCGGAGCATCACCTGATCGCGCTCGTGGTCCTCGATGCCTTGCGCGTAGGCCGCACCGCTGTACTGGACCATCTTGACCGGCGGGTAATCGATCCGCGGAAGGTGACTGCCTCGGGGCATGGCAATCCAGATCTGGCGAGGGAGTTGGGTCGTCAGTTCATGGAACTGCAAGGCGGTGAGCAGACAGAAAACGGCCTGCGGTACCCGGGTCGCGATGACCGCCAGGCTGTCATGCTCGAAAAACGCGCTTTCCGGGAGCCGGTAGAGACCACGCCCCACTTTTTCCAGCCGGCTGCTGGCGGTGAGGCGGATGAGATACACGCGAGGAACGCCCAGCGCATCCAGGTCGCTGGAACGCAATAGCCCCTTCTGGCGCGCCAGCTTCAGGAGGCGTTCGGTATGAGTGTATTTTTGCGAGGTCTTGCAAGAATGTTCCATATTTTCGTTAAATAAAAACTAACCACGAATTATTGTAACAAATCGAGAGATCGACTCTTCAGATTTTTGGGTGATCCATGGATCAAATAAAGATAGAAAAAATTAATTTCGATTATTGCGAATAAAGCTAACATCCGAAGGGTCTACCCGTAAGTAACAGCCCAACCACCCTCCGAACAGCCTTTGGACTGGATAACGCCATGGCGCTCGTATCCATCAAGACGCCGAGCCTGCCCACCGCCGAAGAAACCCGGCTGGCGGCCGAAAGCAGTCGAAGGCTCGCCGCGATCATCGGTCACGGCGAGACCGCGCAGTTGTGCCTGTACGATGGCGACGAAAGGTTGACCGTACCCGTGTCCGCCATTGGCTTGCTAGCCGAGATTCTGAACCAGATGGCGCAGGGTAACGCCGTGGCGCTGGTCCCCATCGCGCACGCGCTCACGACCCAGCAAGCCGCCGACCTGCTGAATGTCTCCCGACCGTATCTCGTGAAGTTGCTGGAGGACGGTAGGATTCCGTTCACCAAGGTCGGCCGTCACCGCCGCATCAACTATCCGGATTTGCTGGCCTACCGGGCGCAGGCCGACGAGAGTGCCGGCCGAGCGCTGGACGACCTGTCCAGACAGGCGCAGGAACTGGGGATGGGCTACTGATTGGCCGGTTTTACCGTCATCTACGATGCGTGTGTTTTCTACCCGGCGCCGCTGCGCGACCTGCTGATCCGTTTGGCCGGAACCCGGCGGTTCCGGGCGTGCTGGACCGCGCAAATTCACGAGGAATGGACCCGAAACGTATTGGCCCATCGAGCGGACCTAACCCGGCAACAACTGGATCGGACGGTGATGTTGATCAACAACGCCGTCGAAAATTGCTTGATTACCGGCTACGAGCCCCTCATCGCCGGCCTCCGGCTACCCGACCCCAATGATCGTCACGTACTGGCGGCCGCGATTCGAGCGGGAGCCGCGGCGATCATCACGATGAATCTGAAGGACTTCCCCAACGAGGTGCTGGCCGAATTTGGCATTTTCGCCCAACACCCGGATGACTTCATTCTCGATCTGGCGGATCTCGAACCGCCGATTCTCGAACGTGTCGCCAAGCAGCAACGGGCGAGTCTGCGTCATCCGCCCCTTTCCGCCGAAGAGTTCGTGGGCAACATCCGCCGGCAGGGTCTGCCGGGGGTCGCGGATTTCCTCGAAGCGCGTATCGATCTCATTTGAGGGGATGCCTGTCGATCCGAATCGGCCCGTGCCGGACCCCGACCGAGCCGGTGGTGGCCCGGTGGGGATCGGACTGCCATCTGCCGGTCTCACCGTGTTGCCCGAACGCCCATGATCGAACTGTTGTGTTACGAACCCGGCATTTATGCCGTGGACGCCGGCTACCTCCGCCCCCAGCTCGCCGCGATCTATCTCCTCGTCGAAGGCGGCCGGGTCGCCGTGGTGGACACCGCCACCAACGCCTGCCTGCCACGGGTATTGGACGCCTTGCGGAGCCTGGGACTGCCGCCGACCCGCGTCGATTACGTCTTCCTGACCCACGTCCATCTGGATCACGCCGGCGGGGCTGGGGCGATGATGCAGACCTTTCCCGAAGCCCGGCTGGTCGTGCATCCGCGCGGGGCGCGGCACATGGCCGATCCAGCGCCGTTGTTCGCTGCGGTCCAGGCCGTCTACGGCTCGGACGAGGCTCAACGGTTGTACGGTGAGTTGGCGCCGGTGCCGGTCGAGCGCATCCTCGCCGCCGGCGATGGCCATACTCTCGACCTCGGTGGCCGCACTTTGGTGTGTCTTGACACCCCCGGTCATGCCCGCCACCACCTGAGCCTGCTCGATACCCACAGTGGCGGCCTCTTCGCTGGCGAGGCCTTCGGCATCTCCTTGCGCGAGCTGGATGTGGATGGCCGCGCCTCGATCCTGCCCGCCATCGCGCCCACCCAATTCGACCCGGCGGCCATGCGGGCGTCGGTAGAACGGCTGCTGTCCCTCCGACCGCCCGCGCTGTACCTCGCCCACTTCGGCCGGATTCGGGACGTACCGCGCCTGGGCGGCGATCTGCTGCGCCAGATCGAGGCGCAAGTGGCGCTGGCCGAGCGCGAGCGGGACTGTGGTTCGGAGCGCGGCGCGCGCCTCCTGGCCGGCCTGTGGGAACGGGTGAACGCTGAAGCCGCGCGCCAGGGCTGGCGGCTGGCGGCCGACTCGCTCCACGCCGTGCTGGACGAGTATCTCGCCCTCAATGCCCAGGCTCTGGACGGCTGGTTGGTGCAGACCGCGCCGAGGCCAGGCGGGGATGCCGCCTAACGGGTTGCCTGGCGCGCTATCCCCCATCATTTTTGAAAATCGCTGGCCTGACGGACCAGAAGACGATATTAACTATTTGATTTCCATGGCTGCGGCTTTAGCCCGCGCTTTAGCCGCGCAGGCGGCAGCCGTGGTACAAACCACCGCCTTCAGGCGCCGCGCTCTTCAGGTGGCGGTTCAATCCGCCGCAAAGCGTTTCAGGCGGGGGTTTATCCCCCGCCAGCTCAACCTACCGGCTTTAGCCGGTAAGTCATTGAGTTTTTAGGGTTACCCTTGGCATTGCGCCTGCCCCTATTCAACGTCGCCGAAGCCGCGCACGAATATCAGAAAGTCATTTTTTTGTATGGCCTCGGCGACGGCTTTAGGGTCGCAGTAGTCGGTCAAATCCGCTTGCACAAGGTCATTCACCCAGTGTTGACCTTCCTGCTCATAGCGTTGCTTCAGGACAGGTGCATAAGCCGCCCGCGCCAGATCGGCGGTATCCTCGTACCAATCCGCCTCGCGTAAGCGCCGCTTGGCCTCGGCGAGCGCGGCTTCCGGGTCAAGCCCGGACTGCCACGCCTGATGAAACAAGACTCCCAGCAGCGGCATGTAGTGGTCGGGTACCGGGATCAGTGGGGCGACGACGTACCGCGTCCCCTTGAGAAAGAAGCCACTGACCAGCCCCAGGGGGTCACCATCGAGATCTTCCTGCAACCGGCCAACGACGCAGGCCGAGAGAAACACCAGTGGCGGGTGTTGGGGAGAGGCCAGCACCCCGCTCAGGTTGAGGTGTTCTTGCGGCCCCAGCAGCAAATAGGCACTGCCGGGTTGTTGCGGGTCGAGATCGCCGTGGCTGGCGGCGTGAAAGACGCTCCACGCCGGCAACGCCTGGGTCAAATCCGCGGGATTGGTCACGGTGGCGCCCGCTTTCTCCCAGACCTCGCGCACCAGGTCCGCCTCGGCCTGGACCAGATACACCGGCTGGTCCGTCTCGGCGGCCGGATGCACCCGCAGGCCCAGCGGCGCGTCCGGGCTGGGCTGGGGAAGCGGGGTCCCCCGGGCGGTCAGCGCCTGGTCATAGAACACCAAACCGGGATAAAACTGCAGGTGCAGGGTGTCCGGGGCGGCGAGTTCGTAGGGCAGCGCGTGGAGCAGGTCGCCGTGGGGGAGCAGGGTGAGTTGGGTGATGCCGTCGAGATGGGGGCGCAGGGGCTCCCAAAAGCTCTCGTTGATTTGCCGGCGGAGGTCATCCAGGCTGGGCGCGGCTTTATCGTCCGCCAGCGCACTCGCATCCGTTGGCGCACGGCGGGTCAAGGTCTGCCGTCTGCCCCGCCCGCGACAGGCGTCGCTGTACCGCTGGCCTTCGTAGGCTACCTGGGGGAGGTTTTCCAGGTGTACCAACTCGGTGGCGGTCGCGGTGACCAGCAGGGCCGCAGTGAATACCGGGGCGAGCGACTTGGCATCGGGCAGATGCACCAGCAAGGCCAGGGTCTGGCCGGGGTGCAGCGTCTGTTGCAATTCGGTCAGGGGCCTCCCCCGCTTCGGATCGGGCAGCCGCCCGGTGCGTTCCAGTTCTGAGCGCAATTGCCGATAAGTTGGCAGAAGCGCTTCGTACTCTCGCACCCGGCGGTTCGCTTCGTCCGCCGATATCGCGTGTTGGCCCGGCAGCAGCCAGGTGAAACTGCCGCCGTGCGGACCTTTCCTCCCGCCCGGCCCGTCCAGGCCACCGGAAAGGACCTGCAACCCCAAGGCCATCTGCCGCAACTTTCGGCGGACGTCTCGAAATGCTTTAACGGTGGGATCGGGAGCGGGCGTCTGATCCAGTTCCTCCAGCATCAGCGCCGCCATCTTGCGGCCCTGAACGGCCCGCAGCACCTCGGGCAACAGGTCGTGCCGGCCTTGGTGCAAACAGAGATACAAATAGACGCGATGGAATTGGATAAAGGCTGGGCGAGCGAAGGCTAAAAAACTCTCGGGCTGAAGGTCCATAACCTCGATGAAGGCCGCCGAGAGAGGGGCCAACAGTTCCGGCCAGTCCGGGCATCGCCCAGCTATTGCCTGTCTGGCTAATGACGGTGCAACCAGTGCCGTCAAAGCAACCCAGTGTGCTGCTATTTTGTCCGGGGTATCCAACAATTGTTGTATCGCTCGGCGCAGGTACGCCAACCCTTCTTCATGCTGCTCGAGGGCATACCGGGTGTTGGCGCTGTTCACTAGCAGGATCGCCCGGTGGCGATCCAGCGCCGGGTTGTCCGCTAAGTGGGGCTGTTGGAGCAAATCCCAGGCCCGTTCCTCCAGCTTTCGGGCCGCTTCGGGCTGCCTTTGGGCGTGATGGATGAGGGCATCTAAGATCAGCCCGCCCACCCGCTGGTAATCATGCAGTGCCGGATTCTCCGCTTCCTCCAGCTTTCGGGCCGCTTCTTCGAGCTGCCCATGGGCGAAAAGGGAGATGGCTTCTAAGCCCAGCAGATTTGCCCGGCTGCGATCTAGCACCGGGTTTTTCAGCAAGTGGGGCTGTTGGAGCAGCTTCTGGGCCTGTTCCTTCTGCTCGCGGGCCGTTTTGTATTGTTGGAGGGCGAGTTGGGTAGCGGTGTTGTTTATCAGCAGGATCGCCCGGTGGCGATCCAGCGCCGGGTTGTCCGCTAAGTGGGGCTGTTGGAGCAAATCCCAGGCCCGTTCCTCCAGCTTTCGGGCCGCTTCGGGCTGCCCTTGGGCGCACCGACTGTTGGCGATGTTGATCAGCAGGCGCGCCTGGTCGGCATCCAAATCCGGTTGTCGTGGTAGTAGCCGCAACGCCAAAGTCCAAGCACCAAGCTCTCGTTTGAATTCACCCACGTCGTGAGCCTTCTCTGCTGCATCGAGGCAATAATCAACCCGTTTCTTCCAGCTTTCCCCTTTCCCCCTCGCCTTGACACCCAGCACCCGCTGTCCCGGCGTCATGCCGCACATTCTGCGCAGCGCCGGCTCGCTGGCGAGAAACTCCAGTTCTTCAGCCGTCAGCAGGCCATCGATGGGAAACGGATCGTCATCACGAGTCGCCATGCGATAACCCCCTACTTGGATTGGCGATAGCGTTGCTTGGCTCGACCGGCCGAGGCCAACGTGAATTAGAGGCCCGTTTGCGCCGGGTCGGGCGCGGTGTCCCAACGCAAGGCGAGAGTGTTCTGCTCGCGCTGCCAGGTCCAACTCAGTTGCCCGTCTGGCCCGAACCGGTCGAAACCTACCGGCAAGGTGAATTGATGCCAATCCGCGTCCCACTCGCCCGGCAGGTCCTGCGGCTCGCCCTGGTCAATTTGGAGCGTGACTTGGGGCGCCGTGGTGGGCGGTTCCTTCCAGCATGTTCCCAATACCTGACGCGGACCATCCAGCGCGTAAATCAGCAAGTCCTGTTCGTTAGTGAACTGCTGGGCGTAATTGATCCGCACTCGCCCACTTCCCCGGCTCGCACCTGCGGTGAGGGGCCGTTGTACATCAACAACCAAGAGGTTCTCGACCTGTTTCCATGGGGTATCTAACGTTTTCTGCGCGGGTTCCTTCAGCGCAATCAATTGCCCCAATAATTTGGCCTGTGCCCAAGTCAATGTTCCCTTGACCAATTGCTTGAGTAGGGCCATGCCGGTAGGCGCGAGCCGCTCATCCGCAAAGTGCTGGTAGCAGGAGGGCAGGCGCAGGGGGCGAGCCACCAGCGCCACCTGCTCGCGGGTTAACTGAGCCCGGTATGCAGTTTTATCCGGGCTGAGGGTGAAGGTCAGCGGGTTCCGGTCGGAAATATGGCATTTGATGATACGCTTGCGATCCGCCGGAAAGGTGATAAAGGCTTCGCCTTTCACGAGCGACAGACGCAAAAAAATCGGTAGATCGACGTCGATTGAATCACGCAGTTCAAACTGCGGTTCAAGGGAGTCAATATCTGAGCTTGCGGTTACGTGACAGGCCGTTAGGGCAATTGGGCATTGCTCTAAGGCGCGCTCATGATAATTGATATTTGGTACTGGTTCCGGTTGATTACTAAGCTGGTCCAAGCGCTGCCGGGTCAACAAGCGCAACATTCTGACAGCCTGTTTGTGGGCCGCATCGTCAAAAGGTACATGACTCATTCTGAATCTCCTCGTGAAGTCGTAGGTGATTTATTTTCGCGAAATTCATCATAAACTTTTCTTAAATCTTCAAGGCGCCTTGTCACAGTGCTTTTGCTAACTCCCAGGTTTTTAGCGATCCTTGTTTCAGATCCATGTGGAAGATGCCCATTAAACTCATCATCATCGAATTCCAGGTCGGCTTGACAAATTTTAGAAATCTCTTCGAATAAATCCTTATACGGTTGTGAAAGACCATCCTTCATTTCCATAAGATAGGCACGTAAGTTGCTGTCATGTTTTTGTTTTTCTTGCTCGGCGATCCAGGTTTTCAGGATATCACCACCAAAGCGATACGCATCGCTGATCAATGACCAGAACTTTTGGTTTTTTTTAGTATTTTTATTTTTCTCTAGTTTTTGTTTTTGTACCGTTTCAGAGTTCGATTCTTCGTGTTCCTCATCCGTTTTATCAAAGTCTGCGGTTTCCGGGTCTTTATGATTTTCGGATTCATCACGCGGATCAAATTTTGGTTCATCACTCAAGTCAGCAGCAATTTGGATAAAAACCGGATTATCAGAATCTTGGATTACATGTAATTCATCGTAAGGAATACGATTTCTGTGATACTCTGCGAGGGGTTTAGCCTCATGCTCAGTGATACTATTAATCACAGATATCAAGTAATTTCCTGATTAGCAAGATAGTTCAGCCGGCCCTGTTTGGTGCCGAAAATCAGGCGTAAGCTGGCGTACCCTTCACGCTGGAGTCCGGTCATGCCCATGAATCGCATTCAATTTCAATCCGGCTTGT
>JAKLIY010000007.1 GCA_022709365.1 Pseudomonadota bacterium
TCTGGAAAAATTGAAGAAAAATATTGAAAGAATTCGCTCATTTTTCAAGCTTCCCACGACTCAGTATGCCAATCTCGAAGAGGCCCCTGTGTAAGGTATGTCTGGATATCTATTGGATAAACTATGAACGATATTCCACCAGGACTAAATTATAGTTTCTATACAGAAAAGATGGGCCATCCTAAACCAATATTTGCTTGGAGATCAAAATTCTCAGATTATCTTTATAAGGCTGATCCAAATGCGCCAGTCAGAACTATAAAAGCACAAGGCGGGCAATATACAGGTCCTTTTAGCTGGGAAAATAGGCCCTTTACGAATGAAGAATTAAAAAGGTTGCAAACATTTCCTGATGATTACTTTATTGAAGGAAGTAAGCAGACTGTCATTCATCAGCTTGGCAATTCAGTTCCTCCACAGTTAGCGAGAATATTAGCTCTTAGTATTTTGGATCAAGTATTTGGTGTTCGGTCTCCATTTAAAATTTTTTCAATGCCTGAAGATTATGAGTTAGGCTTTCGGAAGCGTAAGAGTGAACTGACTCCCATCTATGCACAAAAGGCTTCTCGAGCATTATTAAATATTCCATCCCGTCAAATTACATATTCACTAAAGGTAAAAGGAACTGAATTTTTTTCGCTAACTCAGAACTTACAAATACAAACCGGGCTTCCTAAAATTAATTCCGATTATACAGCATACTTCAATCTCACTGATGATGAATGGATCATTCAATTGACTAATACCAAATCTTGTTCATCTTTAGAACAATATAAAATCCAAATCATCTATCCTTCAGGAAAAGAAATTGAAAATGGCAGGCGAATAACAACGCTCATCTCTCAATCAACAGAAGTAAGCTCGCTGTTGGCATTATGGAAAATATACGAACTATTTGTTCAGAGATACTTGTTTAAAGACGATTTAGTTCAACTATTTGGCTACTATCAATACAAAAGAGCATATTCAATCACTATGATAGTAGCTAATAATTTCCTTTTGATGACGCCTTTGTGGAATACAGTACAGAAAGTAACATCAGGTTACGGAGTAGGTACTATCAATCAAGCTTCAGAACTCACTTGTCTTTACCATTTATCATCCAACGAAGAACTCCTTTCCTGCCTTAGAGAAATGAAAGATATTGGATACGAAATTAGAAACTATAGAACTAATAAACAAATACGCAACGGAATGGTTATTATTCCTTACCCTTTTCCAACTTTAAACCAGCGTAGTCTTCAACGGCTTACAAGGTTATAATGATGAAGTACGATTCAAAATATATAGAAAAGCATCTCCGAGTCTTTGAAAATCGGAGTGAGTACGTTTCGGATAATGGTGAAGTTGCAGTTTTTCCAGAGGGCGTAATTTCAAAAGATGCCAAAAATCGTATCAAAATAATTAAAGATGAATTCAGAAATGGTTATTTGGAAAAACTCATTATTGATTTGAAGCATAGTAAAATTACTATCGAACTTGATAAAGTCAGTCGCACAGCTCAGGAAAATCTTCGACAATTGGTTGAATTAGTAACCAGTGAAGTAGGTCGTGTATTAATTGGACTTAGCGTCATGCAGTTGAGTATCAAAGCAATATCTCCACAACAATGCATCCGCCTTCACAAAGCGAGTTCTAATAGAGGGTCATTTTCATGGGTCGAAGGCGTATCCATGCGCACGCTGGATAAGAACTATGTTACACCTACACTTAGGCGATATGATTTGGTGCGCTTGAATGCAGATGGATTTATGATGACAAGAAGTCTTGCAGAAAACTATCCTTACTCGTCTCTTTACAAGGCTCAACTAAGGGGCGCACGGGATCAGTGGTTGGCAATTGTTGAAGAACTAGAGACTGGCAAAACAAATCCTCAAGAATCTCTCAAATACCTCATTTCACTTTTACTAAATGCAGCAAACAACTTCCATCAGACATCTTCTGAGTTAATCAAATTACTAGATGGCAAAATTGAAAAGTTTAATACACGAAAAGATGTCATCAAGATAATGAAGCTTCATGCCGAGTCTTCTGATTACGCCGCTCGTCTTCTAGAAATTAGTATGCACTCACTTTTGCAACCAGCAGTCGATTGCGGTGCGTTAGGAGATGTATCGCTTGAGCCACTATCTCAAATGCGTTCTGACAACAAGAAACACGGTAATATTGGTGATATAGAACTGCTGGAAGGGTCTGATATTATCGAGTCTTGGGATGCAAAGTATGGGAAGTCTTATTTAAGAGAGGAGATTGAAGAAGCAGCAGAAAAGATTCCAAATCATCACAATGTACAGATCGTTGGCTTCGTAACCAATATGAAAATTCAACGAACAGTAGAGATGGACAAGCGAATAATTGATCTGTCTTCACTGCATAGTGTTACGTTCCAGATTATTGAGTATGAAGATTGGGTTGGATTGATGTTTAAACGCTGTATTGATAGTTTTTTGATAGATGAAAAGAGACTATCTCAAGAGTGGAGAAAAGCTTATGCCTTGACTCTTTCACAGCGTAAACGTTCCATTGCTCCGATTGATGAACCCTGTATTGAATGGATTCAACTACTAATAAAACAAATGGAAAACGCATAACAAACCGACTGCACAGACATAACTCCACTGCAATCTGTTGTTGTCGGTGTAATTCGATAGACAGATTTTCTATCCTACGGCGCGGTTAGTTAGCCAGCCGCACCATCGATTTACCACTCCACAAGTAGCAATCCTGAATTGCGGGATATTTTTTCATGAGCAAACTCATCATCACTGGCGGCGTACCCTTGTACGGCGAACTGCGCGCTTCCGGCGCTAAAAATGCGGTATTGCCAATTCTGGCCGCTACCTTGTTAGCTGACGCGCCGGTGACTATTTGCAACGTCCCGCATTTGCAGGATGTTACTACGACCATGGAACTGCTGGGCCGGATGGGCGTGGAGTTAGTGGTCGATGAAAAAATGAATATCCAGGTCGATCCCCGCTCGATCCACACCTTCCAGGCCCCGTATGAACTGGTGCGCACCATGCGCGCTTCAATTCTGGTATTGGGGCCGCTGGTCGCCCGTTTTGGCCAAGCCGAAGTTTCGTTGCCAGGCGGTTGCGCCATCGGTTCGCGGCCCGTCAATCTGCATATCAAGGGCCTGGAGGCGATGGGTGCGGACATCAAGGTCGAAAACGGCTATATCCGCGCCCGCGCCAACCGCCTGAAGGGCGCGCATATCGTGCTGGATTTGGTCACGGTGACCGGCACGGAAAATTTGCTGATGGCCGCCACGCTGGCTCAGGGTACGACTATTCTGGAGAATGCCGCCCGCGAACCGGAAGTCGTCGACTTGGCCGACTGCCTGATCGCCATGGGGGCCAAGATCAGCGGTGCGGGCACCGATACACTGGTGATTGACGGCGTGGAAAGCTTGCACGGAGCGCATTATCAAGTGCTGCCGGATCGCATCGAGACCGGCACTTATCTGTTGGCCGGGGCGATTACCGGTGGACGGGTCAAGGTCAAGGATACCCGCCCGGATAATTTAGAGGCAGTGCTGCTCAAGATGGAAGAAGCCGGCGCGCAGGTGAATACCGGCCCCGACTGGATCGAAGTGGATATGAATGGTCGCCGCCCTAAAGCGGTCCGTATCCATACGGCTCCCTATCCGGCATTTCCGACCGACATGCAGGCGCAGTTTGTCGCGCTGAACTCCGTCGCGGAAGGCACCGGCATGATCACCGAGACGGTGTTTGAGAATCGCTTCATGCATGTGCTGGAACTGCAACGGATGGGCGCACAAATCGAGTTGGAGGGGAATACTGCGGTCAGCATCGGCATTCCCCGACTGACCGGCGCGCCGGTGATGGCGACGGATTTACGCGCTTCGGCCAGCCTGATTCTGGCGGCGCTGGTCGCCGATGGCGATACCATCGTGGATCGCATCTATCACATTGACCGGGGTTACGACTGCATCGAGGAGAAGCTGTCGCATCTGGGCGCGCGCATTCGCCGAACGCCAGGTTAATCGATTATGACCGCTTTGTTGACCATCGCCCTGTCCAAGGGCCGCATTTTTCAGGAAACCCTGCCTCTGCTGGCGGCAGCGGGTATTGTCCCGGTGGACGATCCCGAAACTAGCCGCAAGCTGATTCTCGACACCAATCAGTCTGAGGTGAAGCTGGTCATCATCCGCGCCACCGACGTGCCGACCTATGTCCAATACGGCGCAGCGGATTTAGGCGTTGCGGGTAAGGACGTGCTGCTGGAGCACGGCGGTGAGGGCTTGTATGAACCGCTGGATTTGCAGATCGCCCGCTGCCGGTTGATGGTGGCGGGCGATCCTCACCATCAACCCCGGTTAAGCCGACCGCGCATCGCTACCAAGTACGTCAACACCACCCGCCGCTGGTTTGCGGATCAGGGCCGGCAGGTGGAAGTCATCAAGCTATACGGCTCCATGGAACTGGCCCCGCTGGTGGGACTGGCCGATTACATTGTGGATGTGGTGGATACCGGGAACACGCTGAGAGCCAATGGTCTCGCGCCGCTGGAGCACATCGCCGACATCAGTTCCCGGTTGATCATCAACAAGGCGGCGATGAAGATGAAACACGCCCGGATCAAGGCGATCATGGAGCGCATGGCCGCGGCGGTCGGCGCCTGATTCTCTCCCTGGCCGCTCTCCGGTGGGGGAGGGGCCTCTTGCTTCCAGGAATGACTCATGCTCGATCTCCAACGCCTGAATACCGCTGACGCCGATTTCTGGCCGCGCCTGGAAGCGTTGACGGCCTGGGAAGGCGTCGCCGATGAAGCCATCAACGTTATCGTGCGCGAAATTCTCGCCGAGGTGCGCCAGCGCGGCGATGACGCCCTGTTGGAATACACCTACCGTTTCGACCGGTGGGATGCGGCCTGCGCCGCCGATCTGGAAGTTCCCGCCGACCGGTTGCAGGAAGCACTGGCCGCTCTGCCCTCGGCCCAGCATGTCGCGCTCGTCTCAGCCGCTACCCGTATTCGCGCCTATGCCGAGCGGCAGAAACAGGAATCCTGGACCTTCACCGAAGCCGACGGCACGGTTCTCGGCCAGCAAGTCACGCCGCTGGATCGAGTCGGGCTGTATGTGCCGGGCGGCAAGGCGGCTTATCCCTCGTCGGTGCTGATGAACGCCATTCCCGCCAAGGTCGCGGGGGTGCCGGAAGTGATCATGGTCGCGCCAACTCCGAAAGGTGAAGTGAATGATCTGGTGTTAGCTGCCGCGGCAGTCGCCGGTGTGGATCGGGTGTTCAGCATTGGCGGGGCGCAGGCGGTGGCAGCGCTGGCGTATGGCACGTCCACCGTTCCCGGTGTGGACAAGATCGTGGGACCGGGCAATGTTTACGTCGCCGCCGCCAAGCGCCAGGTTTTCGGTACGGTCGGCATCGACATGATTGCCGGCCCCTCGGAGATTCTGGTGGTTTGCGATGGCCTGACTGATCCAGACTGGATCGCCATGGATTTGTTTTCCCAGGCGGAGCATGACGAGGACGCCCAGCCGATTTTAATTAGCCCGGACCCGGCGTTTCTGGAGCGGGTTCAGGCAGCCATCGACCGTTGGCTGCCGGGCATGGAACGGCGGGACATCATCGAAGCGTCGCTGCGGCGGCGGGCGGCGCTGATTCAGGTGCGGGATTTAGGTGAAGCCGCGCAGGTGGTGAATTTTATCGCCCCGGAGCATCTGGAATTATCGGTGGAGCGGCCGGAGCAGTTATTGCCGCTGATTCGCCATGCCGGCGCAATTTTTATGGGCCGTTATACGCCGGAGGCGCTGGGCGATTATTGCGCCGGCCCCAATCATGTCTTACCGACTTCCCGAACCGCCCGGTTTTCCTCGCCGCTCGGCGTCTACGATTTCCAGAAACGCTCCAGCCTGATTTATTGCTCGCCCGCCGGCGCGGCTGCTCTGGGTCGTACCGCGTCGATTCTGGCGCGGGGTGAAGGGTTAACGGCTCATGCCCGGTCGGCGGAATTCAGGATTTCCGGCGCATCAATTTTTGCAGCAACGACAAAAGGCTGAAATGATCTCCGGCAGCGCAATGCCGGAAAGCCCAATTTCCGTTGCCCGGTCGCACCATTCCAGAATGGCGTCGGTGTCGGCTTCACGAACATAGCGCTTGACGAAGGCCGAGGTATCGAAAAAAACGCGCATCAGTTTTTCCTTACGGCAAGCCCGGCCTCGCGCTCTTCGAGGATCATGCGACTGAGCGAAACACCATCCAGCATCAGGGGTTGCGCCTTCCGTCGTTTCCAGGATGGCAAATCGGCCATGACCGGAATGATGTCAGCAATCGGTTTGCCATTGCGGAAGACTCGCACGGCTTCACCCGACTCGACCCTATCGAAATACTGCTTGGCGTGGTTGCGCACTTCGGTGAATGTGGCTTGTCTCATGGCGATCTCCAAAGTGTACAGAATAATGTAATTATAGATGTTGTTCAGCAATAAGCCAACTGAATCTCTATTGCATGACTCCAATCCTGCTATAGTCAACGTGAATTCTGTTTACTATTCTTCGCAAGTCAAATTTTAAGCTGATTTTTGGACAAATTCAGCAAGGGCTTGCAGAGTTAGTGCGTATATCCGCAGGACGCAATACTATAAAGCAAAACGGGCGACCCAATGGTCGCCCGTTTCTCATGCCAGCTTCGGATTAACCGATCTTTCGGAACCGACGGAAGCCCAGCAAGCCAAGCAGACCCATACCGAACAACAGCAACGTTGTGGGTTCTGGCACTGCCGGGGTATTGTTGTGGAATGTTCCACCGGTAATGCTATTTTCATCGCCGGTAAACCTATTAACCGTCAGTGTAGAGTTATCCGCCAGTCTGATTGTGGCAGTTCCAGGCAAAATCAACTCGCTGATGTTGAAGTTCCCTGTCAGAATGAGTTCCACCGCGTCAACAATCAGCTTTCCCAGATTAAGAGTGCCTAAAAAAGCAGAGCCTAAATCGAATTGGAACCCATTACTATCATCATCAAGCAAACCTTGCATCGTGATAGTAGTTAGCCCTAAATACGAGGTTCCCGGATCACCAAAGAACAGTAGATCATCGCCGATGAGCAAGGAAGCAAGACCACTGAACTCAACGCTACCTCCGTTATTGATGATCAAATCGCTACCGATATTGATTATGGGGTTCGTACCGGTCAATTTCTCATAGATAATGAAATCTCCAGCTTCATCATAAGTTCCACCATTCAGAATCATCTGGCTGGTTGCATCAATCGTCGTGGTATTACCCGTGATATTGATGGTGGACAGGGTTGCCTTGAAAAACGCACCATTGGTTAGATCGAGCGATTCAGCAGTCAGCGTGGAATGGTCAAAGGTTGCCTTGCTACCCGCACCATCAATGCTTACGTGATTCACATTGACGTTGCTATTGTTCGATGCCTGTAAGGAACCTCCATCTACCAGTTCAACGCGCCGCTCTCCTCCTTGGGTTGCGTCGATGCTAGCGTTATCCACCGTCACCGAGGAACCAGCGCGCACTCCTAGGTAGCTAGTATTCAGCGAACCGTGGTCTTCTACAGTCAATATGCCGGTTCCATTCAGATAGCCTACGCCTACTCCGCCGCTGGTCCAGTTGGAACCCGCACCGGAGACAGTGACCTGACCTGTTGAACCGACCCCATAGCCGATGGTGGCAGAACCACCGATGAGGGGGTTTCCGCTGAACACCTGACCACCGTTCTGGACGTTGAGCTGACCGGAACCGCCCTCGAAACCGACGAGGAACTCACCGTGTTGACCGGAATTGGAGAACTCAGAGCCAAGGCCAGTAACCAACACGCTACCGACGTTGCCGAGTCCGCGTCCAACAGCGGTAGTTCCACTATCGACAGATATAGAAGCACCGTCCTGAACAGTGACATTGCCGCTATACACACTGAAATCGCGGCGTTGCGTGAACTCTGAAAGCCACTGCGTATTGGCGCCCAGTGTGACGGCCCCCCCGCCGTTGACATTTCCACCGTTGCTGACGATGAGACCGTCCGCCGTTCCCCCGGCATTCAGCGCGCCCCCCTCAATGTTCAATTCATTCTCCACAATCAACGTCCCCCCAGTCAGTACAAAACTACTGCTGCCGGAGTCGATTGTTACTGACTTAGCGTTCACAACGCTGTCGACGACATTGAACGTGGATCCTCCCTGAATACTAAGAGATCCTTGAGTTCCAGCAGTCAGGTCTACAGTGGCATTAGCTATAGTCTTCCTAATGGTGATCCCTACATGGCATTTTAATTAACCAATTGATTATTGAGTATTTTTAAAAATTACTTAAAAATAAACTATGAAAAACAATAGGTTGCTTAATATCCTTAGTCCGGATATTCATTAGCTAGACTATAAGCTAAACGTGCTGCTATCCTTGACGAACAGGTTACCGTGATTATCAAAGGTACCCAAATCTTGATGCTGTATTAACGCACCATCTTGCAGGGTTACTGTAGCCGGACCATTCGAGCTGGCTCCGAAGCTAAACTCGTCGCCAAAGCTGAAGCTTCCACCGATCTGGGTATAGCCTCCACCATTGAAAAAGCCGCCATCGGTAAGCTGCCATGCGCTATCCTGAGTATTGACCGTGGCATCCAACAACTCGATGCGATCTGTGTTGATCTGGGCATTCTGACTAATCGTGATCGAACCACCGGTACCTTCGATCTCGTCCACAACATTTATTGTCGAATTGTCGACGGTTATGGTTCCTTCTGAAAACAAGCGGCCACCGACGTTTACTTGGGCGTTATCGCTAAAGGTCAAGGTGCCAGTGTGGTCATCCCATTGACCGGCGTGCAGATCAAACACGTTGAGGTTCGCATTATCGATTGAAATTTCACCGCCTGTCCGTGCTTCCGCATTATTGGCGGTCGCCGTGGAACCAGTTTTCACGCTCAGAAGGCTACCAGCACCGGTTACAAGCAAACCGGCAGTAACAAACTGACTGTTGTTCTTTAAGGTCAACAGACCACCTTCTACTAGCTCAGTACGCTGCTCTACTCCTTGAGTTGCGTCGATGCTAGCGTTATCCACAGTCACCGAGGAGTCCTTGCGCACCCCTAGGTAGCTGGTATTCAACGAACTCTGGTCTTCTACAGTCAGTGTGCCAGTTCCACTGTTATCACCTATTCCTATACTACTACCCGTCCAATTAGAGCCTATTCCAGAGACAGTGACCTGACCTATTGATCCTTCATAACGGCCAATGGTAGCAGAACCACCGCTGAATACTTGACCACCATTCAGAACGTCGAGCTGTCCGGATCCGCCCTCGAAACCGACGAGAAAATCGTCTCCAGGGTTATTACCAAAGTTAGAAAATTTAGATCCGGTTCCAGTAACGGTCACAAAGCCGTCATTATCTAGCCCGCGCCCGATAACTGTAGTACCACTACTGACGAATACTCCAGCTCCATCCTGTACAGTAAAAACTCCATCATTAACGCTGAGGTCACTACGTTGTATTGTTAGCTGTGAAAACCAATTTGTGCCAGCACCTAGTACAACGGTCCCCCCGCTGTTGACATTTCCGCCGTTGCTGAAGATGGAGCCGCCCACCGTTTCCAGTGTACCTCCTTGAATATCTAACCGATTCGTCAAGGAGTAGGTATTACCTTGCAGATTGAACGTGGTGGAACCATGCACCTCCGCCTGTAAATTAGTCGGGCTAACGTCAAAGAATATAGAGCCATCGCTAAAGTGGACGATGTCTTCAGAACCCGGTACACGGGGTGGTTCTGGGGGGTCGCTGATAGTGCGGTTCAGCCAAATAAAGGGGGTTGAGTATGAGCCTGACAGAATTTGGTCAAACTCGGCCGCCGTTACGTTCTGGCTGCCTAAAGCCAGTATTATTCCACTGATCGCGATGCTCAAATTATTGCGCTTAAAGTTAGTCATCTTTATCTACTCCAAAAATTTCCAGACGGTATGTGAGTGCGTAGCAGGATAGGATGGTTTTAATCACCATCTATCTGAATCACTTCTTCGGCTCTTCTGCCAGTGGCGGCGACTGTGATTTCTTCATCTCACCAATTAATTGCGCCACCCGGGAATCTGGGGCCACCGGTTCGATGAACACGATATGCTGGGCGTTAATGTACATGGCCTCCGGCCCATGCCATTCCTTGCCGCGCTTGGTCAGTATGTTGGAAACCTGCTTGGTCTCCGGATCCGCCTTGCTTTGCACGTAGTACACCTCGTGAAGCACGGGATAGGGCCTGCCAGCGCCTTCCAGCCTGCCGATGAATGCCTGGCCGTTGTCAAGCAATACCGCCTGATACTCCGACTTGATCTCCGGAGACTTGAGGCGGTCGCACCCTTGCAAGGGCGCGATCAAGATCGAAAAAACCAAGGCGGGCCCGCCAAGGCGCTGTATCGTTCTCATAGCCACTCCCTTAATCATCCTCAGAATTCAACGGCTAAAAAAAGCATTTTTTTATACCATTTTGATGCAAAGCAGCAAAAAATGATGTATTTCAAATACATTATGAAAAAAATGGCATTTTTATTGGGACAGACTGTAAAAAATACCAACACTTTACCCTGCTACTTACTATCAAGACCAAGGATAATCTTGCATAACGCTATGATTTTAAAAAAATATAGAAGTGTAAAATTTTCTGACAAATTAAGTGTAAAATCTTCCGACAATTTAACACTGTAGCTAGTAACACCCGTCTTGCGGATTTCAATGAACAATCCTCAGTCAACTTTTTGTTTTATAACATATAATCTGGATATGGAAACGATCAGCCCCAAGACCAGTCTGATCATCGATGAAAGACAACCATTGCGGAGCAACCTGTGAGTAGCTGTTTCTGGAGTCCCGTAGTAAGCCGCCTCACCCCCTATGTGCCGGGTGAACAGCCGAAGTTAAGCAATCTGGTCAAGCTCAACACCAATGAGAATCCCTACGGACCCTCGCCGCGTGTGCTCGCCGCTATCCGTGCGGAACTGTCCGATGCCCTGCGCCTGTACCCGGACCCCAACGCCGAGCGCCTTAAACAGGCCATCGCCGACTATTACGGCGTGACCCCGGCGCAGGTCTTCGTCGGCAATGGCTCCGATGAAGTGCTGGCGCACGTCTTCCAGGCGCTGTTCCAGCATCCCGCGCCCCTGTTGTTCCCGGACATCACTTACAGCTTCTATCCGGTCTATTGTGGCCTGTACGGCATTGACTTTGCCTTCATCCCGCTGACCGAAGACTTCACGCTGCGCGTCGCTGACTACCAGCGACCCAATGGCGGCATCATCTTCGCCAATCCGAACGCGCCGACCGGCTGCCTGCTGCCGCTGGCCGACCTTGAGTGGTTGCTGGAGCGTAACCGGGATTCCGTGGTGGCGGTCGATGAAGCCTATATCGACTTCGGCGGCGATACCGCCATTGCGCTGGTGAATCGCTACCCGAACCTGTTGGTGACGCAGACCCTTTCCAAATCGCGCTCGCTGGCCGGGCTGCGGGTCGGGCTAGCGGTCGGACATCCCGAACTCATCGAAGCGCTGGAGCGGGTCAAAAACAGCTTTAATTCCTACCCGCTGGATCGGCTGGCCATTGCCGGTGCCATTGCCGCGTTTAAAGACTGTGAACATTTCGAACGCACTCGCCAGGCGGTCATCGCCAGCCGCGTGCAACTGGTTGCGGCCTTGCAGAACCTCGGCTTCGCGGTTCTGCCGTCCGCCGCCAACTTCATTTTCGCCCGCCATCCGCAGCGGGACGCCGCTGCACTGGCTGCCGCCTTGCGGGAACACAGCATCATCGTCCGCCACTTCCGCCAGCCGCGCATCGACCAGTTCCTGCGCATTACCGTCGGCGACCCGGCGCAGAACGCTGCGCTGCTGGCCGCGCTCTCCCAAATTCTGGCGGAACGCTGAACGATGCAACTCACTGAACTGGTGGCCTATACCAACCGCCTGCTAGCAGTCGAAAACTTCAACGACTATTGCCCGAATGGCTTACAGGTGCAGGGGCGGCCTGAAGTTCACACGCTGATTGGCGGCGTCACGGCCTGCCAGGCGTTGCTGGACGCGGCGATTGCCCAACAAGCCGATGCGGTTCTGGTTCACCACGGCTGGTTCTGGAAAGGCGAAGACCCGCGCATCGTCGGGATGAAACAACGCCGACTCGCCGCGCTGCTCCGCCACGATATCAGCCTGATTGCCTATCACCTGCCGCTGGACGCTCACCCGGAACTGGGCAACAACGCCCAACTGGCCCGGCGACTGGATTTGACGGTGACTGGAACGACGGGCGGCAACGGTCGGACACCGGGGCTGGTCCTGCTGGGTGAACTGGCGGAACCCGTCAGCGGAGCCGATTTCGCCGCCCGAATCGAAGCCCGGCTCCAGCGGCAACCGCTGCATATCCCTGGCAACGATACGCCGATTCACCGGCTGGCCTGGTGCACCGGTGCGGCGCAATCCTCGATTGAAATGGCGCTCCAGGAAGGTGTAGACGCTTTTCTCACCGGCGAGGCTTCGGAACCCACTGTGCATTTCGCCCGCGAAAACGGCTTGCACTTCTTTGCTGCCGGTCATCACGCCACCGAACGCGATGGCGTCCAGGCACTGGGTGCGCATCTGGCGCAACAGTTTGGTTTGCGCTTCATCTTTGTTGATATTGACAACCCGGTTTGAATACGCATCATCAGGTAGTGCTCCAGACGTGGACATCTAACGGATTAATTAAAATATAATCAAATACTTGTGAATATTTATATCCCGAGCGACATCCAGGTTCCGCGTGGATACGCCAGATTCAGACGGGAAAGGAGTTTGATCGAGTCGGCGTCAATTCACATTCCATGCTGCTATTGCGGTTTTAGTCAGCCTGTGGAAGAATGCGAATCATTCTCATTTAAGGGCTAATCCTATGAGCATGGTGCGTCTTTCTGACTTGCCAGTCGGCCAATACGGCATCATCGAAGATTTGGAAGCCGAGGAGCCTTTCCGTCTGCGACTGCAAGCCCTGGGCTTTCGCATCGGCAAGGAAGTACGCCTGATCCGCCAAGCCTTGTTCGGTGGGCCGCTGCAAATCCGCATTGGCAGCGTCAATGTCATTCTGCGCCGGCGCGACGCCGCATTTATTCACGTCTGGGCTGGGGAATGAAACGCATCGCCCTGCTGGGGATGCCCAACACTGGCAAATCCACCTTTTTCAATCGACTGACAGGCGCCAGTGCCCGCATTGGCAATTGGCCCGGCATCACGGTCGATCTGCTCGGGGCAAAAATCCTGCTTGGTCCCGAGATAATTGAAGTCGTCGACCTGCCGGGCCTGTACGATCTGCACGGTTTCGCCGAGGACGAGCAGGTGGTGCGGCGCTTCCTGCGCAATAACCCGGTCGATCTGCTGTGCATCATCGTCAATGCCACCCAAATCGACCAGCAACTTCCGCTCACTCTCCAACTGTGCCAACTGGGTTTGCCTGCGATCGTCGTTCTGAACATGATCGACGAGGCGGAGCGGCTAGGCATCCGCATTGACGCAGCAACGCTGGCGGCAGGACTGGGCTGTCCGGTGTGCTTCGTCAGCGCCAAGTACGGTCGTGGTTTTCCAGAAACCCGCGAGCAATTGCGTCAGATGCTGAGTCTGAATCCGCCAGTTGACCATGCCGCCCTGCAAGCCGAACTGGCTAAGGATGAGGCGCTGTTGGCCAAAGCGGAAAAACTGATTGCCCGTGCCGTGACCTTACCCCGGGTATTGGAATACGGCCTGACCGAGCGTATTGACCGCATCGCGCTGCATCCCCTATTCGGCATCCCGCTGTTTTTTCTTGCGCTATTCGGACTGTTCCAGGCGGTCTACACGATCGGCGGGCCGCTGCAGAATAGTGTCGCCTGGCTATTGGAAGGATTTCGCAGCCTGGCCCTGACACCGTTGCAAACCGTTTTGCCTGGCTGGCTGTACGGGCTGTTGGTGGAAGGCGTCTACGACGGGGTCGGGACGGTGGCCTCGTTCGTGCCGGTGATCGTGCTGTTCTTCCTGGGCATGGCGCTGGTCGAGGACAGCGGCTATCTGTCGCGCATTGCCTTTCTGATGGATGCGCTGATGGCCCGGCTGGGACTCGACGGACGCAGCTTTGTCATGCTGCTGATGGGCTTTGGCTGTAATGTACCGGCACTGATGGGCACGCGGATCATGCGTTCGCGGGGTCTGCGCCTGCTGACTATGTTGATTATTCCCTTTTCGCTTTGCTCGGCTCGCCTGCAAGTCTTCGTTTTCCTGACCACCGCGCTGTTTTCACCGGCCCAAGCGCCCCTGGTGCTATTCGCGCTGTACGTCTTGAGTTTTTTAACCGCTTTTGGTACGGCCTTGTTGTTCAAACGCCGATTGGGCAGCAATGAACCGTTGCTGATTGAGTTGCCGCCTTACCGTTTGCCGACGCTGAAACAGGTGGCGCTGCGCGGCTGGCATGAGGTGTATCACTTTCTCAACCGCGCCAGCCGATTCATTATCACCGGCGTCGTCATGATCTGGCTGCTGACCCATTTGCCGCCCGGTGCAGCGGTGGGCAGTTCTGAAACGCTGGCCGGGTGGTTCGGCGGCTGGCTGGAGCCGCTGCTTAAGCCGATTGGTATCGACCAGCACATGGCAATAGTGTTGCTATTCGGCTTTGTCGCCAAGGAAATTGTGCTGGGGGCGATGGCGGTCGTTTACGGTTTGGAAGGCGATGCCCTGGCCCATTTGATGACCCAGCAAATGGACGGGGTGCAGGCCTTCAGCTTGATGCTGTTCACGCTGATCTATACGCCCTGCCTGTCCACCATGGCAACCTTGCGCAGCGAAGCGAAAAGCCTGGCCTTCACCGGCGTCAGCATTGTCTGGTCATTGGGACTGGCCTGGTGGCTCAGTTTCCTGTTCTATCAAGGGGCGCGGTGGTTGGGGTATTGATCGACATCATCGGTGACCGTTAAACGTATAGCTCCACCATCTGCCGCTAGTGTTTGGGACTGTGCGCCCGGCCTTGCCAGACATGCAGGGCATGCCAGACCTCTTTCTGCCACAGCAATTCACTGATTTGTCGGTTATTATCCAGGAACGGATCCTGATCCCCGACCGCCAGCACGATGTCCAGCCGCCGCAACTGATCGAGAACACAGGGATCGGACAGATTCGGCACGAAATGGCTGGGATTGTTGAAGTACACGTACTCGTCGTAATGCCCGTCGAGCAGGTTACGGAAATTCTCAACCGACAGCGTCAGATCGTAGCGACCACTCAGCGCCGCCACTTTGTGAAACGCCTGGGGATGGCGAAACGCCAGGTTGAGCGCGTGGAATGCGCCAAAACTGCAACCGTGGGAAATGACGCAGGGATGAGAATTCTTGGCCCACATCAGCGGCAGCACCTCGTGCAGCAGGTAGGATTCGTACTGCATATGCCGATGCACCCGGTCTGCGGGATGATTCCAGCAGCAGTAGAAACTCTCCTCATCAATACTGTCCACACAGTACAACTGCAGAAAACCCTGGTCGATTTTATGGCGCAGCGCCTCGACCAATCCCATCTCTTCGTATTCGTAAAACCGACCGCATCGGGTGGGGAACACCAGCACCTTAGCTCCCGCATGGCCGAAGACCAGCAGTTCCATATCCCGGTGGAGTCGATGGCTATACCATTGATGGTATTCTCGGTTCATACGCCTCATCCCATTCAGTCAGTATTTTAACTTTCAAATACTTAACTGAGTTTGTTGACAGGCTTATGAAGGAATGATGACGATTCAATCAAGCGTGATTGAAGAAATAGGCCAACGCATCCAGCAACCGCGCATTTTCCCCGGTTGTCCCGGCGTGATCGAAGTGGCCGGCCTGCAAGACGAACAGTTCCTTATGCCCGGCCAGCGCGTTGTAAATGGCGAACTGGCCGGGTGGTGGTACTGCCGGGTCAAAACGGGCGGCGGCGATATGCAGCGGAATGCGCAGATGCCGGGCCGCCACTGCCGCATCGAAATAGCGCAGGGTCTCCAAGGCCCGCCCGGTGCGCCGTTGATAAGCCCGCACCGCCTCACCACTGCCGACGCAGCGACAGGCCAGCCGCAAGGGATGATGACCGAAGCTGGGCACATTCAAATGGGCGCGATGAAAGCGCTCATCCCAGGGCAAGGCCAGCGCGCCGACCCCACCGCCGAAGCTGATGCCGAGATAGTCCAGCCGTTGCGCCGCCATCGGGAACAGCTCCAGCAAGGCCGAGGCTGCGCACCAAACCGTATCCGCTGCGCAGCCGCCGAGAATGTAGGTCTCACGCTGGCGAATCCCATGCAGCACATGACGCAGAGGATTGCTGGAGAGGTCATCACGGGCGCTGCGGGAAATGCCGCGTGCGCAGGGAAAGAGCAGCGCCGTGCGCCAGAAGGGCAGATGAAAATCCGGACCGTCCCGCCCGCCGTAGCCATGACTGACCACGACACCCCGCTCGACCGGTTCATCGCGAGGACAGGTCAGCCAACCCCCGATTTGCACTCCATCGAGCGAGGTGAATTCCACCTCAAACACCCGAGTCTGGGGCTGTGGACTAGTGATTTCCCGCAACGTTGGATCAACGGCCACTGTGCGGGCGCGAGCCTGGAGATCGCGCCAAAATGGAGCGAAATCCGCCGGCTCCTCCGGCGCTCCAATGCGCAACAGGGCGGCCAGATCGTAACCATAGGTGGGATCAAATGGATAATCGTGGCGGAACATGCGAATGAATGAGCTAAATTTAGCGATGACGCCGTTATTTTACGATGTTTAAGCCGCTTGTGGCTTGGAGACTGCTTCAAATTTGGGCTAGACTCAATCCGGTAACAGCGCCAGCAAACTTGCCAGTTGCGCTTTGGAATCCATCGAGCCATTTAAATGAGGAGTCACTCATGTCAAAGAAGAAAGAACCGACCCGAAACCCGGTCAAGGCCGAACCCGCCAAGGCTGCCAGCAAAACCGAGGTCGTAAAAGCACCGCCAGCCGCTCCCGCCAAGCCGGTGGAAGCAGCGAAACCTGCTCCAGTCCCGGCCAAGCCAGTGGAAGCAGCGAAACCCGCCGAAGCAGCGAAACCCGCCGAAGCAGCGAAACCCGCTCCAGCCCCGGCCAAGCCAGTGGAAGCAGCGAAACCTGCCGAAGCAGCGAAACCCGCTCCAGCTCCGGCCAAGCCCGCGGAAACAGCGAAACCTGCCGAAGCAGCGAAACCCGCTCCAGCCCCGGCCAAGCCAGTGGAAGCAGCGAAACCTGCCGAAGCAGCGAAACCCGCTCCAGCCCCGGCCAAGGGTGCAGAGAAACCTGCGCCTGCCAAGGGGAAAGCGGCTAAAGCCTCATCCAAAGTCCCCGCTTCTGAAAAGCGCGCTGGTTCTGTGGTTACGGTCGTCGTCGCCAAATACGATGTCGGCTATGGCAACAACCTGTACATTCGTGGCGATAGCGCTGGCCTGAACTGGGAAACCGGCGTCTTGATGAAAAACGTTGAAAACGACGTGTGGGTCTGGACGACCAACGAGGCCATCGAAGGCACCGTCGAATTCAAGTTCCTGATCAACGACGAAGGTTGGTGCGTCGGCGAAAATATGTCCGCGCCTGCCGGAGAAACCACCACGTTGTCCCCCGCCTTTTGATCTCACTGTGGACGGGCGGCCATTGATCACCGATGACCGACCCCGTCCGCGCTGTTCACCCGATTTCCCGCTGTAACCGGCCCCATTCCTGGCGTGAACGGATCACGCAATCCTCAATCGCAACCCCAGTAAAATAGTTGCCGGTCAACGCCAACCGCGTTCCCGCCAGCATCCGGTCCACATCCCGGGTTCGTTCGCCGTGTCCCACCCGCAAGGCCGGTAATTGATTGGTCTTGTTCACCACATTCGCCGTCGTCAGCATTTCGTGCGGCAGATTGAGGGTCTGAGCGATGCAATCCCACTGATCGGCTGCATCGAGTACGCCGGGCCGGAAATGGAACGTGAATCCCCGGTAGCGCTCATCGGGAACGACATCGCGCGACACCACCGAATAGAATGCTTGGTTGCGACCGATCAATCCGGCGACCGGCGGTAACTGCAATACGGACTTTGGAACCGCGATCCCGACCGTTTCCACTTCTGCGGTTGAGATTTCCGCCAGCCGTTCGGCCAATGCCGGGAACCCGGTCTGGAGCAGGCAGGCAGCGACCGCAACCGGGGTCGCCAGGCACAGCGAACGGGCCAGGACTTCGCCGTTATTGGTGCGAACGATGAAATCATGGCCTGCGCGCCGCACCTCTTGAACGGCCTGACCGCATTCGATAGTGACGCCGGGCTGTTGGGCAAAAATCTCCGCGAGCGTCTGCAAGCCGCCGGGCAGAGTGAAACCACGGGGGACATCCTTGCGCCGGGGACGCGGATTGAACAGGCTGTCAGCGGGAAATTCCCCGGCAGGCTGACAAATCACCGCGCTGAAGGCCGGTTCGAATACCGCACGGTAATTGCGCGGGCCGACGATAGGGCCGAAATAGTCGGCGACGCTGCGGCCGATCTTGCTGGATCCCAACCACCGGAAGGGTGCCAGCAGCAGCTCCGAAAAATAAAGTTGCGAGGGAATGCTGCGAACTGCACCATCCGCATAAAGGCGAAAACTGACCTTGGCGCGTCGTTGCAGGCGATTCAGCGCCCCCGCAGATTCCAGCAGGGCCAGCAGGTTGCCGTAAGAGTTGAAAGCACTGTGCGCCCCCAGTTCCAGCCAGAAACCGTCCAGTTCGCCGGTGAAGCGGTGTGAGTGCAGGCATCCCCCGATTCGGCAATCCTGTTCCAGGATCAGCGTATGCAACCCGGCGCGGGCGGCGTCCTGGGCGATACTCAGGCCGCTGACGCCGGCGCCGATGATGATTAAATCCCAGATGGGGGCCGGAGAGGCGCTGAGCGTGTCAAGGGTCATGGTTCGGGGCTTCGGGCAATGGTGAGAAAACCAGTAGGGAGAAGAATATTAGCCAAACCGTGCTAGGTTCGCTTGCCCGGTTTTGCTTAGGCTTAAAATGAAAATTGATTCCTCCGATACCAAAGGAAACGTCCATGAAGATCACCTCGTATTTCGCCAAAGACCTGTTCCAGGGCAAAACTGTTTTCATCACCGGCGGCAGCAGCGGAATTAATCTAGGTATTGCCCGCAATTTCGCGGCAGTGGGAGCTAATCTCGGTATCGTTGGCCGTTCGCAGGAGAAGCTCGATACCGCCGCCGCCGAGTTGCGGGCGCTCGGCGCACAGGTTTCAACCCATTCCGCCGACGTGCGTGATTACGCGGCGCTGGACAACGCCATGCAAGCGTGTCGTGAGGCGCTGGGGCCGATGCATACGCTGGTGTGTGGCGCCGCTGGCAACTTCCCGCTGCCCGCCGAGCAGATCAGCCCTAATGGTTTCAAGTCGGTCATCGACATCGACCTGCTGGGCAGTTTTCACACCTGCCGCGCGGCATTCGAGCAACTGAAGGAAACCAAGGGCAACATCATCTTTATCTCGGCGGGCCAGGCGTTCATGCCCTACGCCTTCCAGGCGCATGTTGGCGCGGCCAAGGCCGGCATTGACAACATGATGCGCAATCTGGCGCTGGAATGGGGCCGGTTTGGCATCCGCTGCAACAGCATCGCGCCGGGACCGATTGAGGGCACTGAGGGGGTGCGCCGACTGGTTCCCGAGGGTAGCGCCGACAGACTGAAGAAGATGGTCCCGATGGGTCGGTTCGGCACGCCGGACGACATCGGTCAACTTAGCGTCTTTCTGGCCTCACCGCTGGCATCCTACATCACAGGAACGCTGGTGGTGGCGGACGGCGGGCAGAATCTGCCCGGTTCCGGGGCGTGGACGCAGTTGATCCTGGCCGAGATGGCGAAGGCGGCGCGATAGGGGTTCGATTCGCGACGCGCGCTCTCCCTTGTGGAAACGGACAGGTACAATAGGCCACGGCAACCTTTGCACCTTCCGCGACTTCCGAGGACTCTCCATCATGCGCTACGTCAGCACCCGGGGCGATATGGCCCCTGCCACGTTTTCCGACATTCTGCTGGGTGGTCTGGCCCCGGATGGCGGGTTGACGCTTCCGGAAGCGTATCCGGTGCTGACGCCCAATGAATTAGCCCGTTGGCGCGGTTTGTCCTACCCGGAACTGGCGTTCGCCATTTTGCGCCAGTTCGCCGATGACCTTCCGGTGGAGGATTTGCGGGCGCTGATCGACAAAACCTACACAGTCGCAGCATTCCGCACCGAGGCCATTACCCCGGTCACGCCGCTCAGCGACGGGGTGTGGCTTCTCGGTCTGTCCAACGGCCCGACGCTGGCGTTCAAGGACATCGCCCTGCAACTGCTGGGCAATCTGTTTGAATATGCTCTGTTGAAAACGGGTGGTCATCTCAACATTCTCGGCGCGACTTCGGGCGATACCGGTTCCAGCGCGGAATACGCCCTGCGCGGTAAACGCGGCATCCGGGTGTTCATGCTCTCGCCGCATCAGAAAATGAGCCGGTTTCAGACCGCGCAGATGTTCTCGCTGCAAGACCCCAACATTTTCAATATCGCGGTGCGCGGCGTGTTCGATGACTGTCAGGACGTGGTCAAGGCGGTCAGCAATGACGCTGAGTTCAAGGCCCGCTACGCCATTGGCACGGTCAATTCGATCAATTGGGCGCGGGTCGCGGCGCAGATCGTTTATTACTTCAAGGGCTGGCTGGCAGTCACGACCCGCGAAGATCAGGAAGTGTCCTTTGCCGTGCCGTCCGGCAATTTCGGCAATATCTGCGCCGGCTATATCGCCAAGCGCATGGGGCTACCCATCCGCCGGCTGATTCTGGCTACCAACGAAAATAATGTGCTCGACGAATTCTTCCGCACCGGTGTTTATCGAGTCCGGGCGACCGATCAGGTGACGCACACCAGCAGCCCGTCGATGGATATTTCCAAGGCGTCCAATTTCGAGCGGTTCATCTTCGAAGCGGTCGGGCGCGATCCGGCAGTGGTGCGCGAGTTGTGGCGGCAGGTGGAAGCACAGGGTTCTTTCGATCTGTCCGGGACGCCGTATTTCCAGACCGTGCGGGAATCGGGCTTTGTCACCGGCTCCAGCACGCACCAGAACCGCATGGCGACGATTCGCCGGGTGTACCAAGAATCCGGGATGATCATTGACACGCACACCGCCGATGGCGTGAAAGTGGGGCTGGAATATCGCGAGGAGGGCGTTCCGCTGCTGTGTCTGGAAACCGCCTTACCGGTCAAATTCGAGGATTCCATCATCGAAGCACTGGGCCGTTCTCCGGAGCGGCCAGCGGGCTACGAACAGCTTGAAACGCAGCCGCAACGGTTTGAAGTGATGGACAAGGATGTGGTGGCCATTAAGGCGTCTATCGCCCGGCATGGCGGTTGAGCAGCACAACACGATAGATTTTTTCCAACGACCGCCCCTGCGCGGCGGACCATCAAAACGACAATGAGGAGGCTGTACCCGTGTCTGTAAAAAGTATCGAACGCACCCCATCCGCTTATTACAACCCTCTGCTGATCAAAAATCTGCTCGATAATCCGGTTCGCCAGTTCCCGGATCAGGAGATTGTTTACGGCGATTTCAAGCGCCTGACCTACCGCGAACTGGGCGAGCGGATCGGTCGGCTGGCCAGCGGTCTGGCAGGTTTGGGCGTCAAGTCCGGCGACACGGTGGCGGTGATGGACTGGGACAGCCATCGTTATTTGGAATGCTTTTTTGCCGTGCCGATGATGGGCGCGGTACTCCATACGGTGAACATCCGGCTGTCCCCGGAGCAGATTCTCTACACCATCAATCACGCCGAGGATGACGTGATTCTGGTCAACACTGAATTTCTGCCGATTCTGGAAACCATCCGTGAACGCATCGAGCCGGTCAAGAAGCTCGTATTGTTGAACGATACCGGCGTGACTCCGGCCACAACTCTGGAAATCGCCACCGAGTATGAAGCCCTACTGGCTTCGGGCGACCCCGGCCATACATTCCCGGATTTCTCCGAGGACACTCGCGCCACCACGTTTTACACCACCGGCACGACCGGTCTGCCCAAGGGCGTGTATTTCAGCCATCGGCAATTGGTATTGCACACCCTGGCGACGCGCGCGGCGCTGGCCGGTTCTGGTCAGGGGCGGCTGAATCAGGATGATGTGTATATGCCGATTACCCCGATGTTCCACGTCCACGCCTGGGGGGTTCCCTACATCGCCACCACCCTGGGCGTCAAACAGGTTTATCCGGGTCGCTATGTCCCTGAACACCTGTTGAGTCTGATTCAATGTGAAGACGTGACCTTTTCCCACTGTGTGCCGACCATTCTGCAAATGCTGCTGTCCAGCCCCAAGGTGGAGGAGACCGATCTGTCGCGATGGAAGGTGATCATTGGCGGTGCAGCGTTGCCACAGGCGCTGGCCCGCCAGGCCCGCAGCCGGGGCGTGGACATTTTCGCCGCCTACGGCATGTCGGAAACCTGTCCGATTCTGACGTTCGCCCAGCTCAAGCCGCACATGCTGGACTGGGACGAGGAGCGGCAACTGGAGATTCGCTGCAAGACCGGCCTGCCGATTCCCATGGTCGAGCTGCGGATTGTGGACGAGGAGATGAACGATATGCCACACGATGGCGTCAGTCAGGGTGAAGTGGTGGTGCGCACCCCGTGGCTAACCCAGGGTTATCTCAAGGACCCGCGCAATTCCGAACAGCTTTGGCGCGGCGGCTATCTACACACCGGCGATATTGGCGTAATCGACGCTGAGGGCTATCTCAAAATCACTGACCGGCTGAAGGACGTGATCAAGACCGGCGGTGAGTGGATCTCCTCGCTGGAACTGGAGGATTTGATTCTCAAACATCCGGCGGTTGCCGAAGCAGCGGTCGTCGGTGTCCCCGATCCAAAATGGGGCGAGCGGCCTATGGCGCTGGTGGTGGCCAAGCCGGGACAGGACTTGGAGGCAGCGGCGATTCGCGCCTGGCTGCAAGACTTCGCCGAGCGGGGCGTCATTTCCAAATGGGGCATTCCTGACCGGGTGCTGTTTGTTGACGCCATTCCGAAAACCAGCGTCGGCAAGCTTGACAAGAAGGCCATGCGCCAACAATACATACAGGCTATCCAGGGTTGACGGCGGGAATCAAGTCCGTAACCATGGACTCCAAACAGTCACACGTTAAATAGCCTGAGGAGAGCAAAAATGGCGACGATGCGTATAGTGGGTCTGACCGCCTTGGTATTGAGCGGGGGGTTGATTTCGTGGGCAGGCGCACAGCCGATGCCGACTGGCGCCCCGGCTTATCAGATGCCGCAGTTGCAGGAACCGCCTCCCCTGCCCGGTTCATCACGACAGGGGGTATCGCCGGGTAGGGCCGTTCAGTTCTCTCAGCCCGAGGTAGAAGAGGCTATAGACATGGACAGCGGACCGGGCTGGTCGCCACCGAGCGGGATTCAGATTCGGGAAGACCGGGGGATTCGTTATGTGTCGGGCGGAATCGGCGCAAACGAACGCGATGAACTCAATGCTCTGTTTCATCAGTTCAATTTGCGGTTGTTGTTCGCCATGCAGGCCGGCAACTATCTGGCGGATGTCCGGGTGAACATCATCAATGCACGCGGCGAAACCGTCTTCAGCGCCAAGTCGGAAGGTCCTTGGTTCTTTGTGCAATTACCGCCCGGTGCTTATACCGTGGATGTCGATGCTATGGGCCGGACGCAAGGGCAGTCGGTGCGCATTAACAGCGGTCGGCAGTCCCGGTTGAATTTTTTCTGGCGTTAAAAACCACCCAGGGCAACGCCCTGGGCTAATATTGAATCGCCCTTTCAGGGCTAAAAAAACATCTTTAAGCCCCAAAGGGGCGGATCCATTTCAGCCCAGGGCGACGCCTTGGGCTGAAGTTAGCGCGCCCCGTTGGGGCGTGACTCGTCATTCCCCCCCGTCCGGCGATGCGGGTTTCGGAACATCGGTTTTCCGGGATTCAGCAGCGTTTTGTTGTTCCAGTAAACTTTTTGCGACCGTGGAATCAGTGTATTTGACGATTTCTTGAAGAGTGGGAATGCGTAGCATTGATCCCGTTTTCAAATGATCCATGGTCGGCTTGGAAAACGCTTGTGGATTCGCCAAGAACAGGGCTTTCATCATAATGTCCCGGCCCAGGTTCGGATCGGGGCGCACTTTGGTGGCGATGTCCCAGAGTCGCTCGTTATTGGAAACTGGGCCGTATTCATCACCGCCTTTGTAGACCTTATCTGGTAACTCAGCGGGAGAGGGCTGTTCAACGACCAGCAGTTCTTCGGCGACGATAGGGGGTTCAGCCGGTGACTCGGCGACGACGGGGGGTTCAGCCGGTGGCTCGTCGGCGACGGGCGCGGCGGGCGATTCAACCGGTTTTTCGTCGGGAACGGGGGGTTCAGCCGGTGACTCGGCAACGACCGGCTTGGGCGGTTCGGCGATAGATGGCTCCGCAGCCGCTGGTTCGGAGATGACCATCGTCGGGAGTCGTGCGGCGTCCGCCAGAATTTCCGAGACGGCTATAAACAGCAGTGGCGTCGCTGAAACCGGTTCCAGAATGGGTGAATCTGCTTCTGGCGCGGTGGCGACGGACTCAGCCGGTTGAGGCGGTTGCGGTTCTGGGGCGGCTGGTTTTTCGGGTTCAGCGGCGACGGGTTCAGCCGCATGGGGAGTTTCCGATTCTGGGGCGGCTGGTTTTTCGGGTTCAGCGGCGACGGGTTCAGCCGCTTGGGGGGTTTCCGGTGCTGGTTTCGGTTCGGCAACCGCAGCCACCGGTTCAGGAATCGGTGGAGAGGGCGCAGCTTCCGGGGCAGGGGGCGTCGGTGCGGTGGGTTGGGGCGCTGGCGTTTCCGTGACGGCGACCGGTTCAGGAATAGGCGCCAACACCAGCGGAAAGACTTCGGGCGTACTGGGGGGTGGAGTGCTATCTACGGCTACTGGTATCGCCGGAGGTTCTTCCACAGTCGCCAGTCGCCGGGCAATCGGGGAACCCGTAGAGTCAGCAATCTCCCGGTAGGTCGGAATTCGTAACCGGGCGCCAGTCTTCAGACCCCCGATCCCGGCGCTGGAAAATGCCTGCGGATTAGCCTGAAACAGGGCTTGCATCATTTGTTCGCGGGTAATTCCCTCGGGCCGGAGCTTGGTCGCGATGCCCCACAGCCCTTCGCCCGGAGCGACCGGTCCATAAACGTCACCCGGCTTGTAGGCCGGCACAGTCGATGGCGTTGCCACCGGGAGTGGTGAGGCTGCCGGCTCACGGTTCTCAGGAACGGCGGCAGCGACGGCTGGCGCTGGAATCGGTGCGGGGGCAACTCCAGGCGCTTCCGGCGCATTCAACACCGTTTTGGTCCGGCTGCTGGGGCGCTGGGCTAGGCGTCGCACGGGATCAAGAAACACCGTGAATTCGCGGAAGGTCTTGCCACGCGGCCAGCCAAATTCCAGCAGCAACGCCAGCGACGGCTCGCGGATCGGCTGGGTGGAAACGACTTTGACGTAAACCCGCCCTTCCGCGTCGTATTGAATCGAAAAGACCAGATTTGCCAGGGTCGCCGCCCGGTCAAGACCAAATTCCTCGAACATCGACGGCGAGGCGATTTTGACGGAAACCCGGCCCAGTTCTTCGGGGGTCAACGTCGGCAAGGGAAT
Source organism: Pseudomonadota bacterium (assembly GCA_022709365.1). Lineage (GTDB taxonomy): Bacteria > Pseudomonadota > Gammaproteobacteria > Competibacterales > Competibacteraceae > UBA2383. The sequence continues at coordinate 25,623 of JAKLIY010000007.1, forward strand.
CGTCGCGTCGAATAACTGGTTCAACGCGGACTGAACCTGAATTTCACCGACTTCCAGAGCCAGCGCGCAGGTTGACCCCAGTAGTAACGAAAGCAGCCAGCAGCGAAGTGAGAGGCGGGTCATGGCATGGAATCCTTCATGGTCGATCAGCGGGCAACAGAGTAGCAGGAACGTTCCCGGTTCAGCGCCAGCAGGCGGCGCAGAATGTCCGCCTCGGTCAAGTCCGCCGGCCAGCCGTAAGCGGCAGCGACGGCTTCATCGAGGGCGCGATGGGCGTGAACCAGCCAGGCCGGACGCTGATTGTAGAGATTCGTCAGGGTGCGTCGCTTGAGTTCGGCGGCATGTTCGGGTCTGGGGATCAGGCGATCAGGATAGCCGGGGACAATTTCGGGAACGCGATCTACCCAGTCGGGGGGATTGAGCCAGTTTTCGCGCAGTTCGTTCAGCCGCCGGGCAGCGGCGGCGATTTCGGGAAAGTGGGTATCCGGGTCTGGATCAGTCAAGACACCTTCCGGGAAGGGGAAGGTCTCGAAGCAGGTGGTCGGTGTGTAGCGGGGATCATTGCCTTTGCCAAGCCAAGTACAAGTTCCCAGCGCCCAGAGTTCATGAAACCGCGAGTGCAGGATGCCGAAGGTGGCATCGTCGGAACGGGCAAAAATATAAACGCCATCATCTGAAATGACTATGGATGGAACCCACACAAATAGGCGATATTTTGAAACACGCGGTGTGGCAATATAGCGTTTTAAGAGCAAAGTAGCTTGGCGCATCTCAGTTGCAGGGCGACGATGTAACCACCATTTCAATCTGGCGCGTTCTTCCCGATTGACTTGGCGCTCTGTATAGACGGCTCTATAAATATACTCAAAGGGTCTCTCATATAATGCTGCATTTTGTTCATCTAGTTCAGCAAAGTAAATAATCCATTTTGGTGGCTCACGACCAGCAATTGATTTTCCATTAACCCAAGGAAATAGCACTTCTGAATTAGGTTTATTATGGGGATTAGGAAAACCCAATAACGCTTGTGCCTGTTCACTAGTAATATCAAATGCGCCAGCTTTTTTTGTACCAATGAAACAAATTTTAGAGTTTTCAAGTAGTAGCTTTGCTTGGGTTAAATCCATCGCGTCAGCAGTGGTTAGCCGGCTGGTCAAATCCGCGTAAATTTCCGCCACGGGCTGGCCGTTTAAAACCGCATCACCGGTTGCCGAACCAAATCCCACCAGCGACACCCGCACCGCCGCGCCATTATTGATCCACGGCTCATCTGACCATGCATGGAAAATTACCAGTTTCTCACCCCCACCCCAACCCTCCCCCATCAAGGGGGAGGGAGTCGCGAGAATGCGCTCCAACACTTTGCGATTAGCCCCGCCGCGAATCGAGTTCGTCGCCACCAAGCCGGCGCGTTGCGCCTGACCCGCTGCAATCTGCGCCCGCGCTTTCTCGAACCAATAACAGACCAGATCAGCGCCGCCCGGAACCCGCCCGGCGTAGACATGGCGCAGTCGAGCGGCGTACTCATCGCCTAATTCCCGCAACAGCTTGGAGCCGCCCAAAAACGGCGGATTACCGACAATCGCCTCCGCAACCGGCCAAGTGGCTTCTCTTACCGAATTCCCCTCCTTGGACAAGGAGGGGTGGCGCGCAGCGCCGGGGTGGTTCGACACGTTCGGCAAGACCCCCCCGTCCCTTTGGGACACCCCCCCTTGGCAGGGGGGGAATTCAGGAGGGATATCCAGCAACGCATCCCGGCACTCGATGTGATGCAGCGGTTTCAGAATCGGCTGATCGTTCAAGCTGTAGCCATTGCCCAGCATCCATTGAATCTCGCCGATCCACACCGTCAACCGCGCCAGTTCCGCCGCATAAGCATTGATCTCGATGCCCAACACCGCCTCCGGCCCGACCGCCGGAAAGCCGCGTTGCAGACCCAGCGCCTCAGCCTCCAGCATCACCTGATGCTCAAGGTCTTTCAGCGTCCGCAGCGCCAAATAGAGGAAATTGCCCGACCCACAAGCCGGATCAAGTACCCGGAATGTCCGCAACTGTTCCAAAAAGCCGTGTAGCCGATCCGTCGCCTGCTGACGCGCCTTGGCCCGGTTCTTCGCCAAGCGATCCTCAATATCCGCTTTGGCCGCAGCCCACTCCGCCAACAGCGGGTCACGAATCACCGGCTCAATCAACCGGCGGATCGAAGCGGCATCGGTGTAATGCGCGCCCAGTTGACTGCGCTTGTCCGGGTCTAGCCCGCGCTCAAACAACGTCCCGAAGATCGCCGGTTCAATCGCCGACCAGTCCAGCGCCGTCGCGGAATGCAGCGTATCCAGATCGGCCCGCTCCAACGGCAGGCAGCGGTCGTCATCGAACAGCCCACCGTTGAACCAGGGAATCCGCTGGAGACCGAAGCGCCCGCCTTGATGCATGGCGTGGAATAAATCCCCCGCCAGCGCCGGGAAGTCAGCGGGGGTGCGCCGCGCCTCGGCTAACAGGTTGCTGAATAACTGGTCCGGCAACAGGCCAATGTCCTCGGCGAACAGGCAGAACAGCGACCGGGTCATGAAATGGGCGACCGCCTGCGGATCATGACCGCGCTGGCGGAGGCGTTGCGCCAACCCGCCCAACAGCGTCGCCGCATCCTGGGTGACCGCCTCCCGCGTCCGGGACGGTTGCAACCGTTCAGGGTACAGGAACGCCCAACGCAGCAGATCAAACTTCGCCGGATCGGCCAGATCGTCCAGCGTCAGCCGGTGCGTGACATTAACGGTATTCGGGAAATTCGTGTGGATCTCAATCGTTAAAAAATCACTGACGATCAACAGCAGGGGATTTTCCAGCGCCAGCGCGTATTGCTGCAATTGCCGCAGCGCCGCGCCCAAATCCTTGTGCTTGCCCTTGTATTCCCAGGCGAAGCAGCCCTTGCGCCACACATCCGCCCAACCCTGGCTCCCGCCGGTCTTTTTCACACCCTTTTCAAAAGTGAACCATTCGCCGTGCGGATCGGCCATTGCCGGTTCAGGGATTTCCAGCAGCCGACAGAGTTGATTGAAATGTGACTGCGATCCGCTGCGTTCCGTGAGCGTGCTATCACTCCAGAACTGGATGAATTCAGCAATCTGTACCGGCGTGGTCATCAGCGCTTGTGTGATCGAGCGTCCACGCAACGGTCTGGGTTGACCCGTCCATAGAGGTCTCTGTGGTAGATTCAGGAAAACGTCAAGTTTAGTATAAACGACGATCTGGATTTGTTGGGTGGCCCTCCCCGTGCCGGCTGCCCCCGTTTTCCAACCATCACCCCCACGGACTGCCTTTATGTCTGCCGATCACGCTGGATGGCCTGCCTCCGCTGAAACCGTGGCTTCCGTCGAAGCCGTTGCGCCCCGCCTGCTGGAGCTGTTGCGGGAGTTGCTGCGGGAGATTCGTCAGTCGGAACGTGCGATTGAAACGCTCTCGCTGGACAGCCATGTTGACCGCGACCTAGCGCTGGACAGCCTGGCGCGGACCGAACTGTTGCAGCGCGTGGAGCGGGCGTTCCAGGTGCGGCTGAATGAACAGGTGCTGCTGATTGAGACACCGCGTGACTTGCTGCAATTAATTATGAAAGCACGGGGCGAATCGATGACCCCGGAATTGGAATTGACGGCAGAACCGGTGCCGCAGGTCGGGCCTTCCACCGCCGGCGCTCCGACTCGTGCGCAAACGCTGGTGGACGTTCTGGACTGGCACACCGACGCCCATCCCGACCGGGTCGCCATCCAGATTTACGGCCATCACGACCAGATCGATACGACCTTCACCTACGCCAGTCTGCGCCAAGGCGCGCGGACGCTGGCCACCGGGTTGCGCGAACGCGGGTTGCAACCCGGCCAGACCGTGGCCATCATGCTGCCCACCAGCGCTGAATACTTCCTCAGCTTTTTCGGCATTCTGCTGGCCGGCGGGGTGCCCGTGCCGATTTATCCACCGGTGCGTCCCTCGCAAATTGAAGAACACCTGCGCCGCCATGCCCGGTTGCTGGGCAACGCCCAGGCTGTAGCGCTGATCACCGTGCCGGAAGCCAAGCTGGTGGCGCGGCTGCTCCAGGCGCAGGTGGAGTGCTTGCAACACGTTGTCACCGCCGAAGAAATGCAGCAGGAGCCGGCGGCCTGGCGCGACGCAGCGCTGAAAACCCAGGATCTGGCCTTCCTGCAATACACCTCCGGCAGCACCGGCGATCCTAAGGGCGTGATGCTGACCCACGCCAATCTGCTGGCTAACCTGCGGGCCATGGGGCCGACGGTCGGGGCCAGCGCCGATGATGTCTTCGTCAGTTGGTTGCCGCTCTATCACGACATGGGGCTGATCGGTGCCTGTCTGGGCAGTCTGTACTATGCCTTCCCGCTGGTGGTCATGTCACCGCTGAGTTTTCTGGCCCGGCCCGTGCGCTGGCTGCGGGCCATTCATCGCCATCATGGCACGCTGGCTGCCGCACCCAATTTCGCCTATGAACTGTGCGCCCGCGCCATTCAGGATCATGAACTGGAAGGTCTGGATCTAAGTTCCTGGCGGATGGCCCTCAACGGCGCGGAACCGGTCAACCCGGCCACGATGGAGCGGTTCATCGCCCGCTTTGCGCCTTACGGTTTTCGGCGAGACGCTATGGCCCCGGTCTATGGACTGGCGGAATGTTCGGTCGGACTGGCGCTGCAACCGCCGAATCGGGGGCCGGTGATCGACCGGGTGCGGCGCGACGCTTTGATGCTTCACGGCCGGGCCGAACCGGCGACCCCGGATGAAGCGGCGATTTTGCAAGTGCCTGACTGCGGCGCCCCGCTGCCCGGCCATCAAATCCGCATTGTCGATGAGCAGGGCCGGGAGTTGCCCGATCGGCGGGAAGGTCGCCTGGAGTTCAAAGGTCCCTCGGCGACCGCCGGTTATTACCACAATCCCGAAGCGACGCGCCGGCTGTTCCCGCATGGCGATGACTGGCTGGATTCGGGAGATCGCGGTTATCTGGCTGAGGGCGACGTGTATCTGACCGGACGGGTCAAGGATTTGATCATTCGTGGCGGGCGCAATATCTATCCCTACGAGCTGGAGCAGGCGATTGGGGAGATTCCGGGCATTCGCAAAGGGTGCGTCGCCGTGTTCGCCAGTGACGACCCGGCGACCGGCAGCGAGCGGCTGGTGGTGGTAGCGGAAACCCGCGCCGTCCAACCCGAAGCGCTGGAGCATTTACGCCAACGCATTGTCAACGCCAGCGTGGATTTGCTGGGCGTTCCCCCGGACGACGTGAAGCTGGCCCCGCCGCGTTCGGTGCTGAAAACCTCCAGCGGCAAGATTCGCCGGGTGGCGATCCGGGATTTGTATGAACGCAATGCGCTGGGACGTGGTGGCCGGGCGTTATGGCTGCAACTGACGCGGATTACGCTGTCCAGCGGCTGGGCGCAGTTGCGCAAGGCATGGCGCGGGCTGGGCGAGCGACTGTTCGCTGGGTACGCCTGGACGATGTTCGGACTGCTGGCCCCGCTGACCTGGCTGGGGATTATGACCCTGCCGAAACGGGAATGGCGCTGGGCGCTGGGCCGGATGGCCACGCTGTTGCTGGCGCAATTGACCGGGACCTCGCTGAAGGTGCGCGGTCTGGAGCATTTGCCCGTCGGTTCCTGCGTCCTGGTCGCCAACCATTCCAGCTATCTGGACGCCTATGTGCTGATGGCGGCGATTCCCCGGCATTTCCATTACGTCGCCAAGCGGGAATTGCTGGACAATCGCTGGATTGGGAAGCCTCTGGAACGGATCGGCACGCTGTTCGTCGAGCGTTTCGATGTACAGCGCAGCGTGGAAGAGGCGCGCAAGGTGGCCGAAGCCGCTCGCGCCGGTCAATCGCTGGGCTTCTTCCCCGAAGGCACGTTCAAACGGATGCCCGGTTTGTTGACCTTCCGCCTGGGCGCATTTATGGCGGCGGCGCAGGCCGGTGCGCCCGTCGTACCGGTGACGATTCGCGGCACCCGGGCGATCCTGCGCGCCGGTTCCTGGTTCCCGCGCCGGGGCGCATTGGAGGTGATCGTTGAGTCGCCGATCATGCCGGATGGCGATGACTGGTCAGCGGCAGTGCGGCTGCGGGATGCGGCGCGGGCGGTGATTCTGCGCCATTGCGGTGAATCGGATGCAGGGGATTAGGGGCGCTGGTTCAGTTTGATTAAAGGTAACCCGGAGTCACGCCATGCGCTTTTTCAACACCGAAGGCCCGGTGCGGCCTGAAGACCACTACAGTCTGCCGCCTCTGCGCCGCTGGAATCTGGAAGAAGTGTTGGGGCTGATCGACCAGAAAAAATACTTCCTGCTCCACGCCCCGCGCCAGACCGGCAAGACCAGTTGCCTGCTGGCGTTGATGGATTATCTGAACCGTGAAGGACGCTACCGGGCCGTTTACGCCAACATCGAGGGAGCGCAGGCCTATCGCGAGCAGGTCGATCAAGGCATGGCCACGGTGGTGACTGATATTGCCGCCTGGGCGCAGGAGTGGTCCGGCGAGGATAAGGCGCCCGAACTGGCGCGGCAGGTCCTGGCGACCACGCCACCAGGTTCGGCGCTGGGCGGCTTCCTCAGCCAGTGGTGCGCCAGCACGCCACAACCCCTCGTCTTGATGCTCGACGAAGTGGATGCGCTGATCGGGGATACGCTAATTTCCCTGCTGCGCCAGTTGCGCGCCGGCTATCTTAAACGCCCACGGCGCTTCCCGCAGACGGTGATCCTGTGCGGGGTTCGCGATCTGCGCGACTATCGAATTCACGCCCGCTCCGAACCCAGTCCCATCACCGGCGGCAGCGCCTTCAACATCAAGGCCGAGTCGCTGCGCTTGGGCGATTTTACGGCGGACGAGGTCGCCACCCTGCTCCGGGAACATACGGCCGAGACCGGACAGGTCTTCACCGCCGAGGCGCTGGCGCGGGTTTGGGACCTGACCCAGGGCCAGCCCTGGCTGGTCAACGCCCTGGCTTATCACGTCTGTTTTCGCCAGCCGGAAGGACGGGACCGCAGCCGGCCGGTGACCGTCGACCTCATTGACCAGGCTAAAGAGTATCTGATCATCAACCGGGTCACTCATCTGGATCAATTGGCCGACAAGCTGCGTGAGGAGCGGGTGCGGCGGGTCATTGAGCCGATGCTGGCCGGGACGCTGATGGACGCCGGGCCGGAAGACGACCGCCAGTATCTAGTCGACTTGGGGTTGCTGCGCCGCGATGGCGCTGGCGGACTGGTGGTCGCTAATCCGATCTACCGCGAAGTCCTGCCGCGCGCCCTCGCCAGCGGTCCCCAGGATACTCTGCCCCAGATCACCCCGACCTGGTTGAACGCTGACGGCGGTCTCCATCCCGAACGCCTGCTGGACGCCTTTCTGGCCTTCTGGCGCCAGCACGGCCAGCCGTTGCTGGGCAGCGCGCCCTATCACGAAATCGCCCCGCATCTGGTGCTGATGGCCTTCCTGCACCGGGTGGTTAATGGCGAGGGGACGCTGGAGCGGGAATACGCCATCGGGTCGGGACGGATGGATCTCTGTCTGCGCTATCGTGCAGTGACGTTGGGGATGGAACTCAAGGTTTGGCGCGACGGCGACCGGGATCCGCTCCAGGCCGGGCTGGCGCAGTTGGACAGCTATCTGGCGGGGCTGGGGCTGGATACGGGCTGGTTGATAATCTTCGACCGCCGGACGGGTCAGCCGCCGATTGCCGAGCGCACGATGAGCGCTGAGCAGACCAGTCCCCAGGGCCGACGCATTCAGGTGGTGCGTGCTTGAGAAACTCACTCCCCCGCCAACGGGCGCGGGGAGTGAACCGTTCTGGATGCAGGGGGTTCATTCAGGAATTTCGTCGGTCAATTTGTTCCGTCATCAACCTTTGAAAGTCCTGTGAAGGAATCGATCGGACGATTTCCCCACCAGACCAACCGGCGATGACGGGTTAGCGGCAGTGCGGTTGCGGAACGCCGCACGGGCGGTGATTCTGGACCATTGCAGCGAGCCGGATGCGGGGAAGATTAATGTGCACTGATCGGCATGGACTCGTGTAGCCTCGATTCAGCAGAATCCTTGATAGAGTCCGCTGTTAGGCATATACTTTGGTATCTATCATTGCTATGAGGGTGCCGCTATGCGCCAAGTCGCTAAACTGTTTACCAATGGTCGCAGCCAAGCCGTGCGTTTGCCGGCCGCCTATCGGTTCGATACTCAGGAAGTGTTCATCCGCCAAGACCCTGACACGGGTGACGTGATCTTGTCGCGCAAACCCGCCACTTGGGAGAGTTTCTTCGCGGTGCTCAAGGACGTTGATGTACCCGCCGATTTCCTGGACCAAAACGAGCGCAACCGGGGAATCTCCGAGCGCGATCCCTTCACCGGGTGGAGCGAATGAAGCGGTATATGCTCGACACCAACACGGTGAGCTACCTGATTAAAAAACATCCGGCAGTCGCGCAGCGCGTGGTCGCCGCCCCCATGGTCTCCCTGTGCCTGTCAGCGATCACCGCAGGCGAATTGCTTTTTGGCTTGGCACGGCGGCCAGAGGCCAAGCGACTTCACCTGGCCGTGCAGGAACTCTTACGGCGCGTCGATGTGCTGCCGTGGGACAGCGCCATTGCCGAGCGTTACGGAACAGTACGGGCCAATCTGGAGGGTCTGGGCAACATATTAGCGCCGCTGGATTTGCTGATCGCTACGCACGCACTGGGCATCGGTGCGGTACTGGTGACCAGCGACCGGGCTTTCGGTCAGGTTGCCGACTTGCCGATCGAAGACTGGACCAACTGATCCGAATTCTTGGAAACCGGGGTCAGTCCCTGGTAGCCCCTCCCGGTTTCCGCGTTCACTCCACCGTATGAATCATATCCGCCAGGCGTCCGCCCGGCGGAATCATCGGCTTCACATCCTCGGCGCGTTCGACCCAGACATCCACCACGCACGGCCCCTCATAGGCCAGCGCCCGTTCGATGCCCTCGCAGATTTCCCCGGGCCGGGTGATGCGCACGGTTTCAATGCCGGGAAATACCCGCCCCAGGTTCAGATAATTGGGATTCGGCGTCCGGCATTCCTTGCTCTCGATGCAGGCCGGATCACAATCCACCGTGCGGGCCAGACAGGTCTCGTAATGATGGCCCTGGCTGAACATGTCTTCCCACTGCCGAACCATACCCAGGAAGCCATTGTTGAGAATGAATACCTTGACCGGAATACGGTGAGCCGCGATGGTCGCCAGCTCCTGCAGGTTCATCTGGAAACTGCCGTCGCCGTCGATGCAGATCACCGTCTTGTCCGGGCGGGCGAAACAGGCACCCATCGCGGCGGGCAGGCCAAAACCCATCGTCCCCAGTCCCCCGGAACTGATCCACTGGCGCGGCTCCTGGTAGTTGTAGAACAGCGCCGCCCACATCTGATGCTGGCCGACGCCGGTCACCACAACGCTGCTTTGACAGGTCAACCGGGACAGCTCTTCAATGAACTGCTGGGGCTTGATGAAGTTCCCACCCGCACGGTAGCCCGGCGCATGTTCCTGCTTCCAGGCCCGGAGCGTATCCAGCCATGCCGCGTGGGAAAGGCAGGCCAGATGATCAGGATGGTTGGCGTGAAGCAGGAAATCCCGGGCGCTGGCCCGCAGCGCGTACTGCACCGGAATCGCCTTGTTAATCTCGGTCGCATCGATATCGACATGGGCGAGAGTCTTGCCGTGGCCGAACTCCCGCACCGCGACTCGATCATCAAAGCGCGCGCCGATGTTGAGAATGAAATCGGCGTCCCGCAACGCCCGATTCGCCGCGACCGTGCCATGCATCCCCGGCATCCCCAGAAACAGCGGGTGGTCGTGAGGCACTGCGCCCAGTCCCATGAAGGTCAGGGTGATCGGCAACTGATAGTGATCCACAAACCGCCGTAATTCGGCGCTGGCTTCACCGCTGATGACGCCGCCGCCCGCCAGAATGACCGGACGTTGCGCCTGGGCCAGCGCCGCCAGCAGGCGATCCGCTGTAGGTCGATGCATCGTTACCTGGGGATGATAGCCCCGCAAGCGCCGGGGTTGGTGGCTGACAACGGACTGGCCGATCAGGGCATTCTTGCAAATGTCGATGACCACCGGGCCGGGTCGACCGCTGCCGGCGACGAAGAAAGCTTGGCGCAACACCCCGGCGAGATCATCGCTCTCCTTGATCAGATAGTTGTGCTTGGTGATGGAACGGGTAATGCCCACCATATCCACTTCCTGGAAAGCGTCCTTACCGAGCATGGAACTGGGCACCTGGCCAGTGATGAACACACAAGGGATGGAATCCTTGTAGGCATCGGCGATGGGCGTGACCAGGTTGGTGGCCCCCGGCCCGGAGGTGACCAGCGCCACCCCAATCTGGCCACTGGCCCGAGCGTAACCTTCGGCGGCATGACCCGCTCCACCCTCCTGACGACAGAGGATGAAACGGGGCGTCTTCCGTCCCTGGCGCATTCGCCGGTTCATCTCGGCATGTAACGGGATGATTGCGCCGCCGGTGTGGCCGAAAAGGTATTCGACGCCCAGTTCGTTGAGGACATCGATGGCGATTTCAGCACCGGTTTTCTCGGGGGCAGCAGGCGTTGCGTGTTCCGCAACGGACTCGGTCAGATCCAGCATGGGAATACCTTAATTAACAAGGGATCAAGGGAGGGCGAATGAATCAATACGCCATTTTAACCCTTTTCCCCTATAAATCATGCATCATTTTCGCCTTTCAAAAATCATTTGTTTTATTAATGAGACATATTAGCCAGCGTCCGCTTCGAACCCTGATAGCTAAATTGACCGGTTCGGAATGAACCGATCAGCCTAAAAGAACCGGTTTTTTCGAAAATGACTGGGTTAAAAGCAAGCCTAATCAAAAATAAGGCGCTAATAAATACAGTTATTGATTGGCATAGAATTTGATGCTGTTAAATCACTTATACTTACAGCAAGCGGCGTGGAGAAAGAACGATGGCAACTGCAAATCGCATGATTCAAAAAGGCAGCACTGGACCGGATGTCAAACTGCTACAGGGGCTGTTGAATCAGAAAGTCCCTCTACCCAAACTACCTCAGGGAAAGAAGTTGGTAGAGGACGGTATTTTCGGGTCAAAAACGGATGCCGCTACCCGCACTTTCCAGCAAATGAAAGTGCTGAAGGTCGATGGCATCGTTGGGCCGAAAACCTGGGGAGCGCTGGGCGTGACCTATACCGGTCCGGGCGCAACGCCAGCGCCTCCCGCGAGCAAGCCTGTGTTTGAACAAAAGAAACCCAAGGACGGTTTTGACGGCACGGTCAACCCCCCTTGGCAGATGGTTCCCATGAGCGGGCAGAAAACGGTCATTCTGAAGAATGCCGCTAATCTCACCGTCGTCAGTCGCAACCTGGGCGTTGCTACGGTGGAGGATGTACCCCAATGTTTCGTGCATGGTGGCCGAGAGCTGATCATCAAGGGCAAGATCAAGGGAACGACCTTTATCGATGTCAAGGATGGCGCGACCACGGTGGCCAGTCTCGAAGTCGCAGTCAAGACTAAAAAGACCGTCCGGGCCTCGTTCCACTTGGTTGAAGACAGCGCCAGTCATAAAACCACGCGCAGCGTGAGCAGCATTGATGGCTGGGTCAAGACGATGAACGATATTCTCCTGCCGCAGGCGAATGTGGCCGTAACCAAGCAGCGGGCGATCAGCGTCAAGATTAATAAGGACCTGGGCGCGGTCGTGCGGTTCTCCTCGCACCTGCCCGGCGTACCGGCTAGCGAACACGAATGGGATCTAGTTACGGCCAAGGGCGACGCCTCGGCCGATTTCAACGTGTTTTTCGTCTGGGAATACGAACAGGATATCAATCCCAATCATGATGATACCGATGCGGGCACCTTGGGCAAGAACTGCATCTTCGAAGACCACGCGGGAACCAATGTCGGCGACACGCTGACCCACGAACTCGGCCATACGCTGGGATGCGGCGATCTCTACGGCGCGGCTGACAAACCCCTGCTGATGTATGGCATCACTGATCAACGCGGCCAACTGGTACTCAAGACCCACGCCAACATCATGAATCCATGAAGGTGGATAGCCATGAACGACTGGGCCAGATCCTTCCTGCCCCTGCTGGGTATGACGCTCCTGCTCACCCTTCAACTTTCCAGAGGAATCGCCATGAACGATGATATCGCTGCTCAGGTCAACACCGCTTTCGCCGCCGCTCGCCAGGAAAATTACGAGCTGATCTCGCAACTCGCCGAACAGGGCGCCCAGATTATTCCCTATTTAAAACCCTACCTGCAGGACGACAATGAAATGGTGCGTCAGCAGGCGGCCGCGCTCTTGACGGCATCTAACGATCCCGCCGCTATTCCCTTACTGGCGCTGGCGTTGCGCGATCCGTTGCAGGATATCCGCGCCCGCGCCGCGCTGGCGCTCTATGAACAGCACGATCCCGTGCAATGGGCGAAGCGTCCTGAAGTGGGTGAGGCCCTGCGCGCCAGCGTCGATCAAGGTAACGATGCCGCCGCCGCGCTGCTGCTGCTGGGTTACTTTCCGGGTGAACCGACCTTGAAAGCGTTGAAGGATTTGCGCAAGCGGGCCGGCGATGCGCAAACCGAACTAGCGACTTGGGCGCCGGTCGTGCCGGTCAATCTGGCGATCGCTGTGAGCCTGTCCCGCCTGGGCGATCAGGCCGGGCGGCTGATGCTGCTGCAAACCAGCGCCGAGGGTTCGTTGGCGGAGCGGGAATTCCTGCTGTCGGTGTTACGGGAGCTGGATTCGCCGGAAGTGTTGCACGCCCTGGCGGCGGGAACGCTCAGTGATGTGAGCGAAATTGGCGGCGGCGTACCTTCCGGCGTCCAGCCGCAGCGGCGACTGTGCGATCTGGCGGTAGTCAGCTTCGTCAAGCGACTGAATTTGCCAGTGAACTTTACCGTCAACGACCAGCGCCGGTTCACACCCGCCGAAATCGATGTGGTGCGGCAGACGATAGCCGGTTCTCTGCCCCGGGGGTGAACGTCGATCATCGGTAAAGACGACCGACCGATTGCTCCTGTCAGGATGCGGGAACGGGCGGTGCTTCAACACAACTGACGGCTCGATTCCGCCGAAACATCACCCAATGATCGATGTCCAGGCGGATGCCGATGCGCTGGCCGATGGCGTGGTTATGATGGCTGGGGGCCAGGCATAACAGCCGCGCCCCGCTGGGCAATTTGAGCGTGTAGAGAAATTCTGCGCCGCGAAACGCCCGTTCTGCGACCTCCACCTGGAGCGGGCTGGCGTCATCGTGAATCACATCATCCGGGCGCACCAGAATCTCCACATCATCGCCCGCTACACAACCGACGGGCGGCTTTCCGTCAACGTCGCCCAGTTCGGTGTTGACGCGGCCCTGCTCCCCGACCTGACCCGGCAGCAGAACGCCCTGACCGATGAAATCGGCGACAACGCGATCCGCCGGACGGTGATAAAGGTTGTAGGCCGTGTCCCATTGCCGCAGCCGGCCTTCTTGCAACACGCCAATTTCGTCCGCAAAGGTGAAAGCCTCGAACTGGTCATGACTGACCAACAGCCCGCCAGTCCCTTCCCGCAGCAGAATGCAGCGCACCTCTCGCGCTAGATCTTCCCGCAAGGTTACGTCGAGGCTGGAAAATGGCTCGTCCAGCAATAACAATCGCGGACGCGGAGCCAGCGCCCGGGCCAGCGCGACCCGTTGTTGCTGGCCGCCGGACAGTTGATGCGGATAGCGCTTGGCGAAGTCGGCCAGTTCCACTAATCGCAACAAATCACTGACCCGCGCTCGTCGTTCCGACCCTTTCCAGCCGCGCAGGCCAAAGGCGATGTTGTCCGCGACGGTCAGGTGCGGAAACAGTGCCAGGTCCTGAAACATCAGGCCAATGCGCCGTTGCTCCGGCGGCAGCGTCCAACCCGCTCGGCTGAGTTCAACACCCTCCAAGCGGATTAAACCCTGTTGCACCGGTTCAAATCCGGCAATCGCCCGCAACAGCGTCGTCTTGCCGCAGCCGCTGGGACCCAGCAGGCAGCCGATGCCGGCGCAGTGCATGATCAGTGACACCTCCCGGATCACCTTGCGGGGCGGGTAGGCGATGTCGAGGTCAGTCAGTTCAAGGAAGGGGGGCATGGTCGGAGCGGCTGATGGCGCGACTGAGCAAAATCACTGGCCCAATGCCGGCCAGCACGATAGCCAAGGCGAAGCTGGCCGAATCGGCCAGCCGTTCGTCCGAGGCTAGTTCAAAGGCGCGCACCGCCAGGGTGTTGAAATTGAACGGGCGCAAAATCAGGGTCGCCGGCAGTTCCTTCAGCGCATCCACGAACACCAGCAACAGGGCGGTCAACAGGCTGCCGCGCAGGATCGGAATGTGAACCCGCCACAAGACGCCGTGCGGTTCAGCGCCTAATGCGCGGGCGGCGTCGTCCATGCTGGGGCGGATGCGGGTCAGTCCGGCCTCGACGCTGTGCAGCGCCGCCGGCAGGAACCGGGCGCAGTAGGCGAACAGCAGGGTAAACAGCGTTCCGCTGAACAGCAGTCCGGTGGACAGGCCAAGCCATTCCCGCGCCCAACTATCCACGTTCCGGTCGATGGCGGCGAACGGCAACATGACGCCAATCGCCAGCACCGTGCCGGGGGCGGCGTAACCCAGTCCGGCGCTGCGCACCGCCAACCGCACCACGGGACGGGGCCGCAGGCGTTGACCGTAGCCGAGCAGCAAGGCTAACAGCAGGATCAACAGGGCCGCGCCACCGGCCAGCCCCAGACTGTGGCCGGCCAGTTCCAGAAAGCGATCATCGACGACCTGCGGAGCGGTGCGCCAGGTCCAGACGATCAACTGTCCGGCGGGAATGAGAAACCCCAAGAGCAGCGGCAGCAGACAGGCTCCGGTCGCCAGCCAGCGCCGCCAGCCCGATAGTCGCAGGCGCGGCGGGCGCTGTGTGCGTTGGCCGGTGTGGTGAAAACGCGCCTGTCGCCGCGACAGCCGTTCCAGGACCAGCAGCGTCAGGACGAACAGCAGCAGCAACGCCGCCAGTTGCGCGGCGGCAGTGGCGTCATTCATGCCGAACCAGACCCGGAAAATGCCGGTGGTGAAGGTGCTAACCCCGAAGTATTGCACTGTCCCGTAATCCGCCAGTGCCTCCATTTGCACCAGCGACATCCCGGCGATCAATGACGGGCGCGCCAGCGGCAAGGTGATGGTCAGGAAGCGCCGCCAGGATCCCGCGCCCAGACTGCGGCTGACTTCCAGCACCGCCGCTGACTGTTCCAGAAACGCCGCCTGTGCCAGCAGATAAAGGTAGGGATACAGCACCAGCGCCAGCATGAGGATTGCGCCGGGCAGGGAGCGGATTTCGGGGAATGCGTAATCTTGCCGGGTCCAACCGAACGTGAGACGCAGGAAGGTTTGCACCGGACCAGCGAAATCCAGCAGGCCGGTATAGGTGTAAGCGATGATGTAGGCGGGAATGGCCATGGGCAGTAACAGCGCCCACTCGAACCCCCGTCGGCCGGGGAACTCGCAGGTTGCGGTCAACCAGGCAGTGGGGACGCCAATGAGTAGGGTGCCGACGCCAACCCCGATCATCAGCGTGACCGAGTTCAGCACATAATCAGCGAGTACGGTATCGGCCAGATGCCGCCAGACCTCGCCCGGCGGTTGCAGGGCGGTGAGGAATACGGTCAACACGGGCAGGGCCAGCAGCATCGCCAGACCGACGACTAATACGGTCCAGCGGTCGATGCCTGCCGCCAGTGACCAAAATCCCCTCCCCCCTTGCGGGGGAGGGTTAGTGTATGGGGGCATCTGAAAACGGGATCGATCTATTTCCACCCCGCCCGATCCATGAGCTTGACGGCAGCGGCGTTCAATTCACCCAGTTTCGCGACGTTCAGTGTGTCGGCCTTGAACTCGCCCCAGGATTTGAGCGTGGCGCTGGGCGGAATCGCGGGATTGACCGGATATTCACTATTGACCTCAGCGTACCAGCGCTGGGCTTGGTCGCTGGCCAGAAATTCCAGCAATTTAATGGCGTTATCGCGCTGGCGGGCATGGGCAGTTACTCCCGCCCCGCTGACGTTGACGTGAACGCCGGTAGTCTGGACATCGGGCCAGAAGACGGCGACTTGGGCAGCGGCCTGTTTTTCCGCGTCGTCGCTGGAACTGATCATGCCGCCCAGATAGTAGGTATTGGCCAGAGTGACATCGCATTCGCCGGCGGCGACCGCCTTGATTTGGTCACGATCCCCGCCTTTAGGTGGCCGGGCGAGATTGGCGACCAGACCCCTGGCCCAGGCTTCAGTTTTTGCCTCGCCGTGATGGGCGATCATGCCCGCGACCAGCGACTGGTTATAAACGCTGTCGGAGGAGCGCAGGCACAGCTTGCCTTTCCACTGCGGATCGGCCAGCGCTTCGTAAGTCGATAGTTGCTTCGGCTTGACCCGATCCCTGGCGTAAATGATGGGCCGGGCGCGCACTGATAGCCCATACCAGTAGCCGTCAGGATCGCGATAGATCGCAGGAATGTTCTGGTTCAGCGACGCGGATTGGACCGCCTGCAAGACGCCGGCTTGTTGCGCAGCGGCCAGCCGACCAGCATCGGAGGTGAGCAGTACATCAGCGGGCGAGTTGACGCCCTCGCTTTGCAGGCGCTGTAACAGGGCCTCTTCCTTGCCGGTGACCAGATTGACCTTGATGCCGGTTTGTTTGCTGAAATCATCCAGCAACGGCTTGATCAGGTCTTCCTTGCGGGCGGAGTAGACATTGACTTCACCGCTGGCCAGCGCCGGCGGCGTCAGCAGGCTGGTCAGCAGGCCGAAGATTGACAACAGAATGCGCGGGTTCGACGCTTGGAACATGAAGGACTCCGGGGATGTTGGATGTGGACATTCAACCGGATAGCAGTAATCGGCGAATGATTATCAAATGATAATCATTCTTATTTATCATGTAAAACTTTGTACATAAAATATTTAATTGAGTAAAGCGTCTGTAGTTTATGATAGACGAGGCAGATTCATTAGATCGCCCAGGGCAACGCCCTGGGAGGGTTATGGAGGGTTGCGATTATTTCAGCGATGCCATGTCGATCACAAACCGATACTTGACGTCGCTGCGCAGCATCCGCTCGTAGGCTTCGTTGATCTGCTGCATGGAAATCATCTCGATGTCCGAAACGATGTGGTGTTCGGCGCAGAAGTCGAGCATCTCCTGGGTTTCCTTGATGCCGCCGATCAGCGATCCCGCCAGCCGACGACGACGGAATACCAGATTGAACACGTTCGGTGAGGGATGCGGGTCTTCCGGCGCGCCGACCAGACACATCGTCGCGTCGCGCTTGAGCAATTCCAGATAAGCGTCCAGATTGTGCGGCGCGGCGACCGTGTTGAGAATGAAATCGAAGCTGTTGAGATGGCACTGCATCTCGTCAGAGTTTTTCGAGATCACTACCTCATCCGCACCCAGCCGTTTGGCGTCCGCCGCTTTCCCCGGCGAGGTGGTAAACAACACCGTATACGCGCCGAGAGCATGGGCGAATTTCAGCCCCATGTGACCCAAGCCGCCCAGACCGACGATGCCGACTTTCTGACCCTTGCCCACTTTCCATTGCCGCAATGGCGAGTAGGTGGTGATGCCCGCGCACAGCAACGGCGCGACCGCCGGCAGATGCAGCTTGTCCGACACGCGCAGCACAAAGCGCTCATCGACGACGATCCGCTGGGAATAGCCGCCGTAAGTCATTTTGCCCGTATGCGGATCAGGGCTGTTGTAGGTGAAGATCGCGCCGGTTGTGCAATACTGTTCCAGGCCTTCGTGACAGTCGGGACAGGTTCCGCAGGAATCGACCATGCAGCCGACGCCGGCTAGATCACCGACGTTGAAAGCCGTGACTTCATTGCCGACTTTCGTCACCCGTCCCACGATTTCATGACCCGGCACCACCGGGTAGGTGGTGCCCTTCCACTCGTTGCGGGCGGTGTGAATGTCCGAATGGCAGACGCCGCAGTAGAGAATTTCAATCTGAACATCGTGCGGCCCCGGTTCACGCCGCTCAAAGCGGAAAGCATCCAGGGGCGTCGTCGCGCTTTGTGCAGCATATCCCAGTGTTTTGGTCATAATTTATGAGTCTCCTCGAACGAATGATTGAACAAGCGGTATCTTAAGCATAGTTATTCACTGGTGTCTTTCTCATGACCTCTGAAACCCTCCTGCATGTTAAAGCCAACCCCGTTCGGCTGGCGCCCAATGCGTCCAGCGAAGAGGCGTTCATCGCCATCATCGGCGGTTGTTTGCGCCATGCCGAAGCCAATCAGCCTGCCGTTCAGCAAGGTCAAATCGAGGGCGTCCATCAGATGCGCGTGGCGTTTCGACGACTGCGCTCCGGTCTCAAGATTTTCCGTCCACTGATCCCCCGTGAGACCAGCGCCACTCTGGTTGCAGACCTCCGCTGGCTCAATGGGTTCCTAGGGCCGGCCCGTGACTGGGATGTGTTCCTGGAAGAGGGAATGGCGCCGGTATTCGCTCATTTTCCGCGCAAACGCAGCTTGTCATTGTTTCGGGGCGCGGCGGAAATTCTTCGCCAGCGTCATCATCAGACGCTGCGGGACGCACTGGAGCAACCCCATTATTCTTTGATGATGCAACGCTTTGCCGACTGGCTGGAGCGCCGCGCCTGGCGGGAGGATCTGAGCGATGAGCAGCGTCAGCCGTTGGCGGAACCGGTGCTGGAATTCGCAACGCCCCTGCTCGAATGCGACCACCGGCGAGCCATGAAGCGGGGCGAGGCGTTCGCCGGGTTATCCGCCGAGGAACGTCATGCCCTGCGGATTCGGATCAAGGAACTGCGCTATGCATTGGATTTTTTCGCCAGTTTATATCCGGTGCCGGCGGTCAGGATGGTGCTGAGCGCGTTGTCCGATGTGCAGGACTGCCTGGGCGTGATGAATGACATCACGGTCGCCCGGCGGTTGCTGGACGAGGCGGGTCTTAAACCGCTTTCCATCGCCCGGCAGGTCATCGAAGGCTGGTATGGGTGTCGGCTGGATATCCATGAACGCCAGTTCGCCGAGGTTTGGCGGCGATACCAGGAATGTGAACGGCCCTGGAAAGATTGAAGGTCAGCGACATGAACCTCACGATGGAACAAATTACCGCATTGGCGCCGGACGCCGCGTCGGTGAAGGCTGGGCGCGGGCTGGTGAATTCAGCGAAATGGCCGACCCTGGGACAATCTGCAAACGCGCTGTGGGGCGAGTGTCAGGGCAGCGGCAGCAAGCCTTACCAGGTTTCTGTCGATCTCGGCGGCCCGGCGTTCAAATGCACCTGCCCCAGTCGCAAGTTTCCCTGCAAACACGGTCTGGGCCTGCTGTGGCTGGCGGTGGAAAAACCGGCGACAGTGCAAATCGGCGATCCGCCGCCGTGGGTCGCCGACTGGTTGGCGGTGCGGCATGGGAAAGTTGAAAAGCAGGCTGCGGTGGCTGCTGGAAAAAAGGACGCTCCCGCAGACGCCGAAGCCGCCGCCAAACGTGCGGCGAAGCGGTTGAACCAGATGGGCGAGGGCGGCGCGGAACTGGCGCGCTGGTTGTCCGATCAGGTTCGTCAGGGTCTGGCGACGTATCCTCAGCAGTCGGCGACTTATTTTGCAGGTGTGGCGGCGCGGCTGGTGGATGCTAAAATCCCCGGCCTGGTCAACGAGATGGTCCGCCTGGAATCCTTCATCCATTCCGGCGACGGCTGGCCGCAACGGGTCCTCGGGCAACTGGGTCGGATGTCCTTGATCACCGAGGGTCTGAGCCGCTTTTCGACCTTGCCGGAATCATTGCAAGGCGATCTCCGCGCTGTGCTGGGCTGGGCCATGGATAAAGAGGAGGTTTTAGCGAACCCGCAGCGCGTGACCGATGACTGGTGCGTGTTGGGTCAAGTCTTTACCGAACGGGATCGACTGTGGGAGCGCCGCACCTGGCTGCTGGGCCGAACCCAGGCCCAGCCAGCGCTGCTCCTCGATTTCATGCACGGCCAGCGCAGCTTTCCCGTTCCCCTGGTAGTGGGAACGAGTGTTCAGGCAGAGCTGGCCTTCTATCCTTCGGCTTATCCGTTGCGGGCGTTGCTGGTGAATCCGCCGGAATCCGCCCGGCCCTTGCGCGAACCGGTTCCCGCCCTGCGCGACTTTGACGCGGCGCTGGCGGCTCGCGCTGCGGCGCTAGCGGTCAATCCCTGGCTGTTGGCCTATCCTTTCGCGGTTGAAAATGTGATTCCCCTGCGTCGGCATGGGGCTTGGCGGCTGCGCGACGTTCAGGGCGCAGAGTTGCCGCTGAACATGGCGGATCGGGACGCCTGGGAGTTGCTCGCCATTTCCGGCGGCCATCCCGTCGCCATCTTCGGTGAATGGAGCGACAACGAGTTCCGGGCGCTGGGTGTCTGGGCTGATGGCTTTCACGGTCTGGGCAGTGCTGAAAGTTAAGCGATGCCCATGGAGGTTGATATGACGGCAACCGCACGAGCGGCTTCGGCGACGAAGCCTCGCGCCTTTCTCACTCAACCCGCTGAAGTGGTTTATCCCGACAGCGACGGCAAACCGATGGCGGACAATACCCGGCAGTTTGACTATATCGTAATGATTCAGGGCGGGCTGGCGGCGCTGTTCGCGGATCGACCGGATGTGTTTGTCGCCGGTGATCTGCTCTGGTATCCGGTCGAGGGCAATATTCAAATCCGTGCTGCGCCCGATGCGATGGTGGCGTTTGGGCGACCGCCGGGCTACCGAGGTTCCTATATACAATGCCGTGAGGACGGCATCGCCCCGCAAGTCGTGTTTGAGGTGCTGTCGCCGGGTAATACCCGGGCCGAGATGCGCCGCAAATTGCAGTTCTATGAACAGTATGGCGTCGAGGAATACTACGAATACGATCCGGATCGGGGAACGCTGAAAGGTTGGCTGCGCCAAAACGAGCGGCTGGAGCCGATTGCCGCTATGGAAGGCTGGGTCAGTCCGCGACTGGGGATTCGATTTAGCCTGGAGGGAACTGATTTAGTGCTGTACCGACCGGATGGGCGGCGCTTTGAGACTTTCGTCGAATTGGAGCAGCGGGCTGAAGTCGAGCGGCAACGGGCTGATGCTGAACGGCAACGGGCTGATGCTGAACGGCAACGGGCAGAACGACTAGCGGCGCAATTGCGGGCTTTGGGTATTGATCCTGGTATAGGCGATGGATCCTCATGAACCTCTGGACTGACTTGACTGCTGCGGCGCTGTTAGGAACCGGACGAGGTTTCGTGCCCGTTCCCCTGCCGGGCCGGTTGAACGAATTGCTGGTAGATTCCCCGGCGGAAGAGCGCCTGCTGCGCACGGCGGGCATTCTGGCGACGGTGCAGATGGCGGCATTGACGGTGAACCCATCGGCAAAACCAGCGCCCGTGTCGGCTTTGCCGGAAACCGCATTGCCGGTCACTGAACCGGAAATGTCCGCGCTGCTCGCCCGGATTATTGAAAAGGGTCAAACACCATTGCTGGTTGAAGCCTGTCGCTTGCTGGCTGGCGCTGGACGCTGTCTGCCGCCCCGTTTGTTGCCCCGCGTTTTGGAACTGGGTCGCCAGTCCGCCGCATTGCGGGAGCCGCTGCGTCAGGCGCTTGGTCAGCGGGGCGCGTGGCTGGCAGCGCAAAATCCCGACTGGAAATTCGCCGCTCTGTCCAGCGTTGAACTCGATGAGCCGCGTCTGTGGGATGAGGGCGATATTCGCCAGCGAACAGCTTTTCTGCGCCGTTTGCGGATGACGGATCCCGCTGAAGCGCGCCGACTGCTTGAAACCGCGTTCGCTGGGGAAACGGCCCGCGACCGGGTGCTGCTCCTGCCGGCGCTGGGCGAAAATCTGGGGCCAGAGGATGAACCGTTTCTGGCCGCGACCTTGTCCAACGACCGCAGCAGGGAAGTTCGGGCCATCGCCGCTGCTCTGCTGTCGCGACTGCCCGACAGCGAGTTTGCCCAGCGCATGGCTGCCCGGCTGGAATCCTGCATTCGCAACGAGCGTAAACGTTTACGCACGGTCACGGTGATCGAACCGCCGCTGGCTTTTGCGCCGGACTGGAAAGCCGATGCCTTGGAAGAACAGCCGCCTGCTCAGGCGAAACTGGGTGAACGGGCCTGGTGGCTGCTGCAAATGGTCAGTTACACACCACTGGATTGGTGGGAAGCAAAACTGGCGCTGGACCCGGACAACATTCTCGTCCTGGCGGCCAAGGGTGAGTGGAAGTCCGCGCTGCTGGCGGGGTTCCGCATCGCGATCAGCCGCCAGCCGGGGCAAACCGCTTGGACGACGGCCCTGCTGAAACGCGGCGGTTTTTCCCATCAGGAAGCGGTCCAACTGGCGCTTACTCTGGCTCCGGCTGATGCGGACGCCGCGTTACAGCACATTTTCGCCGATACCGATGACGCCAACCTTGCGGCGCAGGTCATTGAAACTGCTGATTTTGCCTGGAGTCTGGCGCTGTGGCGGATAGCGCAACAGAAACTCCCGCGCTGGCTGGCTTCACGCGACTGGCGGTTCCGCACGGCGCTTCCTCAACTGGCTTACCGCATTCCGCCTACTGTGCTGGATGATGCTCTGGTTTGGCCAGAAAAGACGCAATTTGCCGATGCTATCGCCGAATTTACTGCGATCCTGGAAGAGCGGCGGGCTTTGTATCAAAGTTTTCAAGCTCCAGGCGTCAGGCTCCAAGTTTGACCTTACACCGTTCAGGGCCGAACTTGACCCTGTTAAGACTTCTTCAGTGTATATCCGGCAACCACTTCTTGGCACTGGCCTTTTTCCCCAGATCGGTTTTTCCGCAACGGCTCACCAGCGCCTGGTAAAACCGCTGCGCGCCCTTGGCGTCGAGGTTCTTGATCCAGTTGCCGGCAGTGGCGAGAACCAACGCAGTTTGATTCGACTGATCGGGCATTAACTGAGCCGCGTTCCAGGCCAAATCAGCGGCGCGATAGCGGTACCATTTCTCAATAGGTTCTGAACGATTGGTTTAAGGTCCTGCAGTGGTGTAACTCGCAAAATTATTCAAATTAATGAGAATTGGTATGAAACACAAGAACCATCTGGCGGTGGGCCGAACCCGCCGACGGTGGCAACAACCCGCCTTGGCGCTGGGTTGCGGTTGACCGGGTGGCATCAACAGGGAAACCTGCCTATTCTCACCCTCCAGCTCGCCCGGCACCCCCTCGGCGAACATCCGAGCCATCGCCTCGCGCCAGTGTTCCAGTTCGGCGCAAATCTGACTGATGCGCAATGGCGGTACGCCCATCGCCTTGGCCAGTGCGTATTGCGACAGCCCCAGCGGAATCAGAAATTCCTCGCGCAGTACTTCGCCCGGATGGATGTTTGAGGGAGCATTTGCTCAAACAGAATCCCCAGTGTCAGAAAATTTTACAGTGGTTTTGGGACTTGTTGCCGTGGATCAACGGGAGATAGCGGTTCGCAGGCTCTAAAGGCGTCAGAAAATTTTACAGTGATTAAACTTGTTATTTATCAAGTAATTAATAATTTTGAGCGTTTTTAGGCGGGTTCAAACCGGGTTTATGGCTGTCCGGTTGTCGGAGAATTTTACACTAGTAAATCAGTCAACTTTTCATATTTTATTGATATTTATATAAATTTAATGTTGGTTTTTTTTTTGCATACCAGTGAGGTGGAAATCAAGCATGTTTGTGTGATTACGCATTCACACTAGTTCTCACGGATTTCAGAGGCTGTACAAAAACGCTTCTGAGCTTCTGAGAGACTCCAAACCTAAAGTTCTTCATTCGGAGATAGGTACGCAAATGAATAAAATGAATAAGCTGTTGTTAGCGCTCGCGCCGATCCTTTGTATCGGTACTTTTAACACCGCCAACGCTCTTGTCACCATACCCCAGACCGCACTCATTCAGTCTACCGACTCGAACACTGTGCCTGGGACCCATATGTACACCAGCGACTACGGTGCCGTGGCGGTCATGACGGGGGGTGGTAATGCCGCTAACGTCGGCGTTGCATCGGGACGAAACGATGATGGGTTCCAAGGCCCAATTAGCTTGGGTTTTACCTTGAATTTTTTTGAAGTTGACTACACCCAATTCTGGGCTAATAACAATGGCAATATCAGCTTTACGGGGGGTATTTCGAGCTATATCCCAACAGGACCCATCGGTGCAACCATACCGGTAATTTCCCCATTTTTTGGTGACGTGGATACTCGCAACACTTCTTCCGGTGTGATGCATGTAAACACGCTCGCTGACGAGACTATCGTTACATGGGATCAGGTAGGGTATTATAACGCAATTGCCCCCCCAACCAACACTTTTCAATTGGTCGTGCGTGGCCCAGACTATAATATTCCGGTGGGAGAAGGGACGATCGGTTTCTTCTACGGCGACATGGATTGGGAAGTTACGCAGACAAGTATTACAGCCGCAGTCGGCTTTGGTGATGGCGCAGGCACTAATGACGTGGCGCTTGAAGGATCCAACGCATCAGGATTAAACACGGTTCTGGATAACCACCATCTCTGGTTCAATGTAAATCTTGAGCCAGTACCGCCAGTTCCAACCCCAGAACCCGCCTCGCTCGCTCTGCTCGGCATTGGCTTGGCCGGTCTGGGCTTCATGCGGCGTCGGCGGACCTGATCGCTGGGATTGTTGAAGCAACACAAAACGGCGGCCTTCGGGCCGCTGTTTTTGTTGGGCGTAGCTCGGCGCCGGGCCAGGATCCAAAGCGCCAGCAACCCCGTAGCCAGAAGAATCCAAGGGATGAAGGCAGAGTCGTCAGAGTACTTGAAGCAACGTCTTACCCCCGAATCAGCGTCCCGATACCGGCGTCGGTGAACAATTCCACCAGCACCGCATGTTGAATCCGCCCGTCGATGATATGCGCCGCTTTGACCCCGGCGCGCACTGCATCCAGCGCGCAGGCGATTTTCGGCAACATCCCGCCGTGAATCGTGCCATCATCGATGAGCGCCTGCACGCGCCGGGCGTCTAGCCCGGTGAGCAAAGCGCCTTGCTTGTCCAGCACTCCGGTGGTGTCGGTCAACAACATCAACTTCTCGGCGCGCAGCACTTCGGCAATTTTGCCAGCGACCAGATCGGCGTTGATGTTGTAGGACTGCCCATCCTTGCCCACGCCAATCGGGGCGATGATTGGAATGAAATCCTCCTTGATCAAGGTCTTGATGATGGTCGGCTCAATGCTGGCGACTTCGCCGACATGGCCGATGTCGATGATCTCCGGCGCTTCCAGTTCCGGGCTTTTGCGGGTGATGGTCAGCTTGCGGGCGTGAATCAGATCGCCGTCCTTGCCGGTTAAACCGACCGCCCGACCGCCGTTGCGATTGACATGGTTGACAATTTCCTTGTTGACCAGCCCACCCAGCACCATCTCCACCACATCCATGGTTTCGCTGTCAGTGACCCGCATTCCGTCGACAAAGCGACTCTCCTTGCCGATGCGCTTGAGCAACTGGCTGATTTGCGGCCCGCCGCCATGCACGATCACCGGGTTAAACCCGACCAGTTTCATCAACACGATGTCGCGGGCGAAGCTGTTTTTCAGTTCGTCATTTTCCATGGCGTGGCCGCCGTACTTGATGACCATGGTTTTGCCGGCGAAACGGCGGATGTAGGGCAACGATTCGGTGAGAACATGCGCCACCTGAGTGGCGGCCTGGGCGTCGAGAGCCATAGGGTGAATCAACCTCTGAATGGAGAGCCAGTTAGAAGGGTAAAGCCAAATTCGCTTGCAGCCTGAAGAGTTGCTGGCGGAAGCGTTCCTGAATATCGGTCATGGCGGCGGGATGATCCGCCTCAAAGCGCAACACCAGACTGGGCGTGGTGTTGGATGCGCGCACCAGTCCCCAGCCGTGGGCGAATTCTACCCGCAATCCGTCCAAGGTGATGATCCGGGCATCCGGGCCGAAATCGGCTTGCGCCGCCAGTCGCTCCATGAAGGCAAACGGCTCGCCCTCGGCCATGTCCAGCCGCAATTCTGGGGTGATCAATCCGGTTGGATAAGCGGCGAAAAACTCCCGGCTGGAGCGGGTTTGTTGCGCCAGCAACCGTAATAGCCGGGCAGCGGCGTAAAAGGCGTCGTCGAAACCGAACCAGTCATCGGCATGAACCAGATGGCCGGTCATTTCGCCGCCCAGCAGCGCGCCAGTTTCGCGCATTTTCGCCTTAATCAGCGAATGGCCGGTTTTCCACAAAATCGGCTGGCCGCCGAGGCGTTCGATCAACCGGGTCAAATGCCGGGAACATTTAATGTCATAGACCACCGCCGCGCCGGGATGCCGGGTCAGCACCTCTTCAGCCAGCGGCATGAGAATCCGGTCCGGCCAGATAATCTCACCCGTGTTGGTGACCACGCCCAGCCGGTCGGCGTCGCCGTCGAACGCCAGGCCAATGTCCGCCTGATACTCCAAGACCGCCGCCTGCAAATCCGCCAGATTTTCCGGAATGCTCGGATCGGGATGGTGATGGGGAAACCGCCCGTCCACCTCACAGTAGAGTTCCACCACCTCGCAACCCAGGTCCCGCAGCAGGGGCGGGGCGGTTTTGGAAGCGATGGCGTTGCCGCAGTCCACGACCACTTTCAGCGACCGGGGCAGGGATAAGGTGGTGCTGATCCGGCGGATGTACTCGATACGAATGCTGACGGAACGTTCGCTGCCGTGACCTTGGCGTAAATCGCCGATTTCAATGCGGCGGCGCAGATCGCGGATGACTGCGCCGTGCAGGGCGATTTTGTCGATGACAATTTTCAGGCCGTTGTAATGGGGCGGGTTGTGGCTGCCGGTGACCATCACTCCGGCGCAGGTGTCACCCAAGGTGTGAGTGGCGTAGTACAGCAACGGCGTAGACACCGCGCCGAGATCGATGACCTCCAGCCCAGCGGCGCGAATACCTGTTTTGACCGCATCGCAAAGCCGGGGACTGGACAACCGCCCATCGCGCCCGACTGCTACGCTGATTTCACCGCGTTCGGCGGCCAGACTGCCGACCGCCTGACCGATGTCCCGCACAACGTCCGGCGTCAGGTCGCGGTCCACCACGCCGCGAATGTCGTATTCCCGAAAAATGGATTTTTTCATGCTGGCGCTGGATTCCAAAGCTCCCCTCTCCCCTTGTGGGAGAGGGGTCGGGGGTGAGGGGGGATTCAATGCCGCCCGGAATGACCGAAGCCGCCAGTTCCGCGCTTACTGGGGGTGAATTCAGCGACCACTTCAAACTGCGCCCGCACCACCGGCACGATGATCAGTTGTGCGATGCGCTCGCCGACCGCGATAGTGAACGGCGCATGACCCCGGTTCCAGCACGACACCAGCAATTCGCCCTGATAATCGCTGTCGATCAGCCCGACCAGATTGCCCAGCACGATGCCGTGTTTGTGGCCGAGGCCGGAGCGTGGCAGCACCATCGCTGCCAAACCGGGATCAGCAATGTGAATCGCCATGCCGGTAGGAATCAGGTGCGTTTCGCCGGGATGCACGGTCAGCGGTTCCGCCAGACAGGCACGCAAATCGAGACCTGCTGAACCGGCAGTCGCATATTCCGGCAAAGGGAGTTCCTGACCGAGGCGGGGATCAAGGATTTTCAGTTCAATCGGTTGGGGATTCATCAGGATTTCCAGAGTCGATAGCGTTCGGCGATCAGCGCGATCAGTTGTTGCCCCAGCAGGGTTTTATCGGCCAGCGGCAAGATGCGCTCCCCGCCTTCCCACAGCACATGCAACTCGTTCTGTGCGCTTTCAAAACCGCTGCCGGGAATGCCAACCTGGTTCGCGGCGATCAAGTCCAGATTCTTGCGGCGGCGTTTGTCCTCAGCGTAGCGCAGCACGTCATGTGTTTCCGCCGCGAAGCCGACGGTGAAGGGCCGATGCGAACGCAGGGCAGCGACCTCGGCCAGAATGTCCGGGTTGCGGATCAATTCCAGCGTCAGCGTATCCTGAGTTTTCTTGATTTTCTGCTCGGCGGATTGAGCCGCGCGGTAGTCGGCAACGGCGGCGGTCGCAATGAACATATCCGCTTCCTGGACTCGGCTCATCACCGCCTCGTGCATTTCCAGCGCGCTTTCCACATCGATCCGCTCGACGCCGGACGGCGTTTTCAAATTCACCGGGCCGCTGATCAGAACCACCCGCGCCCCAGCCATTGCTGCGGCTTCCGCAACGGCGAAACCCATCCGCCCGGTGCTGCGATTGCTGATAAAGCGCACGGGATCGAGCGGTTCGCGGGTCGGGCCGGCAGTTAGCAGCACAGTCAACCCTTGCAGATCATGCGGCGCCAGCGGCCAGGCGGACGAAGTAGCGAGTTCCGTGCGCAGTTCCGCGCCGCCCCCTTTCGCGCCCAGTAACTCGACGACAAGATTGCGCAATTCCACCGGCTCCAGCATTCGCCCGGCACCGATTTCGCCACAGGCTTGCTCACCCGTGCCGGGTCCCCAGATGTTCACCCCGCGCCGCGCCAGCAACCGGCAATTATCCTGAGTCGCGGCATTTTGCCACATCAGCCGGTTCATCGCCGGCGCGACGGCAATCGGCTGATCAGTGGCCAGACAAAGGGTGCTGAGTAAGTCGTTCGCCATACCATGCGCCAGCCGGGCCAGGAAATCGGCAGTGGCCGGGGCGATCAGGATCAAATTCGCCCAGCGAGCCAGTTCAATATGCCCCATGCCCGCCTCGGCGCTGGCATCCAGCAGTTCGGTGCGCACCGGATAGCCAGACACCGCTTGAAAGGTTAGCGGCGCAACGAAAGCGGTAGCGGCGGGCGTCATGGCGACTTGGACGGCAGCGCCGGATTCGCGCAATCGGCGGACCAGATCGGCGCTTTTGTAGGCAGCAATACCGCCCGTAACGCCTAACAGAATACGGATATGGGCCAGAGGTTGCAGCATGGTAGAAGTTCCGGCGAGGTAGGGGGTAGGCGCAAGCTTAGCGAATATAGGGCCACTTTCAAACTGACCTGAGTGGCTGATAAGTGCTCAGCCTCCTCCCCTAACAGCTATTAACGTAAGTCCTTTAGGCATCCCAGGGCGTTGTTCGGGTGATCCATGGAGTCCGCCTGGGGATGGTCGGATTTCCCGGCTTTTGGCCTCAAGCCTTCAGCCTTTAGCCTTAGCGCCTATGCTACAGTATTCACCCCATGAAATTCGAAGCCCTGTTCAATCTTCCCACCGCTGTGCGCCGGGTATTGTTAGTCGTTGGCGATACCTTTGCTGTGCTGATCGCGGTTTGGGCGGCGTTTGCGATTCGCCGTGGCGAGATGTGGCCGGAGTTACTGCCGGAGGTGGCCTGGCTGTTTCCCCTCGCCGTTGTCATTGTGATCCCCACCTTTACCGTAGTGGGCGTATACCGGCCCATCCTGCGCTACGCTGACGAAAGCCTGCTGTACACCATTATTTTGGCCGTGAGCGCCAGCATCTTGCTGCTGATGGCGGTCTGGGTGCTGCTGGGTGATGGTTTGTGGCTGCGCTCGTTCTGGTTGCTCTGCTGGCTGGTGCTGACGGCCCTGGCGGGCGGCGGCCGCCTGCTCATGCGGCGCTGGTTACGCCGTCGGTTTCGTCCGGGCGCAGTCCGCACGTCAGTCATCCTGTATGGCGCTGGTGAGGCCGGTGTGCAACTGGCGCTGGCTTTGCGCTACAGCGCTGAATTCGAGCCGGTGGCGTTCGTAGATGATAATCCGCAACTGTGGGGGAGTATTGTGCGGGGTCTTAAGGTCTGGGCGCCGGTCAAATTACCGCGCCTGATTGCCAAACATGAGGCATCCCTGATCCTGCTGGCCTTGCCCTCGACGCCACACCGCCGCCGCCAGGAGATTCTGGAATCGCTGGCTGGATTGCCAGTGCGGGTCATGGATTTACCCACCCTGGCGGAATTGACCAGTGGCGCACGGCGTATTGATGAATTTCGTGAGATCGACGTGGCTGACATTCTCGGTCGCGATTCGGTGCAACCGAACCCGGCGTTGCTGCAGGCACCGATCCGGGGACAGACGGTGATGGTCACTGGCGCTGGCGGTTCGATTGGCGCGGAGCTGTGTCGGCAAATCCTGGCGCTGCACCCGCGTCGGCTGGTGCTCTTCGAACGCTCGGAATACGCTTTGTATTGCATTGAACAGGAACTACGGACGATGCTAGCCAATATGGACCATTCCCTCACCCCCGACCCGGCCCAATACGAAGGCCGCATCGAGTTGATTCCCTTACTGGGTTCTGTAGCGCATCGCCGGCGCCTGCAGGTGGCTATGGAGCAATTTCAGGTAGAAACCGTCTATCACGCTGCCGCCTACAAGCATGTACCGATCGTCGAGTGCAACTTGATTGAAGGCGTGCAGAACAATGTATTTGGCACCTGGCGCGCTGTCGAAGCTGCCCAGGCCGCCGGGGTCAAAACCTTCGTGCTGGTGTCGACCGACAAAGCAGTGCGGCCCACCAATGTGATGGGCGCTACCAAGCGGCTAGCGGAATTGATTCTGCAGGGACTGGCTGCGGAAGGCAGCGCGACCCGGCTGTGTATGGTGCGGTTTGGCAACGTGCTGGACTCCTCCGGTTCGGTCGTGCCGCTGTTCCGCGAGCAAATTCGCAAGGGCGGGCCGGTGACGGTGACTGATCCTGAAGTGGAGCGCTACTTCATGACGATCCCGGAAGCGGCGCAACTGGTGATCCAGGCCAGCGCCCTGGCCCAGGGCGGGGAAGTGTTCTTGCTGGACATGGGTGAACCCGTGCTGATTTTGGAACTGGCCCGGCGGATGATCCGCCTGTCTGGGCGGACAGTGCGGGATGAAGAACATCCCGATGGCGATATCGACATCCAGTTCACTGGCCTGCGCAGCGGCGAGAAACTGCGCGAGGAGTTGTTGATCGGGGTCGATGATGAGCCTACTACCCATCCGATGATCCGCCACGCCCGCGAGCAGTCCTTGCCGTGGCCGGTCGTGCGCGAGAGCCTGGCGCGGCTGGAAGCTGCTTCACACGCTTTCGATTATCCTGCCGTGCGAGCGATCCTGCGGGAAACGGTGGCGGAGTATCAGCCAGATAACGGCATTGAGGATTGGGTATGGCGTGAGCGGCTCAAGAGGACAGGGGATTCTGGCGACACGCCCGGATGCCGGGCATAAAAAAACCGCGCTAAGCGGTTGATTGATTTGGTCGGGGGTAAGCAGCCGGTGGGTTCTTGGGGGCTGGAGCGACGGCCCTCGCTCCGGCTATCGTGGGCAAATTGCTAACAAACAAGAGCTTCGTTTCTTAGCTCACCCAGATTCCGAAAACCCCAGGTCAACTCTCAAGGCATGTGGGACGGTTGGCGACGATGAGTCAGGGACCGGAGATTGAGAGGCTGTCTAAAAACTAACTATTTGATTTGTATAGTGTATAGCCAACGTCCACCTAGCCTGATAGGCCGAAAAGCCGACCGAAAGCTGGGGTCACAAAAAAAATTTTCTGAAAAATCAATGTGTGGTTTTTCGACAGCTTCTGAGGCATTTGTGGAGGCGCTGGGTGTGCAGTGATGCCGGGCCGCTTTGGATATCTACTCACATTTCTCCTTCAATGGTTCGGACAGTTTTGGTTTTTCAAAAACCTAGTCGGATCATGTAGAAGAGAGCATCAGAGCATCCCGTTCCAGAGAGGATTGCTAAACTCCTTGAAAAGCCACAGGTTGGGGGTCAAATATAGCAGTCCTTTCCATGTTGTAGATTTCGTATTTTTGTCATCTATAATACCTAAAAATACTTTTATAAATATTTTCAATAAGTTATAATAATTAGCAAAATTTTAAGAATTCCACAACCTGCAAAGGAGCGCTATATCCCTCAAGCGGCTCCCGCTTGAGGGGCGGTTACACCACAGCAATCACTAATCTTTCCAACTTGCACACTTCCCATTAGGCAGTCGATAACCAGGACCGCCCCGACTTCCGCAGCCCTTACCTCCGCCGCCACTTTGGGGACTGCTATAACTTCTGCTCGTAACTGGAGGATTTGGCTGATAGGTAGATGTATCAGATGCTGGCGGTGGTGAAGTCTGAGGAAGCCTTGGAAAAGGGGGTGCGGGATTCTGGCGGCGGTACTCGTTGTATTCCTCAACAGTCATAGAGCGCACGGGAGAGGGGTTTGACTGATGAGGAGTACTGGGTGCAAACGACGTTCTTGGCGCTACGTTAGGCGTAATGGGGCTTTTAACGGTTTCAACTGGAGTTACTCTTAGATTTTCTGGCATCGAACACTTGTCGCTTGGTGAGATGACAATGTACTCACCTCTATCCCTTGCGGCTTGATATGCTGAACTAAACGGAGGGCCACTCATATCAAACGGTGGTTTTCGACCGATGTTAATGGGTTGACTGTTTTTGTCGTAATGCTGATAGCAAAGCTCAGATGAGTCAGCCGCCAAAGGGAAAAGCGCTATAGCAACGGCAAACGCATACGGGTTCATTTCCTGCATCCTTCAATGATGTCTCCCCCGCACCTTGCGGCGCAGGATGTCCAGGTTATCGCCGTAGTACAGGCTGTTGGGCATCTCACTCCCCATACATCGACTGACACTCGCTACGGCTTGGCATCCCCGGCCAGTCGGTTTTACGCAGACACTCATCCAGCTTGCGGGATTGTTCTCGTAAACGCCTCGTCTCTGCTCGTTGAACACGGGCAGCTTCATCTTGCCCTGAGAATGCGCCGCCACAGTCCATAGTATTCCCTACGGTGAAACAGGGTTTACCATCGATGTAAACAGTGCCTGCTACAGCAGCGGAACTCAGCGCGAACAACCCTACCGCGATTATCAGGCGTTTCATCGTCTTTCCCCTTCTACATTGACTCTTTTAGTATACTCGACTTCCCCGGTATGGCCGCAATACGACACGCTTTTTCCCAAAAGCGATACACAAAGAAGACAGCGATCAATTTTTTACTATGGATAAACAGGGAGAGATTGAAAGAAACAAAGGAGGTTTGCAGCGAAGGGTTGAAATTGACAGCACTAGCAGACTGGCTATGCTTGAAACTCGCTGATTGCACCCGGAGCCTGAAAAGGAAGAGGAAGAAACCGCCCTAAGCGGTTGATTCATTTGGTCGGGGTGACAGGATTTGAACCTGCGACTTCTGCCTCCCGAAGGCAGCGCTCTACCAGTCTGAGCTACACCCCGATGAATCGGAACAGATCAATAACGACGGTCAACTGCAAACTGGGCTAAGCTGATCAACGATTCCCTGGCGGGTGAACCCGGCAATAAACCTAAGCAGGCTATAGCCTGATCAGCCTCTTTCGCAGCAAGACGCGCAGTATAGTCCAGCGCGCCGGTGGACTCAATAGTCTGGATGACCACGGCGATCTGCTCCAGCCCGCCCTGTTCGATGGCCTCACGGATGATTCTCGCCTCATCAGGATTGCCATAGCGCAGGGCGTGGATCAACGGCAAGGTCGGCTTGCCCTCAGCCAGGTCATCGCCGATGTTCTTGCCCAGTTCCCCGCTGGAGGCGCGGTAGTCCAGTACATCGTCAATGAGCTGGAACGCGGTGCCCAGATGCATCCCGTAGCGGCCCAGCGCCTGTTCCTCTTCCTGCGTTCGACCCGCTAACACCGCTCCGATCTGCGCTGCGGCTTCGAACAGCTTGGCAGTTTTGCAATGGATCACCGCCATATAACGTTCTTCGGTGGTGTCGGGATCATGGCAGTTGAGCAATTGCATCACCTCGCCCTCGGCGATGGTATTGGTCGTATCCGCCAGAATTTCCATGACCCGCATACTGCCGATGCCGACCATCATCTGGAACGACCGGGAATAGAGGAAATCACCGACCAGGACGCTGGCCTGATTGCCCCAGATGGCGTTGGCGGTCTCCCGGCCACGGCGCAGGCTGGATTCATCGACGACGTCATCGTGCAGGAGGGTGGCGGTGTGAATAAATTCGATGATGGCAGCGGCAGCGATGTGCTGGTCACCCAGGTAACCGCAGGCGCACGATGCCAATAGTGTGGTCACCGGACGCAGGCGCTTGCCGCCACCGTCAATGATGTAGCTGGCTAGTTGGTTGATCAGCGCCACGTCGGAATGCAGCTCCCGGCGAATCAGAGCGTTGACCGCCTGTAGATCGTCCGCAATCGGTGCGCGGATGGGTTCGATATCCATGGAAACAGACAATTTGGCGAAAATGAGGTTGACCATGCTACGGATTGACCGCGGCAGGGTCAAGGCGGGCGATTCAACATCACGATAAACTGGAATAGGTTTGACCTTCGCCGGGCGCACCGTTAGAATTCCCGATTCTTTTCAGTCGGGCCGGATCAGTCGTTTGGAGACTCTATAATATGTACGCTGTCATCAAAACCGGGGGCAAACAATACCGGGTAGCTGAGGGGCAAACCCTCAAGGTCGAAAAGCTCGACATCGAGGAAGGCGCTTCCGTAGACTTCGATACGGTGCTAATGATCGCCGACGGCGACCGGATCGAAATCGGCGCGCCGTATGTCGAAGGTGGTCGAGTGACCGCTACCGTCGAATCCCAGGGGCGCGGGCCAAAAATCCGCATCATCAAGTTCCGGCGTCGCAAGCATTACTTCAAAACTCAGGGCCACCGGCAGAGTTATACCGAGCTGCGCATCAACGGCATCAGCAGCCTCGCTGCTCCCATGGCCTTTGCGCCAGCGCCGAATCAGGAGTAATCAGCATGGCACACAAAAAAGCCGGTGGCAGTAGCCGCAACGGTCGTGATTCTCAATCCAAGCGCCTCGGCGTCAAGCTGTTTGGCGGTCAGTTGGCGCTACCCGGCAATATCATCATCCGGCAATGCGGCACCAAGTACCATCCTGGCCAAAATGTCGGCTGCGGCAAGGACTATACCTTGTTCGCCAAAGCCGAGGGTCATGTGGTGTTTGAGATCAAGGGACCGTTCAACCGCCAGTATGTGAGCGTCCGTCCGGCGGCGAGCGCCCAGCCGACGGCATGAATACGGCAGTCCGGGCCGGTCGAAAGCCCCGTTTGGGGCTTTTCTTTTGCCCATGATTTGATTTGAGAGTGTGCATGAAATTCGTCGATGAAGTGATCATTCAGGTTGAAGCTGGCGACGGTGGCGACGGCGGCGTCAGCTTCCGGCGCGAGAAATACATCCCCTTCGGCGGTCCTGATGGCGGCGATGGCGGCGATGGCGGCAGCATCTACCTGGTCGCCGACGCCGAACTCAATACGCTGGCGGACTACCGCTTCACTCGCCGGTTTCAGGCTGAATGCGGCCAGAAAGGGATGGGCGCTAACTGTACCGGACGCAGCGGTGCGGACCTCAACATCATCGCGCCGATCGGCACCATGGCCTGGGACGCGGATACCGGCGAATTGATCGGCGATCTGCTCCAACCGGGCCAGCGGTTGCTGGTCGCGCAGGGCGGCTTTCACGGTCTCGGCAATACGCGCTACAAGAGCAGCACCAACCGCGCCCCGCGCCAGTTCAAACCGGGCACGCCGGGCGAGGCGCGCAATCTGCGCCTGGAATTGAAAGTGATCGCCGATGTGGGTCTGCTGGGTATGCCCAATGCGGGCAAGTCCACCCTGATTCGCGCCGTGTCCGCCGCCCGGCCCAAAATCGCTGATTATCCCTTCACCACCCTGCACCCCAATCTGGGCGTGGTGCGGGTCGGGCCGTTGAAAAGCTTTGTGATGGCCGACATTCCAGGGCTGATCGAAGGTGCGGCGGACGGGGCGGGCCTGGGCATCCAGTTCCTGCGCCATTTGAGCCGCACGCGACTGTTGCTGCATCTGGTCGATGTTTCGCCCTACAGCGACAGCAGCGATCCGGTGAACGATGTCACAGTCATTTTCGGCGAATTGACCCGATACAGCGCCGAACTGGCCGGCCGTGAACGCTGGCTGGTGTTGAACAAACTGGATTTATTGCCAGAGGAACAACGGGCGGCGCGCACGGCAGAGATCGTCGCGGCGCTCAACTGGACCGGACCGGTCTTCGGCATTGCCGCTATCGACGGCGCGGGTACCGAGGCGCTGATCCACGCAGTGATGGACCGCCTGGAAGAGATACAGCAAGTAGCGAGTGGTGAGTCGTGAGGTCGGTGTAGTGTTTAATAAAAACCGTGAACAACTGGGCGCGGCCCACCGCTGGGTGGTCAAGATCGGCAGCGCCATGATCACCAATGAGGGGCAGGGGCTGGATAATCTCTCCATCGACGCCTGGGTGGCGCAGATGGCGGAACTGCATCAATCCGGTCGGGAACTGCTGCTGGTGACTTCCGGGGCGGTGGCCGAAGGCATGAAGCGGCTCGGCTGGCGGCAGCGACCAACCGCCCTGGCTGATTTGCAGGCGGCGGCGGCGGTCGGGCAAATGGGTTTGGTGCAGGCCTGGGAATCGGCCTTTGAGCGCCATGGCATTCAGACCGCACAGGTTTTGCTGACTCATGAGGATGCTGCGGATCGGCAACGCTATCTCAATATCCGCAACACCTTGCGTACTTTGCTGCGACTGCGGGTCGTGCCGGTGATCAATGAAAACGACACGGTGGCCTTCGAGGAAATCCGCTTTGGCGACAACGATACACTGGGCGCGCTGGTGGCGAATCTGGTCGAGGCGGAACTGTATGTCATACTCACCGATCAGCAGGGCTTGTACGATAAAAATCCCCGTGAATTTCTGGATGCCCGGCTGATCAGCGAAGGTCGGGCCGGTGATGCGCTATTGGAAACCATGGCGAGCGGTGGAACTGGCGCGCTGGGCAGCGGTGGAATGATGACCAAGCTGCATGCAGCGTCCAGGGCGGCGCGTTCCGGGGCCTTTACCTTGCTGGCTTGGGGCCGGGAACCCGAAATATTGCGGCGGGTGGCGGCGGGCGAGGCGCTGGGCACCCTGCTGCGGCCCAGTCAGAGTCCAGTGGCGGCTCGCAAGCAGTGGTTGGCGGTGCAACTTCAGGTGCGGGGTCGGCTGCATCTGGACGCCGGCGCGGTGCGGGCGTTGCGGACAGCGGGTAAAAGTTTGCTGCCCGTCGGGGTCACGGCTATTGAGGGTCAATTTGCCCGGGGCGATCTAGCCGCTTGCCTGGATCCAAATGGGATCGAAGTCGCACGCGGGCTGGTCAACTACGATACCGAACAGGCGTTGCTGCTGATCGGCAAGACCACCCGCCGGATTGAGGAACTGCTGGGGCCAGTTGATGACCCGGAACTGATTCACCGGGACAATCTGGTAGTGATTTGAACGGTATGACGGATAAGAAAAACTGGCGCGCCCGGCGGGACTCGAACCCACGACCTTTGGCTTCGGAGGCCAACACTCTATCCAACTGAGCTACGGGCGCTTGGGGAAAGGATGTTAAGGATACCGGTAATTGTCTATTGCCGTCCAGCACCTCGATGATATTTTTATCCGCCGTCCACGAGGCTTTCAGTAAACCGGCATCAGCGTACCTGTTTCAGGCACGGCCAAATAACGTTATCATTAGTGATGTTTAGTTTGACCCAAACCACAAGATAACAAGCCCAAATCCAGACCTTCCCACCAACGGCGCTCCCGCCAGGACTCGCGCTCGATCCATGGAACACCAATCGAGTCAGGTTCGCCGCCACGCCGCCGGGGATGTGCAGGTTGAGAATGCGCTCAGTGAGGTGAGAGTGTGAGTTCGCAAGTCGATAAATCTGTTGTCACCACGTCCGTCACCCTGCTCTCGGCGTTGGTGCTGCTGGCGACCGTGTTATTCCTGGTTGCCGCCCTCATCGGCGTCGTCAACAGCGTCGCCCCCGATGACGGCTCGCGCAAGCAAACTGCGGTACTCGACCGCATCCAGCCGGTGGCGCGGGTATCGACCGCCCTGCCCAAGCCGGCCGGCGAGGTGAAAATGACCGGCCAGGAGGTCTACAACAAGGTCTGCACCGCCTGTCATGCCGCTGGCGTGTTAGGCGCGCCCAAGGTCGGCGACAAGGCGCTGTGGGAACCCCGATTCGCCCAAGGTCTGGATACGCTGGTCACTCACGCCGTGACCGGCATTCGCGCCATGCCCGCCAAGGGTGGCGATCCATCGCTGACCGAGACCCATATCAAGAATGCGGTTGTCTACATGCTCAGCGAAACAGGCATTAAGACCGACGCGGCACCGGCCCCCACTGCCGAAGCGGTGCCTGCTGCCCCGCAATAACTCATCGCTTTTCATGATGTCCACTGAAGGGCCATCCTCCGGGATGGCCTTTCGTTTTTCAGGCGAACCGCCATGCGTCCCGATCTTCGCTATACCGAATCCCCGCATCATGAACGTCGCGACTGGGCGAACCTGCGCGCTTTATTGCCCTATCTCTGGGAATATCGTGGCCGAGTGTTGCTGGCGCTTGGCTGCCTGGTGTTCGCCAAGGTCGCCAATATCGGCGTGCCGCTGGTGCTCAAGGGGATTGTCGATAGCCTTGACGCCCATCGGTCGGCGGCCATCGCCCTGCCAGCGACCCTGCTGCTGGCCTATGGCGCGCTGAAACTGGGCAATGCCCTGTTCAGCGAGTTGCGCGATGTGCTGTTCGCCCGGGTGCGCTACCGGGCCATGCGCCGGTTGACGGTGCGTACCCTGGCGCACCTGCATGATTTATCGCTGCGCTTCCACCTGGAGCGGAAAACCGGGGCCATCAGCCGTGATTTGGAACGGGGCGCACGCAGCCTGAGCACTCTGCTCAACTATTTGGCCTTCAGCATTTTGCCGGTGTTGATTGAATTTCTGTTGGCGGCAGTGCTGCTGCTGGGCCGCTACCCGACAGTATTCACGATGATCGTCTTCGGCAGTGTCATCGCCTATGTCGCCTTCACTCTGGCGATCACGAATTGGCGGATGGAGCATCGCCATTTGATGAACCGGCTGGAATCACAGGCTAACAATGAAGCCATCGACAGCCTGATCAATTACGAAACGGTCAAATACTTCGGCAACGAGGACTGGGAGCTGCGGCGCTGCGATGCGACTTTGGCCGGTTGGGAGAACAGCGCGGTGTTAAGCCAGACGTCGATGTCCGCGCTCAACTTCGGCCAAGGCGCGATCATCGCGGTCGGCGTCACGCTGATCCTGTTCGCCGCCGCCGGGCAGGTTGCCGCTGGCCAATTGACGCTGGGCGATCTGGTGCTGGTCAATGCGCTGCTGCTGCAACTGTTCATTCCGCTGAATTTTCTCGGCATCGTTTACCGCCAGATCAAATACGCGCTGGCCGATATGGACGATTTGATCCGCCTGTTTGAACGCACCCCGGAAATCCGCGATGCGCCGGACGTCGTTCCATTGCAGGTGACGCAGGGCGAACTGCGGTTTGAGAACGTGGATTTTGCCTATCAGCCGGATCGGCAAATCCTGTTTGAGGTCAGCTTTACTGTGCCGCCGGGCCGTAAACTGGCGGTAGTCGGGGCCAGCGGGGCGGGAAAATCGACCTTGGCGCGGTTGCTGTTCCGGTTCTACGAAGTGAACGGCGGGCGCGTGCTCATCGACGGGCAGGATCTGCGGAACGTGACCCAGCAGAGTTTGCGGGCTGCTATCGGTATCGTTCCACAGGATACCGTGCTGTTTAACGATACGCTGTATTACAACTTGGCCTACGCCCGGCCTGACGCCAGCCGCGAGGAGATTGCCGCTGCCGCCCGAATGGCAC
The DNA here is from genome assembly GCA_022709365.1 of Pseudomonadota bacterium. Classification (GTDB taxonomy): domain Bacteria; phylum Pseudomonadota; class Gammaproteobacteria; order Competibacterales; family Competibacteraceae; genus UBA2383. Next base: position 65,254 of record JAKLIY010000007.1, read on the forward strand.
AACTACATGATTTCATAAATGAATTACCCGCTGGTTATGACACGGTGGTGGGGGAGCGCGGTTTAAAATTGTCGGGCGGCGAGAAACAACGGGTGGCGATTGCCCGGGCCATTCTCAAGCGTCCGCGCATCCTGATTTTTGACGAAGCGACCTCGGCGCTGGACAGTCAGTCTGAACAGGCTATTTTGCAAGCGTTACGCGCAGTGGCCACTGATCATACGACGCTGGTCATCGCCCACCGGCTATCTACCATTGTCGACGCCGACCAGATTCTGGTACTGGAACAGGGCCGGGTGCGGGAACAGGGCAGTCATCGGGAATTGCTGCAACAGGATGGGATGTACGCCCAGATGTGGGCCTTGCAACAACAAGAGCAGGCCGTGCGCGCAGAGGAGCAATTGCTGGGGCTGGATTGAGGGAATTATTCACCAAACGTCAGCAACGCCCGTTCGGTTTCGCCGAGCATCACCTGCACCCCGGCCTGTTGGCGATGCAGCCAGGCCAGCCGCTCGTGCCGGTCGGTAAAATCCTCCTCATCGCCTTCGACAACGCTTTCCAAAAGAGCGGTCAGATCAACGACCGCATCTTCCAGTTCATCGAGTTGCTCCAACAATTCGCGCTGTTGGCTACGCAGTTCGTGAAATATCGCCATCGCCCTACTCCGGAAGAAGCTGATTACTAGTGAGCTGCCGCACAAATTTTGATCGGTTCTCGTTCCCGCGCTCCAGCGTGGGAATGCCGCCCAGTCGCTCCAGCGGCCCGAATGATCCCAATAAATGAGAAAATTATTTAGGAACAATCTATTCATTAGCGGTGATCAGAAGGGAAATTCACCATGTGCTTCATGTTCAAGCGGTTTAGCCTGGGGTCGTCGGGCTTGTTGATGGACTGGATGCCCCTCGACATAAATTGCTCGGTGGGGTCGGGCCGGACAGGCGTTTTCGCAAGCCCCGCAACCGACACATAATCCCGGCCGCATTTCGGGAATGGTCAGGCCATCCCGGTAGGGAACCATGTGCACCGCCTTGGTAGGACAGTACTCGTCGCAAGCCCCACAGGCGGTGTGGTCAGTATAGACAATGCAGTTTTCCCGGATGAACTGGGCCACACCGAGTTGCACGGTCTGCTTGGCGGCCAGTTCCAGCGGACGCAGCGCGCCGGTCGGGCAGACTTGCCCGCAGCGGTTACATTCATAGCTGCAATAGCCAGCAGTGAAATCCAGATGTGGTTGCAGCAACCCGGACAGCCCGTAGTCCAGCAAGGCCGGCTGTAATACACCGTAGGGACAGGCGCTGACGCATAAATGGCAGGCGATACATAAATCGTTAAACCGGGCAATGTTGCCCGCACCCGGCGGCGCAACCGGCACGGTTCGGGCGTTCGCCACCGTAGTAGGAACACGGTTATGGGGTTTGGCCTCGCCACTGCTGGAGTCGGCTAATCCCGCCAGACCGGCTACTGTCACCATTGCCCCACGCAACAACGCCCGCCGTGATACCCCCTTCTCCCCTTGTATGCGCTGTGATACTCCCCTCTCCCTTGGTGGGAGAGGGATTGGGGTTGAGGGGGGATGTGGCGGTGAAGAGTATGACCATGCATACCCAATCCCATGCGCATCGCAAACAGTGATGCAATTGAAGCAGGCCACGCAGCGGCTGAAATCCACTTTCTGAGTTTTCAAATGAATGCAACCCGCCTTGCAATGAATTGAGCAATGAGCGCACAGGGTGCAGGCATTCTTGGGAATACGAATTTTGAACAGAGCGAAGCGCGAAATCAGACCGAGCAACGTACCTACTGGACAGAGCGTGTTGCAAAATAGTCGGCCTTTAAATGCGCTTATCCAGACCAGTCCAATCAGGAACAGTGCTGGAAAAATCAGCGTCACCAGTGAGGGCGCTTTCCAGGATAGAGGAAACGGCCCGTTAATGCCCAAACCGTTCATTAATTCGCCGACGCCGTTGTGGGCAACGATGTAGAGTGGCCGCAATAAACCCCCGGCTATCCGGCCAAAATTACTGAAAGGATCGAGCAGGGTTACAGCCAATAGGCTGCCGCTCAGGAACAGTCCCACGGTCAGCGCCAACACCCCATAACGCCAGGCGTCATGCGGTTTCTGGTAACGGAATTTAACCCGACGCGGCTTGCGTAATTTGTCGGCGATACGAATGATGATGTCCTGCAAGGTTCCGAGCGGGCAGATCATCGAGCAATAAACCCGGCCAAACAGGAAGGTCAGCGCCAGCACCGCGAGAAAGCCGGTCGCTGTCCAGGCCAGGGTCTGGGTGAAGTTCAGCAGTGAAGGAATGAATTGCGGATACAACGCTGCTGTCGCAGCGGGCGTCTCGCCGATTTGGTCAAAATCGACAAACAGCAGGGCGATCAATGCCAGAAAAGTCAGTGAGGCTAAAACCCGGATTTTCTTTAGCCATAGTTGATTCATAATAATCTGGTCTATTTATGGAATAGTGACCTCAAAAAAACTACCACTTGTTACTGTGTCTATAGCATAATTAATTTTTGCAATTACTTTTTTTATGCGTAACCAACTGGTGGATGACAATACAATAATAGCGATGCCAGATTTTTAGCAGCATAGTCGAGAACCATACGTACTTGACTGAGAGTGACTCCCGGAAACCACTCCATGAACTGAGAGATTTGTGCGCCATCCTCAAGATTTTCAAACAATGCTGACACAGGAATGCGCGTACCGCGAAAGACCCAAATACCGCCCAAACGCTGGGGGTCGCGTTCGACCGCTGGGCATAACGACCAGTCGAGCATGGCTCTTTTCCTCAGTTGAATTTTGCCGAAACAACAAAGGCTTCAATGCACTTTCAGAAACCCCCGGCTTGCGCCGGGGTCTCGGTTTAACGCATCACGCCGCCAGCTTCACCGTATCCGCGACTTCCTGATACTCCGGCACCTGATTGAAATTCAGGTAGCGGTAGATTTCCGCGCCCTTGGCCCCAATCTCGCCCATGTACTTCATATACTCTTCAAAGGTCGGGATTTTGCCGAGCAGCGCGCAGACCGCCGCCAGTTCCGCCGAACTCAGGTACACATTCGCGCCCTTGCCCAGCCGGTTGGGGAAGTTACGGGTCGAGGTCGACACCACGGTCGCGTTATCCGCCACTCGCGCCTGGTTGCCCATGCACAGCGAACAGCCGGGCATTTCCATCCGTGCACCCGCCGCGCCGTAGATGGCGTAATAACCTTCCTCGCTCAACTGGTGAGCATCCATCTTGGTCGGCGGGGAAATCCACAGCCGGGTTGGAATATTCGCCTGACCGCTCAGCACCTTGCCGGCAGCGCGGTAGTGGCCGATGTTGGTCATGCAGGAACCGATGAACACCTCGTCGATCTTTTCGCCGGCCACATCCGCCAGCGTCTTGACGTCGTCGGGATCGTTCGGGCAGGCCAGCAACGGTTCCTTGATCGCGCTGATGTCGATGTCGATCACCGCTGCATACTCAGCGTCAGCGTCCGGCTCCATCAACGTTGGATTCGCCAGCCACTCTTCCATGCCCTTGATGCGCCGCTCTAGGGTCTTGGGGTCCGCATAGTCGTTGGCGATCATCCATTTGAGCAGGGTGATATTGCTATTCAGATACTCGATGATCGGTTCCTTGTTCAGCCGCACTGTACAACCGGCGGCGGAGCGTTCGGCGGAAGCGTCGGACAGTTCAAACGCCTGTTCAACTTTCAGATCCGGCAGACCTTCAATTTCCAGAATGCGCCCGGAGAAGATGTTTTTCTTGCCTTCCTTCGCCACGGTCAGCAATCCGGACTGAATCGCCGCATAAGGGATGGCGTTGACTAGATCGCGCAGAGTGATACCGGGCTGCATCTGGCCCTTGAAGCGCACCAGCACCGATTCCGGCATGTCCAGCGGCATGGAGCCGGTCGCAGCAGCGAATGCCACCAGACCGGAACCGGCGGGGAAACTGATGCCAATCGGGAAACGGGTGTGCGAATCGCCGCCAGTGCCGACTGTATCCGGCAACAGCATCCGGTTCAGCCAGCTATGAATGATGCCATCGCCGGGCCGCAGCGCTACACCGCCGCGACTGGAGATAAAGTCGGGCAAGGTGTGATGGGTCTGCACATCCACTGGCTTGGGATAGGCGGCAGTGTGGCAGAACGACTGCATGACCAGATCAGCGGAGAAACCCAGGCAGGCCAGGTCTTTCAACTCGTCGCGAGTCATCGGGCCGGTGGTGTCCTGCGAACCCACAGTGGTCATCTTCGGCTCGCAGTAGATACCGGGGCGGACGCCAGCGACGCCGCACGCCTTGCCGACCATCTTCTGCGCCAAGGTGAAACCTTTGCCCGAATCGGTGGTGGGAACCGGGCGTTTGAACACCGCGGACGGGGCCAAGCCCTGTACTTCCCGCGCCCAGTCGGTCAGGCCGCGACCGATGATCAGATTGATGCGCCCGCCGGCCTGCACTTCGTCGAGCAGTACGTTGGACTTGAAACCGAACCGGGTCAGTTCGGCGCCGCTGTCGTGATTCTTGACGACGCCCTGATAGGGGTAGATGTCGATGACATCGCCCATGTTCATCTGGGTCACGTCGCAATCGGTGATCGGCAACGCGCCAGCGTCTTCCTGGGTATTGAAGAAGATCGGCGCGATTTTGCCGCCCAGACAGTAACCGCCAAAGCGCTTGTTGGGGACATAGGGAATGTCCTCACCGGTCCACCACAGCACCGAGTTGGTGGCGGATTTGCGGCTGGAACCGGTGCCGACCACATCGCCGACGTAGGCCACTGGATGACCTTTTTTCTTCAGCGACTCAATCAGCTTGAGCGGGCCGATTTTGCCGGGTTCATCGGGTTCGATACCGGGGCGGGCCATTTTCAACATCGCCAGGCCGTGCAGCGGGATATCTGGCCGGCTCCAGGCGTCCGGGGCGGGAGACAGATCGTCAGTGTTGGTTTCGCCGGAGACTTTGAAAACGGTCACGGTGACTTTTTCCGGGACCTTGGGCCGGCTGGTGAACCATTCGGCTTCAGCCCAGGATTTCATAATTTGCCGGGCGTGGGCATTGCCGGCGTCGGCCTTGACCTTGACGCTGTGTCGATAGTCGAACATCAGCAAGGTGTGTGACAGCGCCTTGGCGGCGGCGGGCGCACATTCGGCATCGTCGAGCAGATCAATCAGCGACTGGATGTTATAGCCGCCGAGCATGGTGCCCAGCAGTTCCGTGGCGCGCACCCGGGAGATGAGCGGGGATTTCGCTTCGCCCTTGGCGACGGCGGTCAGGAAAGCAGCTTTAACGTAGGCGGCCTGGTCGACGCCAGCGGGGACTCGATGGGTGATTAAATCAACGAGGAACGCTTCCTCGCCCTTGGGCGGATTTTTGAGCAGTTCGATCAGATCAGCGGTTTGCTGTGCGGAGAGCGGCAGCGCGGGAATACCCATAGCGGCACGTTCAGCAGCATGTTGGCGATAGTTTTCGAGCACGGAGAAAACCCCTTTGATGGTATGGTTGCGGTGGATTCCCGCGACGCGGGGAAAATGAACGGAAATTATACGGGCAACCGGGGATAACCGGGTAGTTTCGGCGCTGACGCGGGGATTCCAGAAAAAACATTATCATCATCCAAGCAGCCCAGGGCGTTGCCCTGGGCTAAAACCAGTGCGCCCCTTTGGGGCTTAACCGCATGAAAAATCCGCTAATTTAGCCCTGAAAGGGCGCTTCAACGTTAGCCCAGGGTATCGCCCTGGGCGATAGGGTTATTCCTTTGCAGGAATCGTCAGCGCCAGGAACAACGCGCCATTGTCGCGCTTGATCAGCACCGGGATAGGCCGACCCGTGGGCAATTGCTTGACCTGCTCGGCAAACTGCGCTGGATCGGTGACCTCGACGTTATTGATGCGGGTGATGATGTCGCCGGAGCGAATGCCAGCGCTGGCGGCGGGTCCTTCAGTCACTTCCTTGACCCAGACGCCCTTCGCACCGTCCTGTCGCTGGTCAGCCGGCAGTTCGGTCACGGCCAGACCCAGTCGGCCCTTCGATGGCGTTACGGCGATGGCTTGCTGCTGCTTGGCGTCCTCGGGCAATTCTTCGAGCTTGATGGTCAGCGCCTGCTCTTTGCCCTCGCGGATCAAGGTCAGCGGTATGCTGGCACCGGGACGGATGCGACCCACCAGCGGCGGCAGTTCGCGCGATTGATTAATCGGTTGGCCATTGAACGCCACGATGATGTCGCCGACTTGAATGCCTGCCGCCTGGGCTGGACTGTCGGGGAGCACTTGGCCGACCAGTGCGCCGCGCGGTTTGTCAAGATTGAAGGACTGGGCCAGTTCCGGGGTGACTTCCTGAATCAGCACGCCCAGCCAGCCGCGACTGACCTTGCCGCCGGTTTTGAGCTGTTCCACGACATCCATCGCCACGTCAATCGGCACGGCGAAGGATAGGCCCTGATAGCCGCCGGAACGGCTGTAAATTTGTGAATTGACGCCGATCACTTCGCCGTCGAGGTTGAACAGTGGGCCGCCGGAGTTGCCGGGATTAACGGCGGCGTCGGTCTGAATAAAGGGGACATAGTTATCGCTGGGCAGGCTGCGGCCCAAGGCGCTGATGATGCCCTGGGTCGCGCTGCGCTCGAAGCCGAAGGGCGAGCCGATGGCTAGCACCCATTGCCCAACCTTGACTTTGCCGATGTTGCCGATCTGGACAGTGGGCAGTGTTTTGTCGGTTTTGACCTTGAGCAGGGCGATGTCGCTGCGGCTGTCTTTGCCGATGACCTGAGCAGGGAATTCGGTGCGGTCGTTCAGACCGACGATGATGCTGTCCATGTCTTCGACGACGTGGGCATTGGTGACGACGTAGCCGTCCGGAGAAATGATGAAGCCTGAACCGACCGAGGATTTCGGCTGAGAAGGCAGTTCGGGCATTTGCTCGAAGAACTTCTTGAAATACTCGTGGAACGGGCTGTTTTCGGGAATTTGTGGATGATTGCGCCCGGAACCTTCCTTTTCCTTGGGTTCCGACTTGGTGTTGATGCTGACCACCGCTGAGCTGTATTTGTCAACCAGTGTGACAAAATCAGGGTAGTTGTTGGCTTGTGCAGAGGTGGCCCAGAACAGAGCCAGTACGGTGATCAGCCAAAATGGCTGTTTCAATCGTGGCATCGAAGATTCTCCCAGAGGATTTTACTAACAACAAAGGACGTGGCTGAAAAAAACCACGGAGTTAGCGGGGATTGACCATGACGTGCGGGCTTGGTTCGGTTTACTCCCTCCCCCTGGTGGGGAAGGATCAGCGTTTACCCCCTCCCCCCTGGTGGGGGAGGGTTGGGGTGGGGGGTGGGAACTGTTGAGGAAGGCCGCCAGCGCAGGTAAGCCTTGTAACCGAGATGGCGCGCTAACAGCAGAGGCGGCATCCGCAGCCAGTGTGAGCGCAGATAGAGCAGCCAGCGAGCAGTAGCGGGAACCGTATGGCGGGGATGTTCCGCCAGCGTGAGGGCGTCGAGGAGTTGATCCATGAGGGGGAGAATAGGCCAAGGTGGACTGGTGTTTTTCAGGTCCTGAATGACCGTTTCCGGCACTGCGGTGTGCAAAAAACGTCGGGTGTAACGCAGGGCGTAGAACAAGGGGCGAGTTAAACCGAGTTGCCGGGCGCGCGGCGGCAAGGTTTCCCAGAAGTCCGGTTCCTGTGCGCTAAAATGAGTGAGCAGCTCGTGCAGATCGAGCAGGTCGCGCAGGGGATTGCCGAGTTCTTCCTGGAAAGCGTGCGTTGCGCTGTGCAGGACCATGTCGGCGGGGCAGAAGATGTGAAATAGAGTGTTGGGTACGGGGCGGGAAGCGGCGATCAGCAGGGCGGGGTCGGGCTTCAGTCGGCTGGTTTCCGGCAGGATGGTATGGTGGACATCGAGGATCGTGCCGCGTAGCCGATGACGCAGGGGTGGCAGCTCGTGCATCCATTGACGATAATACTTTTGGTCGTAGTCAGAATTTTTTACAGTTTCCCAGCCGTGCTTTTGGAGGATTTGTTCGAGGGTTGTCAGGTTCGATTTAGGAACCATGATGTCCACGTCCGATACTAAACGGCCATGGGCGCAGGGTAGACCGGCCATCACGTAGGCCGCGCCCTTAAGTAAAATGACTGGAAAATCGCGGTCTTGCAGATCGAATAAGGCGCGTTGAATGCGGTTGCACTCCCAGCGGATGCGGCGCTCATGTTCGGCGGCGATGATAGAGGCGGCTTCGAGATGGGGTTGAACCTGGGGGGGGATGTGGTCCAGTTGACCCTGTGCTTCGAGATAGGTGTAAAATTTTCCGACAACCCCGACCCGGCGCGCCCACGGCAGCAAACGATCCCAGTCACGCAGGCTACGTGATTGTAATAATTGAGGTTCAGCAAGAATTTTGGGTAAATTATGGGAGGACATGTCGGGTTTGATCCGGTCGGAAACGCTGAAAGATTATGCTAATTTTTACACTCAATGGAGTGGCTTGTATTGGGAATTTCCAGAAATTCATTGAATAACATTGGGTTGAGATTTATTTTATAATTTTGGAGCGTTTCTTGCTTCTAAATCGGGATAAAGCAACCTGCCGTCTTGGAACGGCGCTAAGTTGAGGAACCGAACAATGAACGAACATGACAAGCAAGTTTCTGGCGTGGAGGCTAGAGCGAATCCTGCGCCTTTAACGGGACGGCGGCGGTTTGTCAAGGGGGCGATGCTGGCTATGCCGGCAATTATTACTCTACGAACTGGCTCTGCTTTAGCACAAGCACAAAATTCATTAACTTGTATTGAGAAAGCAAATGAGCGAGATGATGAGGATCCAGGTCAAAGCTGTCTTGGTCTATATTTTACCCCTACCTAATTACAAACCGTAAAAGTTTTAGTATGCCTGTTTTAAGTCAACAACGATGGCAACTTAACCTATCGTGCCGTCTTCATTGGTGGAAAGATGGGGATGAATGTGTTGTTTTCAATGCAGTTTCGGGTAAAACTCACTTTTTAAATGAAATGGGCGCACATACAGTTCGGCTATTGACGGTGGAGTCTCTCAATAGAAAAGAGCTGATAAACCGCTTCACTGCGCTGTATGAAGATTTCATATTGGACGATGATGTGTTGCACTATATCCAAGATATGCTGCAGCACTTGGAAGACCAAGGCTTGATCGAAGCTGTTTCGTCATGAAACTCGCTGAGTTACCTCTCATCGAAATACGCCGCCAACTGCGTAGTTCGGGTTTATGCTTTCAATGCGGCCCCTTCACGACTCGTTTGCACAGCGACTTGCTGGAATTTTTTCCAGCCCAAATTCACCATCTCCACGCGCATTACCCCTTAGTAAAAGACAATTCCTTTAGCGATTTCCATGTGCACCTGCTGCGTCACGGCAATCGGTGGCGGTCGCAACTGCGATTTTGGATAGAAGATGAAGAGATGCCCTTTGGGCTTTTCCCCTTGGATACCGCCCTGCCTTTTTTGGAATGGGGTCTAAACTGGTGCGTAGCAACCCGCGCCCACCAATTCCTTATGCTTCATGCTGGCGTACTGGAAAAATCCGGTCAGACACTATTGCTTCCTGCTCACCCCGGTTCCGGGAAAAGTACTCTATGCGCCGCCTTGATGCATCGGGGCTGGCGGTTTCTGTCTGATGAATTCGCTTTGGTGCGGTGGAAAGATACGGCAGTTCTGCCCTTTCCCCGCCCGATTTCATTGAAAAACGACTCCATCGCAGCTATCCGTGCCTTCGCCCCCGAAGCGGTTATGGGTCCGGAATTTCCCAAAACCCCCAAAGGAACCGTATCGCATTTACGTCCGTTTCGTGAGAGCATAGAGCGCTCTGATGAACCAGGGCGGGTGCGTTGGATCGTATTTCCCAGATTCCAGACTAATTCATCATTGCGTTTGGAACCCATTAAGAAGGCCCAAGCTTTTCTGCAATTAACTACCCACTCTTTTAACTATGGCCTGTGTGGTTTGCGTGGCTTTGAGAGCGTCAGTCGCCTCATCGACGCTTGCGACTGCTACACCTTTGAATATGGCGGCGATCTTGAACAGGCCGTGACGCAACTGAACGCCCTGGCGGAGGGTCTGATTTAGCTCATCCAGCGCAAAGGAGACTCCCCATCATGGCTCAAACTGCCTCCACCATGCTACCGCTCGGCACCCCCGCCCCCGATTTCAACCTGCCCGAACCCGCCACCGGCCAGACGCTTTCCCTCAGCGACTTCCAGAACGCCCCGGCGTTGCTGGCCATGGTCATCTGCAATCATTGCCCGTTCGTCAAGCACATCCGTCAGGGGTTAATCCAGTTCGCCCGCGACTATCAGGCCAAAGGGCTGGCCATCGTCGCCATCAACGCCAACGATGTCGTGAAGCACCCTGAGGACAGCCCGGCAAACATGGCCGAAGACGCTAAAACCTTCGGCTATCCGTTCCCGTACCTGTACGATGAAAGTCAGGCGACCGCCCAGGCTTATCACGCCGCCTGCACCCCGGATTTCTTCCTGTTCGGCGCTGACCGCAAACTGGTTTATCGCGGCCAATTCGATGGCAGCCGGCCCGGCAACAGCATCCCGGTGACCGGGAAAGATCTACGGGCGGCGGCGGATGCAGTGCTGGCCGGCCAGCCGGTTTCTCCCGAACAGAACCCCAGTATCGGCTGCAATATCAAGTGGAAAGCCAGCAACGAACCGGGTTATTAACGTTAGCAACTATCTACCCCCCACCCTGGCCCTCCCCCACAAGGGGGAGGGCATCTTGCTAATCGGCCCCCTCCCCTTGTGGGAGAGAAATCAACGCTCAAAGCTGTAAGTCAAATCAGCGCCCGTCCCTGTCGCGCTGGCGTTTGACTCAAACGAGAGTCGCTGAGTCAGCCGGTACTTCATGGTGAAGGTGTTGGCGTTATCCAGCAGACCCAATCCGTAGCCGATATACAAATTCGGCGACAGGTTTTTGCCCAGCGACAAGGCAGAGCCATTGCCGCTCGCGTCGGGGTTGAATTGCAGGGTATCCAGCCCAAACGCACTGCCCAAGCCCTGGGTAATCGCGTCGCCTCCGAAACCCAACGCATTAGCCGCCTTGAACAGCAACGCCGCCTCCGAACCGCCGCCTTGCGACGCCCGGCCCAACACCAGATAAGACAAAATATCCGAATCGGGCATTTTCGGTTGAGAAAGCAACGTTAATTGCGGCTGCCGAAGCGTTCCGCGCACCTGCGCGCCGACCATGGCGTCACTGCCGAAATTGCTGCCGGTCAACGGTCGCGCCACGCGCAAATCCAGACCCGGATTATCCAGCGGACTGTTGCTGAACAGCACCTGGCCACGCTGAATCTCAACTTCCTGACCGAAAATCTTGTAGTTGCCCGCGACTACTTCCACCGTGCCGCTGCCCCGTGGAGCCAGTTGCGGGCTTTCCTCCACCAGCAGATTGCCCTTGAGCCGGCCTTGAAACACCGGGGTTTCCAACCGCACATCATCGCCGAGAATCACCCGCACCCGGGCGAAAATAGCCACCCCTGACGGTCTCGGCGGCGGCGTTTTGCCCTGAGCGTTATTGACAATGACTACATCACCGGACGGACGAATAGCGCCGGGTCGATCCCCACCGGGCCGCAGGAAAGCGCGGGGAATAGTCACCTGCCCATCGACGCGCAACTGTTGCTGCTCAAAGCTGACATTCAAATCGGGACTGATCTGAATGCGCAAATCAGCGGTGTCCATCGCCTGAAAATCCTGCCCTTTAATCTGGAGATCGACCCGTGGTTTCAGCGGGTCGATCTCGCCGGTCACCTGCATCTGACCGGGTTTGGAGCGGGCCGAACCGGTCAATTGCAACGGCCCCTGACCATTGCTGGCGGCAGTAATCTGCACCTCCTGCAACCGAATGCCCGCCTGGGGAATCGCCGCCCCGGCATTTTCCAGCCGGATCGCGCCACGCAGCGCGAGTTTGGAAAGATCGCCGGTAACATTGACATCGGCCCGCAATTGCCCGGAAACATTCTGCACTTGTGGGGCGAACAGCGACACAATGCTTAAATCGGTGATGGCGGCGTTGATATTGCCGTCCAGTCGGGCCGTACCGAGCGGATCCTGCACCCGAACATTGGCTTGCAACTTCCCGGTTTGCGCCAGATCAAGCTGGGCTTGTCCCGTCGCGGTGCGGCCATCGGTGTTCGCCTGGAGACTGCCGCCCTTGAGCGTGAAGCGCAGCGACTGGCCTTCCGTCACCATGCGCAGTGTTCCGGGGGCCAGCTTCAGATTGAGCGTGGCCTGCATGACGCCGCCCGGCTTGCCCGTCGCGGTCGCTTCCGCATTAACGCTGGTCGCCAGCTCCACGTCCTTGGGCAGGAACGACTTGAAGCGCTCCGGGGTGAGATTGGTCAGTTGCAACCGACCATTAACGCCCTGCGTCGCGCTCCATTGACCCTGGACGCACAACCGGGTCGGGGCGCTGGCCAGACAGGCATTCTCCAGCCGGGCCTGTTGCGCCGAAGCCTGCAACGCCGCTGGTTGCGCCAGCGCCCAGTTCCCCGCTGGCGTCTCGCGGGCGGTCAACTGGGTGATGCGGCCCTGCCAGTTCAGTTCCGGCAGACGCAACTGACCGGCCAACGCCAGGGCGAAACGTCCGGGTTCGCCAGCCAGTTCCGCCTGGAGATCGTGTGCGGCAGGGGTGCCGGAACCCTCCAAACTCACTGTCCTCCAGCGCTGCCCGCCGAGCGTCAGTCCTTCACCGGTAATTTTTACTTGTGAACGGGCGGCGCCGCCGACATCGACCCGCGCTTCGCCGCGCAGTTGCTGAATTTGCGTATCGCCCTGCCGCAGATTACGCACGGTGAAATTGGCGGCCACTTGCGGACGGTCGCGGGAGCCGCTGAGCGTGCCGGTGCTGTTGATTGCGCCGCTCACGCCGGGAACCAGCGTTTGCAATTGCGGCGCGTCCACCGTCCAGCGCAAATCCCAGCGTTGCGCCAGCGCGCCTGTCGCTTCCACGCGGTTCGCGCCCGCATTCAGCCGCAGGGTTCTGATGGTCAAATCCTGATTCTGCACGGCCACATCGGCATTGCCGCGCAACGCCTGACCGCTGAGCGTACCGGTCAGTTCTTCCAGCAACAGGTTGGCGCGTAATTGATGGTTTTCCAAACCGCCATCGCTTTTCAGCCGCAGGTTCAGCTTGCCGGGAAGCTCTTTCCATTGTGCGCCAGGATTCAGACCTTCACCGCTGAGCGACGCTTGCCAGCTCACCGCAGGAAGCCAGGCGACCTCAGCGTTGCCTTGCAGCACGCCTTCCAAAGTCTGGCCTTTGAACTGAACGCCGCGCACCGCCTGATCGGAACCCTGACCGTTCAGCGTCCAACGGCCTTTGGGAACGTCCGACCCCTGCACATCCGCCGCCAGTTGGAACTGATAGTCGGTCGGCGCGCCCTCGGCGGTGAATTCACCCTGGGCGCTTTCCACCTGGGGCGGGCCGTTCAACGGCCAGACCAAGGAGCGCCATTGCCCGGCGACCTTGAAGCGCAGTTCCTGGAATTGCAGTTCACCTTTCGCGTCCAGCGCCAGCGGTCGCTGTGGCGTGGTCAATTGCAGCGAATCCAGTTTTAACCCCTGTTCATCGCCGGCGGCGACAAAGCGCAGGTTGGTCGGGCCGAGTTCCGGCAGGGTCGCGTCGATGCTGCCTTTCCCGCTGAAGCGGGCCATCACCCCCTGTGCGTCCACTTGCACAGTTAGCGGGTTGCCCGCCAGTTCAGCGACAAAGGGCTTGAGATCAGCGACTTTCAGCTTGGCCTGGGCCGACCAGGCCGGTTCGCTGAACAGTTCGCGCACGTCGCCGGTTAATTCCAGTTCCGCTGCGCCGCTAATCTGCTGCGTCAGTTCCAGCCGCTCGCGCAAAGCGCCGCGAATTTCGCCCTGACCGTGGAAATCGCCGTAGTCGGGCGTGGGCAACCGCCAGGTCATTTGCAGTTGCAGCGGATAATTGCCGACCGGGTTCATCTGACCGTTCAACTGCGCATCGCCCAGAGGCGAACGAACATCCAGGGTTTCGATGCGCAGACCCTCGGCCCCAGCGTCGGCGCGAAGATTGACGGCATCGATCACGATGGGATCGATCCCATCCGGCTGAATGCGCAGATTGCGGCCTTGCACATCGGCAATGTGGATGGCCAGCGGCAATTGAATGTCGGGCAGGGTGAAGGGTTCGGCGCTGGGAGGACTTTCCTCGCCGGGCGGTAACTGAACGTCCAAACCCTCAACCTGCAAGCGGGTAATATTGATATTGCCGTTCAACAAGGCGCGGGGTTGCCAGTCCAGTTCACCCTTGGCGAGCGCGACGTGCAACGGGCCGTCTTCGTAGCGGAACTGCTCAATGCGCAGCGGGCCGATCAACTGACCTTCCACTCGGCCATAGCTCAACTGGCCCGGTAATAACCGCTGCGCCAGCGCCAGCACCCCGTTCAAGCCCGTTTCGGTCGCGATGGCGACGCCCAGGATCAGCAATACCAATAACACGAGTAACAACGGCAACGACAACAGCCAGGGCAATAAGCGACGCAGGCGTGACCGTTCAGATTTCCCACTCTCCCCCGGATCGGGAGAGGGCGCTTCGTTCAACTCGGGGTTAGACGACTTCCCTTCCTCCGGGGCGGGAGAGGGCGGAGCGGTTGCATCCAGGCCAGTCATAAATCCGGTCCAATGCTGAACGAGAAACGGAAGGTATCGCCGGGCGGGCGATCCAGGCCGGAGGCGAAATCGACGCGCACCGGCCCCACCGGCGAGCGCCAGCGTACTCCCAGCCCCGCGCCGGTTTTCAGTTCGGGCGATGCGCCGTCAAAGGCATCGCCGCTATCGACAAAGGCCGCAATGCTCCAGTCGCCATAGACCCGGCGTTCATATTCCAGACTGCCCACCAGCAGATTTTTGCCGCCAATGACGACGCCCTCCGCGTCCGTGGGACCAATGGTGTTGAAGGCATAGCCACGCACACTGGCATCGCCGCCGGCGAAGAAGCGCAGTGACGTCGGCAGGTCCGTGAAATCGTCGGTCATCAGGGTCGTGCCGAAGTCGCCCCGGACAATGAAGCGATGATCGTCATTCAGCGCGTATACCCCCTTCATATTCACCGTACCCTGCAAGAAATTAATGTCGGACAACAGCGCCGTCGTCGCGCCGCGCAGCCCAAAGCCAAACAGCAGACCGCGCCGGGTGTTCAGCCGGTCGTCGGCGCTGACCCAAGTCCAGTTCAGACCGGGGATGAGCAACAACGAACGGGCCTGAGGCTCGTTGCCGGTTTGGAACTGTTCGTACTGGAAATTCAGGTTATAGTTTTTCAACCATTTGCCATCCTGCATTTGCCAGCCGCCGCCCAGCGTCCAGGTTTCGTAGTCCTGCTGGTTATAGTTCTGCTGAACATAGCCCGCCGTGATGGTGTATTCGTCCGTCGTCGGGTCGCTGCCAGGAATCCGGTATTTGACGCCAGCCAGCGACTTGATCTGCGAGAACTGCACTTCGGCGTCATAGCGATGGCCCATGGGATTCACCCAGCGTCGTTCCACTTTGAATCGGCCACGGGCGCCGGTGTCCGTGCCGTAACCCAGGCCGGCGCTGTAGCGATGTTTCCGGTTCGGTTCCAGCTCCACTTCGACCGGTGCAGTTCTGGTCTCGCTATCCGGCGGGGCGGTCACTCCGACCTGGCTGAAATAGACGCTGTTGTTGAGATCGCCCTGCAATCTCAGCAAATCCTGGGCGTCGTAGGGGTCGCCCGGTTTAAAGCGGGGGTAGCGATTCAGGAATTTCGGCGACAGGATGTTCTGCTTAAACGAGACATCGCCGAAGCGGTAGCGCACGCCGGTGTCATAGTGCAGGTGAATCGTCGCGACATAGGCTTGCAGGTCAACGCGAATGACCCGTTCGGTAAATTGGGCGTCGAAGTAGCCGCGTTCAGTAGCCAGCGATTCCAGACTGGCTTTGATCTGCTCGTATTTCGGTTGATTGAGCGTCTGGCCTGGAGCCAGTGGCAAATTCTCCAGCAATTTCTGAAAAGCCGGGTCCTGCGCACCTTCGCCGAGAACGCGCACGTCGACCTCGGCGAGCGGCAAGGGCCGACCCGGTTGGACTTGGTAGCGCGCCTTCCAACCGTCGGCGGTCTGTTCCAGCGAGGATTCAATCGTCGGTTCGTAATAACCGAACGGCTCCAGCGCCTGGCGGATTTCCCGCTCGGCATTGGCGTGAAGCCAGCGCAGGCGAATTTCATCCGGCGGAGCTTGACCGGCAAAGCGGTTGATTTCCAGCAACGCCAGGGCGTTATCGCGCAAGGGATCATCCAGCCCCTCAACCGTGACCGTCAGTGTACCGTGGCTATTGGCGGGCGGTTCCGGGACGGCATCCTGGGCGAGGAGTACGCCGCTGACCAGCAGCAGACAGAGGAATAGCCCGGTCGGGAAGAGACGCCAGCGAGCGTAAAAGAGAGTGAATGTTGAAATCACGGGACAATTATTCGGATCCTGCGGACAGCGCGAGGCGGTCGGAAAATCGGGAACCGGCGTCAGCCGCTTCGTTGCGTTTATAATCATTTATCACAATTGGCGGGGTCGTGAAACGGCAACGCCGCGATTTTTTCAGACAGGAACGCGATAGACCATGCTGAATCACGACGATCCCACCCTTGAAGCCTTTGTCGGCAACACGCCGCTGGCGCGGTTGCAACGATTGCCAGGGCGCACTACCAACCGGATTTTTGGCAAGCTGGAGGGTAACAATCCCGCCGGCTCGGTCAAGGATCGGCCCGCCTTGAGCATGATCCAGCAGGCCGAAGCGCGGGGCGTGATCCGGCCCGGCGACACGCTGATTGAAGCGACCAGCGGCAACACCGGCATCGCCCTGGCGATGATCGCCGCGATCAAGGGTTATCGGATGGCGCTGATTATGCCGGAAAATCAGACCGAGGAACGGCGGGCGGCGATGCGCGCCTATGGGGCGGAACTGATTCTGGTCAGCAAGGAAGACAGCATGGAAGGCGCCCGCGATTTGGCGGCGCAGATGGAGCGGGAGGGTAAGGGGCGGGTTCTCGACCAGTTTGCTAATCCCGACAATCCGCTGGCGCATTATCAAACCACCGGCCCGGAAATCTGGCGCGATACTCAAGGTCGGATTACGCATTTTGTCAGCGCCATGGGCACTACCGGCACCATCATGGGCGTGTCGCGCTATCTCAAGGAGCAAAATCCGGCGGTGCAGATCATCGGCGTCCAGCCGACCGAGGGTTCTTCGATTGCCGGCATCCGGCGCTGGCCGCTGGAGTATCTGCCGAAAATTTACGATCCGGCGCGGGTGGATCGGGTCATCGACATCAGCCAGGCCGAGGCGGAGGAAATGACGCGGCGCCTGGCGCGTGAAGAGGGGATTTGCTGCGGCGTGTCGGCGGGCGGGGCGGTCGCTGCCGCGCTGCACGTTTCCGCAGAAGTTGAGAATGCGGTCATCGTGACCATCATCTGTGATCGCGGCGACCGTTATTTGTCCACCGGGCTGTTTGCGGGATGACTAAAAAATCCAAATTACCTGCCGAACCCTTCACCGTCCACATTGACAACCTGACCCACGAAGGTCAGGGCGTGGCCCGGCGCGACGGCAAGGCCGTATTCGTGGAAGGCGCGTTGCCGGGTGAAAAAGTCCGCTGCGTCTATACCACCCGCCGCAGTCGCCGCGATGAGGCGCGCACGGTTGAAGTCTTGCAGGCTGCCCTGGAGCGGGTAGAGCCGCGTTGCGCGCATTTCGGGGTGTGCGGCGGCTGCGCCCTGCAACACCTACAACCGGAGAGTCAATTGGCGGTCAAGCAGCGCTGGTTGCTGGACAGCCTGACGCATATCGGCAAGGTGCAGCCGGCGCAGGTGCTGGAACCGATGACTGGGCCGCTATGGGGCTATCGGCGGCGGGCGCGGCTGGGGGTGAAGTACGTCGTTAAAAAGGGCCGGGTGCTGGTGGGCTTCCGCGAGCGGCACAGTCCATATATCGCTGATTTACGGCGTTGTGAAGTGCTGGATGAGCGGGTGGGCGGGCTGCTGGAAGAACTGGCGGCGTTGATCGATGGGCTGTCCATCCGCGACCGGTTGCCGCAAATTGAAGTCGCCGGCGGCGATGCGGTGATGGGTCTGAATTTTCGGGTCTTGACGCCGCCGAGCGCGGCAGATCTGGCGCAGTTGCAGGCGTTCGGCGAGCGACACGGTTTCGCGCTGTATCTGCAACCTGGCGGGCCAGACAGTGTGCGGTTGTTAGACCCCTCACCCCTGGCCCCTCTCCCCGAGCGGGAGAAGGGGAAGTTGAGCTATCGACTGCCGGAGTTTGACCTGAATCTGGAATTCCAGCCTTGGCATTTCATTCAGGTCAACGCCGCCATCAATCGGCAACTGGTCCGGCGTGCGGGCGAATTTCTGGAATTGAGAACCGACAGTCGGGTTTTGGACCTGTTTTGCGGACTGGGTAATTTCACCTTGGCGCTGGCGCGGCAGGCGCGGGAAGTGGTCGGAGTGGAAGGCGACGCGAGTCTGGTGGAATGGGCCGGGCGCAATGCGGCGCTGAATGGTATCGCTAATGTCCAGTTTTACGCCGCTGATCTGGCTGGTGATCTGACCGGTCAGCCGTGGATACAGGGCGGTTATGACCGGGTGCTGCTCGATCCACCGCGATCAGGAGCTTTGGAAATGATGCCGCAGATTGCCGCGCTGGGGGCGCAGCGCGTGGTCTATGTTTCCTGCCATCCGGCGACCTTGGCCCGTGATGTCGGCGAACTGGTTCACCGCTTTGGCTACCGGCTGGAGAGCGCCGGGGTGCTGGACATGTTCCCCCACACCGCTCATGTCGAATCTATCGCGGTGCTGGTCCAGGCTGGTTAAAAAAGCCGAGTAGAGTCCATCGCCAGTCCGTCCCCGCTGCCGCCAGTGCTCCGGCCCAGCCGGATTCCATGGGCACATTCAGCACACTCCATTCCCGGCCAGCGGCATCGCGCAGACTCACCCGACCATCCGACGCTGCATCTTCCCGAAAACAGGCGTCCAGGGTGTTCAGCCCGCTGGCCAGCCCCTCGCCGATGGCCTTGGCGACCGCCTCCTTGCGGGTCCAGCAGGCAAAGAAGGCGTCCCGCTGGCGCTCGGCGGGTAATGCCTGAAACGCGGTCCATTCCCGCACCGTACAGACCCGTTCAGCCACTGCCGCCTCATCAACCCGTCGATCCATCGCCTCCAAATCGACGCCCACTTCGCGGCGGGCGACGGCATACAACACCCGGTTGCCACTGTGAGAAAGATTAAAATGCAGGCCCGTGGCTTCACCGGCCAGCGCCGGTTTACCCCGCACACCCTGGCGGAACCGCAGGGCTGCGGCCGGATCGCCCAGATACGCGCCTAACAGTTCCCGCAACCCACCACGCGCCGCGATGAAACGATCTCGATGTTCAGGAAAGCGGAAGCGCGCCGCCCGCTCCTGCTCGTCCACCGTCAGCGTCGCCGCCAAGGTCGCCAACCGGTCTGCCGGCAAGGTCAAGTCCGCCAGCCAGACATGAATTTCACCGTCAGCAAGATAATGTTTTTCCTGATTAGCAAGATTCTTCAGCCCGACGAAGCCAACGGGCAGGGCGCGGCCCGATGGCGGTTGCAGCGACGAGCAAGCGGTTAGGAAGGGGGTCGAGATGAAAGCGTCGGTTGAAGCGGTCAGCGCAGGTGTCCAAGTCGCGTGAACCCTATTTGACAAATTTGAACGCATGATAGGCACCGCTGAAGCAGGTTTTAAGGTGACCCAGGAGGGTATTGACCCAACCGAACACCGGCACCGGGTTGGGTTGATGCAGGTCGATGATCGTGGCCGGGTGTGGGCAGCCGGCGGCGTGATCCGCCTGACCGCCGCGGGGACAGCGAAACCCGTCCGGCTAACGCGCGTGTTCCAACGCCGTTTCGCATTGCGCCTCGGTGCCGAACTGCTCAAGAAATGTCGACAGCGATAACCCCGGTTGAAATTGAATCCGATTCATCGGCATGGTCTGACTCCAGAGTGAAGGGTGCGCCAGTCTGCCCCGGATTGGCAGGACAAAACAGGGTCGGCTGAAGAATCTTGCTAATCAGGAAGTCCTATGGGACTTTTGTGTCGTTTGTTTAAACTCACCCGGTAGGAGGCCATGGGCTTGATTCCGAATCTGGAACCGACCAACGTATGATCCTTTGAAACAGACCGTCTCCTAAGACCTTATGAGCCGGTTCGGGTGCCCCAGGAGGTGCAAGGGCGCGGAGCATGGATTTGGGCACAGAAAGGTACAATCTGATGAATTTTATCGAAAACCTGAACGGGTTCCGCACCGCGATACCCGGGTCGGACTGGGGGGCGCTGGCGTGGTTCGCGGCGTGTTGGATCGGCTACACCCTCTACGCTGATCGCGAAGGCCATGCCTGTCGCAGCTTGGTGCGCGGTACGGATCGGCTGCGCACGGTGTGGATGGAGCGCATGCTCGAACGCGAGGTTCGCATCATGGACGCGGCCTTGCTCAATACGCTGATGCTGAGCGTGTCGTTCTTCGCCTCGACCGCGATTTTGATCATCGGTAGCCTGATCGCCGCGCTCGGCGCCGTCGATCGCGAGATGCAATTGACCGCGAACCTCGGCCTGCTGGTCGCCGCCAGTCGCGAGGTGTGGACGCTCAAGCTATTTTCGCTGATCACGGTGTTCATCTACGCGTTTTTCAAGCTCACATGGTCGATTCGCCAGTTTAATCGCTGCGCGATTTTGATCGGCGCGGCACCGCCGTGCAACCAGCTCGACGAATCCCAACGGCACGCCTGGGCGCGGCGTCTGGGGCGACTCCAAGCGCTCGCCGGGGACGACTTCAATCGCGGCCTGCGGGCCTACTACTTCGGGCTGGCGCTCTTAGCCTGGTTCGTTCATCCGGGGGCGTTCATCGGCACCTCGATTTGGGTTGTGGCGGTTTTGTATCGGCGCGAGTTCGCGTCCGAATCCGCCGCGCTGCTCAGTGAGGACGAGGAAACCCATTAGCCACCGGTGTGGGGTCGGCAGCGGGAACAGGGGCGTCACTCGTCGCGCGCCTTGATCTCAACCGACGAGGCCAAACGGCGTGTATCCGGCTCACCGCCGTGGTCGTAACCGACAACGGCAGGACCCGCCCGGGCGGCACGGGGGTCCACGTCGACAGCGTCCCAAGCTGACCGATGACTAGGCATCAAGGGACGAACCGGCATCGACTAGGCATCAAGGGACGAACCGGCATCAGATGAACAAGCCAAGGATCAGGACGACCACAAGGCCGACGACGGAGTTGCACAGCTCGAGCAGGCCCCAGGTTTTCAACGTGTCCTTGACGGACAGGTCGAAGTAGCCCTTGAACAACCAGAACGAGGCGTCGTTGATGTGCGTCAGCGTGTTGGATCCCGCCGCCGTGGCCAACACGAGCAGGGCAGGATTCACGCTGGCCATCATGTGGCCGGTAGCCGGGTCCATCACGGCGGCACCGATAATGCCGGCGGCGGTCATCGCCGACACAACACCCTGACCGGTCGCTAACCGAATCAGGACGGTAATCAACCACGCCATCAGGTAGGGATTAGCCGCCGTGCCGGACATGAGGGATCCGATGTAGTCGCCGATGCCGGTGTCGACGATGGTTTGCTTGAGCGCCCCGCCCGCGCCGATGATGAGGACCACCATCGCGATCGCCTTTACGGCCCTCTCTACCATGTCCATCACCCACTTGATTCCGTGTTTGGTGCGAATGCCGAAGAAGTAGAACGCGGCGACCATCGCGATAGAGATGGCGCTGAGCGACGAGCCGAAGAAGTTCACCCACTCGTAGGTGGCGGTGCCTTTTTGCAGCCAAATGTTGGCGATGGTGGCACTGATCATAATGATCGCGGGAATGAGCGGCACGAACAGGGAGATCCCGAACGATGGGCGATCTTGGGGAGCCACCTCGTTGTCCGGGCGGAGGATCTCCGGCGTCGCGTAGTTCAGGTTGCCGAGGAACCGTGGAAGAACCCAGCCCGTGATGATGACTGTCGGGATGGCCACGACCATGCCAATGATGTACACCATGCCGGTGTCGGCCTTATAGGCGTCAATCAGCGCCACTGGACCCGGTTGGGGCACGAACAGGGAGTGAGCGGTCGTGGTGGCGGCGATCGCGGGGATGGCGATCTTCATAAACGGGATCTTCGCTTCGATCGCTACGGCGACGATCAGCGGCGCCATGATGATGAACGCCACCTCGTAGAACATGGCAAGTCCGAACACCGTGCCGGTCAGCACCATCGCGATCTTGACGTTGCCGATCCCGAACTTAGCGATCAGCGTTTCCGCAATCTGAGTCGCCGCGCCGCTGTCCACCATCAGCTTGCCGATCACCGCGCCGAATACGACGATGAGCGCAAGGGCGCCCATCGTGCCGCCGAATCCGCCCTGGATCGTCTTGAGCAGGGTCAATGGCGTCAGCGCAATCTTGCCGGCGGGCAGCCAGCCGATGCCGACGCATGCCATCTCGCTGAACCCGATGAACAGCGCTCCCAACAGGAGCGCCAGCATCGCATTGATATTCCACTTCATATTCAGAAGCAGCATCAGCCCGATGCCCAGTACCACGATAACAATGTGAAGCCAAAGCATATTTATTCTCCAGGGTGTTGAAGAGTATGTTTGACCGAATGGCGGTTAAGCAGGCTTGCGCCGCAAGCACGATGAGGGTTGAGAAGCACCCTCCTGGTCAGAGCGTAGGTTGCAAGCCGACCAATGACAACCGCTGGCGCATCAGGTGGGTTTCGCCCGGAGCGAGCGTAATGGCGTTGTCCAGGACGTTGGCGGCTTCAATGCAGATCATGCCCATCCACTCGTCATTCCCGAAGTCCGGCATGGCTTCGGCTTTCGCGGTCCACGGGTTCCACACGACGGTGTTGGCCGACCCCTCCTTGGAGATGTGGAGTTTCCGACCCCAAGTGGGATCGTCGAGAACGACCGTGCCGTGATGACGGTAGATCCGATCCGTCTCGGCGGTGATTTGTACCACACCGTCCTGGACACAGTTGGCGACACTCGCGCCACCGGCACGTTCCAAGTAGGGCTTGCCTTCCAAGCCCTCGACGCTGACATGACGCACGTCTCCCACGGCGATGTAGGTGTGGAGCGCCTCCTCGAACGTGAAAGGCTCATCGCCCGCGTTGTTGACCTTCAGGCCGATCTGGAGGTAGTCGGGGGTGAAAATGACCCGCAGCATGACCATGAAGGCGTGAGGGAAGTTGGGTTGGTGCTCGATCTTCGTGCGGTCGAGCTGGTATTCCACCACCAGTCGCCCATTGCGATCGAGGGTGTCGTCAACGTAATAACGGTTCCATGGGTATAGACGGGCGAAGCCATGCACCGGCTTGAGAGAGCCTTGCGCGCCCATGCCAAACCATGGAAAGGCCACCGGGACGCCACCCCGGAGGGGCTGGCCCGATTCATACATCGACTTGGCGCTCATCCAAAGCACCGGCCGCCCCTGAGGCTGCCAAGCGTAGACGTGAGCTCCGTAGTCGTAGACCCCGTAATGACCCGTCCCAGGGTGGGCCTCGACCCCTGCGAAAGGGTTCGTAATGATCTCGTGACTCATCTCTTCCCTCCTCAATGGATCGCCAGTCTGAGTGACACCAGTTGTGGTGATTGTTGATGACATTATCATTATAGAGCGCTCCTATACCTGTAGCGACCCGCAATCGAAAACCGGCAAACCGGCAATCGTGCGTGTTTTTCAACGGCCGTAACCCGTCGAGTGCGGGGTAGCGACGGCTGGCTGGGGTCAAGGTGGAACGGTGGGTTCCCCTGGCCGCTAAGCGCGAGCCAGTAAGATACGCGATGTTCGACTTTTCAGGCGATCAGGCCCTCAAGCTGGAGGTCTGACCGACCGACTAGCCGGTTCATGAAAATACCCAAGGTGTGCGCTAAGACTTTTCGGGCGATCCGACTCGTCAAGTGCCCAACAGCCCGCGCCCGGATTTTCTCAAAATGAAACGGCTCGGTCAGTTGACCGGATGCCGACGGTCGCCAACTCCGCCTGAAGAAAGGCGCTAATGTAACCTTTGTCGCCGATCACTAGGCCCTGAACGCCCTCGATCAAATCCCAACCTGATTAGCAAGATTCTTCAGCCCGACGAAGCCAACGGGCAGGGCGCGGCCCGATGGCGGTTGCAGCGATGAGTAGTCGATTAGGAAGGGGGTCGAGATGAAAGCGTCGGTTGAAGCGGTCAGCGAAGGCGGCCAAGTCGCGTGAGTCCTATTTGACAAATCAGGAAGTTTTTTCACCTCGCATCCCGCATCCTGAATAACCGAAATGACCATGCACGCCCCCTTCCAAGCTGTTTACACTGCGCCTTCTCAATCGTCATTCACTGGAATGTCTGCCATGAGCCATACCATTACCATCAAGGTCCGGGGCTATCATCTCGACTTGTATCGCCACGTCAACAATGCCCGCTATCTGGAATTTCTGGAAGAAGCCCGCTGGAGCTTTCTGGAAAGCCGGGGCAATCTCGAATCTCTCGACAAGAGCGGTCATACCTTTGCCGTCGTCAACATCAACATCAACTATCGCCGCGCCGCCTATATGGGTGAAGTCCTGCACATCACCACCTCCATCAAGGCGATTGGCGCCCGCAGTTGCGTCATGCATCAACTCGTCACCCTCCAGGGGACTGACATTGTGATTGCCGATGCCGACGTTACCTTCGTCCTCGTGGATACCCGAACGGAAAAAGCAGCGCCGTTGGAGGGCGAATTGCGGGAAGCTATGGAATGGATGGCTAAACCGACGTGAACCCCGGATGGTCTGATGCACTGATTCGAGGATCATCGGGCCGGCGCTTTTCATCCGCCTCCCCTCTTGTAGAAGAGGGCTGAGTGGTTACACCTCGGCGATTAAAACTATTCCTTAATGGCCTCGACGGCGATGTCGATCCGCACTTCGTCGCTCACATGCGGCACATACTTGTCAGCGTTGAACTCGGAGCGCTTGATGACGGTATGGGCGTTCGCACCAATCGTGTCCTTCTTCAGCATCGGGTGCGGCATGGCCTGAAAGGAGGTCACGGTGAGCGTCACCGGCTGGGTCACTCCCTTTAACGTCAGATTGCCATGCACCGCCACCGGTCGGTCGCCTTCGAAAACAACCCGGTTGGATTTGAACGTAGCCGTCGGATATTTGGCCGTGTCGAGAAAATCCTCGCCTTGGATGTGCTCATCGAAGGCCGCGTAACCGGTATCGACCGACCGGGTATCGATGACGATGTCCACCTCACCGGTCTTCGCCTCCTTATCCAGGATGATTTTGCCGGTGGTCTTGTTGAAGCGGTTCAACTGCGTTGAGTAACCCAGGTGATTATACGAGAAACGGGGAAATGTATGGGTTCCTTCAATCACATAAGTCTCCGGTGCCGCCAGTGCAGGAGCGGTAGTGGCGACGGTTGCAGCAGCGAGAACGAGAGCGGCTGAAAGTGAGGTCAGTTTTTTCATGGAGATTCTCCAGTTAGGGTTGAAAAGGTTATTCGCCAGCGTTGGCGGTGATACGGAACTGAATCTGGACTTCGTTGGCCACGACATCGAAAGCCGCCCACGACCCTTCACCGATAGCAAAATCGGCGCGGCGGAGGGTAAAGCCGCCGGCGAAGACGCCGGTCTGGCCCTGCGCCGTGAAGGTCGCCGGGACCACGATGTCCTGCGTCTTGCCCTTGATGGTCAGTGGGCCGGTGACTTCGTAACGGTGTTCGCCGAGCGCCTTGACGCTGCTCGCCATGAAGCGTGCGGTCGGAAACGCGGCGGTGTTGAACCAGGTTTTGCCAGCGACTTCCTCATCACCCTCGGCGGAACCGGTATCGATGCTGGCCAGATCGACGTCGATAGTCGTTTTGGCTGCTGCCGGGTTGGCCGGATCGAAGTTCAGTTGCGCGGTGAATCGACTGAACTTCCCGTCCATGGCGACGCCCATCTGTTGGTAAGCGAACGTGATCGCACTCTGGTCAGCCTGGATTTGCTGATAGGTAACGGCGTGGGCGCTGAAGGGCAGAGCCGCTGCGAGGGTCAGAATGAGGGCTATCGGTTTCATGGTCATTTGTCCGTGGGGTGAGCGGGCAACATGCGGGTAAGGATGTCGTCCTTGTCGATGAAGTGGTGCTTCAGCGCCGCGCCGACGTGGCCTGCGATCACCACGATGAACAGCCAGTTGAGGCTTTCGTGGACCGTCTGCAACAGATCGCCCAGTTCCTTGTTTTTATCCACCAGGTCAGGGATCGGCAGGATGCCGAACCAGACCGTCTGGAAGCCTTTGGCCGAACTCATCAGCCAGCCGGACAGCGGGATGGCGATCATCAGCAGATAAAGCAGTGCGTGGCCGGCATGGGCGGCGAGCTGCATCACCTTCGGCATCGCATCGGGCAAAGCGGGCGGCCGATGGGTGACGCGCCAGGCCAGACGAAACAGCACGAGCAGGAAAACCGTTACGCCGGCCCATTTGTGCCAGGAATAAAGCTGTAGCTTCTGCGGCGACAACGGCAAGCCTTGCATATAAAAGCCCAGCGCCAACAAACCAAACAACAGGAGGGCCATCAGCCAGTGCAGGGTTTTTGCCGTAGCAGTGTAGTGAGTCGTCATAGGTCACCTCATGCGTGCGGTAGAAAAGCGTAGGCGTCCATGGCGAGTACATAATCGTCGATGCCCGCATGGAAGCGTTGAACCTCGGCTGGGTCCCCGGCGGCGCCGAGCGCCACATACAGCGGCAATAAATGCTCGTCGGTCGGGTGAGCCTGGACCGCGCCCGGCGCTTGCCGACGATAATCCAGCAGTCCAGCCAGGTCGCGAGCCGTCAGGCGGTCGGCCATCCAGTCAGTAAATTCACGCACATACGCCGGGGTCTGGCCACCATTGCGCCCGGCCTTTTGGAAATCGCGCAAGTTATGCGTGATGTTACCGGAGGCGATCACCAGGAACCCCTGGGCGACCAACGGCGCTAGCGCCTGACCAAGTCGATAAGCGGCTTCCGGGCCGCCCTGACTCTGGATTGACAGCGGGATCACCGGAATGTCGGCGTCGGGGAACATCATCCGCAACGGGACCCAGGCGCCATGATCCAGGCCACGCTGCGGGTCCGGCTGGACCGGCAGACCGGCTGCCTCGATGGCCGTGACTACCTGTTGGGCCGCCTCGCGGCAACCGGTGGCTGGGTAACGCAGCGTGTACAGGACTTCCGGGAATCCCCAAAAATCGTGGATCGTGTCCGGGCGGTCGGCGAAACCCACAGTCGGCGTGACCGTATCCCAATGCGCGCTGATGATCACAATCGCGCGCGGTCGCGGCAGCGAATGGGCCATAGTAACCAGCGCCGCGCCGGCAGCGCCGGGGCGTAACGCGAAAGTCGGCGCACCGTGAGGGACAAATAAGACCGGTAGCGTGGGGGTCATGGCAATTTCTCCAAAAATGATGGATGAAGTTTACCCTTCCCGAATGGAGCGAAATAGCCGACAATCCGCAAATCTTTATTGCGGAAATGGCAACAATGGATCGGCTTGAAGCGATGAGTCTGTTTGTGCGGGTGGCGGAACGGGGCAATTTTGCCGCCGTGGCCGAGCAACTCGGTGTAGCGCGTTCGGTGGTGACCCGGCAGATCGCCGCGCTGGAAACCCACCTCGGCATCAAGCTGATGACGCGCAGCACACGCCGACTGGCGCTGACCTCGGCTGGCGCGGTCTATCTGGAAAAATGCCGGGTGATTTTGAATCTGGTGGAGGCCGCCGAAACCGATGTCGCGGAAGAACACCTGACGCCGCGCGGGAATCTCCGCATCGGCCTGCCGCTCATCTTCGGTCTGAAGCGTCTGCTGCCTGGGCTGCTCGACTTCGCGCAGCGCTATCCGGAGGTTAGCCTGGACATGGATTACACCGACCGGCGATTGAATCTGATCGAGGAGGGATTTGACCTGTCCATCCGCATCACCGATCGACTGGAACCGGGCGACATTGTGCGCAAACTCGGTTCCTGTCGATTGCTGGTCGTGGCCGCCCCGGACTACCTCGCACGGCACGGACGCCCGCAGCATCCCGCCGAGCTGAAGCATCATGAATGCCTGACGTACACCAACGATGCCCGCAACGCGAGCTGGTTATTCCAGGCAGAGGGTCGCCTGGAGCCTGTCGATGTACGCAGCCGTATCAGCGCCAATAACGGTGATGCGCTGATGGAAGCGGCGGCTTCCGGGATGGGAATCGCCCTGCAACCGGATTTTATCGTCGAGCCGTTTCTGGCGGCAGGGAAAGTCAAAGCCCTTCTGGAGTCGTTCACCCCGCCAACTCTCGGCGTTTATGCGCTGCTCCCCAGCAATCGCTATATGCCTTATCGAGTTCGGGTCTTGATTGACTTCCTGGCGGCTTGGTTGAAAGGGGCGGGATCGTGAGTTGTCGTAGGCGGAAAAATCCCGCTGAAATTTCACCGGAGAAAGACGCTCCTGGGCCACCAGGGGGAAACCCTGAGATCAAGAATCCCGCGTTTCCCATCGCCAGGCGTGGGCGATAATGGTTGCTAAATCCGCATAACGCGGCGTCCAGCCCAGTTCTGCCTGCGCTCGCCGGGAATCGGCGACCAGCCGCGCCGGGTCGCCGGGCCGCCGTGCGCTGTACTGCACAGGAATTTCCCGCCCGGTCACTTGGCGGGCGGTTGCAATCACTTCCTGCACGGAGAAGCCGTTGCCGTTACCGAGGTTGTAAGCGGCGCTGTTCCCGCCTTCCCACAATCGTTGCAACGCCAGCAGGTGCGCCTCGCAAAGATCGTTGACGTGGATATAGTCGCGGATACAGGTGCCATCCGGGGTGTCGTAATCGTTGCCGAAGACCGTGAGGTACGGTCGGCGGCCACTGGCGGCTTGCAGGACCAGGGGAATCAGATGGGTTTCCGGGTCATGGCGTTCCCCCAGTTCGCCATCCGGATCGGCCCCGGCAGCGTTGAAGTAGCGCAGGCTGACGGATTTGAGACCGTAGGCGGTGTCGTAATCCTCCAGCATCTGCTCGACCATCCATTTGCCCCGGCCATAGGGATTGATCGGTTGTTTGGGGTGTTCCTCGTCAATCGGAATGCGTACCGGCTCGCCGAAAATCGCCGCCGTGGACGAGAAAATGAAGCAGCGCACCCGTCGCGCCACCATCACGTCCAGCAGGTTTTGGGTCTTGAAAACATTGTTACGGTAGTACTTGGCCGGCTCGCGCACCGATTCGCCCACCTGGATGTGCGAGGCGAAATGCATCACCCCATCGAACCGAATCTCCCGGCACAGGTCTTCGAGGGCGTCGCGTTCAAACAGATCGCCCAACACGAATCGCGCGCCCCGGACGGCATCGCGATATCCAGCGGACAGATTGTCCAGCACCGTCACTTTGAACCCGCGCTGAACCAGTAACTTCACCATGTGAGAGCCGATATAGCCGGCTCCGCCCACCACCAGTACATGCATTGTCTTTTCCTCGTTTTTTTCCAGCGCGCGGCGTCAAGAAGGATGAATCGACTGTCCCGCTGGGCGTCAAGGAGCGACTGACTCCCCAGCCGGTTTCATCGCCTCCGCCACTTGCCGTTCCGCCAGTTCCGCCGCTTCCTCGGCGCTGTGGTGAATTTCGCGGGCCAGCAGCGTGTACGCCACCGGCACTACCGACAGGGTCAACGCGGTGCCCAGCAGCAAACCGCCGACGATCACCCAGCCGATTTGCTGCCGACTTTCCGCCCCCGCGCCAACCGCTAACGCCAAGGGGATGGCGCCAAGAATGGTCGCCAGCGTGGTCATCAGAATGGGCCGCAAGCGTAAGGTCGCTGCCTCCAGCACCGCCTCGCGCCGATCCAGTCCGGTCAGCCGCAGTTGGTTGGCGAATTCGACGATCAAAATGCCGTTCTTGGTGATCAGCCCGACCAGCATCACCAGCCCGATCTGGCTGTAGACGTTCAGCGTTCCCCCGGTCAGCCACAGCGCCAGCAACGCCCCGGTCACCGCCAGTGGCACGGTCAGCATGATCACGAACGGCGACACGAAGCTCTCGAACTGCGCCGCCAGCACCAGATAGATGAACGCCAGGGCTAGCACGAAGGTGACATACAGGGTTGCGCCGGACTCACGGAATTCCCGCGACTGTCCGTCCAGCGCGGTTTGCGCATCCTCGCCCAGCACTTCAACGACGGTTTGATCCATGAAGGCCAGCGCGTCACCCAAGGCGTAACCGGGCGCGACATTGGCGGAAATCACCGCCGCCCGCTGCCGGTTGAAATGGTTCAGTTCCTTGGGCGCCACGGCTTCCCGCACCTCAATCAGATTGGACAGTTGCACTAATTGTCCGTCGCGGCCCCGGACAAAGATGGCGGTCAGATCATTCGGCTGTTGCCGGTCCTGACCCTTAAGTTGCACCATCACATCATACTGTTGACCCTCCTGCTTGAAGCGGGTCACCTGCCGCCCGCCCAGCAGCGTCTCCAGCGTTCGGCCAATGTCCTGCACGTCGGCCCCGACCGCGGCAATCTTGTCCCGCTTGAGGACGACCGACAGTTGCGGCTTGTTCAACCGCAAGTCGGTGTCCACGTTCGCCAAGCCAGGATATTGCCTGGCCTTGGCCATGACCTGATCGACCATGGTCTGCAATTCCGCATAGCTGTTGCCCTGAATGACGAACTGAACCGCCGGATTGCGGAAACTCTGCCCCAGCGACGGCGGATTGATCGGGAACGCCAACACGCCGGGCAGCCCGCCGGCCATTTTCGGGGCCAGTTCCCTGGCGATATCCTGCTGTTTACGCTCGCGCTCTTCCCACGGTTTCAGCCGGACAAACGACAGGGCGCTGTTGACCGGATTGGGCTTTTGCAACCCCGGCGCCACGAACACCAGGTAGGAACTGACTTCAGGAATGGCTTGGTAAAACTGCTCCAGTTGCCGGGCGTAGCTATCGGTATAGTCTAGCGTCGCCCCTTCCGGCGCAACCACCACGCCGATGATCGTGCCGCGATCCTCCAGCGGCGACAGTTCCGACTTGAGATGCATGAATAGCCAGACCGCGCCGACCCCGGTTGCGAAAAATACCGCGATAATCAGCCAGCGCCAGTTCAACGCCCAGACCAGCGCCTCTCGATAGCCGCGATTCATCCCGGCAAAAAACCGCTCGCTCACATTGAACAGCCAGTTATGTTTCTGCTCGTGATGCAGCAGCTTGGAACACATCATCGGCGTCAGGGTCAGCGCGGTGAAGCCGGACACCACCACCGCCGCCGCCACGGTGAAGGCGAATTCGGTGAACAGCCGACCGGTGTTGCCGGACATGAACGCCAGCGGGGTGAACACTGCGGCCAAAGTCACGGTCATCGCCACCACGGCGAAGGCGATTTCCTTCGACCCTTGCAGCGCCGCCCGGAACGGTGGCAAACCTTCTTCGATGTGCCGGTGAATGTTTTCCAGGACGACGATGGCGTCGTCCACCACCAGACCAATAGCCAATACCAGTCCCAGCAAAGTCAGGGTGTTGATGGTGAAGCCGAGCGCGTAGAGGAAGATAAAAGCGCCGATCAACGAGACCGGAATGGTCACGAAGGGAATCAGCGTCGCCCGCCAGTTGCGCAGGAACAGGAAAATCACTGCCACCACCAGCACCAGCGCCTCGATCATGGTTCGATAGACGGCTTCGATGGATTTTTCGATGAAGATCGAGCCGTCGTAAGCAACGGTGATCTTCATGCCTTCCGGCAGGCTGGCGGTCAGGCTCGGCAACAGCGCCCGCACTGACTGGGCGACGCTCAAGGTGTTGGCGGTGGACTGTTTGACGACGCCCAGCCCGACCGAGGGATTGCCGTTCACCCGCATCACATTGCGCTCATTGACCGCGCCAATTTCCGCATAGCCGATGTCGCGCAGTCGAATAGGATAGCCCTTGGTTTCCTTGAGAATCAGATCGTTGAATTGCTCCGGGGTGCGCAAATCGGATTCGGTCAGCACGGTGAATTCCCGCTGGCGCGATTCGATCCGCCCGGAAGGGAGTTCGATATTCTGGGTTTTCAGTGCGTTTTCCACATCCTGCGGAGTCAAACCATACGCGGCCATCCGGTCGCGATCCAGCCACAGGCGCATGGCGTAGCGCCGTTCGCCGCCGATGATCGCGCTGGCGACGCCCGGCAGTGTTTGCAGGCGGTCAACAATCACCCGGTCGGCGTAATCGGTAATTTCCAGGGCGCTGTGCCGGTCGCTGGAGAACGCCAGCCACATGACCGCCTGGGCGTCGGCTTCGATCTTGGCCACGACCGGATCTTCGGTTTCATTAGGCAATTGACCGCGCACCCGTGATACCCGGTCGCGCACGTCGTTGGCGGCAGAATCGACATCCCGCTCCAACAGGAACTCGACGGTAATCTGGCTGACCTCTTCGCGGCTGACCGACTTCATGGTGCGGATGCCTTCGATGCCGGCCAGCGAATCCTCCAGCGGTTGCGTGACCTGGCTTTCCATGATCTCAGCGCTGGCCCCAGGGTAGACGGTGCGCACCGACACGATGGGCGCGTCGATGTTGGGATATTCGCGCACCGGCAGGCGCAGGAAGGTGATGACGCCAATCAGAATAATGGCGAGGCTCATGACCGTCGCCAGCACCGGGCGCTTGATGCACAGTTCGGGGAGGAACATGGGGATTTATTAGGAAATCAGGTTGTTAAGCAGAATGGCCAGCAAAAATGGACCATGGTGGAACCGCCCCATAACGTTCTTGCCGCCATCGCTTGAAATTCACCTTGGCAGGATCAAGGAAAACAGTCCCATCACGCAGTTTCGTAGTTCCCTTCAAAACCGTTGTGTAAGTTTCCGTGCGACGCGACCCGGTTTCTGAATTTTCACGGCTGCCAAGATATTGCCAATCGGGGTCTATATCTTTATGACCGTTCAGAACCGCAAACATGACATGGATAAATTGTATGCCCGCATCGGTGATTTCATAACAGACCACCGTATGCCAGCCGCTATGGCCATTGTGGCTTTCACCCCCTTTGCCCACGCTGATCGTTGCCTTGACTTCAAGCCCCATGCCATTGCTGTTATCAGCCATCTTATTGATGAGGTCAGGGTAGCGTTGATCGTGGTTATGCTTGTAGGAGCTGTTGGCATCCATGGCGTCCGAAAAAATATTGGATACCAGCCCACTAAAATTGTTGCCTTGGATGAAGTCTCGAAGCGGGCGCTTTACTTCAAGCAACATATTTCGGTTGATCAGGTTGAAAATGGATTGGGTCTGATTCATCGCCGCCTCAAGTTGCGCTAGCGTCAAACCTTCCGGCAGCGGCACATCCGGGCAAAAATAAGCGGGGTTTACTTTAGGCGCTTCAAAGCGTTCCACATCTTCAAAGGCCCGAATAACAATACTTTTAAGAGAAGACTGGAGTGCTACGGCTAACCGCTCCAACACTTGAATGCTGAAATTTTCCTGACCTCGCTCTAGTGAGGACAGGTATTGATAGGTAACGCTGGCTTGGGCGGCCAGAGATTCCAGCGTCAAACCCTGTCGCTCCCGGATGGAGCGCAGGCAAGCGCCGATGACTTCTTGAGCTTTTTTCATCGGCAAAGAGTGTATACAATGACCAACAGACCGTCTTTCAACTATAGTTGAAATTTCATGAGCTACGAAATTTTCCAGGCAGACTGTTTCGATTGGTTAAGTGACCAACCGAAAAACTCCATTCACGGCGTCCTCACCGACCCACCCTATGGCCTGATTGAGTTTTCGCGGAAAGAGCTGGACAAGCTGAGGAACGGGCGCGGGGGCGGCGTCTGGCGCATTCCACCCACCATCGGCGGCTGCCGGCGCGATCCTCTGCCCCGGTTTACCGTGCTGTCCGAGCGAGAAAAATCCAACTTGCGCGAGTACCTGCGTGACTGGGGTCAGGCGCTCATGCCCGTCCTCGTTCCGGGCGCGCATGTCTTCATTGCTGGCCATCCCATGCTGCAATACCTGGTGCAAACCGGCATGGCCGAGGCAGGTTTTGAAGTACGCGGCGCGATCATGCGACTCTATACCAGCTTTCGTGGCGGGGATCGTCCCAAAGGCGCGGAGCAGGAATTTGCCGAGGTTTCCGTGACGCCGCGCAGCGCCTGCGAACCCTGGATGCTGTTTCGCAAGCCACTGAGCGAACGAACGGTCGCGGAGAATCTGCGGCGCTGGGGAACGGGGGGCCTGCGACGACTGGCTGTCGATAAACCTCTGCCGGAAGCCATTGCCAGCGGACGCACTCCAGAGAATGAAGCCGCCATCAGTGACCACCCCTGCCTCAAACCGCAGCATCTTTTGCGGATACTGGCGCGAGCGCTCTTGCCGCTCGGATGCGGCGTTATCCTTGATCCCTTCCTCGGCTC
The DNA here is from genome assembly GCA_022709365.1 of Pseudomonadota bacterium. GTDB lineage: Bacteria > Pseudomonadota > Gammaproteobacteria > Competibacterales > Competibacteraceae > UBA2383. The sequence continues at coordinate 99,642 of JAKLIY010000007.1, forward strand.
GGGTTCGACCGTAGCCGCAGCTCAGGCGGTGGGTTATGACGCGATGGGCGTGGAAATCGACGAGACTTACTTTATCCAGGCCAAAGAACACCACATACCGTGCTTGGCGGCGCTTTATCCGGATTTCACCGGCGACCGCCTGGACTGGAAGCCATCAACCCCGATCACTTTGCCCAACATGGCCTGCGCCTTATCGCTAACCTACCCCTTGTTCGCGGGCTGACCCTCCGGCGGCAACACCGTCACTGGCGCGCCATCGCGGATTTTCAACTGTCCATCCGTCACGACCACATCGCCGGCGTTCACCCCTTCCACAATCTCCACCTGGCCGGGCCGACGCAGTCCCAGTTTGACCGGGGTCATGGCCGCCTTGCCGTCCACTACCCGGTAAACAAAGGTCTTCTGCCCGACCGGCACGATGGCCTGCTCCGGGGCCACCAGGGCATTTTCCCGCCGCTCCAGCACCAGATTAATCCGCGCAAACAGGCCTGGACGCAGCTTGTTGCCCTTGTTTGGCAGCCGCGCCCGCAGCAACACGGTGCGGGTTTCCTCGTCCACGCCCGGTTCAATGGCATAGATCGCGCCCTCAAACGGCTGGTCAGGCCAAGCGTCGACCCGTACCGCCAGCGTCTGGCCGGACGCCAACCGCGCCAAATAGGTCTCCGGCACCCGAAAATCCAGCTTCATCGACCCCAAGCTTTCCAGATTGGCGATATCGTCGCCCGGCTTGACGTAAGCGCCGGGACTGACCTGACGCAATCCCACCGTCCCATCAAAGGCCGCCCGGATCACCGTCTTGTCCAGCCGCACCCGGTTGAGTTCGTGTTGCGCGCGGGCGGCGTCCAGCTTGGCTCGGGCCTCGTCGAGATTTTGCTGGCTGGTGAGATTCTTGCGATCCAGATCCTGCAAGCGGCGGAAACTGCTTTCTTCCAGCGCGAGTTGAGCGGCGCTGCTGGCCAGTTGCGCCTGATACTCGGCCTGATCCAGGGTCGCCAGCGGCTCGCCCTGGCGCACCGCCTGGCCTTCTTTAAAATGGATAGTTGCCACCCGCCCGGCGATTTCGGGACGAATCACGACTGTTTCGTCGGCCCGTAGCGTACCCACTGCCGTTACTTCCACATTCAGCGTTTCGCGGGTCACCGTGGCGGTTTTGACCGGCGTCGGCTCCGCGGACTTTGGCTGGCCTAAAACCGAGGGGATGAAAATAATCAATACAGCGCTCAACGCTGCCTGTTTCAGCCAGTGGTGCATGGAAATTCCCAGGGTTAAGGGAACAGCAGCGCGCCGACAATGGCGTACAGCAGCGCTGGCAGCAGGTTGCCGATATGAATCCGACCGAGGTCCAGCAAATTGATGCCGATGCCCAGAATCAACAGCCCGCCTGTAGCATTGATAGCGTCCAGCACTGCCGGTTCCGACAGAAAGGCCAGTTGCCCCGCCAGCAGGGTGATGCCGCCCTGCACCAGCAAGATCGGCAGCGCCGAAAACATCACGCCAATGCCCAGCGACGACGCCAGCGCGACCGAGGCCACACCATCGAGCAGCGATTTGATTAACAAGACACTGGGATCGCCGACCGTGCCATCCTGGATGGAACCCACGATGGTCATCGCCCCCGTCAGGTAGAGCAGGGTCGCGGTGACGAAGCCCTCCACGAAGCGGCTGGAATCGGAGCGCAGTAACTGGCGCAGCGTTTCAGCCAGATTTTCCAGCCGCCGTTCGATGTGCAGCAACTCGCCAGTCAAGCCGCCCAGCAGCAGACAGGCAATGGCCAGTAAGGCATGTTGCGCCTCCAGCGCCATGCGCAGGCCGATGACTACGACGGACAGCCCCAGCGCCTGCATCAGAATGAGTTTAATCCGTTCCGGCAGGCGCGGTCCCACACCCAAGCCAATGGCGCTGCCTGCTACGACCGCTCCGGCATTGACCAGGGTGCCAATCATCGAGCACGCCTTGTCTTTTTCCGCTGATCGCGCTTGAGAAAGGGATTAACCCACCGACGCGCCACGCCAGACACCGGGACCGGGCTTGGAGTATTCCGCTTCGATGCGCCAGACGCCGGGGCCGGGTTTGGGATGTTCCGTTTCGATGCGCCAAGCGCCAGGGCCAAGCCGGGAACGCTCGACTTCCATACGCCAGGCAGTTCCGGCGGCGGGCTGCGGGAAAAGGTGGTGCGGCATCAGTGCAACCCTCTCCTCCCTGGCGTCGTCCAGCGCCGAGAAGGGCTGGTAGGCCAGCGCCTTGCGAGCGAACAAGTGGCGAATCACCTCTGATTTGGCGCTTATTGATGCCACGCTTTCCCGCAGATCCATCAGATATGGAGTGCGCCAGCCTCGATGTTCGATGGCGACGCCGGTCTGATGCATCACCAGGCCCAGCCGTCTCAACAACCGGGCGAACGCGCCGGTGACCAATAGATAGTAGTGCTTGATGCCCTGTGCAAGGCCATAGAGGATCCCCGCTCGGATGAGACCGAGTAGAACTTCAGGCTCCCCATTCTTGCCCACATGTCCGAAGCTCCAATCCAGGTGTTGATTGATCTCGTTAGGGTTTGGTGAGTGGATGATGCAGATGCGGGAGACTTCACCGAATTCACGGCGATGCAGGTGATTGGAGTGGTTCGGCTCCATGAGGCATTGCATCGTCTCCAGCGGAAAACTTGCTGCCTGTGGAAGAACAATTCGCATAGCAGCGACCCATTTTCCTGAAGTTCGCTGCCGGACAATGAACTGTGCAGCGTGGATGTCCCAAGGGTCATGCTCTTCGCCAAAAGGGAAAGCTTTGGGAGATTCAAACGAGCGCTCCACACAATAAACGTGGTAGCGAACCTTCCGGTGGGTGGCGCGGGCGGCTTCCGTGTCAGCCAAAATGACTTCGTAGTTGGAATCGAACATGGAGAGACTCAGTTGGAGGAATAAGGAATATGTTGTCCCTGATGTAAACCACCCAGACATTTTTTGTTGCTTTTTTGATTTTTTGTGGTTTTCCTGAATTACAATTTGTATCTTCTCATAAAAGATCGGCTACAGCACATATTTTCTTAGGAGAAATGCCATGAGCGTCGGTTGCGAATTACGGGAGCGTGATGCAGGAACCGGGTCCGCTATCGATGCAGAGGACTCTGTGCGGGAAGGGGATACGGTGGTGTGGCGGGGTTGCTTCGAGCAAATCCATGTCAATGTCGCCCGATTTTCGACGGACGATTTCAATCCGTTCCATGATCCGGGCAAATGGCGTCAGATCACGGGTAATCCGTTTGCCGGGCCTTTAGTGCTGGGATTCCAGTGCGAGGCGCTGATCGAGAGTCTGATCGCTCATCTGCCGAACCACCTGGAGGATGAAGCGTTTGCCACGGAACAAGGACTGGCTTGGACTCATTATGAATTCACCTTTGTCAGTCCGTTGCTACCCGGCGAGCGGTTTGCGGCCAGTGCGCGGGCTGGCCGGCGCAAGGTAACGCCTGCACCTTCGATGGCGCATCGGATTCTGGTGCGGACAGCAGATCGCCCGGTACTCACCGGCTTCGTGCGGCGTACCGCCGATCCGCTGAATGCGCTGACGCTGGCGGATACCCCTTTCGCTAGTCCATTGCGTGAGGCGCCGGATCGTTTGAGCCGGAAGGGTTGGTTTCTAAAGCGCAAATTTGCGAGTACGGGCCATGCCAAGAATTTTTTGGCCAGTGCCCTGGTTAACCCGGTGGACTGGTTTGATGAGTTGGAAGGACGGGTGAATTTCCCGGATTTATTTCCCCCGGCGTTGTTGTCCTGTGCATTGCTGGAGCAAGCTCATGCCAGCGGCCATGATTTTTTCAATGCGCCTTTGGTTTATGCGGCGCATCGAATCAGTGTGCAGGGTTCGGCGGTGCGGGCGCTGCGCAGCAATGAACCGATTCATCTGTTGGTGCGCACACCCGAACCGATCGCCGGTCGGGGAGGATTGGCCGGGCATGCAGCGCGGCTGAGCAGTTTGGCGCTGGTGTGTGCCGGGCAGGAGGATCGGTTGCTGGCCCAGGCGGAGGTACAACTGGCGCCGCTGGCGGGTTTACTGGAACCGGGGGATTGAACCCCTTGAATGCAATGATGCAGGCGGCTTGGTCAAAATCGGGGAATTGAACCATGGTAATCTTGGACCGGGTTTTTTGTCCCGGAAGCAGACACGGGGACCGATGAGGAATCGGTCGTTGACCACGCCAGATTGGGGGAGCTTGCACAATATGACTGCATCTTTCGATTACGACATCGCGTTCTCGCGCAATCTCGGCTGGGTGACTGAGGCGGAACAGGCGGTTCTACGAAGCCGGCGGATTGCTATTGCCGGATTGGGCGGGGTGGGGGGGAGTCATTTGCTGACGTTGACCCGCCTGGGTGTCGGAAAATTTAACATCGCCGATCTCGATGTGTTTGAGCTGGCGAATTTCAACCGCCAGGCAGGAGCGAGTCTGAGCCATATCGGTCGGACGAAGGTGGAGGTGTTGCGGGAACTGGCCCTGGATATCAACCCGGAACTGGAGATTCGAACTTTTACGGAAGGGGTGAAGGCCGAGAATGTTGCCGAGTTCCTGGAAGGCGTCGATCTTTATGTGGATGGTCTGGACTTTTTTGCGGTGGATGCGCGACGGCAGGTGTTCGGAGCCTGCACGGAACAGGGGATTCCCGCCATCACCGCCGCGCCGCTGGGGATGGGGGTGGCGTTGCTGAATTTTTTACCGGGGAAGATGACGTTCGAGGAGTATTTTGGCCTGGAGGGTCAGCCGATGGAGGAGCAGTTGTTGCGCTTCCTGCTGGGGCTGTCGCCGGCGATGTTGCAGATGGGCTACCTGGTCGACCCCACGCGGGTGGATCTGGCGCAGCACCGGGGGCCGTCGACGCCGATGGCCTGCGAACTGTGTGCGGGTTTGGCGGCGACCCATGCGTTAAAAATTCTGCTGGGACGTGGCAAGACGCCCGCTGCGCCGTGGGGGGTACATTTCGATGCGTACCGCAACCAACTGGCGTTGACTTGGCGGCCGGGCGGTCATCGCCATCCGTTGCAGCGGCTGGGGTTGTGGGTGGCGCGGCGGCGGTTGGGCCGCACATTGCGAGACGCCGCCGAACGGCGTTAGGTTTGAAGGGTGATTGCGTCCGCACAGGGTATGAATGATGGACCGCTTTCAGAATGAACTTCGACGCATGATGCATTTTCAGGCAGATCCTTTGAAAGCTGCCGCTCATCTTAAGAAGTACGGTGTCAGCTTTAAAGAAGCCGCGGCCGTCCTGCTCGACCCGCTGGCGCGGATTCGGGAAGATCCGGATGCTCTGGATGAACAACGTCTGGTGGCGCTGGGAATGAGCCACCACGGTCGAGTCTTGGTGGTCGTTTATCCGTTGCAGGGTGAAGCTCCCCTGATTTCGGCGCGCAAGGCCACAAAGCAAGAGGAGAGACAGTATGCGTGAAGAATATGATTTCAGCAGTGCGACTCGCGCTCAGGACATGCCGGAACTGGCAAGGCTCCAGACTGAGGAGAATGTGGGCCAGTTGGCGTTGGGCAACTTGTTGGAAACGCTGGAGATCGCGGCGCAAGGGCGGGTGGGCTTTGGCTCGGCGCCGACCGCGCGGTCGCTGCGCTGGCCGTTGGACCGGCTGATTTTATCGGCCAAGACTAAATCCTGATGACGACGCAACTGCACGACCACAGCTACAAGCTATTGTTTTCTCATGCGGTCATGGTGGAGGATCTGCTGCGGGGGTTTGTACGCGAGGACTGGGTGCAGGCCATCGATTTCGCTACGCTGGAGAAAGTGCCGGGCAGCTATGTCAGCGACGATCTACGCGAACGGGCCGATGACGTGGTGTGGCGAGTGCGCCTGCGCGACCGATGGTTATATGTTTATCTGCTGTTGGAATTTCAATCGGCGGTGCGGCTGCTGACCTATGTTGGATTGCTGTATCAGGACTTGATCCGCGCCGGGCAATTGACTGCAGAGGGCCGCTTGCCGCCGGTGCTGCCGGTGGTACTGTATAACGGTCGCCCGTGCTGGACCGCCGCAACCGAGATGACTGAACTGATCGAATCGCCGCCGGCCGGTTTGGAGCACTATCAACCGCGCCTGCGCTATCTGCTGCTAGCGGAGAACCGGTACCGCGACGCGGAGTTGGGGCCATTGCGCAATCTGAGCGCGGCGTTGTTTCGGCTGGAAAACAGTCGGGGGCCGGCGGAGGTGCAACGGGTCGTGGCGGCGTTGGTGGAGTGGTTAAAAGCGCCGGAGCAAACCAGTTTACGGCGGGCGTTTGCGACTTGGTTGCGGCGGGTGTTCTTGCCAGCCCGGTTGCCGGGCGTGCGGATTGATGAAGTGAATGAGTTAAGCGAGGTGCGGGATATGTTAGCGGAACGGGTGGTGGAATGGACCGAGGAGTGGAAGCAGCAGGGTTTGCAGCAGGGTTTGCAGCAGGGTTTGCAGCAGGGTTTGCAACAGGGTTTGCAACAGGGTTTGGATGCCGAGCGGCATTTGCTGTTACGGCTGGTGCGGCGCCGTTTTGGAGAAGTCGTGGCGGCGGACAGCGCGCCGCTGTTAGCGCAGATTGCCCAGCCGGTGGTGTTGGAAGAGTTGGGTGAGGTGCTGTTGGATTGTGCGGACGGGGCGGCGTGGCTGGCGCGGTTGAAGGCGATTTTTGCGGTGGGGGGGGCGGGCGACAGCCAGTGAAAGGTAAATCCTTTGCAACGCAAGAGTTGATGGATTGGGGGGCGACCGCTACATCACTGGCGTTGCCCGCCACCTTGGATAATGCGCCATGAAAGGCCCGAACCTGTCGGCCTGGGCGCTCGACCATCAACCTGGTATGACGTTCGCAAAAAAGTGGCTGATATTCGCCACGAATTACCCGCTGGAGTGCAAGGACCGTTTTTTGATGATGAATTCGGCGATGTCTTCGGCTCGATCTACGCTTTTACCGCCGACGGTTTCAGCCATGCCGAACTCAAGGACTCTGTGGATTACGTGCGCCAGTTTCGCGGTGGTCGGCATCGCCTTGATTTCGTCATGGATTGTCGCGGTGGTCTTCACGCCGTATCTGGCCTATAAGTTATTATATAAGCAGGAAAAACCGGCTGGCAACGTGATGATGCCTCCCCAATCTTTCTCCTCCGGCGGTGGTCGGTTCGGAGTATGCGTTCACCCCCTCCCATGTCGGGGAGTCCGATAACTGACTGTTTCATAAAACGCCCTCCCCCTTGTGGGGGAGGGCTGGGGTGGGGGGTCTGAACGGTTACGGACGCGAAAAGACGCACGTTGCGGGATGCCGCCGAACGGCGTTAGATCTGGAAGGTGGTTGACGGAGAAACAGTGATGACGATGTGCAGTGTGATGGAGCAAATTCTGGATTTGGCCCGCTGGGCGCCGAGTGGCGATAACACGCAGCCGTGGCGGTTCGAGATTCTGGGTGAACGGCATCTGGTGGTGCAGGGTTTCGATACCCGCGATCAGGTGGTCTATGACCTGCAGGGCCGCGCCAGTCAGTTGGCTTTGGGCGGGTTGTTGGAAACCTTGGAAATTGCGGCGCAAGGGCGGGGCTGGCGGTGCGAGATCCGCCGCCGCGAGGATTTGCCCGAGACTCAGCCGACCTTCGATGTCAAATTTTCTGACACTCTGGCTGAACCACATCCGCTGGAGGCAGTGATTCGCACCCGGGTCACGAATCGCCGGGCTTTTAGCCGACGACCGCTGGGTCTTCAGGAGCGGAGCGCGCTGGAGGCGTCGGTGGGGGCGGGGTATCGGGTGGTGTGGCTGGATGGAAAAGTGATGCTACGACACATGGCGCGGCTGCTGTTCGCGAATGCTGGAATCCGCCTGACTACCCCGGAAGCCTATGAGGTTCACAAGGTCATTATCGAGTGGGATAGCCAGTTTAGTCAGGACCGGATTCCCGACCAGGCGGTGGGTTTGGACCCGGTAGCGTTGCGCCTGATGCGCTGGGCCATGCAGAGTTGGGGACGGGTGGATTTTCTGAACCGGTATTTGGGCGGTACGCTGCTGCCTCGTCTGCAACTGGATGTGTGGCCAGCGTTGAACTGCGCGGCGCATTTCGTGATTGTGGCTGAAGGGCTGTTGCAAACGGTAGATGACTACGTGGCCGGTGGCCGGGCGATGCAGCGGTTCTGGCTGACGGCAACGCACCTCGGGCTGCAATTTCAACCGGAGATGACCCCGCTGATTTTTGCTTCCTATATCTACAATAATGTCGCGTTCAGCCGGACGCCGCGTTCCCTGGAGCAGGCGCGGCGGCTGACGAACGCTTTGGAGAGTTTGATCGGGGAGGAAGCCTGCCGGCAGGCGGTGTATCTGGGGCGGGTGGGCTTTGGCTCGGCGCCGACCGCACGGTCGCTGCGCTTGCCGTTGGACCGGCTCATTTTATCGGTCAGCACTGAACCTTGATGACGATGCCATCCCACCAAGATTTTCGTCCCTGCAATGAACCCTCATTGGTGCAACAAGTTGTGAAAAGGATCCATTGCCTGATCCGCGGGGTTGTATTCCTGGGACCTTCGCCAGCTCCCTGAATTCGCCATGCCCGCGTCGGTCGGAAGGCTGGGACGCAGCGGGGCGGCTCCAGTGGACCGCCCCGCCATAAGCGCACCGCCGAAGGTAGAAGATCAGACAGCGGTCTTGCGCCGACGCAGCAGACCCAGCGCACCCAGACCCAGGCCCAACAGCGCGAGGCTACCGGGTTCGGGGACATTGATGGTGACTCGCTCGGTGGTGATCACTGACCCGAATTGGAAAGTGGTATTGGCCCCTTCCGGAGTTCTGAAGCCGAGGCAAGGACTGATTACACCCACGGCGTTGCAGGCTGCGGTAGGTAACGGGTTAAGCCCGCTGGTGACTTCCAGGAAGCTGATGAAGTACTGGCGGTTCAGGATCGCGCCATTCTCCAAGTTTTGTTCTGCGGTGAGGTCCGGGTCGTAATCCGGATCGTCGTAGAAGAACGGGAAATTCAGTGAGTCCTGATCGATGACGAAGATGTCAGCGCAGCCATTGCTGTTCACTCCCACGCCGTAAGTGCCGCCGTCAGCACAGAGGCTCGGGCGTGGGTCGTTAGGCGTCTCCTGAAAATCGATCAAGAACTCAAGGGTATCCGAAGGCAACGCTGAACCAGGCGGCGTGAACGGCGTCAGCGTCAGGGTAGATGCCAGGCTTACCTCATCGAGAGTGGTTCCGAAGATCGGCTGGTTCACATGGGTGACTGATATGTTCGCGACCGGCGGAAGGACGACACCGATACCGGTGTTAACTGTAGCCGAAGTTGGCGAATTGGTGATGTCCAAGCCGCTTTGCGCGCTATCACCCCACCGCAGCCTCTTGTCGGAATTGCTTATGGCGACCCCGCTCGACGGGGACGGGCCAGTACTGCCATTGGAATCTACGATGGAGCTGGCAACGAACACCGCACTGACACCCACCGTCCACTGAGTAACCAAGCCTGCATGGGCACTGCTGGCAGCGAGAGCGGTAATAGCAGTTAACAAAACCTTCATGGCAGATGCTTTCATTGAGGTTCTCCTGTGAAGTTGTGCAATTATTTGCCGTCTTATGGTTCGAGAACAGTAAAGCGATTTTCGTGCCATTTTAATAATTTATATAAAAATCAAATAGCTAAGCTCATACTGATCTCACCTCTCCAAATCAGAGTCTTGAAACTGTAAAAAATCCTGACAAGCCAACCGGCGAGTCGTCCGCGTTGCGGAGGGACGCGAACGCCAGCCAAAGGCTGACCCGGACTGCATTCCGCTAAGAAGTCATTGTTTTTAAAATAATTCTACTCTGAAGTAGCCCTTGAATCCCGTCCGTCCAGCGCAAATCCGAGGTGTAAAAAATCCTGACAACCCCCTCCGCTTCCAGCGATAGATCACCCGTGGGAACCGGCGAAAAAAGCGCCCGCGCGTCGCTGGCTGCAACCGCCCGGCTGACGAATTCCGCTGGACGGGCTACACTTGGCAACCAACCTCTCCGCACTCGATCAGCGACCCATGAACCCACTCTTGGTGATCCCCGCCGCCGCCCTCCCGCCGCCGCCCGCCTGCTGGAATAGCGCGCCATGACCGGCCCCAATCTGTCGGCCTGGGCGATCCACCATCCCGCGCTGATCCGCTACCTGATGGGCCTGCTGTTGCTGAGCGGGGCGTATGCCTATTTCACTCTGGGGCAGATGGAGGATCCTGAGTTCACCTTCCGGGGCATGGCGATCACGGTCTACTGGCCCGGCGCGACCGCCCGTGAAATGGAACAGCAGGTCACCGACAAGCTGGAGGAGAAACTGCAGCAAACTCCCTGGCTGGACTACATCAGCAGCTACTCCAAACCCGGCGAGGCTGTATTGTTTATTCTGGTCAAAGAATCTGCGCCTCCCCGGGAAGTACCGAACATCTGGTATCAGGTGCGTAAGAAAGTCGGCGATATGCATCATGAATTGCCATCCGGGATACAGGGTCCGGTCTTCGACGATGAATTCGGCGATATCTTCGGTTCAATCTACGCCTTCACCGCTGACGGTTTTAGCTACGCCGAACTGAAACGCTATGTCGACTATGCGCGTCAGGAATTGCTGCGGCTGGACAATATCAATAAGGTGGAGATCATCGGCGCGCAGGACGAAAAAATCTATATCGAGATGCCCGACAAACAACTCGCCGCGCTGGGTATCAATCCTTTGCCGGTCTTCTCGCTGCTGGCGGCGCAGAATTCCATGGAGTCCGCTGGTGTCGTGGTGACCCCTGAAACCCGGGTGCCGCTACGGATGGAGGGGAATTTTAATTCCCTGGACAGTATTCGCGCCATCGGGATCCGTGGCAATGACCGGACCTTCCGTTTAGGTGATGTTGCGGAGGTCTGGCGCGGCTATGAAGATCCGCCCGTGTTCAAAATGCGCTTCATGGGCCAGGAGGCCATTGGCCTGGCGGTGTCCATGGTCAAGGGTGGCGATATTTTGCAACTGGGCGTGGATCTGCGTCGGGCTTTCGAGAAATTACAGGCGGAATTACCGATCGGCATCGATATTCATCAGGTCACCGATCAGCCCCGGGTGGTCAGGGCGGCGATTAATGAATTCATGAAGACCTTCCTCGAAGCGCTGGTGATCGTGCTGGCCGTGACGTTTTTCAGCCTGGGCTGGCGAGCCGGCGTGGTGGTGGCGCTGTGCATTCCGCTGGTGCTGGCGATGACCTTTCTCGGCATGAAGCTGTTTGGCATTGATTTGCATCGCGTTTCGCTGGGGGCGCTGATCATCGCGCTGGGTCTGTTGGTGGATGACGCGATCATCGTCATGGAGATGATCGACCGGAAACTGGAATTGGGCTGGGAACCGCAAAAGGCCGCGACGTTCGCCTATACCAGCACCGCCTTTCCGATGTTGACCGGCACTCTGGTGACCGTGGCCGGCTTCCTGCCAATCGGTCTGGCGCAATCCTCGGCCGGCGAATACACCTTTGGCCTGTTCGCAGTGGTGGGCATTGCTCTGATCTCGTCCTGGCTGGTGGCAGTGTTGTTCACCCCTTATCTGGGCTACCTGCTGCTGCCGCAACGGCACGCCGATGATGCGGCGGTGGATTCCCAACGCGCTTTCAGTCGGCGCTCCGGCCGATTCCTGCGCTGGCGCCAACGTTATCAATCGTGGGTCATCCGTGGGGAAGAGGCTATCAATGACGGCTTATTGCGCCTAGTGGAGGGGTGCCTGCGCCATTACCGGTGGGTGATCACCCTCACCGTAATGGCGTTCATTTTGGCGGTGATCGGTTTCGGTTTTGTGCCGCAGCAATTCTTTCCCTCCTCCGCCCGGCCTGAATTGCTGGTCGATGTGTGGCTGCCGGAAGGCTCTTCCTTCGCGGCGACCGAGGCGGAAGTCAAGCGGCTGGAAGCCCGGCTCCTGCAGGAGCCGGGCGTGGTCAATGTCGTCAGCTATGTAGGCAGCGGTTCCCCCTACTTTTATCTGTCCATGGAAAAGCAACTGGACAATCGCAACTACGCGCAGTTGGTGGTCATGAACCGGGATGAAGAAGCCCGCGAGGCGGTGCTGAAAAGCTTGAATCGCGGGTTCGAGGAGGACTTTCCGGCGGTGCGCGGCCGAGCGTCCCGGCTGGAGAATGGCCCGCCGGTGGTGTATCCGGTGCAATTCCGGGTGGTGGGTCCCGACGCCGAGCGCCTGCGGACCATCGCCGGCGAATTGATCGAAGTCATGCGCGCTCATCCCTCTACCCGGGATGTCCATACGGACTGGCGGGAAAGGATTCTGAGCGTGCGGCTGCGGGTGGATCAGGACAAGGCGCGTGCGCTGGGGATTGATGCGCAAACGCTGTCGCGCAATCTGAACGCCGTCCTGAGCGGCATGCTCATCACCCAGTACCGGGAAGGCGATCGAACCATCGATGTCCTGCTGCGCACCCGCCAGGACAAACCCGGCAATTTGGAGAGTCTCAAGGACCTCCAGGTCTATACCGACCGCCAGCGCTTCGTACCGCTGGGCCAGATTGCTTATATCGAAAAAGCCTTCGAGGACGGCGTGGTGTGGCGGCGTGACCGATTCCCGGCGATCACCGTGGTCGCCGACCTGCCGGATGGCGTGCAACCCCTGGACGTGACCGCGCAGATTGATCGCGCTCTGGAACCGTTACGCGCCCGGTTGCCCGATGGTTACCGCATCGAAATCGGCGGTGCTCAGGAAGCCAGCGCCAACTCCCAAGGCTCTATCTTTGCCGTCATGCCGTTGATGATGGCAGTGATCCTGACTTTGCTGATGATCCAGTTGCACAGCTTTTCGCGGACGCTGCTGGTGTTGCTGACCGCGCCACTGGGCATTATCGGCGTGACGCTGTTTTTGCTGGTCTTTCAACAGCCCTTCGGCTTTGTGGCGATGCTGGGCGTGATTGCCCTGTCGGGCATCATCATCCGCAATGCGGTGATTTTGCTGGATCAGATCGACCAGGATTTGCAAGCGGGGATTTCGCCATGGGATGCCGTGGTCGGTTCGACGGTGCGCCGGTTTCGGCCGATCATGCTGACCGCGCTGACCGCGATTCTGGCCTTGATTCCGCTGACTCAGAGTACCTTTTGGGCGCCGCTGGCGGTGGCCATCATGGGAGGGTTGCTGGTGGCGACAATCCTGGATCGATTGGCGCTCCCGGCGATGTATGCGGCGTGGTTCCAGGTGCGGCCGCCGGCTTCCTGAACTCTGGCCGCACTCATGGAATCGCCCACAGTATTGTAGTCGATTTTCATCCACTCTTCTCCCAAGCAACTCTTTTCTGCAGATCAAAAAAAATGGTTCCATCTTTCGATGGAACCATTGAGGTAATTCAGCAGGATAGCGCGCTTAGCGAAATTACACCTTCATGCTTTGCTCTTTCCGGCGACGTCCCATGGCGCCGAGGGCCAACAAACCAGCGCCGAAGAGGCCGATGGTAGCGGGTTCGGGGACAGCAGTGATAAAGTCGTTAGTCGCGCGGGTTTGGAACATGACGTTTGGTCCTGTCACGCCGTTGATAGCGCCGATAGTAGAACTGGCACTATTGTTTGAGCATGTTCCTGCCCCACCGATATAGGTCGATCCAGTCCAGAAGCAAGCCGACGGATTCGTCTGCTGGAATGGCAGGTTCTGGAACGTATCAAAATTCATGGCAAGAAGGTTTAAACCTGGCGCAAAGAAGTTCGGATCAGCCAAGTTCACCTTAACGATCAAATCGCTCGAACCCGCCCCCGTCGCAGTAGTGACCGTCGGATAGTCGTTACTACCGAACCCATCCAGAGGTGCAAATACAACAGGCGGGGGTGGATTCGTGAAGCTACTAACGCCTTCGGGAAGGATTGTTCCTGACAGAATAAGCGTCCCGTTATTGAATCCAAGCCCTGACAGATTATTCGAATTCTTATCCGGATCATACCAAATTTCGAAGAAATTGGTTCCACCTGCGATAGGTTTGAAAGTAACCTGTCCCGTAACAACTCCGGGGACCTCAATGCTAATTACCTCCTCCTGAAAACCGAAGACGTAAGTCCATTCGTAATTAGCAGCAGTTAATCCATTAAGATTGAGTCCGCCAATCGTGTCACCCTGATCATCAATAAAGGTAGCCAGCGCAGCGTGTCCATAAGTCTGAAACTGTTGACCGACGGAGATACCATCTACGCCTACGCCTAAGCTTTGACCTTCTCTGGCAACCGAAATTGCGTTGCCGTTATTCCAACCCAGGGAACCAACCTGAATCGCAGGATCGACTCCAGCTCCATCAGGGTTGATTGTAATAATCTGACCCGCTTGAGCTGTCACGGCTGCGAGGGACAATGCCAAGGCTGCCGCCAATTTAGAAGTTTTCATGATTCTGCTCCTCAAAAGTCTAAAAATTTAGGTTGTTTGCTTTCCAGATGCTCTTGATGATCAGTCTTGGTTGAACACCAATCGCTACAAAGTCATCTACGTTTCCTGAATCAATGCCAAATCCGTGCCATTAATTAAAATTAATTTATAAACAATAAGTTAATAGAAAAAACGTTTTTTGGATCTTCAAGTTGTGTAAAAAAAGCTGACACCGTTTGTGTGCTTAACTAAAGCGAAACGCGAGGGCTAAAAAATATTATGTCGTTGTTTTTCTAATGGATAAGCCCAAATTCTATCTCACGTCACCTCCAGCCAGTGGTTCAAGGCCTCAGAAAATGCTCTGAATGCCTGTAAAAAAACCTGACACCTTCGTTGGCTGTTAATTGGCTGTTAAAACGAAAACACTGGAGTCAACCGGTGTTCCCGTTGCGCTGGGAATGACCACACCAGGCGCAAAGCGCCAGAACGGGTCGGTGTTGTAGATCGGCCAGCCCCTGGTCGCGGTGTCGATCAATTTTACAGTGGGAGTATTCCCAAGCGATCAGATGATGAACGCTGACACGATTTCGAGTTTTTCCACGAAAACCCGCTCCGTATCCTATGAGTGGATGACCTGCTGCAACCGACTCACCGCCTGCCGACCGCCGGTATCCTCTAGCCAGCGTTGCGCTGCCGTCCGCACCTGCTCCACGGTCAACTGTCCCACCCGCAACCGCGTCCCCACGCCCCCCCGCTCCAGGCACAGCATGTTGATTCGAGTGGCCGCACGCGCAGCCGAATGGGTTGGACCTTTAAAAAGCTCGCCCACAGTGCCGTTTCCTGGTTCAAGCGCGGTCTGCGCGCGCTCCAGCGGTGGCTCCAGATGCCACGACCCTTACCACCCTTACTATCGCGTCTGCCCCGTGATGAGGAACTGATAGGTAGGCCTTCAGACTCATGCCATGGTTGGAAAAGACTCAGGATTGACAGCGACTACCAGGGCCGGTGATACTTTCACGAAAGCATCGCCGTTGGCTGTGCCTGGCGTGGTCAGTGGTCTCCCCATACGATGTGGTCAGGCCGGCTTGGATTGAGGAGCAACTTGGTGAAAGCGAGCTATCTTGACTTCTTACTGTGCGGCGGCGCGATCAGCGTCATCCTCGCCGGCACCCTCGGTTTGATCATGCTCCTGCTGCCTCTGTCGATAGCCTTGACGGCCGAGTACCATGTCCTCATTGATTTCCTGCTGGCGCTTCTTTTCTATGGCCTTCTCTCGGCCCTGTTCGTGCGCCTGCTCCTGAGGTTTCGCCCGATGGAGTCCGGCGAATACGCCATGGATTCTCCGGTCTTCACCTACTGGAAACTGCTGACCATTGTCTACCGTCTGGGACAGGGTGCGCTCCTCCCCTTCACGCCGGTTTTCGTCAAGCCGGTGGTCGAGGCGCTTTTCGGCGCTCGGGTGGGCGCCAACGTGGCGCTCGGAGGAACGATCGACGATCCTTACATGGTAACGATCGGCGACGGTGCCGTGCTTGGCAATGCATCCTTGGTCTCGGGAAACATGCTCCATGGCGGCAAGCTGACCTGCGGCCCCGTAAAGATCGGCGCCGGGGCCACCGTCGGCGTCAATTCGGTGCTCCTTCCGGGTACGGAGCTGGGTGAAAATGTCACCCTGATGGGGGGTTCGTATGTGATGCCGGGCACCAAGATTCCGTCCGGGGAAACCTGGCGAGGCAATCCGGCGCGCAAGTGGCTGTGACGGAACTGGAGCATTTCCGGGCGGCTCCACAGCGAGGCGGCATCGCATCGTGAACATTGACGAACCGTGCAGAATCTGTTGCCAGTCGAGCAGCGGTCCCTAACAAGTCAGGCGGGTGCCCGGCGCCACGCGCGATGTCGAGCAAGCGTTCGCTTACAATCCCCATAGGCACCGCCCTCGCAGCGCTTCAGTCCAACGAGGTTTTTATCTGCCGCGGATACGCTAGAGGCCGCCGACCCAGCTCGGCATCCCGCGTCACCTGGTCCAGTTCCTGATCCAGAAATTCATACCCGCGCGCCCAGTCAATTCCCGCGTGAGCCTCAGGGAAAAAAACCAGGCCAGAAAGTCCGGAACATATTGCTCTAACAACCCTTTCCAGGGGCTATCGTAGTCATCCACTTCTCGTTCGTTATCTATACGCCCCCTTCCCCGGCTCCTGTTCAGACCCAGACGAGTTTTTCCACGAAAACCCGCCCTGTATCCCATGCGTTGATAACCTGTCGCAACCGGCCCGCTTCCTGCCGGTAGCCCGTATCATCCAGCAAGCGTTGCGCCGCCGTCCGCACCTCTCCCGCGATCAACCGCCCCACTCGCAACCGCACGCCGACCCCCGCCTGCTCCAGACAGAGCATGTTCAAATGCTGGTCCATGTTACCGGCAATTCCCAATACCGGCACCCCCGCCGCCAACGCCTGCTGGGTTGCCAGGCTGCCGCCATTGCAGACCACTAGATGGGATCGGGCCGCCGCCGCAACGCCAGGCAGAAAATCCGCCACATAGGCATTCTTCGGCGGTTCAATGCCCAAGGATTGCCCAGCGGTCGCCGCGATCACCGTGACCGGCAATTCCGCCAATCCCCGCAAAATCACCGGCAAGGCCCGCACATTTTCCCCGGAACTGCCCAGAGCGACATAAATAATCGGACGATCACTGGGCAAGGTCTCCCACCAATCCGGCAGCTCCATCGCGGGTGACCACAGCACCGGCCCCAACCAGTGATGATGTGGCGGTAAAGGCGCAGTCGGGATGAAGTCTGGAATATCCGCATACAAGGTCTGGTCAGCATCCGTATAAATCGTCCGCAAGTCATATCCCAAGCTGGGCAGACCATATTCACGCCGCACCCGGTTCAGCGGCAGCGTATGCAGGGCGAACACTGCCGGCCGCGCCAAATTAAACAGGGCCTGCGATAACCCCACCCCGAACACCGGGATCATCGGATGTTCTGGCAGCGGAAACGGCAGACGGGAATAAGGACTCCAGTAGGCATTAGTGATCGTGAAGTAGGGCACACCCGCCACCCGGGCGCTCACCCCCAGCGAAATCCGGAAATCGCCCACGACGACATCCGGCTTGACCGCCTCCAGCAGCACCAAATCCGCCCGGACATAGCGCCGCAAGGTGTCAAGGTCATAGACCGGCCAGCCCCGTGCAAGGTTGTCAAGAAATTTTACAGTGGGAATGGTCTCGATGGGTCGCCAGGCCAACGGCAGTTGACCGAACAATTTCAGGTAACGATTATCGCAGGCCAGCACCACTTCATAACACGCCAGGTCCAGCGCCTGCGCCAGTACCACAGGTCTAACAACATGGGCCAGCGTCACCGCCTCGCCGACGAAGAGAATGCGGCGGTGCAGACTTTGAGGTGCAGCGCTTGTACTCCAAGCAGATTCGATAACCATCGGGTGATTCCATCAATGATTGAGAAGCTGTGTCGCTGAAATCCTGTTCTTTACGAGTTCCAGCCCCGCCGCTTTGATGTGCTGCAATCCCAATGGATGAAGATCATCGAGGCTGATTTCCATCCAGAGCATCCGACTTCCGATCCGTCCGGCCCCGCATTTGCCTTTCAAGACTCTCGTAAACAAAATCATAAAGATACTGAAGTTCGCCTTGGATATTATCCAGTACCCCCTGCACCGGCACATAATAAGCCGCGCGTGGCCCGTGATATTCCATGATGTCCCCGACCTGTACGAACGGCAGACCCACCATTTGCAGGCGGCGCGCCAGGCGCGGCTCCACCATGACAAAGGCGTCTGAACGGCCGGCCAGGACCATCAAGGCGGCTCCGCCATAAAACAGCGCCAGACTCAACAAAGGAAAGGTGCGGCGTTCATCCGGGCTGAAACTGGCCGCCGCAATGCCTATGGGCGATTCGGATTCACCCAGACGCCGCCGAAACCGGGTATGCACTGCCAACCGTGAGACTTCGGCAATGCGGGAACGCGGCAAACGCCCCGGATGCCAGACCGGATCGGTCAGGCTGTGGCCGCAAAAGCGCTCCATCGGTAGCAAAAAGTCGCTCTCAGTCACCGCTGGTACGACTAACCGCATACAACCCGCCCCCGAAAGGGTGTCCTTGTGCAGGATCAGCGTATGCAGGGAGTATTGGTCATACTCATCCCGCTCCAGACCGCCCGGACAGTCCTCTTCCCGCTCATAGTGAAACTCCCGACAGTACACGTCATAGCGGATGCGATGCACCTGCTCCCGCAGTGCCGGACTATCGGCAAGGAACACGTCAAAGTAGTTCTGGAAATGGTTATTCAGCAGTGGAATACTCATGGTAGTGGCGATCCATTGGTTTTCAAGTCATGCGTGATGTCAAAGCTCAGGAAGGCGGCGGCCGCACCGTGAACCAGGCCGCATACAGAGCCGACAGCATCAACCGATCGAGAACTGTCGCGCCAACTGCTTGAGTACCCATTCACGGATCGTTCTGGTTCAAGGTTAGGGCCTTTCATGGCGCGCCATCCAGTACGCGGACCGGCTGATCCGGGTAGAGCTTGTGAACCCCGGCGGTCACCACCCGCTGGCCAGGCGCAAGGCCGCTGGCGATGATGACCTGATCGCCGTGAAATTCGCCCAGATGAACCGTGCGCCGGGTAACTTTCAGCGTCTGGGGGTCCACCACCCACACCGCCGGCTGGCCTTCGTGTTCGGTCAGCGCCGTCAGCGGTAGACGAATGGCGGCCGCCGCCAGACGCCGGCTGGCCCGCACCGAGGCGGTCATACCGAGCTGCACTGCGCTGTCTGGATCGATGAACGTGATCTTGACTGCGTAAGTGCGCGTCAGCGGATCGGCCAGCGGGGCGACTTCCCGCACTTGGCCGCGATACGTCTGGCCGGGTGCCGACCACAGACTGATCTGCACCTCCTCCCCGATGCGTAGTTCGTCGCGGCGATTTTCCGGGACGCTGATGGCGACTTCCTTCTCGCCAGGCAGCGCCAGGCTCAACACCGGCTGGCCGGCCGCAACGACCTGCCCGACTTCCGCATGAAGCGCGGTGACCACGCCGGCTTGATCAGTGCGCAACTGGGCGTAGCCGGTTTGCCGCGCCCCGCCTGACAGTTGGGATTCGGCCTGTTGCACCCGGGCCTGCGCGGTGTCGTAAGCACCTTGCAGGGTGTCAAAGTCATTGCGACTGATCAAATTACGAGCCAGCAACACCTTGGCGCGATTGAATTTGGCACGAGCCTGGTCACGGTCGGACTGAGCAGCAGTCAATTGCGCACGCAGCGCCTGCTCGTTCAGCGCCAGATCGCCGGAGTCAAGTTGCATCAGCACCTGATTGGTCGTCACCTGCTGCCCGATCTCCGCTTGACGCTCGGTAATCTTGCCGCCGACGCGAAAAGCCAGCGAAATTTCATGGCGGGCGCGCACCTCGCCGGCGTATTGCGAAACCCGGTCGAGGGATTCAGCCGTTGCGACCACGGTTTTCACCGGACGGACAACAGGCGGCGTTTCTGAAGGGGCTGGCGAGCAGGCGGCCAGCAGCAGAACAACAGCAGTGGGGATCACCCGTGGCGAACTCATGGCGCTCAGCCCTCTCCAGTTTCCCGTTCCAGACGTTTCTTGTGGCGGGTCAGATCGCCGGAAATCTGCCCGATGATTTCGGATGCCGCCTCGATGATTTGCCCGGAACTGAAACCGGCGGCGGCAAGATCCTTGTAAAAGGACTTAGCCAGCATCTTGGCTAATCGGGACGGCGGCAAACTGCCATCGGTAAGCCGATTGGAGACCTTTCGGCTTTCTCGGGCCAGCGCAGCCTGAGCGATGCGAGAACGCACCAGTTTACGCAGCCACTCCACCTGTACCGACCGTCCGATCAACGCCGCAACGATATTAGCCAGGGTCAAATCAGCATCACCGAAAGGGGCAGCCTCCGGACGGCCGGATAGATTCATCACCCCGACAGTCCGTTGACCTGTACGAATGGGGGTGCTGATGAAGCTGAAACCGATGCTGGCGCGGCGACGGGCCATCGCGGCGAATGCAGACTCCTGAATATCGGCGATGAGGATCGGTTCGCCCCGTTCCAGAACCCGTCCCGCGATGGACTCCACGTTGTCCGACTTTCCGCTCCAGGCGTCAGCGGGCAATTTTTCAGTGCAGGCCCAGAGTTTCAGGGAAGCCGTCCCGCTCTCATCGTCCGCCAGCAGCATGATGGAACAGCCCGCTGCTGAAGTCGCCCGCGCCGCTAACCGGGCCAGCTCATCCAGCCGTGATTCAAGGTCTTCTTCGGCATTCAGAAATACCGCCAGCTCGTGCAGATCGACGAGCGGGCTTAACTTCTGCTGCGCTTCTCCGCGAGATTCCTGGATCGACATCGAGGTGTCTCATTACACAACATCATGGGTCGTTTAAGGATACAGGATTCGAACTCAGTAGAGGATAGTGAATCCAGCCGCTTTCCCGCACGGGGCTGGATGGAAGTTTGCGATTCTTGCTTCTGACATAATAGACTTACAAATCTATTTCTTTTCCGCTAACCCCCATCAGGAGTATCTTTCGTGGAGATGAAGAATATCGAACATCTGCTCCGATCGTTCCGGGAGGATCTGCCTGAGGGCAGTCACACCGCAATAGCGATTGACCGTTGCGCCAGCCTGGAGGAGATTTCCGAACTGGCTGAGGCCGAAGGTTTCCACAAATTCGCCTCAGTGCTGTTTGAAGCCGAACAGGAAGCGCTGCGCGTCGACCCGGCGATGGTGGAAAACGCGACGACAGCGACTGAAATGTTCCTCCGGGAAGCCCGCAAGGATCTGCCCGAGGGAGGTAAAACCGCTGCCGCTATCGACCGCAGCGCCTCATGGGAAGAGATTTCCGAACTAGCCGAGGAGGAGGGCTTGCACCAGATCGCCTCAGTGTTGTTTGAAGCTGAACAGGAACAACTGCGCATTCCCGCTTCAACAGTCAGTGTTCGCTGACAATGAATTAAAGCCTCTTCCGGTAGTCATTGGATTGCCGCACGGCTTTTCCGATTCCCGTTCTCACGTTCTGCGTGGGAACGCACTTTTTGGATGGTTCAATCTTTGGACAGGGTATGAAACGTTTTGTGAAGGCTCTGCTGGAAAGTCCGAGCGCCGCTGCCTCGCTGGCGCTCTTCACCCGGGAAATATGGGCGAATCCACGGGCCATGGGTGCGGCCTGCCCCAGTGCGCCGGCGCTGGCCAGTCGTATGGCGGCCAGGGTGCCCCTGGATCGAGAGGGATTAGTGGTGGAACTGGGCGGGGGAACCGGCGCAGTGACCGCCGCCCTGCTCAAACGAGGCATACCAGCGTGGAAACTGGCGGTGATCGAACGCTCACCCACCCTGGCCCATCACTTGCGCCAGCGTTTTCCGCAACTGCGCATTATTCAGGGCGACGCCGCACAACTCGAACATCTGTTGGGCCATGATCGGTCGCGCGGTGTCGGCAGCATCGTGTCCAGCCTGCCGCTGCGTTCTCTGCATCCTACGGTGACCCGCGCGATCAGTTGTCAGTTTGAAACTCTGCTGGAACCGGGCGGACTGCTGATTCAGTACACCTACGATTTACGCGGCACTCAACCCCGTCTGCTACCCTATTTCCGCCGGCTGTCCAGCCGGATCGTTTGGGGTAATCTGCCGCCAGCGCGGGTAGAGGTGTTCGAGCGAATTTGACCCCCTCATCCCCGCCCCCTCTCCCACAAGGCAAGAGGCGAGTACTGTTCCCTCCTCCCTTTTGGGGGAGGGGAGGGTTGGAGTGAGGGGCAAACTCAGTGCTGATCGCGTTCTCGCGCGGCCGCCTGCTCGGCCTGAATCGCCGTCAGGGCAATGGTGAACACGATGTCCTCCACCAGCGCCCCGCGTGACAGGTCATTCACCGGTTTGCGCATCCCTTGCAGCATCGGGCCGATGCTGATCACATCGGCGCTGCGTTGCACCGCTTTGTACGTGGTGTTGCCGGTATTCAAGTCCGGGAAGATGAACACCGTCGCCCGGCCCGCCACTTGGCTATCCGGCGCCTTGCTCTGCGCAACCGCTTTGATGGTCGCCGCGTCGTATTGCAATGGACCGTCGATCAGTAAATCCGGACGCCGTTCGCGGGCGATGCGGGTGGCTGCCTTGACCTTCTCCACATCGCTGCCACTGCCGGACGCGCCCGTGCTGTAGCTCAACATCGCCACGCGCGGAGTGATGCCGAACGCCTGGGCGGAATCAGCGCTCTGGATAGCGATATCGGCCAGTTCTTCGGCGTTCGGATCGATGTTAATGGCGCAATCGCCGTAGACCAGCACCTGCTCGGGCAGGCACATAAAGAAGATGGACGAAACCAGATGGACGCCGGGCGCAGTCTTGATCAGTTGCAGGGCCGGGCGAATCGTGTTGGCGGTGGTATGCACTGCGCCGGACACCAGCCCGTCCACTTCGCCCAGGTACAGCATCATGGTGCCCAACACCACGGAGTCGTGGAGTTGTTCCTCAGCCAGACCCGCGTTCAGTCCCTTATGCCCGCGCAATTCCACCATGGCGTCGATATAGCGCGGGTCGATCTGGGTCGGATCGATGATCTCAATGTCCGGGGGAATAATCATGCCGCGCCGGGCCGAAAGCCGACGCATCCGCCCGGCGTCGCCCATGAGGACGCAGCGAGCGATGCCGCGCTGGTGGCAAATCATGGCGGCCTCGATGGTGCGCGGCTCATTGCCCTCGGGCAGGACAATGCGCTTATGGGCGCGGCGGGCGCTTTCTACCAGCATGTGTCGGAACGCGGGCGGGCTGAGCCGCCGTTCTTCGAGGGTGGTGAGTAGCGGTTCTTTCCAGTCCAGGCTGATGTGTGAAGCGACGGCTTCTACCGCTTGCAACATTCGGTCGCGATCATCGAGCGGGACTTCCAGATTCATATAGGGCAAATACAGCACCGATTGCAGAGCGCTGGCGGCGATAGTCAGTACCGGCAAACCCGTGTCGAGTCCCGGCCCGCACAGTTTCCAGACGCGCGGGTCGGGCTTGAGACCGCCGGTCAACAGCACCGCCGCCACCTGGGTGCCGCTCATCGCCGCCATACAGGTCGCCAGCAGCAGGTCGTCGCGGTCGCCGGGGATGATCATCATGGCGCCGGTCCGCAACTCCCGACAACTGTTGGCCAGGGTGGGCGCGCCCAAGGCGACATGGGTGACGCGCCGGTTCATCTGGCCTTCGTTGAGGACCTGAGCACCGATCATCTGCATGATGTCCTGAACGCGCGGCGCGCTCAACTCACGCTGCCAGGGGATGCAGCCCAGCAGTTTGAACGTTTCAGGCCAATGGCGGGCGCACTCGGTACGGAATTCCGCCTCATGACTGGAGCTACCGTTATCGGCAGCGCGGCTGAAATCGAAGCGGATATGGCCCGTGGGGTCGACCGGCGCATCTATCAGGTTCAGGATGCCACCGAGCATTCGTTCATGACGGATGCCACCGTAGGCCTGGGCGACGACTTCCACGGTATCGGCGACCTGGCGCGGGGTATCGTGGCCGGGAACGGCGACGATAATCACCCTGGCGTCCAGCCCCTGCGCCATCTTGGCGTTGAGGTGCGTGCCATAGGGTTGTTCCTCGGTATCGACCAGACCCTCGACAATCACGACACTGGCGTTTTGCGCCGCCCGTTCATAGCGGGTGATGACTTCCTCCAGCAACACGTTTTCCTGATCATGGCCCAGCAGGCTTTCCGCCTCGGCCACCGGGATCGGTTCCGGTGGATTCAGGCGGGTGACGATACGCGCCAGGCGGGTTGAGCGTTCCGGGCCGGTATCGGAAGCGTGCGGCTGGCTAATAGGTTTGCAGAAACCGACCGGGATGCCCTGACGGTCGAGCGCGTGAACCAGACCGAGCGCGACGGTGGTTAATCCAACCCGTTGCTCGGTGGGGACGACAAGAATGGCGGTAGTCATAGCCGTTCCCTCTTTGGAATGTCAATGTTGCAGTGCAACGTAGCATACACCAGAACGCCCCAAAAACCCTAACCCCGGGCATCTCTCCCTCAATTCCATCCCAGGGCGTTGCCTTGGGCTAAAAGCAGGCTCATGGCGGTGCGCGTCCTGACCTGCATTGATTTACTCTACCAAAATCTGATTCGCAGTCGGCAACTGGGAAAGTCCCGGCGGTTACCCGCAGTGTTCCCCATCGTCTTGTATAATGGTCGGCGACAGTGGACCGCCCCAATCGACCTGGACACGCTAATGGAGCCGGGACCGGCTGGCCTCGCCGCGTATCGACCGCAGGCGCGCTACCTGCTGATTGACGAAAGTGCGTATGTCGATGCGGAGTTGTGTACCGATGAGAGTGCTTGGCTGGCGCGGTTGCAAGCGGCAGTAGAGGAAGACCGACACTGAATGACCCTGCCCTGTCGGATTGCAACGCTGTGGTTCGCGGTAACGCTGGGCGTCGTGGCGGTAGGGGTGTTGAGTGTCGGTGGCCGGCGGACTGGATAACTGTTGCAATGGTCAACAAATACAGACAACATGCAATTAAGTGGGTATTTGAGCATGACTCACTGAAATTGATGTTGATTCTGTGCTATCAAATCGACGAGCTATTGAAGATTATCCGAAGGACTATCCATTACCCAGTTGTCTGTGGGTTGGCTATATCAATAATCGGCCAATTCATGTTGTGTTTGCCAACAATGATAAACTTGGTCCTGTAAATTTTCCCGTGATGAAATATTAGTATATACTAATATCGAAAGTTTATAACTTAACATGAGGAACAACGAATGCCTACTATTGAATGGGTTCTGCGCGATGACGATAACCAAATTATCGGTCAACGAGCCACAAAGAAATATTTGTTGAATTTAAATGGACAAAGCGTTCATGACATTGAAGGAGCCGTTGAGGACTTTAAAAAAAAATGCATTACCCGATATTGAATTAGCTTTGCTAGAGGCGGCTCAAATTGCTTTTATTCAGGATAAAAAAAGATCTGATTTGTAATGGTCAGGACTTTCGCTTGGAGTTCCAGGTTGTTGATTGTTTTGGTATAATCTCGACATGATAACCAAACAGCAATACGTTCAATATTTGATTAGCACGCCAGTCAATTATACGTGCACGAATCTTGC
>JAKLIY010000070.1 GCA_022709365.1 Pseudomonadota bacterium
ATCCCACCGAGGGTTGGGACTGGCGGTCGCTGGGGCGCTGGTTTCTGATCTTTGGCGCGGTCAGCATGATGACCGGCTTGGCGATTCTCGGCCGGACCCTGTTTGAATTCACGCTGACCAAGCTGGCGGTGGCGCTGGGCGCCGCTACGTTCGCCAGTTTCGGGGGCGCACAGTGGCTTAAGCGCACCCGCCCGGCCCTGGTCTGGACCCGCCTGAGCGTGGAACTGCTGGGCGGGTTGCTGCTGATCGGCCTGACGTTCACACTCGGCGCAATCTATTCCACCGGCTCCGGCAACTGGCCGGCCCTGCTGCTGATTGATCTGGTGCTGCTAATCAGCCTGAGCTACGCGCGGCGCAACGTGTTACTGCTGGTGCTCAGCGCCGTGGTGTTCTTCGCGTGGTTTGGCGGCTTCACCGGCTATGCGTCTGGCTGGGGCGCGTACTGGTTCGGGATGAATTACCCGCTGCGCTTCCTGATGGCGGCCATCGTCATGATCGCCGTTGCGGTCATCCATCAGCAGAGCGAAGCGGGGTTGCTGGCGCGGTATCGGGGATTCTGCAAGGTCTGGCTTTCCGCCGGCCTGTTTTTCGCCGAAATGGCGCTGTGGCTGCTGTCCCTGTTCGGTAATTTCGACCGGGCCAGCGAGTGGTGGTATCAGGCCGGCGCTGCCGAACTGGTGCTGTTTAATGCGCTGTGGGCGGGCTTGAACGCTACGCTGGTCTGGCTGGGCGCGCGGTGGGCGATGCGTATGCTGACCGGTTACGGCGCGACTTTCCTGATTATTCAAATTTATACGCTATTTTTCGCTCACTTGGCCGAGCATCTCGGCCTGCTATTGAGCCTGCTGATCGCCGGCGGCGGCGCGCTGGCGTTGACCTTCTGGCTGGAACAGCGGCGGCGCGGGACTGAAACGCACTGATCGAGAGGTGATGGCCGATGCCCAACGCGAGTGGCGCACTGGACCGGCAAGCGTTGCTGGAGGAACTGCAACTCGCGCAGTTCGTGCCCGAGGCCCACGCCGCCTATCGTCCTTTGCTGATGGACGGATTGCAGTTTTTTCTGGAGCGGCTGTCGCCAGCGCGACTGGCGTCCATCGTCGCCGCACAACTGCGGCTGCCGCGCCACACGCCGCCAGCGCGCCGGCTGGCGCTGCTGTTCCGGCGTTGCCCGACGCTGCACAAGCTGGGGCAGGTGGTGGCGCGCGACCGGCGGTTGGCGCCCGAGTTGCGCGCGAACCTGCAAGGGTTGGAGTCGCTGGAGCCGACCACGCCGATGGCGGAGATTGCCGCCCTCATTCAGCGGGAACTGGGAACGGTCATTGGCCTGGAGATTGCGGCCACGGCGCTTGCGGAGGCCAGCGTTGCGGTCGTTGTGCCCTTGGTCTGGCGTCCCGCTACCGGCGCTGCGCCCCAATCGGGCGTGCTCAAGGTGCTGCGGCCCGGCGTCGAGGAGCAACTGTGCGAGGAACTGGAAATCTGGGCGGCGCTGGGCGTCTTTCTGGAACAGCGTTGCGCGGAGCGGGGACTGCCGCCGCTCGACTATCGCCACACGCTCGACAGCATTCGCCGGCTGTTGGCGAACGAAATCCGGCTCGACCGTGAACAGGCCCACCTGACGCAGGCGGCGGCGTTTTATGCGGATTCCCCGGCGATTCTCATTCCGGAGTTGCTGCCCTTTTGCACGGCGCGCATTACGGCGATGGAGCGGGTCGAGGGGCGCAAAGTGACTGATCCCGGTTTGTCACCCGGCGAGCGGCGGCGGCTGGCGCGGGTTTTAAGCGAGGCGTTGCTGGCCAAGCCGTTCTGGAGCAACCCTGTGTCGGACGCCTGGTTCCACGCTGACCCCCACGCCGGCAATCTGTTCGTGACGCACGATGGCCGCCTGGCGATCCTGGACTGGGCGCTGGTCACGCCGCTTGACAAAGCGCAGCGCGTCGCCGTGGTCCAGGCGGTGGCGAGCGCCCTGACGCTGAATGAGAGCGGCTTGTTCCATGCGCTGGCGGCGCTGGGGAATCCGTCCGACCCGACAGCTTTGCGCGCCGCCGTTGTGGCGGGTCTGCGTCAGGTGCGGCAGGGAACGTTTCCGGGCATGGACTGGCTGATGGCGCTGCTGGATCGGCTGGGGACGGCGGGGGCGATGCAGTTTCCTGAAAATCTCACCCTGTTCCGCAAATCTCTGCTGACTCTGGCAGGGGTGATCGGCGATGTCTCCGACCGGCCTTCGATTGATGAGGTGCTGATTCTGACCGGTCTGATGCAGTGCAGCCGGGAATGGGCGGTTCGAGGGCTGGCGCCCTTTGCGTCGCGCGCTTTTGGAAGTCATTTGTCCAACGCGGACTGGTTCAGCCTGTGGGCCGGCCTGCCCGTGACCGTGGTCCGCTATTGGACCGGAATCTGGCGGGATGCGCTGGGGGGATAGTCTCTGTATTACAGGCGACTTCCTTGGACCATCTGCTGGTTACCAAGCTCAAAGTCCTGCTTGAAGCCAAGGATTTAAGATATTGCGGTGCTGATCAAAGCCGGTGTCAGACTTAACCGGGGGCTTGCAGCAGCCCGTGAGATCCCGCGCCTTTCGGCCGAATGAAAGCCTCAAGGCGCAGGTGTACTTTGAAGGCGGGGATCTGGACTCGCTGACTTGTCCTGAGAGAGAAACAGATTGGTGCTATTATTCCCGCCGCCGTATTTTCACGCCGATCATCCCCAGCAGGCTAGCCAGGAGCACCAACCCGAGCGGTGAGAGGGCCGGAATGTTGGCAGCAGTCGGCGCGCCACCGACCACTGTGACGCTCCCGGGGACAAAATTGATTGTTGCAAAGCCAGTGGGCACCAGTGGAAATCCCTCCGTCAGATCGCCAGCCGTCACGCTCGCTGTCAACGGTATTGTTCCTGTGGCCTGCGCTTGGAACGTCAGCGTGGCCAGCACTACTCCATTTCCTGATACTGGCGGGAACGCCAGCCCAGCCAGGTCGTCGCCATCGCCGGCGACCACTGCCGACCACGGTGGATCCTTCACGACGACTCCTGTACGTATGAGTCGCGCTGGATCAGTATTGACATCCAGTCCCCAGCCGAGCACCGGGTTTGGAATATCCGCCACAATGTTCACGGTAAAAGTTTGCCCGACGTTCACCGTCTGGCTCGATGGATTGAAAGATACAGTCACCGGCGCTGCTTGCGCCCAACTCATTCCAGGCACTGCCAGCATGATGAGCACGAACCACAAGAACTTTCTCATCGTTGATTCTCCATTAGCTCCTGGCCTTTGTACGCTGCATACCATTTCTGGTAATCGGCGAAGGTGATGCACTGATCCCCGTCGTAGTCCGCTCGCGCATCGTAGCCGGCAGTTCCCTGGCATTTGCCAATGGTGGCTTTGATGACAGCGGCGTCCTGATCGTCTACGACGCCATTCCCATCCAAGTCATAGATCGACGCACTTGGCGTTCCAAGGGCAATGCTCACGGTGAGTGCTCCCAACATGCCGATTCCGGCTATTCCCCACGACCGCATTGCTTCGCTAATCAACCTGCTCATGGTATGTATCCTCATCTATCTTATGGGTTCAGGTAAAACTGATACCAGCGCTGGTAGTCTACGAAAGTGACACAACCGTCACTGTCGTAGTCGGCATCAGGATTGTAATCAGGCGAACCATTACAAGTGCCAAAGGCATTGAGGAAAATCAGATAATCCGCCAAATCCACTTTCCCATCTTTGTTAAGATCGCCAGGGCTAGTAGCAGTAACAGTGGCAGTAACAACGGCACTATTAGCCAGGTCTGGATTAGTTGCGCTGGTAGCGGTGACGGTAAGGGATAGTGAGGCGCCATTAGCGACTCCAGCCGGTACGGCTACATCTACCTGGAAGGATTTAGTTTCGCCTGTGCCCAATGTCAGTTGATTGGGGTTCGGAGGTTGTGCGAATCCCAAATTGTCGGCTGCCGCGATTTGGAAAGTGCCTGCATCGCCAAGATTATGTACATTAAACTTGAACGTTGTAGTAGCGCCACTGGGCAATTCCAGGAAATTTGTTGTCGGATCAATGATTACTTCAACTGACTGAGCTTGGAATAGATTGGAAAATAGCCTCTCATATTCCGTGCCATTGGCATCCACACCGCTGACCGCGATGCGGAACGGTGTGTTTGGCAGCGTGATTGGCCCAACAAACGGGCTGGAAGGAGCGCCCGGAAGTTCTGGGCTAAAGTCGATAGCCTGAACTATATTGCCCGCATCATCGACCAAATGAAACATCGCTGTTTTGAATGGGCCGATAAGTGTAGCTTTTCCTGTTGCAGAGGCGCCTGTAGTGGGTTGACCGGAAATAGGCGCATAAGAATCCCAGCCTCTTAGAGTGATCTTTTCGACAAACTCGAAAATATACAAGTCAAGAGGGCTGTTGGCTTTTGCCGCTATATTAAATTTCCCCGAACCTGATATTGATACTCGCCATTTACCTGATTCGGGGTTGTCTATCGTCATAAAAATCCCTGATGAAATATTAGTAAATTTTACTCCTGGATCGCCAGGGGTAACTTTTGCACCGGAAGGCCGAGTCAAAGTAACCGGATCAATTGTACCCATAGAGGAAATTGATATAAATAATTTGGTAATTGTTGAATCGACTGGTATTATCAAATTTTTCGGGCCTTCATCCAAATTACCATTTATTCTGGTTATGGTTACGAAGTCTCCGGAAAGTTGGGGTGTTATCAATTGTTCAAGACTTTGGCCGAGATCTTTCGCATCTAGCAGGAAAAGTTGGCCTCCAGTTGCTTCCACAATGCTGATATAGGCTGGATCGATATGGTTACTTAAGGTAGCAACATTACTCCCCTTCTTGTCAGTTCGTACTTTTTGCTTTGCGGTGGACTGGCCATCATGGTCGCTTGATTTTGATTCTGGCGAGCAAACACCAGTCAAAAGTTTCGTAATTATGATCCTTTTTTTCCGAGCTAAATCATAAGCTTTGCCTGCCATATCTGGATCTTTAGCGTCGGCATCGCTGAAGAAATAAAGGATGGAATCGTTGCGACTTGCCGCAACGGCCTCATGTAATGCATGTAGGGAATATTCTGGACAATCACCACCACCAATAGCGCCAAGGGAGTTGACTGCCGATAGATAATCGTCAGGATCAGTAGATTTGACGGGCGGTCCCCAGGACGGATCTCCAAAAGGCTCCAACAGGTATTCATCAGGCTCGTTGCCGGTGTCCTTAAGTCCATTAACAATTCCTGCCACTGTTTTTTTCACCCAGTTAATTTCATCCGTCATGCTGCCTGTGGTGTCGATGACCATCCCAAGGGTACCGTTAATCCCCATTAGAGCTTTGACTGCCCGGGCGTAGTGTTCGAATTCAGGAGGAATATCATTGAAGAGTCGATGAACGAAATCGGTAGTAGCTCCGATAGCCAAGTCTCTTGCGCGTTCATAGTTTGGCCTGCTAGGATCATCTTTATTAATGCCGTCACAGTTGCCAACCACATAACCATGATAGCATTTGCCATCAGCTATCCAAATTCCACACCCAAGGGCGCCAACCCAGTAGCCTGAAGTTAACTCGGTTAGCCCAAACCCGTCTAAATGCTCGTTGTCGGTACAGAAAGATCTTTCCCTTGAAGGACGTTCAATGATCTCATCGCCGAGTCTAGTTTCGATAGCAGTTTTGCCCATTTCAACCCAATTACTATGAGCATAAAAATCTTGCAAAGTATGTAAAGCTCCTCCTAAATTTGTTCTTGCTGATGACCCATCTGGTACTGGTACCCCATCTGGTGTAGTCCTTGTTAGTAAATTAATTACCTCATTCTTCAGGTTAATTAAACGGTTAGTTCCTCCCGGAAAATCTTCGCTATCGAAATGGACGGCAGATTGAAAAAATGTTCTTGTATTATCCGTATTATAATCTTCCCGACAAATCTGGACTCTTGCCTTTTCTTTAAATTCAAGTGGTTCCCCTTCAATGACTCTCTTGACATTTAAAAGGCCATAAGTACAAATATCGTGCCCATGAATGATCGGTTTAAAAGCGTATGCCGACCCCATAAAGAAAAATGTGGCAAGTGTTAAAAGCCAAGTTAAGGGTTTCTTGATACTCATGATTTAATTCTCCCCGATAGTTAGAGGAACAATCATCTGTCGCCATCTGGTCTTTGCTGAACTGGGTGTCCCTGGTGCAGCTCCTCCCAGACATCCCCAGCGCCCGCTCGTTCATCATGCTGTCCATGGCCTAACCACG
The DNA here is from genome assembly GCA_022709365.1 of Pseudomonadota bacterium. Taxonomy (GTDB): domain Bacteria; phylum Pseudomonadota; class Gammaproteobacteria; order Competibacterales; family Competibacteraceae; genus UBA2383. Next base: position 6,241 of record JAKLIY010000070.1, read on the forward strand.
ATCCACCACAAAGCAATCCGATTACCGGACGAAAACCCCTGATAATCAGAGGAATTTTTGTTGTTTTTTTAGGCGCGACCGCCCGAATCAGGCAATACAAATTGCTCGACAACTCATTAAGTTGGCGTTTAGTTTCTCATAGTGTCAACTTATGATATTACTTTACTCCCCCCCCCCGTCAAGAGTTCCACAAGCATGAGTGATGAGGCAGGTAATGTGAGGAGAAGTGCGGAAGATGAAAAGCCTTTGCTGCCATGTGAGCGCGGCTGGCAGAGGGCAGGCCGCTTCGGGAACCCCGGATTAACCTTGCAACTCTGGAATGCCTGTCCACGATTACGAGGATGTTCCGAAGCTGGAGCGGGGTTTTCATCACGCCTGCGCCGATCTTCAGCCCGAGCGCCGCTGGGTCGTCTACGCCGGCATGGAGCGATTTCCAGTCAGCGAAAACACCGAGGCGATCAGCCTGACCGATTTGGGCAACCTCCTTGTGGCGGAGGCGATCCCGTAACGGCAGGAAATTTCACCCGGCGTCAGGCCCGAACCAAACGACGCTGGAGTAACGCATTCAAATTTCGCCGGCCATCAACGATGAGATAGACATAGACCCGGTCGGCGATCACTCGGTAGAGAACTTGATAAGGCTTGAAAAAGGTTTCCCGGTAATCCCGAATGCCAAGCGCCAAGAGTTCGCGCGGATAGGCGCCGCGTTCGGGAAATTCCGCCAGGCGTTCGATCACGGCTTGGAGTGGCCCCAGTACGTATTCAGCCTTTTCAGCGCCATCATGCGCAGCGATGTAATCCTGAATTTCCATCCAATCCAGAACAGCATCTTCAGTCAGGAAGATTTGGAATGCCATTAGCGCTCCCGAATGGCGCGCAGATTTTTGAATACTGTTGTGGTTTCCTGTATGCGTCCTTCTTCAATCTGGCGATTGCCGAGCGCAAGAATTTTGAGTAATGCCAATGTTTCCTGGGCCTGTTCATAGCTCTGCACATCCTGGATCACTACCTTGGCTTCGCCGTTCTGGGTAATGATCAACGGTTCACGTTGCTCAGCAAGCTGACGGATGATCTCGGCGGCATGAGCTTTGAGGTAACTGATCGGCTTGATCTGGCTGGAAAGTTTCATATGGCCTCCTGGTCAACAGGACTAAATATAGTTCTTATTCGGGTCAAATAACAAGAATGGCGCAAGGCGTGAGCGCCATATCAGGAAAGTCATTGAAAAAAAACATTTTTGTATAATCTAACCTTATTATGAACAGCAACCAGTTCAAAGTCTGGCTCCGCCAGCAAGGCTGCACCTTTGAAGCTAAACCGAGCGGTTCCGGCCATCTGATCGTGCGGTTGGGTCATCGGAAAACCGACCTGCCAATGCATGGCGGCAGCAAGGAACTGGGTACTGGACTGGTGAACAAAATCAGGAAGGATTTGGGACTGAAGTAGGAGGCGACCATGTTGATCTACCCCGTCGAACTGACCCCGGACGACAACGGGACCCTGTTGGTGACGTTCCCGGATGTGCCAGAAGCGATAACTTTCGGCGAAGACGAAACCGAGGCGTTGCTGATGGCCGAGGATGCGCTACTGGTCATGCTCTCCGCTTACATGGACGACCGCCAGCCCATCCCGGCGCCTTCCCCGCTCAACGGTCGCCCCGGCGTGGCGTTGAAAGTGGTCGCCGCCGGCAAGGTGGCGCTCTACAACGCGCTGCTGGCGGCGGGTAAGCGCAAGGCGGATTTGGCGCGAATGCTGAACCTGGCGCCTACCTTGGTTGACCGGCTGCTGTCGTTGCACCACAAAAGCCGTATCGAGCAAATCGAAACCGCTTTGGCCGTCCTCGGCAAGCGGCTGGTGGTGGACGTGCGCGAAGCGGCCTGAATCTTGTAGGCCATGGGACGCCCTCAACGCTCGACGGTATAGATCAGATCGGCTCCCATCCCGACCGCACTGCTGTTGGATTCAAACATCAGTCGCTGGCTCAACCGGTATTTGACGTTGAAGGTGTTGACGGCGTTGAGCAGCCCGACGCCGTAGCCGACGTACAGATCCGGCGTCAGATACTTGCCGAGCATCAGCGAGGTTCCGTTGCCGCCGTCGCCGGACGATCCCAGTTCCAGGGCGTCCAGGCCGAACGTATCGCCCAGGCTCTTGGTAAGGGCCCCACCGCCCAGCCCCAGGGCGCCAGCGGCCTTGAACAGCAATGCAGATTCGCCGCCCGCCCCGCCATTTTGCGGCGCCCGGCCCAGCACCAGATAGGACAGGATGCTGGAATCGGGCATCTTCGGATCGGAGAACAGGGTCATTTTGGGATTCTTCAGCGTCCCCCGGATTTGTGCGCCGGCGGTGATCTGGCCGCTGGTGGAAATGCTGTCCGACGACTGCCGCGCCACCCGCAAATCCAGGCCCGGATTGTCGAGCGGGCTGCTGCTGAACAGCAGTTGGCCGCGCTGAATCTGAATCTCTTCGCCGTAAATCCGGTAGTTGCCAGCGACGACCTCGATGCTGCCGCTGCCGCGCGGGGCCAGTTGCGGAGTTTCTTCGACCAGCAGGTTGCCCCTGAGCTTGCCCTTGAAGGCGGGCGTTACCACTTGCACGTCGTTGCCCAGAATCACCCGGACCCGGGCGAAAATGTCCAGCCCCTTGGGCTTGGACGGCGTGGCGCCGTTGGAACCGTTGACGATGACCACATCGTCGGACGCCTTGACCGCGCCGGGTCGTTCGCCGCCGGGCTGCACATAAGCCTTTGGAATCGTCACCGTTCCCTCAACCTGGACTTGTTGCCGGGTCGCGGCAAGCTGGAGATCGGGGCTGATCTGGATTTGCAGATCGGTCGTTTTCAGCGCCTGGAAATTTTCGCCCTGAACGGTCAGCTTCAGTTCCGGCTTGAGCGGATCAACGGTTCCGCTCAGTTGCAACTGACCGGGAGCGGAGCGGACTGAACCGGAAAGGCGCAATGGCCCCTGGCCGTCGCTGGCGGCGCTGAACTGAAGATTCTCCAGCTTGATCCC
>JAKLIY010000071.1 GCA_022709365.1 Pseudomonadota bacterium
CGCGGCGGAAAAAGTAATCTGGCCTCGGATCGGATCGGTACTGTAGACCGGATAATCGTACCGCTCCTGGCTATCACCGACCACCTGATAGATTTCGCTAGACGCCACCGCCGCCGCCGTTGACGTGGTCAGCTTGACCTGAGCCACTTCGATGCTGCCCAGCGGGATAGAGGGTGGGCCGCCCGCAGCGCCGCGCGTGGCTACAAAGGCGGTAGATCCATCCGCTGCTACCATCGCCGCAGCGCCCGCGCTGGTGATCGTGAGCGACGAAATCCGATAGGCCGTCCCGGCGCTGGTGCCACGGGTAGCGGTCAATGAATCATCGGTCACCGCGCTCACCGTCACTACGCCCGTCGTCGCGCTGGCGCTCGCCACGGCCGGCATCATCGCCGTCAGAGCGGCCAGCCGTACTGCATCGTTAGCGACCCCTGCCGTGACCTCGCCACCGGTCATCACGCCATAAGGCCCGACCGTATAAGGGTCAACGCCCGCAGTAACAACAACCGAACTCCACGGCTTGCTAGTCAGGCTGTACGTAGTGCGAGCAGTATTTCCGGTCATTGCAGCAAACGCAACCGGGGTTTGGGCGCTCTCGTAATAAACAGCAGCAGCAGTCAAAACGGCCATATTAAGCTCCTATCAACTGGGCTGATCCCAGCGGTAACAATAACTGCCATGATGGCCAATCAGGCGACTGGCCGCATTATCGATCATGAGCGGATAACCCGCTTCACGGGCTTTCCAGAAAAACGGGGTGTCCTCTGTCGAGTACGTCCCTGATTCCGCGTCCCACTGGATCGGAAACCAGGGCTGCGGAATGGCCTCGAATACCTCGCGGGCAATTAGGCACATGCCGAAACCAGCAGCGCCGGCTTCCTCCAAATCGGGCGAATCGGCGCGGGTTTCGATTCGGGTTTGGAAGTCTGGCGCGAACGCAGAAAACGGCATCCCTTGAAAGCGAATGCGGTAATTGCAGGCGACCAGCGGCAAGTTCCGGCGCAATAGCAGCATAGGGACTTCCGCCGCAAAACTCATGTCGTCGTCGATAAACAGAATGTGCGTCGCGTTTTCATCTAGCGAAGTGCGCGCCAGATACTCTCGTCCGTTGCTAATGCTGGACGACTGGTATTGGCGCAATACGATATGCTGGCGCGGTTCATTCGGATCAACCGCTTCCACCATGAAATTCATGCAAAATTGTGCCAGCGATAACGCATATTCGGCCCGCAGCAAGCCGGATGTGGGGGTACAAACACTCAGCGAAATCATGGGCGATAATCAAATTCCAGGTTAATCTGCAAAAATGCCTCATTGCTATTCGGCGCTGGCGCGAAAAAGGCAGCATTGGTTTCCTGCACACGCAGGGAATTGCCGCCCCACCAGGCCCCCGTCAAAGCATCCTGATCAATCACAGCGCGAATCGCGGCCAGCGCATCGTCCAACACGCTATCATAGGTCGCGGTCGCCGCGATCTTTACCTCAATCGTCAGCCGCCGGGTGAATGTTAGATCGCTGTAATCTTGATCGGCTGCGCGCGAATCGCCAGTGCTGTAGACCGTAATGACCGGCAACGTGGCGCTGGTCGTTTCCAAAGCCGGGCGTCCAGTCAGCGTGGTATAGACCGTCGCAAGTTGGACTTTCAGCGCGGCAATGGCCGCCTTGGCGCTCATGCTTCAATCACCGAGAACTTCTGTAGATAGCCATCGTCAGCCAATAGCTGGGTCGTTTTCCAGATCGTCGGATCGGGATCAGCATCCTCATCGGTCGGGTCATTCTCTACCGAGAAAGTATCGCCGATAGATGCCGCCAGGGCCTTATCGAGTTCGATAGTATAGCGCATTTCCATTCGCTCACCGAATTCGCCCGTCGGCACTAATTCGGATTGCAGGATAATCGTCACTGCAATTTCATCGCCATCCGCATTGGTATGTGTGGCGGTAATCCCGAACACCGTTTCGATGGCCGGGATTGCCGAGTCCGTCATGATCGTGTCAAACAGCGATTCCGCCATTGGTGATCATTCCCAGCCGATGATCGCCCATAATTCAACGGCGATGGGTTCGGTGGATTGATTGAGGTAGACCCAAGCGTTTTTCATATCACGCCCAGCACATCGGGCCGCCGATCAACTTGACCTTGATCGTGGTGCGGGTCGCTCCGCTGGTTTTGCTCTCCCAGAACGTTCCGATAGTGCGCGCCATGCCGCTGGTAGTGCCGGTTGCCGCCGCCAGGATCACCGCTTTCATAACCTTGGTGCCGGTTGTGGCAATTCGGTAATGGGCCGCAGTGCCTGCCGCCATCGTCCCGGTGGTCGCGCAAGCCACGTCGAAAACGCCTTCCACGGCCAGGCCGATAACCTGGCCGGCTCCGGTCGCGGATGTCAGCGCCACGCCGACCCGTTGCCCGACTACCAATAGCGCACCGTTCGCCACCGCGCCGGTGGTCGTATAGTTGAAGACTTCGCCTTCGGATAAAGTTTGAGCCATTTCAATCACCTCAAATCAGGGGAGAGAGCCGGGCCGAAGCCCGGCGCATCAATCAATCAAAATCAAGACCCGCGATACTTATGTACGGCCCGAAAATCGAGCGCGGCGACGCCGAAGTCCACACCGATCATGTAGCTGACGCCTTGTCCGTCCCATTCCTGATTCTCGCGCATGTAGGGTTCGGCCATCCCGTTTAGGAACGACACCTCGAAGGTATCGAAGATATTCGGGTCAGCAAACAGATACCAGGCGGCGGTACCGGCAGTCTGTCCGTCGAGTCGCGCGTCGGCAATGACCTCGTAGCGGCCGCTGAACGGGTTCGGTTGCAAGGAACTGGCGGAACCGGCTGGATCATAAATAGCACTCATCAGTATTCGAGCGGTATTTTCCAGAGTCTTCGGCACGACCAGATAGCGCGGCACGATATTGAGCACGGCGCTGGTATTGGGGTCGGTCTGGCGAGCCATCGCGACATTGGCGGTATTCAGGGTGGCCACGGTCGGCGCGGTGCTGGCTTCCACCAGGTTTTTGTGAGTCACGGTATGGAATAACACCACGCTATCCTGATTCAGGGTCGGACCCGTCGAATCCAGCAGCGCATAGGTAATATCGCCGACCTTGCGGTTAGCGGCCCGGCCCATGGCGCGAGGGATAGCAACTAGTGCTTGCAGGTCGTCGTTGATGATCAGGCGGCGGCTCACTCGGTATTTCTTGCCGTAGCTCACCAGCTTGATCGTTTCCTTGCGATCTGTGAACTTTCCATATGTGATATCGCCGTCCTCGGGAACCACGTCCAGCGAGGTAAAGCCGCTGATGCCGCTGATTTCGGCGGTCTTGAAGTCGGGCAAGGTGCCGCGCCGGGTCCAGGTCATCCACGTTTCCGGCGCCTCGTCCCAGCCCTGCAACAGCGCCTTGTTGGCGACGTTGGCGAGGATGTTGGTAAAATCGCTGGTGGTTTGACCGACCGCGCTGCGATAAGCCAAAGCCCGACCGGCCAGGTCTTCATCGCTCAAGCTGGCGGTACTGATCCCGACCATCCGGCAGAAGTCGCCGGCCAGGGTCCGCAGACTCTTGCCGACCATCCCGCCCTCACGGGCCTTGTCGATATCCTCGCGCTTGTCCAGCACACCGGAGCGTACCAGTAGCCCGTGCGCCATGCCGTCGCGGAACTTGTCGCGCTCGTCGGCGCCCTGCTGGATAGCGCCGCCCAGGGTCTTACGCTGGCTGCGGTCCGGCAACACCACCGGGGGTAACTGATGGTCGTGAGTGGCCACGCGGATTCCACCAGCCCCATCGGTCACGCTGGACCAATCAACAGCCGGCTCCACCGCCCCCCCCAGTACCTCGAACAAAATCTTGCGGGCGCCATCCACCGACCATCCTTCATTAATGGCGCGGGCGCGCAGGGCCGCGTAATACGGCTCGCGGGGGATGAGGTCGTTCTCAAACATTTCGCTGATTTGAGTGCTGCGCTCGCGTTCGGCCTTAATGGCCTTCTGCTCGCCGGCACGTTCGGCAATCAGATATTCACGCTTGGTTTTGCTGGCGATATCGATCACCGGCGCGGAACCGGACTCGGCTTCTGGCTGTTTGGTTTCATCGGTCATGGGTTTACCCTCTTGAGTTAAAGATCGGTTCATCCCGACCGATGAATCAGCCGGAACCGTCACTACTGAAGCCTCCAGCAATTCCCATCCGGTCACCCGGACGTCATCGCCATCAGCGGATTCCTCCCAGCGGTTAATTTGATAACCGATGGAGATGTCTTTCAAAAAACCTTCCCGAACATCTTGAAAAATCTCTTCAGCGCGGGTGTTGCGGGAGAAACGTAGCGTGCCCCGTAACTTGCCGTCTTTCAGCCGGACGCCTTCAACCCGACCAATCGGGGTGCCGGTGTCATGATTCCAGAGCAGCGGCAGGCCATCGGAAGCGCGCGCCAGGTCGGCGGCATCGGCGGTATGCACCAGAATTTCCGTTCCCCACGGCCGCTTGACCGGCGCTTCACTGGATAACGCGGCGGGCACAGTACGGGCGTCGGCATTCGCTTCTCGGGTTTCCAGCGTGGCCAGCCGTTCGAAGCGCTGGCCGGACAAGTCACGCGCGTTCATTTCGGCTTGCCCTTCTTTTCCTTTCCGCCATCGCTACAGGCTGCGTTCATGCCGCTTCCTCCAGTTCATCTTGATTGTCTTTATTTTCTTCATCCGGTGTTTTCGGCGCCGCCACTGGCCCCATCATCTCGACCTGTTTGGGTGCCGGGCGGATATCCAGCGGGTCCGCCTCAAGTTGCGCGTCCACCGTGGCCGGGTCGGAACCAAGATCGCGGATCACCTGATGGCGTGACCGGAACCCGGATTCCACCATGCCCTGGTACGCCTTGATTTCCTTGAGCGGATCGATCCACGGCATATTCGGCGGACGCACTTCCGGGCGGTAGATGCTCATCTGATCAACGCCAGCCGGAATTCGCACCAGCCCGGCCAGCCGGCTGGCATCGACGAACCGTTTCCAGACTGGCAAGTAAAAGCGGGCGCGTAGGTAATCAAACAGGCGGCGGTAATGGGTGACGGCTTCGACGAGTTCTTGTCGCTGAGCCGAGTAGGTGCCGTTGTAATTCTTGGCGATGCTGGAAAAGCGCGTCCCGGTCCCGGCCGCGACTGCCCGCAACATGGCGTTGCGGAACTGTTCCAGGTTCGGATTCGGGCGCTTGGAATCGATGGTGCCCACGTCTTCACCGGGCAGCAGTCCGTCGAACACCAGGCCCGGCTCCATCGCAAATGTGCGGACGGAGGTCGTCTCGCTATCCTCGCCGGCCACCACCGTCTCGGCGGCCAGCCCAATATCCCGCCGGATATAAGCAGTCAGGGCAGCGGCCACGCGGGCGGCGATGCGCTCGGATTCCTCGTAGTCCTTTAGATCATCCAGGCGAGTCAGCACGCCGTGGAAGATCGATACGCCGCGCGTCTGGTGCAAGCGGCGCACGAATTTGAGGTGCATGATCGAATCGGCGGGCTTCCAAACCAACTCGGACGATTGCAGGTTGAATGTTTGATTGCCGGGATGAACTTTGCTGAACCAATAGCCGACCGGCCGATTCCAGCCGTCTTTTTGGACGCCGTGCGTCACCCGGCTGTCTGGCCTGGTAAGGTCATAGGGCAGGAAATCGGATTCCAGCAGCTCCAGCGCGTAGGGGACGCGAGTCGCATAAGGCGCGATTGGGGCGATAACGTGTTGAGCGAAAACCTCGCCGTCCCGCAGCCACGACCGGCATAGCAGCCGTTCCACCTCCGGGCCAGATAGTTCGCCAGTCACTTCCGGCGACAGCCAGAACTCGGCCCACAGGTCGGCCAGTTGCCGGTTCAGGTCCGTGGCCGGTTCGCGGTTGGGACCGCGCACCGCCAGCGGTTCGATGCCAGCCCCGGCGCCGATAATGTTGGTTACGAGGTCGTCGAGGACGCCGATGGCGAGGTCGTGGTTTTCGTCGAGGTGGCGGGCGAACTCCCGCATGTTGCCCTTGGCGGCATCCATGACCGCATCGCTGGATTGCGGACCGCCCCGGCGCGGCCGTTGAGCGGTGATCTTGACCGCCTCATACAGCCGTTGCGCGGCCGCTAGCCGAGCTTGCCCGGCGACGCGGGACGCAGCCCAACCTGGAGCGATGGCGGCGAGAATCCGGGTCAGCGCGTCCATGTCGCCACCGAGTAGGGCAGGCCGGCGCCGGTCGTGCCTTCCAGGATCGCTATCGCGCTATCCAGCGAATGCAGGTAGGAACGAAGCTGGGCGATGTCGGATGGTCCGAACGCCACGGTTTTGCCATCGGCGGTCGTGATACGGGCGACACGTTTAAGCGTCAAAATCTGGTGCAGCGCGGTTTGGGCCTCGCTGCGGTAGGTCTTGAGCGTCGCTAAGGGAATATCGGTAAATAGAGCCATGCGCGGCGTTAAGCGCGGTGATACTCAAATGTCAAGATGTCTGTATAATTTGGCAAGCCAAATTGAGGAACCTTCCATGCCAGAAACCAAACCGACTCCCGCCGCCGTCCAGTCCGAACCTGCCCTGGCCTATCGTCCCGCCGTTCCCGACCCGGCCGAAGTCAAGCGGCTGGAACTGCTGGCCCTGCTCGGTGCTGCCATCGCCCGCACCGAGAGCGGCTTAGCCCGATGGGCAGGCGGCAACACGCAATTCGAGGCCACCCGCTTCATGCTGGGCGGACAGTTGGACGCCCTGCGCGCCGTTCGTGCCGCCCTGGAAGGCAACGTCAAACAACTGCGGGATTTGTAATTCAATAAAAAACCGCCCGGAGGGCGGTTATTCAATGACGGCGGGATCAGGGAATCAACACATCCTGTAGCAGGTGGGCTGGTTCGTTCAAGTAATTCACGACCCACGCCGGCCGCTTGCCGCGCCCACTCCACGTCTGCTCGGGATTCTCGGGATTTCGGTACTTCGGCGGATTGACCGACCCGCGCGACCGAGGCGGCTTTTCATCATCCTCGTCATCGCAAGACACTGGCATTTCTCCCAGCACATCAAGCAGAACATTCCGGCGCCGGTCTATTTCTGCTAGTTCCTGTCGCGCCCGCTGTTGCAGTTCGGTTTTCAGAACTGCAATAGTTTCCAGTATTTCGTCGGTGGTTAGCAAAGTTCCCACCGCGCCCTGAACGCTGATATCACTTAAAAGCATTTCTTTCTCCCATTTGCAAAATTGCAAGCAGGATTGTAATAGCCGCAAAAATAATTGCAATAGCCCTTTAAGAATAACTTGACACGGTAACGGTAAGGTATTATCTTACTTTCAACGTAGAGAGAAATCCAACCAGGAGCAAGACTATGAACGAATATCAGAAGATCAAAGCCGGAAAAGCCTGGACCGTTTCGATTAACGAGGATTGCGCGGTCGTCTACTGGCAGACGATCAACCCGAAGACCGGCAAGGGATGGCAAGCCCACCGCGATCTCCGGTACTTCGCCGGTGAACGCTACCGAATCAGGGCCATGCGCGCTTGGCTCTACGCTGGCGCAACCCGCCCGCCCCACGGGGCAGTAGAGATCAAGAAAATATGACCTCCCCCGGTCACGCCCTCGGGGCCTTGCGCCCCAAAGTCCCGCATACCTGCCCGGTGTGCGGGCATTCCTTCACCGCGCTGCGGACGGCGCGGTATTGTTCCAACCGCTGCCGGCAGGCGGCGAGGTATCAACGAATCAAATCAGCCCGGATACCGCCACGGTGACCGGGTAGCGCCAATCCGTCCCGCTGTCCGGCAATCCACAATGCCGGTCGCCAACGCCCGCTGAATCCCGGTCGCTGTTTCACCGAATCGTTCCAGCCGATGATTTAGCGTTGAGGTTGGGAGGTGATACGCCCGCGCCAGGCGATTGATCGACCATTCCTGTCCTTCCCATTGGATGAAACGCGGCGCGGGCATGGCTACTGCTTCCGAACGGCTTCGACAATCAGGGTCCGGCTGGTTTTCTCCAGCGGCCCGACCGGACTTTTCGGCCCATCCTGCCCGTGCCATTCCGCCACCAGCCAACCGCAATCGCGTAACAAATCCTTGAATTGCTCCGGCGTGTAATGGCGCTGGTGGAACGGCGCGGTTTCCGGGCTGTACGGGACAACCCGCTCGTTTGGCACGCTGGCGAATAGCCGTTTGACCCGCAGCCCAGCCAGTAGCGGCTTTGGATTGGCCAGATGTTCAATGATCTCAAAAGCCACCGCGCTATCCGCCTCGTTTGGAATCTGCTTGCCGTCAAAGTCAGCTACTTCCTGCGTGACTGGCGGGCGGGCGTGGTGCGCTTGCGCATAGGCCACCGACTCGGCCGATAGATCGTACCCAGATACCAGTCGCGCCCCGGCATCAGCCAGGATCGCGCTACCGTAGCCGCAGCCGCTGCCCAAATCCAATACCCGGTCGCCGCGAATCTTGCTGGCTGCCCATTGATAGCGGGCGACGTGATCGGCCTGAATATCGCTGATATCCACACCTACCTGCCGTTCGGCGCTGAGTAGCGCGGTACTATCCTCGTCCGGATCCAGTCCGACCAGTGCTCGGAACCGGGCACGGTTGGCGGGGATGATGCGCGGATCACGCTGGTAGCCGTAGATGTGGCCGCGCTGATTGGCGTTGAGAAAACTGGAATCGGCGGGCGTGGTCACTACCATCCCAGTCGCTTCCAGCTTTCCGACCCAATAGGCTACGTTGGGATGGCCGTCCTCCACGGTACCGGAGGAGTGCATCGAATAATCGGCGCCAAAGACTCGCAAATCGCGTACCCCAATAAATGCAGCATAGAGCAGGATGTAGGCAAGGCTGTTGTGATACCAGTCGCCGTGCATCGGATTTATCGTCTCCGATACCCAGCGCCACATTTCCCGAATCGGCAACTTGCGAACATGTTCCGGCCAGCCGGCGCAATTATCGCTGGTGATGATGGGCTTGTCATGTTTCCAGAGCAAGGCACCATAGCGAGGATATTTGTCAGCCTCGCCCTGAATATGATC
>JAKLIY010000072.1 GCA_022709365.1 Pseudomonadota bacterium
TTTGTTTCGCCATTGCCGCCGTGGCAGTCGTCAGTGTAGCGACTGTAGGAGCAGTTGCCGCAGCGACATAATTCTTATGGGTGGAGGTATCCCATAGCGCCGTACTATCCTGAGTCAAAGTCGGGCCGGTGCCATTGAGCAGGGCATAGACCACATCACCGATCTTGCGATTGGCGGCCCGGCCCATCATGCGCGGCACTTGCGTCAAACCACCCAGATCGTCATTGATAATCAGTTGACGCGACATGCGGTACTTCTTGGCATATTGCACTAACTTGATCGTTTCTTTGCGATCCGTGAACTTGCCATAGGTGATCTCGCCGTCTTCGGCCACTTCCGCCAGCCCGGTGAAGCCGCTCATGTTGATACGGTCAGCGGTCTTGAAATCGGGCAATTGCCCGCGCCGGGTCCAGGTGCTCCACGTTTCCGGGGCTTCCTCGAAACCGACCAGCAGCGCCTTGTTCGCGACGTTGCCTAGAAGATAGGTGAAATCGCTGGTGGTCTGGCCGACCGCGCGGGTCAGGATGGCGCGAGAGACTACTTCATCATCGGGTAGGGAAGCGGTGGCTTCACCTTTCAGCCGCAGGAAGTCACCAGCCAATGTCCGCAGACTCTTGCCAAACAGACCGCCTTCGCGGGCCTTGCGCATGGATTCTTTGTCGGAGACCAGACCGGAGCGCACCATCAGCCCTTCCTCGGCCCCCTTAATAAATTTGTCCAGGCCATCCTCACCCATCTGGACACTGCCCAGCGTGCGGGATTGATTGCCGGGCTTAGCGGGCACGACGACGGGCGGCAGGCGGCCTTCGTGGGTGCGAACGCCGCGACCCGCAACCTGATCATCGTTGACCTGCGCCCACTCCACGGCCGGTTCCGTTTCGCCGCTCATCACGTCCAGCAGAATCTTACGCGCGGCTTCCACGCCCCAGCCTTCATCCACGGCGCGGGCGCGCAGGCTGGCATAGAAATCGTTGCGCGGGATGATGTCCAGATCAAAGAGTTCCTGAAGGTCAGCGATGCGCGTGCGTTCCTCGCGGATCGCCTCAGCCTTACCCGCTTTCTTGGCAATCAGATGGTCGCGCTTCATTTTGGTAATATCCACCACAGGGGCGGCGTCGGCGGCATCAACCGCTTTTGCTTCGTCGGCCATAGTTTTAGCTCCTAGAGAGCGATTGATTCCCACCGTTGCATCAGCGGGGACGGTTACAACAGACGCCTCCAGCAAAGTCCAGCCGGTCACCCGGATTGCATCGCTGTCGGCGGATTCTTCCCAGCGGTCTACGGTGTAACCGATGGAGACGTTCTTCAAAAACCCATCCTGCACGTCCTGGAAAACTTCCCTGGCGCGGCTGTTGTTCGAGAAGCGCAACAGCCCGCGTAGCTTGCCGTCCTTGAGCCGAACGCCCTCGACAATGCCGATAGGCTGATCATGGCTGTGCCCGAACAGCAGCGGCAAGCCCTCGGCGGCGCGGCTCAAATCTACAGCGTCCTTTTCGTGCGAGAGCACTTCCATTCCGAACCAGCGCGCGACCGGCGCTTCGCTGGACAGGGAAGCCGGCACCGTGCGCGCTTCCGCATTGGCTTCGCGGACATTCAGCGTCACCTCGCGCTCAAAGCGGGCGCCGGTCAGGCCGGTAAAATCACGAGTCGTCATTTCGGCTTGCCCTTCTTTTTCTTGCCACCACAAGCAGCGTTCATGCGGCTTCCTCCATTTCGTCTATATCTTCTTCCGGTTCTGGCGGCTCTGGCGAACCGGCCTGACCGGTTTCAGCGGCGGGCTGGCCCGGAACTGGGCGAATATCCAGCGGGTCCGCTTCCAGTTGTGCGTCCACGGTCGCGGGATCGCCGCCGAGGTCGCGGATGATTTGCCAGCGGGACCGGAAGCCATTCTCGACCATCATTGCGAAGGCTTCGATTTCCTTCTTAGGATCAATCCAGGGCATATTCGGTGCCCTAACTTCTGGATGGTAAAGACTGGCTTCATCCACGCCAGCGGGCACGCGGATCAGGCCGGCCAGGCGGCTGGCATCCACGAATTGCCGCCAGACGGGCAGGTACAGCTTGACTTTGAGGTAGCCGAACAAGCGCCGGTAGTGCGTGACTGCTTCCACCAATTCTTGGCGCTGGGCACTATATGTACCGTTGTAGTTCTTGGCGATACTACTAAATCTAGTACCCGTGCCCGCCGCGACCGCCCGCAGCATGGCATTGCGGAAGGTTTCCAGGTTCGGATTCGGGCGCTTCGGGTCGATGACGCCGACATCCTCGCCGGGCAGCAATCCGTCAAAGACCAGCCCTGGAGACATACTGAAACTGCGATTTGTTGTGGTGCTGTCTTCCCCATCCGTGGTGGTGGCCGCCACGACATCGCTCAAGGCTGAGTCGCGCTTGATGTAGGCAGTCAGGGCCGCTGCGACTCGCGCCGCGATACGTTCGGATTCTTCGTAGTCCTTCAGGTCATCCAGCCGGGTCAGCACGGCATGGAACAGTGAGGCCCCGCGTGTCTGGTGCAGGCGGCGGACAAACTTGAGGTGTAGCACCTGATCGGCGGGCAACCAAACCATGTCACTGCTGGACTGCCAGATATTGCCGCCCGGATGCTGGCGATAAGCCCAGTAACCGACCGGGCGGCCCCAGCCGTCCTTCGCAATGCCGTGAGTTACATTGCTTTTGGGCTGGAACATGTCCCACGGCACAAAATCCGCTTCCAGCAATTCCAGCGCATAGGGTACGCGCGAGGAAAACGGAGCGATGGACTTGGTAACGTGGTGGACGAAAACCTCGCCATCCCGCAGCCAGGAGCGGCACAGCAGCCGTTCCACTTCCGCCCCCGGCAATTCCCCAGTCACTTCCGGTGCTTGCCAGAATTCCGCCCACAAGTCGGCCAGTTGCCGGTTGAGGTCGGTAGCGGGTTCTCGCTCCTTGCCCTTGACGGCCATTGGTTCCATGCCGGCGCCACAGCCGACGACATTGGTCACGAGGTCATCAAGGATGCCAACCGCTAAATCATTGTTCTCGTCTAACCAGCGGGCAAATTGGCGCAGGTTGCCCCGCGCGTTGTCCATGACAAGATCAGCACTGGCATTGTTGCCCCGGCGCGGGCGCTGGGCGGTGATCGCCACGGCGTCGTAATAGCGTTGCGCTGCCTTGAGGCGGGCCTGATGCAGCTTGATTTCTTCTTGCCCGCGAATACGAGAAGCAGCCCAGGATGGGGAAATCCAGGCAATAATTTGAGTCAGCGGGTCCATGTTGCTACCGAATAGGGAGTGGCGGTGGTTTGGCCGGCGCGGATGGCAATCTCCATTTGTAGCCGCCCGACATACGACCGCAGTTGCCTGATGTCAGCCTGCGTGAAAGTAAGCTGCTTATCGCTACTGCCGATCTTCACGACCTTCTTGCCAACCGATAGATCGTGCAGCGCGAGTTGCGCCTCGGTCAGCCAACCACTGATGGTTGCTAGGGCAATGCCGGTAAATTCACTCATGCACGTTGGTTAAGCGTGCAATGTTCCCCCTGTCAAGTGGAAATAAAAAACCCGCCGTGTGGCGGGTCTTTGGAATTGACGGAGTTTAGGCTGGGATCAGGAAATCATCAGCCCGTTCGGAATCAAACCATTTTGGGCGCTTGCCCCTGCCACTCCAGGTTTTGCCGGTGGCCAGGTCGCGGTATTTTGGCGGATATACAACAGAATAGCTTGGAGTTTCTTCGGATCGCTTGCAACTAGATTCAACAATCTCACTACTCAACAGTGTTAACAACACCTCCCGCCGCGCATCGAGTTCGGCCAATTCGGTTTTCACCCGCTGCTGGATTTCCTGCTCGATGCTGCCCAGAGATTCAACCAATTCATCCAACGATACTTCGCTCACAGGGAAAGTCATACGCGCCTCATTATAGGTTTTGGAATTTCCTATATATGCTATTCTATCCAGTGAAATCAATAGTGAATCGAGGATTTTATGAAACCAGAGACTATTAAGATTGAATCCGATCCATATGCCGCACTGCGGCTTTGTTTGGAAGCAGCTATCGGCGAATGCGACGGCGGATTGCTGAGGGCTGAAAGCAGTCAATCCCAGTTCAACTTCACCCGGGTTTATTTGCATGGACGGCGCGAAGTCTTAGTGGCCGTGCAGCATTATCTGGACGGGAACCCGGATGTGCTAGAAGCGATGACCCGGCCCTGATACCGCCACGGACTCCGGGAAGCGCCGAGCCGCCCCGCCGCTTCCCTGCTCACGATGCCTGTAGCCAAGGCTCTATGGATTCCGCTGGCGGATTCACCAAACCGTTCCAGCCGGCGGTAGAGCGTCGTCGGAGCCAATTGATAGGCCCGCGCCAATTCGGTCAGGCCCCAGTCGCGGTCGTCGTAATGGATGAATCTGTGCATCGTTGTGCCTCTACAATGATCGTTCGACAATCCTCGCGGTACTCGATAACCTGCCCCTCTCGATCCATCTGCGACCGCCAATAGACAGCACGCCAGCCGGCGTCAGTCAGCAAACGCACCAAGTCAAAACGGGTATAGTGCCGGTGATGGTGCGGCGCGGTTTCGGGAGAATAGGGCACGGCGGTTTCATTAGGGACGCTGAGAATCAGGTGCTTGACTGGCAAATCCCGCAACAGCGACAACGGGTCTACCAAGTGTTCCACCAGTTCGAATGCCACGGCCCAATCGCCATCATAGACAAATCGCCCAGGCTGGCTTAAATCCGCAACCACATGCTGGATGGTTTCTCGCGCATAATGCTGCTGGGCATACGCAATGCTTTCAGCCGAGCGGTCGATTGCAAAGACCTTTTCAACGCCTTCGGCATCTGCGAGTACCGCCGACCCATAGCCAATCCCACAGCCTAGATCATAGACCGTTCCCGTAACCTTCTTGGCCGCCCATTGATAGCGGTGGACATGATCGGGCTGAATCCCGGCCAGAGTCGGCGCGACTTGCCGCTCGCCACTCCATAAACTCACGCTGTCGGCTTCAGGCGGCAATCCAACCAGGTCACGAAACCGCTTGCGGTTGCTGGGTATCGTGCGCGGGTCGTGACGATAGCCGTACAGCCAACCGCGCTGATTGATTCCGAGGAATTGGCTCTCTATCGGCGCTTTGACGATCAGGCCCGCCGCTTCCATTTTTCCGACCCAGTAGGCGACGCAGGGATGCCCGTCTTCTACCACGCCGCTGCTATGGCTGGCATAGTCCGCGCCGAAAACACGCAGCTCCTTGACGCCGATAAAGGCAGCATAGACCACGATGTAGGCCACCGAGTTGTGAAACCAATCGCCGTGCATCGGATTGATCGTCTCAGCCAGCCAATTCCAAATGGCCTTGAAGGGATAGGCATGGACATGCGCCGGCCATCCGTCAAGATCGTCGCTGGTGATGATCGGCTTGTCATGGTGCCAGAGCGAGGCGCCGTAGCGCGGGTTCTTGTCGGCTTCCCCCTGGATATGATCCATGACCCAGAGCAGGTCATGGTGAAAGACATTGGCACCCCGGTTGAGCGTCCAGATTTCATCAGCGCCAATGCACGCTTCCGAAAGATCATGCTCAAATAGCCCGCCGACATAGGCATTGCGGGAGGGGCCGAGACAAACCAGCGTTACAGTTTTTGGAGTGTTTCCGGTGGGGTGGTGCCAGTTTTCCATAATACCTCGTTTTTGCGGGTTATCTACTTATTAGCCTGCCACGCATCCAGGGCGCGGCGGATACCCTCCGCCGAGTTGCCATCGCCGATAAGACGCGCCCGTTCCCATTGGGCAGGCGTAAGCTTGACGCTCTTCATGAGCGTCGCCGGAATCGGCTTGCGTCCGGCCCCGTCCCTGGGGCCGCCGTGAGAACTCTTCATTTCAAAAATAGTTCCGCAGCTTTCTTGGCGCTTGCTTCTTTGGCGAAAGTCTTAACCCCGGCATGTTTCCATCCGCAGCCCCAAGTTTCTACAGAAAATGATACTTGGTACCATGACCCTAACCCACCACAATTGCGATTGTGGATTTCAATACGGCGATGATTCCTGACAATGCTTTCGATCAAGTTCATCTTCTCTCTCTCCGGTTGGTTTCACTAACTTCTTGATTGTTAGTATACACCAATCCGGTAGACTGTCAACTATTTTTCAAAAATATTTCTCGGAAATTTCGAAGGGCTAACTATCGGATCGAGCGGACAAGCCGCTCATCCGGGCGTTGGAATCCGCGCCGTTTAACGTATCCATGGAACTCCAACAGGTCGATTGATAAATCCACCGCCAGCGGGCGGCGTCGGCTTCGATTTGGGTGGCGGTTTGGATGCGGCGGCAGGTTCCCCCGACTTAATCGGGATCGCCGAGCGAATCGGTTGCGCCCAGGCGGGCGGATTGTTCCAGTCCAACCGTTCTGCGCGCAGACAAAGCCAAGCGGCTTGGTTATAGACCATTAGGTCCATTGCTTCATTGCGGGCGCCCCCGGCATTCTCCCAGCCTTTCGCTGTGCGCACTTCTGCGGTCAATTCTTCAAAAAACCAGCCGCCCAGCCAGGCCGGCCAGTGGATATAACCCGGTCCTGGTTCAGTACGTTCCATGTCCGCCGCCAGAGCGTCTTTCAGTATCAAGGTATTGAGCAGCCACACAGGGATTTCGCCGCGTGCGTTGGCCTTGCGATCTTGCCGCTTGCTGGCGTCCGGGTAAGTCTTAGAGATGCGCGGCCCATCTTTGGACGATGCGCCCTTGACCAGCATCAAGCTGCGGCTGGCGCCGGAACGGCGGGCTTGCCGCCAGAACAAATAGGCCCGCTCGGTGACGCCGGCCTTGCCGCCTGAATCCACCGCCGTCATCAGCGGCGCCAGTCCTTGCGTTTCGTCATGAACAAACGGATAGGGCTTGCGGATGACTTGATCGATCAGTAGCGCCCAATCTTCCAGGCGGCCCGCTGGATCAATCGGCTCCGGCTCGTCGTTGCCACCCTTGCGCCGCGACCAGCGCAAGTTATAACGGTCAACCAGCCAGCGTTCGCCGTCCTGACCCCAGCCCACGACCTGCACCACAAAACGATTTTTCTGCACGTCCACCGCCGCCGTGAGAAAACAGACGCCGGGCGGAATCGTGCGTTTCTGCACGTCTTCCGCTCGTTCCTGCAGGATGCGCGGATCGCGGATAACGTGCAGTTGGCGAGGCCGATAGGCCATGCCGAAATCACCGCTCATGACCGCTTGCAACCGCTCTTCAGCGCCGGTCTTGTCCAGGTCTTCCTGCGCGGCCTGCACCTTCCGCCATAATGAATCCCAGCTTTGATAGACCGCCGCCGGGCCGGTCAGCCAATAGCTGGCCAGCTTTGATTTCGGCGGCTCTCCGGCTATCACGCCGTCCGAGCTGATGGTTTGCCCTGATGCCAGCCAGACGCCCGCCGCGTTCATGGTCCGCTTCTTGTCGCGGCCAATGGCGGCCCCGCAATGCGGACAGATCAACCGCGCCTCTCCTTCGACTTCGATCAACGCATCCGGCCCGGGCGCGGCGGTAAAGTACATCCCGCAATCAGGGCAGGGCCAGTACCAGCGGCGGCGGTCGCCCTGATTGTACAAGCCGAAAATCCCCTTGCACGGCGGGCCTTCGTGCGGATCGCGGTATTGCCATTTGGCGTCTTCGATTAGCCAGCCAGGCGACGATTCCACGCAGACGCGCCCGGCACTCAGGAAGGTCTGTACCCGCTTGCTGGCCAGGGTATAGGGATCACCTTCGCCGTCGATGTTATCGGCCATGCGGTCGTAGTCGGTGATCGCCACATAGCGCAGGGTGCGACCGGACAGTTGATTGATGCTGGGCCAGCCGAGTAGCAGGCGCATTCCATGCCGGTATTGCTTATCAAATACGTTGTCATCACTGGCATAGGATGAGAGCCGTGCTTTCAGTTCCGGCGAATGGCGATGAGCGCGGGCGATATCGTCTTTGCTGAAATCGCGGGCGGTCGCTTCCGAAGTGTTGAGAATCAGGAAGTCTCCAGGATCACAGCAGACGGCATAGGCCATCCAGCCCAGAATCAACGCAGCCGTTTTGCCGGTTCGCGCCGGCCCGACAAAGATGACGGCCTCAACAGTGCGGTCAGCTAGCCGGTTCATCGGTTCCACCATATACGGCACCAAATCGGGCCGCCAAGCAGAACTATCGCTGCCAGGCCGATGAATATGCAGATAGCGAGCAGCCGCTTCAGCAACCGGCATCCGGCGCGGCGGGCGCAGGATTTCAGCGGCGGATTGCAGGATGGAAAGGGCGGTCATTCAGGCAGCAACCACTGATCAATGACGGCCCGCGCCACCGCTTCTGTCATTTTTGGTGGTACGGACATGCCAATCATGTATTTGCCGATCTTGTCGGTCTTGGCGTGGTAGTCGTCGGGAAAGGAGCCGAGGCGCTTCCATTCGCGGTAGGTAAGCGAACGGCTTTCTGACCAGTGCATATCACATGATCGTGTTGCGCTAGCGGCTGTCAGCGTGGGACTTGGCTGTTTACCGTTTAATCTACCGTAGTTAAAAAAGGCCGCAGATCCTGTTTCTCGTTCACAAGCCACAGCATAATTATTTCCCGGCTTTGTTTGTAAATAGTATTTTTTTCCGCTTTCGCTCGGCTTAGTATCTTCCCGTTCCGCCGCCGTCAATTCCTGCACGTCCCTTGTTGCTTCCCCCGCGCTAATCCATCGATGCGTCGGCGCTAACTTCAACAGCGGTCTGTCAAGGTCATTCCGCAGCGCACAGAAAAACACCCGTTCCCGGCGTTGCGGTACGCCACAATCGGCGGCATTCAGCAGGAACAACTGCGGGCGATAGCCGATCTCTTTGAACCGCGCCATGATCAGTTTGGTATAGCCCTTGGCGTTGCCGATGATCATGCCCTTGACGTTTTCAGCAATAGACACTTTCGGCTTGAGCCGATCTACCAAATCCAGGTAGTCAAAGAACAGGTCGGATAACACCTGCTTGGCTT
>JAKLIY010000073.1 GCA_022709365.1 Pseudomonadota bacterium
GTTCAAAATCCCCGACAAGAAGCGGCCGGTGCTGATCCTGACGCGCGACTCGATTTTAGACGTGCTGGGTGAGGTCACGGTCGCTCCCCTCACCTCGACGATCCGCCAAATTCCGAGCGAAGTGGTCTTGACCCCGGACGATGGGGTGCCCCAGCTGTGCGCCGTCAATCTGGATCATGTGCAAACCGTGGCGAAAACCAAGGTCGGACCGTTCATCGCGGCCCTGAGCGACGCGCAAATGGATCGGGTCAAATCCGCGCTGCTGTTCGCGTTGGGGTTTTAGCGGTCACCCTTGCCCTTTCGGTTTGTGGAGGCGCGCGGTCGATCCTGGCGCCGTTGCCGGTAGGCCTGTTGTTGGCAGGCGCGGGAACAATAGAGTTGGGTGCGGCGTTGCGCAGTGAGAGACTGACCGCACTGGGTACAGGTCGTCGGGAGCCGTTTCGCTTCAACAGTACGACGAGTGTTCCTTAAATGTTGCGTGTGGGCCTTGCAGGCTTCACAGGTTTTCATCCGGCCGTCGTGCGCGATAAAGGGTTGTCCGCACGCGCAGGCCACGATCCGATACTTCGTGACCTTCTGGGTGTGCCGGGGGCGGCCCCAGGCATCGACCGAGGTCTGTGGCTGGTACAGCCGGCCGCCGTGGCCGACGATCAGGGGGTGTCCCTGGTGTTCGATGTGGCGGCCGATGGACGGCGGCATGATGATCATCCTGCGGGGGGCGTGAGGTTAACGGATCGACAAAAACCTATTTTATCAAGATTATTCCCCTTATCAGGATTCCCTCCGCCGTCCCCTCCCCCGCCCCCTTTCATTCAGAAATACATGATGACATGTTACGTTTTTTTACGAAAAAGTCAGAAATCCCGTTGAGGGGCATGAAGGTTGTCGCCCAGGGAGAAGGCGGGGTGGGGAATTGCGCAATGTGATGGTATAAATAACCCAGTAGGCCCTGAAAATACGGGGAGATCTCCGATCGGGGGGGCGCCCTTCCCTCGCTCAACGGTTGAGATTCGCTCCTGTCAGTCCATAGAGGGAACGCGGAGGGGTTCCTGACGGGGATACGGAGATCCATAACATGCTGACCACCGGTGGATTATCTATCCACTTCATGAGTCTATATCCACGTCTGAAGCACGACCCACGACCTAGTGACCCCATAAACAGGCATATCTTTCATCACCGCAACCTGAGCTTGAAGTTCAGTGGCGGCCCGCTGAGATCGGCGCGACCACCACGTCACCCGTATCCAGGGTCACAATGACTTCCCTGGCCGGCTTCCCCAGTAACGCGGGGTCTTGGATTTCAAGAACGAAGCCCTCCGCCGTCGGCAGGACCCAAGCCGAGCCGCGCAAGATCGCTTCCCGGAGCGCCGCCGTCGAGTCATGCCCTTTCACCGCCTGCACGGTGACGGCCTCAACCTCTTCCCAGGAGGCGCCGGCCATGGCCAGGACTCAATGACCCTTTTGCTCGCGGAATCCCCGGCGAGACCCGGCGGAGGCCGCGCTCATGGCCGCCTGTTGTTGCTGAGTGTATTGCATCAGTGGAGTCATCCGATCCCAAGACCCCAGGCAAAAACCGGCGTGAAGTTTCGGGGGTTCTTCGGTAGGTTCCTCAAGTGGGGTATCGGGGCGCGTCCCAATGGGCGTGGAGACCACCTGGCCGGAGGTCAGCTTGAGCGAGAGCACGCCAGCGCCTTGATCTCCAAGCTTCATGCCTTCTGATGGGCCGATGTCGATAATAAACCCACTCGGAGTGGCCTCTACCTGCAAATCATGGTTGGCCACAGCGGCGCGGATATCCGCCGTAACATCCTTATTGCGATCTTCTATCAGGCCGAACGCTTTCACCCGTTCCCAAGGAAGATACTGGGCGGTGATGACGAGGCGGTCCTCTAGCCGATCGGCTTGTAAGGTGGGTGGCGCAGTATGGCCGCCTTGTCCATATCCGACCGGCGCCACCAGGGCAAAAGCCGCGATCATTACCGCAAACCGCATAGGCAGAGAGTTCATGAGAGCCGTTCTCTTCGTATTGTATTGTTGAGGTCAGGAGGTCAGAAACACACCGTGTCATTGGGCGGTTTGGATGAATAACCCGTCGATGGCCAGCAGGCATGTCCTTTACTGGCGAGAGCGCATCAACGAACGCGGGGTCTCTTGGGGCCATGAAATTGAACGTTCGCTCTTTGATCGGCAGGAGGCAGTGAAAGAACGGGGTTAGCCAGGAAGGCTATTGGCTGTTATGGACAGCGGAATTGCGGCGAGCTGGACCAGCACGGCACCAAGATTGATCAGGTTCGGGCCGGTTACGTCTTAGAGACTAATGGGATGGTCCGCCCTGCTCCTCTAACGAGTCCCCAGCGGGCAAAATGATGGGTGTCAACCAACATCACATCAATCGAGATTACGGAGCGGACCGATGAAAGAGCATAACAGCAACGAGCGTGTTGTGAAGGTTGTCGGGATCGACTTGGCCAAGCGGAGCTTTCACGTGTACGGGGTAGACGAGCGCGGGCAGCGGGTGATCAGCAAGACCTTCACCCGGACGCGCCTGAGTGAGTTCATGGCGAACCTGCCGGCCTGCACGGTGGCGATGGAAGCGTGTGGCAGTGCCCATCACTGGGCACGGCAGTTCCGCGGC
This sequence comes from Pseudomonadota bacterium, assembly GCA_022709365.1. Taxonomy (GTDB): domain Bacteria; phylum Pseudomonadota; class Gammaproteobacteria; order Competibacterales; family Competibacteraceae; genus UBA2383. The sequence continues at coordinate 2,638 of JAKLIY010000073.1, forward strand.
CACGGCCATGAGGTGCGGTTGATCGCGCCGCAGTTCGTCAAGCCGTTTGTGAAATCCAACAAAAATGACGCGATCGATGCCGAGGCGATCTGCGAGGCGGCGCAGCGTCCTAACATGCGCTTCGTGGCGGTCAAAAGCGTGGAGCAGCAAGATATCCAGGCGACCCACCGGATGCGCAGTTTAGTGGTGGAGCGCCGCACGGCGCAGGTCAATCAGATTCGCGGCCTGTTACTGGAATACGGTATTGAAATCCCACAGGGTCGTGCGGCGGTGGGCCAGCATCTGCCGGAGATCCTCGATGACCTCAACAACGGTCTCAGCGAGCGCTTCCGGGCAGAATTGCGGGAACTGGCCGAGGAACTGCGCCACCTGGACGAACGGGTCACCCATTACGATCGCCAGATCGAGACGCTTGCAGAAAGCCATCCGCAGGCACAAGCGCTGATGACGATCCCCGGTCTGGGCGCCAAGGGCGCAACAGCCCTCATCGCGGCCGTGGGTGAAGATCCGCGCCTTTTTAAGAACGGGCGGGGTTTGGCGGCGTGGCTGGGACTCGTGCCGCGCCAGCATTCCACCGGCGGGCGCGACCGGCTGCTCGGCATCAGCAAACGCGGCGATGTCTACCTGCGGCAGTTGCTGATCCATGGTGCCCGCGCGGTGCTGCGGTGGGTCGAGCGCAAGGACGACGCCACCAGTCGCTGGGCCACGGCGCTGAAGGCCCGTCGCCATCCCAATGTGGCGGCCGTGGCGCTGGCCAACAAGATCGCCCGGATCGCCTATACCGTGCTCACCACCGGCCAGCCCTATGATCCGGCGAAGGGGGCCTTCGTCAAGGTCTGATTGAGGCCCGGCACCGGTAGACCACCGAGCGACGGTTCATCCCCTCGCGACCTTGGGGTCGCCATGATGGAGGACGTATCACCCACCACGAGTTGCGAAGAGTGAAAGGACGTGATGGCATGAGAGACCCGTTCTGCATTCCCGAAAACCTGATTTAGACAAGAGCCGGCTGAGCCGACGCTGCGAGACTGATAAGGACGGGGATGCGCGCGCATTCCATCAGGGCACGAGGACCGGACACCGGTGCCTCTACACGATGCCGGATATATGACTGCAACTTTCTCTTCTGCCAAACGTGATTTCTCTCTTGCATCGCGGGGCAGACCATATATGTCTAACTCCTTGATCCCTATACCGTAAAGTTGGCATGCAACCCGGTTTTTGGTCGAAAAGCCGACAGGAAGCCGACTTCACAAAAAAATTTCCTGGAAAATCAATGAAAGGTTCTTCGACAGCTTCTGAAAGTCATCGTTCGATACTCCAATCCGCAAAAAGTGAACCCCGCGCCGCATCCAAGGCTGACGCGGGGCGATCATGTCGTTGCGCCTCTCCTTGGGTCAGTGCGAGTAGAGGTCTAAAGCGCGTTGTCGCCACGCTGAGGGCAGTAGGCCGTCATCGTTCGGATCATCCCGCACCCACAGCGTCGGCCCGGCCAACATCACTACGCTGGCGATGAGAATTAAGAGGGTTTCCATACGGCATTGCTCCAAAGTAAGCCATCATTGACGTCTGACCTTACCGGGCAGTTTCTGAACGGGAGTTGAACGGTGTTTAGAGCCGAAGCGTTGCGCACTGCATAATCAGCGGAGCGAAGCAGTCATACCGGCATGGGGGGAGACCCTGCTGAGAGTAAATTTGAGGCTGAATACCGTGGCAGGCGGCGGTAAATCTGTCAGCTTTTTTTACATTGTCAGTATCCCCAATGAAATCAACTCCACAACAGCATAAACTGTTTCGTACAGGCCGTTTTTTACCGCACAAAGGTGGCTTCGAGGTTGAAAACGGTCGCGAGCGGCGGTAAATCTGTCAGCTTTTTTTACATTGTCAGCATTCATAATGAAATCAACTCTATTATGATTAACAGGTTATCAATCTGGCACTAGATATGCTTTTTATTCAGTTATGGCCGAATAGACATAATCCGGGGGTGGTAATGCACACGAAAAAGCTGGGATTGGCACTGGCCCTGCTAGCTGGAGTTGGGATCAGTGGGATGGTGTATGCAGTACCGATCAAGTATGTGGCTCAGTTAGACGGCCCCAGCGAGGCTCCGCCCAATGTCTCACCGGCGACGGGTTTCGCGACAGTTGTGCTAGACACCGACGCTGATACGCTCCAAGTGGACGTTACCTTCTCAGGTCTGGTTGGGACCGTGACCGCTGCGCATATCCATTGCTGTACAGCAACCCCTACCGTCGGCACTGCTGGTGTTGCGACCCAGACACCGACCTTTACCGGATTTCCTTCGGGGGTGAGCAGTGGCACTTATCAGCACATCTTCGACACCTCGCTGTCACCAACTTTCAATGCACCGTTCGTCACTAACAATGGGGGAACGGCGGCGGGCGCGGAAACCGCACTGGCTGCTGGGTTGAACACAGGGAGAGCTTATTTCAATATCCATACAACCACGTTTCCAGGGGGCGAGATTCGCGGTTTTCTGCAGAGTGTCCCCGAACCTGCCTCCCTCACCCTGCTTGGCATTGGCTTAGCTGGACTCGGCTTCACTCGGCGGCGTCAGCGCAAGTCCTGATCTTTCGCTAACCCTCTCTTTTTGATAGGTACGAACCACCTCTCGGGGTGGTTTCTTTTTGCCAGCTACGCTCTATCGAAGTTTCAGGCCAAACGCCTTTACCCAGTCGATAGCCGCCATGGTCGTGAAAGAAGGGGGAGGTTATGGAGTCTTTGAATCTCACGCCAACCGTTCGCGCTTCATCGCCAATCCCTCCAAGTGAACACGCCGCGCTTCGGCTTTCCGCATTCGTTCTTGTTGGCGACAAGCCCGACAACGTACCGCCACCGTCCAGACATCGCCTTGCGCTTCTTCATACCACCACTGCTGTTGCGCCGCCGTCCAGAGTTCGGCTTTTCCGCAGTCCTTGCAGTGAAAGGGTCGATCTTGATAGTAGCCGCGCTGGACAAAATCAGGGATGCCGTAGCTGTGGGTAGCCTGCAACCGGGCGGGCGTGACGGCAACGGTTTCCAGCGGACGATCTACGGGCCGGGCGTTGAGGGCGCGGGCTTTCTGCGCATTGCGGCGTAACCGGTGCGCCTTGATTTCTTGACGGCGCTGCTGATTGCTCTTCATGTTCCAAGGGCTGGGATTGAAAGAACGGTGATTGATGCTCTCTCAGAAAATTCTGGCCACTGCGGATGCTCGACGAGGCGTAGAGCATCCGATTTTTCCCTCATCGTGAGCAGACTCCACGTCCAGCACTGTGGCCGCCTTGCTGAATGAACAATGTCACTCTCACAACAGCGCCTCTAAACACCGGTCGGCCGCCGCATACACCGCTCACGTCCGAAACGCTGCCGGTTCGATCCCGGTCTCCAGCGTCACGATCAAGCAAGGCTTGCCGATCTGACAGGCATGGCTGGCGGTCAACGCGGTTCCGCCCTCCAGCGTACCCAAATTCAGGATCAGCGTCCCGTCCGAATCCTCAATATTGCGGCCGGTGCGGGTCTGGTAGTTGCGCTCCGGCGTCTCCGACAGCGGGTAGCGGTCGGGAATCCGCCCGTCCTCGGCTCGCCGACCTTTGGGACACCAACCGCCCACGGGCCAGCCCAACGCCAGCCCGACATTGAGGGCCGCCCGGTCTACGCCGGTTTGGCCGCCGCTGACGATCTTGAGGCGCGTCACGGCTTTTCCTGAGCCGATCCATAGCGCCGTTCAAACCTCTCAACCACCCGCCACAGATCGGGGGTCAGGCGGGCTTCCACCTCCGCTCGGATTGAGTCCGGGACACCGCCGTAAAACGCCTCGGCGATGCCGCCGGCGATGCAGGCCAGGGTGTCGCTATCCCCGCCCAGCGAAACGGCGTTGCGCACCGTATCCTCGTAGGATTCGGCGTCGAGAAAGGCGATCAGGGCCGCCGGGACGCTGCCCTGGCAGGAAACGTCGAACGTGTAGCCGGGCCGCAGGGCGTCGACCGTCCCCGCCAGGTCGTAGCCAAACGGGGTCTGAATCCGGGCGCAGATCGTCGCTTTCTCCGCCCCGGTCCGGGCCAGATAGACCGCCAGCGCGGTGGCCTGGGCGCCCTTAATCCCCTCGGGGTGGTCGTGGGTGATTGCCGCGCTGAGTCGGGCCTGGCGCAGCACCTCGTCCTCGGAGTCGAATGCCCAGCCCACCGGGCTGACCCGCATCGCGGACCCGTTGCCCCAACTGTGGTACGGCTGGGGATCGGCGGCGCACAGCCACTCGAAGAACGCGCCGCCGTAGCCGGCCCGCGGATAGCGGCGGCCCCAGTCCCGGACCGCATCCGGGTAGGGCTGGCCGGTGAGGAGGGCGTCGGCGATGGCCACGGTCAGCACGCTGTCGTCGGTGAACCGGCTGCGTGGCTGGAACAGGGGAAAGTGCTTGGTCTTGATCGGGTCGGATTCGTACACCGACCCGATGAGGTCGCCAGCCAGGGCGCCGATCATGGCATCATTCTCCGGCCCCGCACGGTTTCGTCGACGATCCGGTAGTACGGCGCGGTGGATTCCCAGTTCATGCCGCCGAGCAGGCCGAGGGTTTCGACGCCAGGAATTCGTCGACGAGCCGCCATTCGATCGTGGTGTTCAGCATGGGCGCGTGGCCGCAATACTCGATCTCCGCCAGGCGGCCACGCGGCCCCCGCCGGGTCATCGCTTCCGCCGCCTCGCGGCTCAGCACGTCCGAGGTTTTGCCTCGCAACAGGAGGGTCGGGCAGCGGATGCGGTCGTAGGCGGCCCACTGGTCCCAGTCGTCGGGCTGGCCCGTCAGATGTTCCACCAGCCGGGGGTCGTAATGCACGGTGATCTGGCCCGCGTCGGTGCGCCGCCACGAGGTCTCGGCCAAATGGCGCCAGGTGGCGTCGGTTTGCGGGCCAAAGGGGGCGTAGACGGTGCGCAGCCATTGTTCCAGCGCGGTCAGCGTCGCCACGGTCGGCGGGTTCCCCACGTAGGCGGCGACCCGCCGGGCGGCGGCGGGGGGAATCTCTGGGCCGACGTCATTGAGAACCAGATGGGTGATCCGGTCTTGCAATGCGCCGGCGGCCAAAATGATCCCCAGCATCCCGCCCATCGAGGTGCCCACCCAGCGCAGCCGCTCGATCCCGAGCTGCTGGCACAGCTCCAGGGCCATCTGGCCGAAAACGGCGAAGCGGTATTCGCGCGCCGGTTCCTGCGCCCACTGGCTGGACCCCCGCCCCAGCAGGTCGGGACAGATCACCCGATAGCGCCCGGACAGGTGGCGGGCGAGCGCGTCGAAGTCGCGTCCGGTGCGCGCCAGGCCGTGCCAGCAGAGCACTGCGTCCGGATGTTCCGCCCCCCATTCGGCGAAATGCAGTTCGCGGTCCGCACAGGTCAGATAGCGCGAGGTCATGGTCGTGGTCATCGTTTTGTCCTTCGTCCGGGCGGCTCCACGCGGAGCGGCCGACAGTCGTCTTTCGAATCTTGGCGCCAGGGTCGCACGCGCCGGGCTTTCGCTCGCCCCGCGACCCGGCGCGAGGACCGAAGCCGGCCGGCGGCGATGGCGACTTTGCTGCGGATTCCGGGCCTGTCGCTGACGGTCGTTTTCTCGCCGGGCGCCGTGGTGGACGCGATGTACGCCGCCGTCGCTCACCGCATGGCGGAAATCAGCACGTTGGGCATGTAAGCCGGAACCCCCGATTTTTCTTTTCGGCCAGGCGCTAATTACTTCAATCCATCAATTGGTTACGAACAGCTCGGCACCGCTTGGAAATTTCGGCGGTTTGGGCTTACACCCCCTGAGCGCTATTCTCGGACTCGCCGAGGAACTCCAGCAGGGCGCCATCGAGCGGGTCCTGGCCAAAAGCGATCTGGAACTGGGCCTCGAAGCCGTGCTGCGGATGACAAAGGGGCGCTGATGCGCTGGCTTAACCCGGTTTTCTGTTCCACTGCGACTCAAACCCAAATTTTAAGACTGCTTGCGCCCTGTTAAATTTTTATTTGAAAGAGGTAATTGCATAATTATAAAAAGTGCAGGATTTTTTCAGCGAAGCTGAAGATAAAAAAGTAGCACTATTGAATATGATTATGTAAAATAAGAATATTGAAAATTTCTGAAAATACTACTTACAT
>JAKLIY010000074.1 GCA_022709365.1 Pseudomonadota bacterium
CTTCAATTCGACTCATGCTGCGGAGAATTTTTAAAGAGCGTACTACAAATAATGCTGAAGAATATGCATTATTAGAAGGAGCTACTGCATAATTTTTTGGAAATGGAGTTTTTCGACAGCCTCTGAGAGAAGCGGGCCAAAAACCCAATGGGGGTCAACCGGGACATGAAGGACAGACTTTAACGCGGTCGGATCATCCGGATCGGATGGAAATCCACGCGGTGGACGGCTGTCCACAGTGTGGCTCCTCGCTCGGTTTAGTCGCGGCAACGGGGTATGAAGAACGGCAGGTGTTTGACCTTCCAGCCGTCCGAATTGAAGTGACCGCGCATCGGGCAGAGATCAAAATCTGTCCGGGATGTGGCGTAGAAAATCGGGGCGTTTTTCCCAAAGAGGTGTCCGGTTCGGTGCAATACGGCAACGGGATAAAAGCGTGGGCGGCTTATTTTCAGACGCAGCATTTTGTCCCGATAGAACGCACTGCTCAGATTTTTGAAGACTTGCTCAATCATCGAATCGCGGAAGGGACGCTGATCAAAGCGGGACAGGAATTAGCCGTCTGCGTGGAGCCGGCCACGGCGGCGGTGAAAGAACACTGACGCCAAGCGGCGGTGGTGCATACTGATGAATCGGGATTGCGGGTTAAAGGAAAACTGCATTGGCTCCATGTCATTTCTACCGCAGGACTGACTGATTACACGGTTCATGCCCAGCGTGGCCAAACCGCGATGGATGATGCCGGAGTTCTGCCCGATTTTAATGGGCGGATGGTGCATGATCATTGGAAACCGTATTTTGGCTATACGGCGTGTACTCATGCCTTGTGGAATGCGCATCATCTCCGAGAATTGCGGTGGATTGAAACCCAGTATGGACAGCGGTGGGCCGCGAGGATGGCGGAGTTGCTGCTGGACATCAAAAAGGCGGTAGAAACGACCCAAGAAGGCAGGAGCGAGAGGTTACTCACGGAATCATTAGCAGCGTTTGAACAACGCTATGATCAAATTCTCGATGCTGAGTATCAAGTCAATCCTCGTCCTCCCCCTCCTACGGGGAAAAAGATGAAAAAGAGAGACCGTCCTGCTCAGACACCGCCACTCAATTTACTGGATCGGCTGAGGGATTTTAAGCCACAGACCTTGGCGTTCATGAAAGACTTTCGCGTCCCTTTTGATAATAATCATAGTCTTCCTAATGGTGATCCCTACATGGTATTTTAAGTAACCAATTGATTATTGGGTATTTTTAAAAATTACTTTAAAATAAAGCAGAAAAAACAATATGTTACTTAATATCCTTAGTAGGGATATTCATTAGCTAGACTACAAGCGGAACGGGATGTACGCATGGTCAAGGTCAAACAGAAAGTTTCGGGGGGGTTCAGGACGCTCGAAGGGGCAAACACCTTTGCGCAAATTCGGGGGTATCTCTCCACCGCTCGCAAGAATGCCGTCAATGTCTTCAGTGCCATCCGCGATGCGTTCTGCGGTAAACCTTTTATTCCTTCTTGTGCCTCTCAATAGCCGTTTTATCGATCACAGTGAATACTGACTTTTGGGTACCTGAGTAGTTACCGGCGTGAAAGACATACAGCTCATACGGTATGGGAATTGGCTGAACCATTGATCAATAACAGCAACGAAGCCTATTTGATTTTAGATGACAGCGTTCAGGATAAAAGCTATTCTCAGAAAATTGAAATGGTGAACCGTCAGTATAGTGGAAATGCCCATGGCCTAATCAAAGGGATCGGGATTGTCAACTTGGTTCATGCTGATCAAAGCGATTACTATCCACTGGATTTTCGCGTGTATGCCCCGGCGGTTGACGGCAAAACTAAAAATGATCACTTTCGGGATATGTTGCGCCAAGCCTTTGAAGAAAGAGACCTTAGAGCGCAAATTATTTTATTCGATAGTTGGTATGCAGCTTCAGAAAATCTGAAATATATTCATCGGATTAACAAATTTTTTGTGACGACTTTGAAAGATAATCGTTTAGTCAGTCTCAGCAAGGAACGAGGCTATGTTCATCTACAACAGATCGAATGAACTCACGAACAACTCCAATACGGCCTGACCGTCAAACTCAAGGAAGTCCCGTTTAAAGTACAGCTTTTCAAGGTGGTCGCCACGAACGGCGACATTGAATGGGTCATCACGAATCGTGCCTCCGGTTCTATTGACACGCAGGTTGTTCAAAAAGAGAACAAGGTGCGCTGGGTCATAGAACAACTGCATCGAGAACTGAAACAAATGATGGGAATTGAACGGTGCCAATGCCGTAAACAACGCGCACAACGCAATCATTTTGCATGTTGCTATCACGCTTGGTTTTCACTCAAAGTGATCGCTAAAAAACTGGGTAAAACGCTCTATCAAATCAAGCACGATTTATGGAGTGATTATTTGCGTAACGAGCTACGAAATCCGCGTATTCCCGCCTACCAACCGGCCTGAGCGAAAGTCCTGATAATGTATTACAAACTGTAAAAAAATCGCCTAAAGTATTCTGCTGTAAAAAAGTCGAATCCCGCACCAAGGAACCCTCATGCCTGACTGGCTCATCGCCCTGATTCCCGCCCTGCCGCTAGCCGCCGCCCTGTGGATTGGGCTGGCGGTCCTGTTCGGCCAAGCCAGCGGCGAAACGCATGAACCGCGCACCAGTGGCATCGCGTTGACCGCCAGCGCCGGCACCTTCGCAGCAACGCTCATTCTCATCGTCGCCCGGCTGACCGGAACCTGGCCCGATCAAATCACCCTCAGCGGCTGGCTGGTCAGCGGCAGCTACCGGGTTGACCTGAACTTTCTCACCGACGGCCTGAGCCTGGCGCTGCTGGCCGTGACCATGTTAGCCAGCCTGCTGATCGCCCGTTTCGCCGTGAATTACCTGCACCGGGAAACCGGTTTCCACCGTTTCTTCATGATTCTTAGCCTGTTCACCGCCGCGATGGCGTTGCTGGTCCTGGGTGGCAACGCCGTGTTGACCTTCATCGGCTGGGAAGTCGCCGGACTCTGCTCTTACCTGCTCATCGCCTTTTTCCAGGATCGCCCGGTCGCCGCCGGCAATGCCACCCACGCCTTTGTCACCAACCGGGTGGGTGATGCCGGTTTTCTGTTGGGCATCGCCCTGGCGTTTCACTGGCTGGGAAGTGTGGACTGGCCGACCGTGAACACCGGCGCGGCGGGTTTAACCGCGACCCAGGCCGGAATCCTGGCCGGTTGCTTCCTGCTGGCGGCAGTCGCTAAATCCGCCCAGGTTCCCCTGGCCCCGTGGCTGGCTCGAGCTATGGAAGGACCGACCCCATCAAGCGCCCTGTTTTACGGCATGGTCATGATTCACGCCGGGGTTTATCTGATCCTGCGCCTGCAACCGCTGTTCGAGCAATCGCCTATGGTGATGGCGGTCATGGCGATCATCGGTTTAGCCACCGCTCTATACGGCTTCCTGAGCGGATTAACCCAGACCGATATTAAAAGCGCCTTGATTTTCTCGACCTCCGGGCAGGTTGGATTGATGTTCCTCGCCTGCGGTCTGGGATTCTGGCAACTCGCGCTGATTCACCTATGCGGCCACGCCCTGTTCCGCGGCTATCAATTCCTGACCGCGCCCTCGATCCTGCGCCAGATGCACGGAGTCCGCACCCGTCCAGTGTCGAACCTTCTGGCGCAGCGACCGGGACTGTATAACGCTGCGTTTGAACGCTTCTGGCTGGAGGACCTGACTGACGGAATCATCGTCCGCCCGGTGCAGCGACTGGCCAGCATCTTGATCCGCTTTGATACCGTAGTCATCGATCGAGCGACGGGATTGCCGGCCCCGGCAGTCAAAGCTCTGTCATCGGTTGCGCAATGGGAAGAACGCCAGCTCGGCACTGGACGGGTCTTGGAGCGCGCGCCGGGGGCCGCCGATCAGGAACCCGGCGTTCTGGCGATGGCTACCGAATGGGTCGCAGCCGCTTTCCATCAGGTGGAAGATCAACTGATGCTCAAGAGTGCGGGGCATGGGCTGGCGGTCGCCGGCGATCAGTTGGGACAGGGACTGCATCGAGTGGAACGGTGGCTGGGACGGTCCTGGGCGTCCATGGCCCTGTTCATCGTGATCCTGGCGGCGCTCGCCGGAATCAGCGGCATGATGGCTGGAACCGAACCGGGCGCTGAAACCGCCGGTTTTCCGTTACTCAGCGCGTTACTGGTCGTTCCCTTGGCCGGGATGCTCGCCGCCTTCCGCGCCCGGCAGGCGCACACTGCTTTTGTGCTGGGTTTAACAACGGCGGTAGTGGAATTACTCCTAACATTGCAACTGCTGAGCCGCTTTCAACCGCAAATGTCAGGAATGCAGTGGGTTGAACAGTTCGATCTCCTGGGGTTCAACGTCTATCTGGGCGTAGACGGCATCAGCATCTTGTTCCTGCCATTGACCGCGCTGCTGACGCTGTTTGTGCTGCTCTACACCCAGTCGCACCGCCAGCAGCAGGCGCAGCCCGGCGTGTTCGTGTCCAGCATTCTGGCGCTGGAATTCGCGCTGATCGGGATGTTCACGGCACTGAACCTGCTGCAATTTTGGCTCTTTGCGCTGGCCGAACTTATCCCGGCGGCCTTGTTGATCGACCGTTATGGCACCAGTCCGGCGCGGAGTCGGGCGGCCCGGCATTTTCTGCGTTTCATGGGCAGCGGTCTGGCGGCGTTGCTGGCCGGTATTGGATTGCTGGGCTGGAACCATGCCGCAATGACGGAGAGTGGCTGGTCGTTCACCCTGTCCGCCCTGCTGGAAACGCCAGCGCCAGCGAATCAGCAGTCATTGATTTTCATCCTGCTGTTGACCGGACTGGCGGTACGGCTGGCGCTGTTCCCCTTTCATGCTTGGCTGCCCATCGTGGCCCGCCATGGCACGGTCGCCGTGGGCATCGTTTTTCTGGTCGGCGTGAAGGTAGGTATTTATGCATTGCTGCGGTTCGTCTTTCCGCTGCTGCCGTCCGCCGCCCAGCAATGGAAAACAGGAGTGATCGCGCTCGGCCTGGTCGGGATGCTGTATGGCGCGTTGCTGGCCTTCCGGCAAAGCGACCTGCGCCGGTTGCTGGCTTTCGCCGTGATCAGCCAATCCGGGCTATTGGTCGCGGGATTATTCTCGCTGAATCCCGCCGGGTTGCGGGGCAGTCTGCTTTTGGCGCTGAATCTCGGTTTGGCAGCGGCGGGCCTGTTCATTGTCGCCGGACTGATCTACCGTCGCCTCGGCACGACCCGGTTTCATTGCCTGGGCGGACTGTTTGAAACCGCGCCGCTGCTGGGACTGGTCTTTCTGGTGGTGGTGCTGGGCAGCATCGCCATGCCGGGGACGCCTGGATTCGAGGCCGCACATCTCGCCTTGGAGGGATTGCTGGAATCCCACGGCTGGGGCGTGGCGACCTTAGCGGCTTCCGGCAATGTGCTGGCTGCGGGCTATCTGTTGTGGGCCTATCAGCGGATTTTCCTGGCCCGCCATCCGCAGGGCGTCGCGCCATCGATGAGTGATCTGCGGCATCGGGAATTGATCATGGCCGGTTTGCTGTGTGTCGTCATGATTGGCGTCGGGCTGTACGCTGACCCGTGGATTAAAACCATTGGCGGGGCGGTGGATGAGACGGCGCATCGATTGGAGGCGGTCATTGGGAAGGGCCATCATGCGCCGACTGACCACTAAAAGAGAGGAAGATGGGACATGATCCCCGAACCTGCCGCTGCCCCCTTCAGCCTGCCGATTCTGAGCCTGCTGATTTTCCTGCCGCTGGCCTGGGCTTCGCTATTACCGTTCCTGCGCGAGGGCCGCACGGTGCGCATGGTCGCCCTGGCCGGCGCTGTGTTGGAACTGGTGCTGTCGCTGCTGATGCTGGCCGCACTGCGCCCGGAAGTCGCCGGGATGCAATTCGTGGAACAGGCATCCTGGATTCCCAGCCTGAACGTCCATTATCTGCTCGGCATCGACGGCATCGCCGCCCTGTTCCCGCCGCTGACCGCCCTGCTGTTCTGCGCAGTTATCCTGGCGTCCTGGACCAGTATCCAGTTCATGCCCCGGCTGTATTTCGCCCTGCTGCTGGCGCTGGAGAGCGTCACCATGGGCGTGTTCTGCGCCCTGGACCTGGTGCTGTTCTTCCTGTTCTGGGAGCTGACCCTCGTGCCGATTTATTTCCTGATCAGCCTGTGGGGCATCGGCCCGGAACGGCGCTACGCCGCGACTAAATACACCCTGTTCATGCTGGCTGGCGGCATTCCGTTACTCTTCGGCATGATCCTGCTGGGACTCCATCACGCCAGCGCCGCCGGGCTGACTTTCGATTACCGGGTACTGTTGGAATATTCCCAACCGGGGCCGGGGCAAACTTTGGTGTTTCTGCTGCTGTTCTTCGGCTTTGCGGTCAAAGCGCCGCTATTTCCCTTCCACACCTGGCTGCCGACGGTGCTGCGGGAAGGGCCGGTAGGATTGAGCGCGCTGCTGGTCGGTCTCAAACTCGGTGTCTTCGGCATTCTACGCTTTGCCCTGCCCCTGGCTCCCACTGCCGCCCGTGAATATTTCTGGCTGATGACGGTATTAGGACTGATCGGACTGATCTACGGGGCGCTGGTCGCGTTGCGGCAATCCAATTTGCGAAAAATGCTGGCGTTTTCCAGCATCAGCCATGTCGGGCTGGTCATTGTCAGCCTCGCCGCGATGAATATTCAGGGCGTACAGGGTGCGGTTTTTCAACTGGCGAACTTCAGCCTCATCGCCGGCGGTCTGATGCTCATGGCCGGCTTCCTGCATCATCGCCTGGGTTCCACCGATCTGGCCAGTCTGGGCGGACTGGTCCGTCCCCTGCCTCGCTTCACCGCCCTGTTTTTGCTATTGGGCATGGCGTCCATCGGCTTGCCCGGCACCAATGGCTTTATCGCCGAGCTGCTGATGTTGCTGGGCATTCTACAAACCGCGCCCATCGTAGCGGTCATCGCCCTGCTCGGCGTGATTCTGGGCGCGGCCTACTTCCTGGGCTTTTTCCAGCGGGCGTTTCTGGGGCCGGTAGTGCAACCTGCCGTTGCCTCAGCGATAGATCTGCGGCCCCGCGAGTTATTGATCGCCAGCGTCATGGGATTGCTGGTCTTGACGGGCGGACTGTTCCCCAGTCTGGCGCAAAAGGTCACGGTGAGTGCGGCCAACGCCTGGGTCATGCGGATGACAGCGAATCTGGATAACCCGACGTCATTTTCCCCGGTAAATGATCGGGAATCACCGCCATGACTCCAGGATTCCAGCCTTAAAACATCCGTTCCAACCCTCCTCCTGATAGGGAGGGCCTGTAAAAAGCCTTGCGCCCGTGCGTCGCCGGGCTTTTTTGCGTTGCGTCATGGTCAAAAACTTTGCACTGATTGGCGGCAACGAGGCAATGACGTGGGGCGTTGAGGTGTTTTAGCAAAGATATTACCAGGCGTGTTCCCGCGCCTATGATCTTTAAAAATTTCGCCCATATAGGCAACCAGATGCGGCAGCTTTTCCGAGCAGCGGTGGAAATGACGAATCCAATGCTCATCTGATGAAGAGTGCGCTCAGTCAGCGACACGCAAGACGATTTTGCCTCGGGCATGGCCGCCCTGACTGATGGCGTGAGCCTGACGAACCTCGTTCAGCGGCAAGACGGTGTGAACGAGTGGCTTCATCCGACCTTCGTCAATTAATCGGGCGATAGCGGTCAACTGCTCGCCGCTGGGGTCAATGAACACAAAGGCGCTGCGAACCCCGCGCTCGGCGGCGACCGTTTCCAACGGTGGACTGACCACCGAAACCAGGATACCGCCGGGCTTTAATACCTGCCAAGAGCGCTCCTGCGTGTCGCCGCCGATGGTATCGAGTACCACATCGACGTCTTTGGCTGCTTTCTCGAAACGGGTTTGGGTGTAGTCGATGAACTCATCAGCGCCTAACTCCGTCACCAGTCCGATATTAACCGCTGAGGCAGTAGCGATGACCCGCGCCCCGCGCACCTTGGCTAGTTGCACAGCCAGACTGCCCACGCCGCCAGCGGCGGCATGAATCAGTACGGTTTGGCCGGTCTGCAGTTGGGCAGCGTCCACCAGCGCCTGCCAGGCAGTCAGGGCGGCAAGTGGTACAGCGGCGGCGTGAATATGATCCAGAGTCGCTGGCTTAGGGGCGACTTCGCTGGCCTTGACGGCGATATATTCAGCATAAGCGCCATCGCGTTCAATGTTCGGGCGAGCGTACACTTCATCGCCAACCGTGAATCCACCAGCCTCTGGACCGATCTCGACCACTTCACCGGAAACGTCCCAGCCGAGGGTGAGGGGCAGGTTGTGATGAAGAACCCCTTGTAGCCAGCCCTCACGGATTTTCCAGTCTACGGGATTGACCGCTGCTGCCCGCACTCGGATCAGGAGGTCGTCGGAACTGAACACAGGCCGGGGAACATTTTCTTCGTAGTGCAGCCTTTCGGGACCGCCGTAGACATGAATACGGACAGCTTTCATCGTGGTGTTCATGCAGGCTATCGCAGGTACGTATGCTTGATTTCTAGGTAGTGTCCCTCAACTGCCTTGATGAACGTCGTTGTCGAGAGGTGGAAACAGGTGCTCGATCGTAGCCAGAGTGTCCAAGAAGGAGGCGGGCACGCGATAGGACAGCAACTCGGTGGTCGTCCACA
>JAKLIY010000075.1 GCA_022709365.1 Pseudomonadota bacterium
GAATTTCCGGTATTCATCGAAGGGTGCAACAACGGCGGCGTGAGTAGGATGATCCAGCCGAAGTTTACGCCGTGCCATGGCTTTTAAGCCTATGGGACTTTAGCGTCGTTTGTTTAAACACACCCAATGCGACGCAACACGGCCAGCAATTCGGGGGGCTGAATATCGCCAGGGTCCGCTGCCCGATCCAGGGAAACAGGTCATTCTCCATCAGCCGTAGAACATGATCGGCATGGGCCGCGCTCCAGGTCTTGGACTGACGGCGATGCCATTCACGGGCGATGGCGTCAAACGTATCCACGCCCGCAGCAGCGGCTTGGGTGGCCTTGCGGGCCGCGCTGGGGTCTATGCCGTTGCGCAGTTGCTGGCGGATTTCATCGCGGGCTTCACGGGCCTGCTTGAGGGTCACCTCGGGATAAACGCCCAAGGACAACATCTGCTGGCGCTGGGCAAACCGATACCGGACCCGCCAGCGTAGACTCCCCTCCCCGGCGGGGGGGGACTTCGATGCACAGACCTTTCTCATCCGCCACTCGGAACAGACGCTCACGGGGCTTCAATGTTCTGATTTTGGCGTCAGTCAGGGGCATGGCGAGTAACCTTTTCTGTGAGTAACCAGGCTACTCACTACTTTACTCGCACCTTTCGCCGGATTTCAATAGACGCCTTGAATGTTATTGGATACTAAAGGCATGAAAAAACCCGCACTTGGCGGGTTCTTGAACGTCCTTGAATGTCGGTAAATCCTGATTTGGAGGCTAGGGTCGGGATCGAACCGGCGTCCACGGCTTTGCAGGCCGCTGCATGACCACTCTGCCACCTAGCCCGAATAAGCGCTCCGGCGATGCCCGGAAGACAAAAAAGCCTCGAAGAACCGAGGCCTGGAAATGTGGAGCGGGAAACGAGACTCGAACTCGCGACCCCAACCTTGGCAAGGTTGTGCTCTACCAACTGAGCTATTCCCGCTGCGTAGGTCGGCCATTCTAGCTCGAAAAACCCGGTTGTCAAGCCCCATGCCTGAGCACCGGCCAAGCCACCATCAGGTAATGCGCCATGGACCAGAGCGTCAACGCCGCAGCGATCACCAGCAGTCCCAACCCTATCTCCAGGGTGGGAAAGAACCACACCGGTTCCCGATACAGCAACAGTAGTACAGCGATCATCTGTACGGTCGTTTTGAACTTGCCAACCGTCGACACTGCCACACGCCGATGACTGCCGATCTGCGCCATCCATTCCCGCAGCGCCGAAATAGCGATTTCACGACCGATGATGATCGCTGCCGCCACTGCCATCAATGGCGTCGGAATCGCTTGCACCAGCAGCACCAGCGCCGTCGCCACCATCAGCTTGTCAGCAACCGGGTCCAAAAATGCGCCAAACGCCGAAGTCTGGTTCAACCGCCGCGCCAGATAGCCGTCCAGCCAGTCGGTGAGCGCCGCCAGGCCAAACAACGCGGTACACAATAGATTGACGCCCTGGAACGACATAAAAAACAGGCCCACGAACACCGGAATCAGGGCGATCCGCAACAGCGTCAGCAGGGTAGGCAGATTCAATTGCATGGTTCGAGGCACAATCAACCCTCGCCATGAAAAGCGTCATAAATGCGCCGCGCCAGTTCGATGCTGATACCGTCTACCTGGGAGAGATCCTCAACACCGGCCTGCGCGAGCTGCTTCAAGCCACCAAACTGTCGAAGCAGCGCCTGCCGACGCTGGGGGCCGATACCGGCGATGCCATCGAGCGCGGATATCGTGCGGGTCCTGGCCCGGCGTTGGCGATGACCGGTGATAGCGAAACGATGTGCTTCATCGCGGATTTGCTGAACCAGGTGCAGCGCGGCTGAATCGGCGGGCAACTGCACCGGGCGATTTTCCTCAAACAGATAAAGCGTCTCCAAACCGGGCTTGCGCTCTGGTCCCTTGGCAATGCCGACCGCCATCACTCCCGTCACCAACAGTTCCTCCAGCATCTCACGGGCTTGCGTCAATTGTCCCTTGCCGCCATCCACGAACAGGATATCCGGCAACGGTCCATTCTCCTCCCGCAACCGGGTATAACGCCGGGTCAAAGCTTGCCGCATCGCCGCATAGTCATCGCCCGGCGCGATATTTTCAATATTGTAGCGCCGATAGTCGGATTTGCGCGCGCCTTCGGCATCAAACACCACGCAGGCCGCGACTGTCGCCTCGCCGCGCGTGTGGCTGATGTCGAAACACTCCAGCCGCGTCAGGTCATGATCGACGCCGAGCGCTTCGCGCAGCGCCTCCAGACGGCGACGCATTCCCGCCCGACTGGCGCACTGCGCCGCCAGCGCCTGCTCGGCATTGCGTTGCGCCATCTCCAGCCAGCGCGCCCGTTCGCCGCGCGGATGAATAGTCAAGGCCACTCGCCGACCGGCCCGTTCCTGCAACGCTTGAGTGAGCAGCGCTGCCTCGGCCGGTTCGTGGCTGAGTAAAATCTCGGCAGGCATGGCTTTGTCCAAATAATATTGCGCCAGAAAGGCGCTCAGGATCACGTCCGCTGCCTCGCTTTCGGGCAGCGCGGGAAAAAAGGCCCGGTTGCCCAGCAAGCGGCCCTGGCGAAAGACGAAGACCTGGACGCAAGCGGTCCCCTCGCGCGTCGCGCAAGCGGCTACGTCTAGATCGCCGCTTTCCCCTTCAACATGTTGACGCTGCTGGATCTGGCGCAATTCGACGATCTGGTCCCGACAGAGGGCGGCCTCCTCGAATTTGAGTGCGGCAGACAATGCTTCCATCCGCTGCGCCAGATCGTCGATGACCTGACCGCTCCGGCCCTCCAGAAACAGCACAGCGTCCTGTAACTGGCGCTGATAACTGGCCTGATCAACCCGCCCGACGCAGGGCGCGGTGCAGCGTTTGATCTGGTATTGCAGACAGGGACGGGTGCGATTGCGAAAAAAGGCGTCCTCGCACGAGCGCAGACGAAATACTTTTTGCAACAAGTCAAGCGTATCACGCACCGCATTGGCGTTGGGATAAGGTCCGAAATAACGCCCCGGAGCGCGTTTGGCGCCGCGATGCAATGACAGGCGGGGGAAATCGCCGGATGAAGCGTGGATGTACGGATAGCCTTTGTCGTCGCGCAGAAGAATGTTGTAGCGGGGTTGGAGCGCCTTGATCAGCGTACTTTCCAGAATCAGCGCCTCGACCTCGGTATGGGTCACCGTAATTTCGATGGCGTGGATTCGAGCCACCAGACTGCGCGTCCGCACGGAAGCGTGGCTCTCCCGGAAATAGCTGGACACCCGCTGTTTGAGATTGCGGGCCTTACCGATGTAAAGCACTTGACCGCGTTCGTCGAGCATCCGATAGACGCCAGGTAACGCGGTCAGGGTTTTGAGAAAGGCCTGGGAATCGAACATCCAGAAAAGATGGATTTAGAGAAATCCTCCGATCTCCCTCATATGCTATCCCGCCGGATATCGTACTTCTCCATCAACCGATACAGGGTCATGCGCGAGACGCCCAGCTCCTGCGCGGCGCGGGCGATATTGAACCGGGTCCGCAGCAGGGTGGATTGAATCACCTCGCGATCGGCGGCCATCCGGGCTTCGTCCAGGGTGACGAACCCCCGGCCTAGCGAGCGCCGCTCCAGTTCCAGATCGGTGGGAATGATATAGGGGCCTTCGCTCAGCAGCACCGCCCGGCGAATCCGGTTCATCAACTCCCGAACATTGCCCGGCCAGTCGTAACGGCTGATCACTTCCAGCGCGTCGCGGCTGAACCCTTTGGCCGAAGTGCGCGTTTCAGCCGCGAATTTGGCGAAGAAGTGCCGGGCCAGCAATTCGACATCGGCCTTACGCTCGCGCAAGGCTGGTGCCCGCAGATGCAACACGTTCAGCCGATAGTATAAATCTTCACGGAACCGCCCATCCTGGACCGCCTGTTCAAGATTGGTGTTGGTGGCGGCGATCACCCGAACATCCGAGGGAATGGGCTTGGTGCTGCCCAGCCGACGGATCTTTTTCTCCTCCAAAAACCGCAACAGATTGGCTTGCAGCTCAGGAGCCAGGTCGCCGATCTCGTCGAGAAACAGGGTGCCGCCATCCGCAGACTCCATGTGACCGATGTGGCGTTCATTGGCACCGGTGAAAGCGCCCTTCTCATGACCGAACAGTTCCGATTGAATCAGATTCGGGGGCAACGCCGCGCAGTTCATGACCACAAAAGGCGACGCTGCCCGGTTGGAATATTCATGAATAGAACGAGCCGCCTGTTCCTTGCCTGTGCCGCTCTCTCCAGTAATCAGCACCGGCACATCCACTTCCGCGGCCTTTTGAATGCCCCGAAACAGCGTCTGCATGACGGGACTGTTGCCAATCAACCCGTACTGCGATTCGACTTCGCGCTGCTGACGAAGCGTCGCTTCACTCAGCGTGGACATGCCATAGGCGTGACCGAGAGTGACCACTAACCGCTGCGTGTCGACGGGCAGCGTGTGATAATCATAGCAACGCTCAGTAATAACACTGGACAGTTGCTTGCGATCGAGGCACTGGCGAGACATCGCTAACACCCATTGCATTTTTCGGCGCGCCAGGATCAGATCGACCAACCACTGCACTGATCGCTCAGGCTCGCAATTAAACAAAATTCCCAGACCCACCTCGAACACATGTTCGGTCAACAAGGTCCGCGCCAAGGTCACGTCCTGGGCCCAATAGATTTCCCAATCAGCCGCCGCGATCTTTTGGAGTAACGCCTCCTCAACCGCTCCTGTGCTTAGAATCAGAAGCTTGCGCATCGAATTTACCTATCTTTGATTGACTAACTGGAGCGCGGCCAACCTTGTCTGTCTTGTCAAGGTGGCCTTCGCTATCATGACTGTCATGCAAGGTTTGCGAATATCTCGTGAAGATTTACACCTCCCCGAAGGAAGGTTAATGTTGCCTCACGAGGCCGACAGGCCCTTACCACAGTTCGCAATCATGGCAAAGTCGCTTCATCTACCATGCATGGAACTATTATCAAGCATAATAGTACAAGCCAGCTTTGATATGAATACTATTTACTGAAATAAAAAGCCTTGAGTTGCCACAAACTCGCGACTTTTCTCCAGTGGTTATCGGACCGTTTTACATGCCAAGTCGAGGTTTTTGATGCTTTATTCTCCATTGCGTTCTCTATTGTTTCGACTTAATCCTGAAGCTGCCCATGACTGGACCCATCGGTGGTTGTCCGTAGCGCCAACCCTGCCGATGCGCCTGATTTTCAAGACGTGCGTCCTTCATGCGCCACGTCGGGTTATGGGTCTGGATTTTCCTAATCCGGTTGGATTGGCGGCTGGCCTGGACAAGGACGGCGAATGTATCAAAGCTTGGGAAGCGCTAGGCTTTGGCTTCATCGAGGTCGGAACGGTCACGCCGCGTCCCCAACCGGGCAATCCCAAGCCCCGAATGTTCCGGCTGCCGCCAGCTCAAGCGTTAATTAACCGCATGGGATTTAATAACCAGGGGGTGGACTTTCTGGTTGAGCAAGTACGTCGCACCCGTTTTAAAGGAGTGCTAGGCATCAATATCGGTAAAAATGCCGATACGCCGGTCGAACGGGCCAGTGACGATTATTTGATCGGTCTGCGCAAGGTCTATCCCTGGGCCAGCTATATCACGGTGAACATCTCCTCGCCCAATACGCCGGGTTTGCGCGATTTGCAATATGGCGAGGCGTTGGACCGATTATTAGCAGCGTTGAAGGAGGAACAGCAGCGGCTGGCCGATGTCCATGGTCGTTATGTACCGTTAGCGATCAAGATTGCCCCGGATCTGGCGGATGTCGATGTGCGCACGGTGGGTCAGGCGCTGCTCCGGCATGGGATGGATGCGGTGATTGCCACGAACACCACTTTTTCCCGCGCTGGTGTGGAGTCGTTGCGTCATGCCCAGGAAACGGGGGGTTTAAGCGGCGCGCCGCTGATGGCCCGGTCGACCGAGGTGGTACGGCAACTGGCGGAGGTGTTGGAGGGTCGATTGCCGATCATCGCGGTGGGCGGGATCCTGAGTGGCGCTGATGCTGCCGCTAAAATCGCCGCTGGTGCCAGCCTGGTGCAGATTTATACGGGTTTCATTTATCGCGGACCGGAATTGATCCGGGAAGCCGTCAAGGCGTTGCAAAGAGCGAAATAGCGAGAGGAGGAGTTGTCATGTCCAGATGGTTATTGCTGGTGCTGACCCTGTGGGCGCCCCTGTGGAGCCAGGCCGCCATTGAAACCAAAACGGTGGAATATCAGCAGGGCGATACCCGGCTGGTGGGCTACCTGGCTTATCCAAAGGAAGCTAAAGAACCTCGGCCCGGGGTGTTGGTCGTTCATGAATGGCTGGGGCTGAACGACTACGCCAAACAGCGCGCCAAGCAGTTGGCGGAACTGGGGTATGTGGCGTTCGCTGCGGATATTTATGGCGATGGCCAGGTCGCCGCCGACCGGCAGGCAGCGGGCGCACTCTCCAGTGTCTACAAGAAAGATCGGGCGCTGTTTCGGGCGCGGGTCGCGGCGGGACTGGCGGCCCTCAAGGCGCAATCCGGGGTAGCGTCTGATAAAGTCGTCGCTATTGGCTACTGTTTCGGCGGCACGGCCGTGCTGGAGTTGGCGCGGAGCGGTGCGGAAGTGGCGGGCGTCGTCAGCTTCCATGGCGGGTTGGACAGCTCGACGCCGCAGGACGCCAGGAACATTCGCGCCAAGGTGCTGGCGTTGCACGGGGCGGATGATCCTTATGTACCGGCTGAACAGGTTGCGGGGTTCGAGGAAGAAATGCGCAAGGGCGGCGTGGACTGGCAGTTGATCGCCTACGGCAACGCGGTGCATGGCTTCACCAATCCGGCTCATGGTAACGATAACAGCAAGGGGGCCGCCTACAATGCCGCTGCGGACGCTCGTTCCTGGCTGGCCATGCAGCAGTTCCTAGATGAGGTCGTCGGGCCGGTTAAGAACGCGAACTAAATGTTGCCTCATCCTCTGTTCGTGAGCGTTCGCCCCCTCCCCCCAACCCCCTCCCACGGAGGGGAGGAGGAGTCCAGCAACCCGTTGTTTCGTAAGACTCCCTCCCCCCTTGTGGGGGAGGGTCGGGGTGGGGTGGGCGAACGCCTACATCGATTCTGCATTGCCCCCATGCTGGACTGGACCGACCGCCATTGTCGGTTTTTTTTACGCCAGTTGAGTCGTCATGCCCGGCTTTACACGGAGATGGTTACGACCGGAGCCGTGTTGCGTGGCGACCGGCAACGGCTGCTGGCTTACAGCCCGGCGGAACATCCGCTGGCCTTGCAACTGGGTGGCAGCGATCCGGCGGATTTGGCTCAGTGCGCAAAAATCGCGGCGGACTGGGGCTATGACGAGGTGAATCTGAATGTTGGGTGTCCCAGCGACCGGGTGCAATCGGGCCGATTCGGGGCCTGTCTGATGGCGGAGCCGGAGTTAGTGGCGGAGTGTGTGGCGGCGATGCGGGCGGCGGTGGCGACTCCGGTCACGGTCAAAACCCGTATCGGCATCAATGAGCGGGATTCCTATGAGGCACTGGTGGATTTTGTCGGTCGGGTCGCAGCGGGCGGATGTGCGACGTTCATGATTCACGCCCGCAAGGCGTGGTTGAGCGGTTTGAGTCCCAAGGAGAACCGGGAAATTCCGCCGCTGCGTTATGAGATGGTGCATCAGTTGAAACGGGATTTTCCTCATCTGACTGTGGTGTTGAATGGCGGGCTGATCACGCTGGAGCAGGCAGCGGAACAGTTGCATTGGGTGGATGGGGTGATGATCGGCCGGGCGGCTTATGAGAACCCGTACCTGCTGGCCGGGGTGGATCAACGGTTTTTCGGTTCGAGTGAATCACCGCTCAGCCGTCATCAGGTGGTTCACGCCTTCACTCCTTATATAAAGGAGCAGTTGCAACAAGGTACGCCATTGCACTGCATGACCCGGCACATTCTGGGCTTGTTTCAGGGTGTACCGGGGGCGCGGGTCTGGCGGCGCACGTTGAGCGAGCAGGCGTGTCGGCGCGGCGCGGGGGTGGAGGTGGTGATGGAAGCGCTGGAATTAGCCGACGGGCATCGACGATTTCCTGCTTGAAGTCGCTGGGACTGAGGCGGGCGGCGTGGAGGGTTTCTTCGTCGATAACAACCGGCATGATCAAACCTCGCGAGGTGATTGATTAATGCATTGGTGCAGTAACGGCCAACCGGAGTTCCAAGCCCCGCAGTCAATCCCCTCCCCTTGTAAGCATTCACCCCCTCCCCCCAGCCCCCACTGCCATTATAGTCTAGCTAATAAATATCCCTACTGAGGATATTAAGTAACCTATCGTTTTTCCTGTTTTATTTTAAAGTAATTTTTAAAAATCCTCAATAATCAATTGGTTACTTAAAATGCCATGTAGGGATCACCATTAGGTAAACTATAACTTAAGGGGTTTTCAGGTTATAGTCTACCTAATAGTAATCCCTACATGATCGAGGAACTAAGTTATAGATAAATTGCCTGAATTGCTGTGATTCGGATTGATAGGCCACTATAAAATATGAAGATACTATCATGAAAGCTGAATG
>JAKLIY010000076.1 GCA_022709365.1 Pseudomonadota bacterium
GTGGCAACAAGATCGCTCTCAATCCCGAAGTGTTCGCCAAGGACGAAAATGTCGGAATTGCTTACGGCATGGGCCTGACTGCGGAGAAAGTCGCGGAACAGTGGAAAATTTCCCGCGAGGATCAGGATGCTTTCGCCGTGGAAAGTCATCGCCGGGCGGTGGCGGCGATTTCCAGCGGGGAATTCAAGCAGGAAATTCTGCCCTACACGGTGCTGGATCGCTCGCCGGATACGAAAACCATGCAGGTGCGTATTCGGGAACGAGTGCTGGAAAACGATGAAGGCCCGCGTCCCGACAGCAACCTGGCCGGTTTAGCCAAGTTGAAGCCGGTGTTCGCGGCCAGAGGCAGTGTGACGGCGGGCAACAGCTCGCAGATGAGCGATGGGGCCGGGGCGGTGCTGCTGATGAGCGAGCGGATGGTCCAGCAATTGAACCTGAAGCCACTGGCGCGCTTTGTCAGTTACGCCGTCGCGGGCGTACCGGCGCACATCATGGGCATCGGCCCGATTGCCGCGATTCCGAAAGCGCTGGAACTCGCCGGGTTGAAGTCGGCAGACATTGACTGGTTCGAGTTGAACGAGGCGTTCGCCGCGCAGAGTCTGGCGGTGATGCGCGAGTTGCATCTCGACCCGGCCAAGGTCAACCCGCTGGGCGGCGCGATTGCCCTGGGTCATCCGCTGGGCGCAACCGGGGCGATTCGGGTAGCGACGCTGACGCATGGCCTGCGCCGGCGCGGCGGGAAATACGGCATGGTGACGATGTGCATCGGCACCGGTATGGGCGCAGCGGGAGTCTTTGAGGCGCTGTAATTTAGGTCGAATGTGTGTAGAGAAAGCCCGTCGGCGCAAGTCGGCGGGCTTTTTTGCGGGCAGGCTTGCCGGATCATCGCTTTGCGTTATCCTGATTCCTTTCTATGTCAATCAGGAGGAAGTCGTTCATGACTGCAATTCGTGCGGAGGCCGGGCGCGGCTGGGGCTGGATCGTCGAGGGTTGGCAACTGTTCGCTAAAGCGCCAGGGGTGTGGGTCGTCATACTGTTGATTTATCTGGCCATCAGCGTGGTGTTGTCGTTTATTCCTTTCATTGGCGGGCTGGCCTACATGCTGTTATCGCCAGTGCTGGCGGGCGGAATGCTGTACGGGGCGGCGGCGCAGGCGCGCGGCGAAACGCTGGAAATTGGCCATTTGTTCCAAGGGTTTCGCGATCAGGAGCGGCTGGGGCCGCTGGTCCTGCTCGGCGCGATCAGTCTGGCCGGCTATGTGCTGATGGCGCTGGTGGTCATGGTGTTCATGGGCGGCGGCCTGGTGATGGGAGCCACGCTGGATAGCACCGGGGTCATCGTTCCCCCTGAAGCGATGGGCGGTGTCCTGGCGGGCGTGGGTCTGATCGTCGCGTTGATCTTGATCGTCATTGGCTTCCTGATCGCCATGGCGCTGTTCTATGGCGTCCCGCTGGTGATGCTGGGTCGGCAAAACGCCTGGCCCGCCGTGCAGGCCAGTATCGTCGCCTGCTGGATCAATATGCTGCCCTTTCTGGTGTTCGGACTGATCTACATTGTGCTGGCGGTCGTCGCCACGATTCCGTTCGGACTGGGTTTCCTGATTCTGGGGCCAGTGACGGTCTGCGCCATTTACGCCAGCTATCGGGAAGTCTTCGAAGAAACATCGCCAGCCAGTATCCGGTTGGCCAAATAGCGGGCGATGCGATCATCCCCTCCCTGGATAAGGAGGGGGTGGTTTGATCTTCAGAACTTGAATTCCTCGATCAACAGTTGCAGCTTCAGCAGCGCCGACGCTCCGATATTCAGGATACGGAAGCCGGTATCGTAGAAGTCTGGATTGATATCCCGGCCACACCACAGGCTTTCCGCTTCCAGGAAAATGCGCTGAGGTGAACTGTTTTCCTTAGGCACATTCACCCCCAACCGGAACGTCCGGTTCAGCGCGATCGGTTTGTCACTGACCAGGCGGATGCCATCCTTATTGATGTCCACGATGTGACCCAGCAATTCCTGGGTGTCCTGATCGTAGACCCGCAGATACATCACGAGATACCAACGCTTGAATTTGCGCTGATCGGCACCGGAAGACTCGACAGGACTCATAGGTAACCTCTGGGTGAACGTGAAAGCGGGAGATCGGCGGCGCTGCCCCTTGGAGCCGCCAGGACAGCGCGTTCAGGCCGGTACTGCCGGGTTCAAGCTGTAGGTGACCGTCAGGCTGGCCTGATCGAGGACATGGCCGGCAATCGCCGCCAACACTTCCGGCCCCGTGAAGTCGCCGGCCACCGGGCAGCGTTCGATATCCAGCGCGTACAGGGTAAAGATATAGTGGTGAACGATGCTGTCGTTCCAGGGCGGACAGGGTCCGTCATAGCCGAAATAACGGCCCACCATCGCCGGATCGCTGGCAAACCACTCCCGATAATTGTTGATGCCCTGGCGTGCGCCACGCGGGGCCTGCGGTCCGGGTTTACCGCCGGGAGTCACGCCCTTGGAAAATTCACCGGTCAGGATGTGATTCGGCTCTGGCGCCAGATCGACGAGAATCCAGTGATAGAAATCAGTGCGCGGCAGCTCCGCTGGCACCTGCCGGCCTTCCTGATTGACATCATCCGCCCGGGTCGGCACGTCCCGGTCATAGCAGATCAGCGCCAAAGAGCGGGTTTCCGGCGGCAACTCGCTCCAGGTTAGCGGTGGATTGGTGTTGGAACCGAGGACGACATGCTGTGCAGGATCGGCGACGCCAAAGGCATACTCAGCAGGAATCGGTTGGCTGTCGCGCAAGACGGGGCTGGTGAGTTTCATGCAATTCCTCCTTAGCAAGGCGCATGGACGTTGTTTGGGACGCCGGTCGCTGGTCACGGACCCAGTGGCAAGGATCAGGGATTGACCCGGAGTCAGTCTGTACGATCATAATAGCCCATCCATCGATCACACAATCAATCCGCCGCGCCGACAGGCAAGTTTTCTCCGTGCTGGAGCACGCACAGGACTTCATTATGAGCGATCAAACGGTGAAAACCGGCGGAAAAACGTCGCCGCTGGTTTACCGGCGGGCACCGTTCAAAACCTGGCTGTACATGGTCGGATTGTTGTTGATCCTGTTCAGCGCTACCCTGCTACCCCCGATTGCCGTGGCGTGGCATTACGATGGTTATGATGTCGTCCTGCCTTTTGTCGAGGCGCTCGGCGCATCGCTGGGCTTGGGTCTGGTCTGCTGGTTCCCGGTGCGTCGCTTCAAAATCGATCTACGCAACCGCGACGGTTTCATCCTGGTGGTCGCGTTCTGGGTCTTGTCGTCGCTGCTGGGCGCTTTGCCGTTCCTGCTGTCCGACCAGCCGCAAGTGCGGTTCGTCGATGCGGTATTCGAAACCGTTTCCGGCCTGACGACCACTGGCGCAACGGTTCTCTCGGGCCTCGACCACCTGCCCAGAGCTATCCTCTACTACCGGGCGCAACTGCATTTCCTGGGAGGAATCGGCATTGTGGTGTTGGCGGTGGCCCTGTTGCCGATGCTGGGCATCGGCGGGATGCAGCTCTACCGGGCGTCCACGCCGGGGCCGATGAAGGACGAAAAACTCACGCCGCGTATTACTGAAACGGCCAAGAACCTGTGGTTCATCTATGTCGGGCTGAGTATTGCCTGCTTCCTGGCCTATTGGCTGGCGGGGATGAGTCCGTTCGATGCGATCTGCTACAGTTTTACCACGATCGCGCTGGGCGGTTTCGCACCTCATGACGCCAGCATCGGCTATTTCCAGAATCCCGTCTTCGAGTGGATCACGGTCTTCTTCATGCTGGTGGCCATGGTCAACTTTGCCCTGTATTTTCTGGCGTGGCGCGCCCGCAGTCTCAGCGCGGTGTTTCAGGACGCCGAATTCCGGTTTTGTATGCAGGTGGTCGCGGGCATCGTCGCCCTAGCCGGCCTGCATCTCTACCTGAATGGGACATCATGGTGGAACTCCATTCATCTGGGGGCTTTTCAGGGGATTTCGATCATTACCGGCACCGGTTTGGTCACAGCCGGTTATCCGACTCACGAGAGCTGGCCAGCATTTATCCCGCTCCTGTTTCTGCTGGGCAGTTTCTTCGGCGGCTGCGTCGGTTCGACCTGTGGCGGCATCAAGGCGATCCGATTTCTGTTGCTGTACAAGCAAAGTGTGCGCGAGACCCGGCTGCTGGTTCGCCCCACCGCGCAAATTGCGGTCAAGTTGGGCGATCATCCCATTCCTGACCGGGTGATGCAGGCGGTCTGGGGATTTTATTACCTTTACATTTTCTGCTATTGCGCCTTCTCGCTGGCGCTGGCGGCGACCGGCGTGGATCTGGTCACGGCGTTCGGCACGACGGCGGCTTGTTTGAACAATATGGGAGTGGGGTTGGGCGATACGGTGGCGGGATTCAGTACGCTGAATGACACCGCGACCTGGTTGATGTCGTTGGCCATGTTGGTGGGTCGACTAGAAATCTTCCCGCTGTTGTTGCTGTTTTTGCCGGATTTCTGGAAATAAATCGGGGGAATATAAACAATGGCCCGTGATAAAACGTGGTTGGTCGTTCAGCAACGGTCGCCACTCAAGACAGCGTTGTACATGGTAGGGGTGTTGATGATGATGTTCAGCGTCACCCTGCTGCCGCCGATCGGGGTAGCCTGGTGGTACGACGGTTATAATGTGGTCACGCCGTTTGCCGAGGCTATGGGGGCCATGCTGATGCTAGGTCTGCTGTGCTGGTTGCCGGTCTGCCGGTTTAAGCCCGATCTGCGCAATCGGGATGGTTTTGTCGTCGTCGTGGCGTTCTGGTTTTTGTTGTCGTTGGTCGGTGCTTTGCCGTTCATGCTGTCGGATAACCCGCACATGCCGCTGGTGGACGCCGTGTTTGAGACGGCGTCCGGCCTGACCACCACCGGTGCCACGGTTCTTTCTGGCCTCGATGTCATGCCCAAGGCGATTGTGTATTACCGGGCGCAACTCAATTTTCTCGGCGGCATGGGCATCGTGGTGCTGGCGGTGGCACTGTTGCCCATGCTGGGCATTGGCGGTATGCAACTTTACAAGGCGGAAACACCGGGGCCGATGAAAGACGAAAAGCTCACGCCCCGGATCACCGAGACCGCCAAAAATCTCTGGTATATCTACGTCGGCCTGAACGTGATCTGCACCCTGTCATTCTGGGCGGCGGGGATGAATTTCTTTGACGCGCTCTGCCACAGTTTCGCCACATTAGCGCTCGGTGGCTTCTCCACTCACGACGCCAGCATCGGCTATTTTAACAGCCCGATGATTGAACTGGTTGCGGGTTTTTTCTCGCTGGTAGCCGCAGTTAATTTTGCGCTGTTTTTCCTGGCCTGGCGTTCCCGCAGCCTCAAGGCGATCTTTCATGATGCCGAATTCAAGTTCTGCATGGTGGTGATGGGTGGGATTATCGCCATAACCTGTGTATTTCTGTATTACAGCGGCAAATTTCCATTGTGGGAGTCTTTTTACCACGGCTTTTTCCAGGCGGCTTCGGTGATTACCGACAACGGACTGGGGACGATCGGTTATCCAGCCGACTGGCCGATCTTTGTGCCGCTGCTGTTGCTACTGGGCAGTTTTTTCGGCGGCTGCGTTGGTTCGACCTGCGGTGGCATCAAGGCGATCCGCTTTCTACTGTTGTATAAGCAGAGTATGCGCGAGGCACGACTGCTAATTCGTCCGTCTGCGCAAATCGCGGTCAAGTTGGGCAACCAACCCATTCCCGACCGAGTCATGCAGGCAGTTTGGGGATTCTATTATTTGTATATTTTTAGTTATTGCTTCTTTTCATTGGCGTTGACGGCGACCGGTGTAGATATGGTAACCGCGTTCGGCACAACGGCAGGCTGCTTAAACAATATGGGAATTGGATTAGGCGAAACGGCAGTGGGATTCAGCCCGCTGAATGATGCCGCGACTTGGTTAATGTCGTTAGCCATGTTGGTGGGGCGGCTGGAGGTATTCCCATTGCTGCTGCTGTTTTTGCCGGATTTCTGGAAATAAGGCGTCAGGCATCGGCAATAGACCCGTAATCGTCCAGACCGCCCCTGATCGCCTAGGGCGTTGCCCTGGGCTAACATTGAGCCGCCCTTTCAGGGCTAAAAGAGAATTTTCATGCGGTTAAGCCCCAAAGGGGCGTACTAACTTTAGCCTAGGGCAACGCCCTGGGATGCCTATTATCAGACATCAGGGGATAGGTAAAAAATGAACGCTAAATCGGCATATATCGGTGAGCCGCCGCCACCGCGATTCAATATGGCGCGGTATTGTCTGGAAGCAGCGGCGCGGGCGACGCCGGATAAGGTGGCCCTCATCGTCGTGTCCGACGCCCATGCGCCCGCTGCCGCAGCGGAACAGTGGACCTACCAGCAGTTGGATGAAGCAGTGCGACGTACCGCAGCCGGATTGCGTCAACTCGGTTTGCAACCCGGCGCACGACTGATGATCCGTATGGGCAATACCAGCGACTACGCGCTGATGTTTTTCGGCGCCATCGCCGCCGGCGCTGTCCCGTTGCCGTCCTCGGCGCAATTGACCGAGGAGGAAGCCGATTTCCTGCTGGTGGACTCCGGCGCGCAGTTGCTGGCGATGTCCGATGATCTCGCCATTGCGCCACCGCCGGGGGTTCAGATATTGGGGCCGGCGGACATGGCGGCGTTGCGGGTCGCCGAACCAGCCGATTACATCGACACTGCCGCTGACGATCCGGCCTTTTTGGTCTACACCTCCGGCACGACAGGTCGGCCCAAGGGGGTATTGCACGCCCAGCGTTCGGCCTGGGGACGGCGATCAATGTATCATGATTGGTATGGTATTCACCCAGACGATGTGATGTTGCACGCCGGCGCGTTCAACTGGACCTACACTCTTGGCGTCGGATTGACCGATCCCTGGGCGAATGGAGCGACGACCGTGCTGTATAACGGCCCGCGCGATGTTACCGTCTGGCCGATGCTGCTGGAAAAGTTCCGGGCCACCCTGTTTGCGGCGGTGCCGGGCCTGTATCGGCAGGTGCTAAAATACAACGACTTGCGTGATTTCGACCTGTCCAGCCTGCGGCATGGACTCACGGCGGGCGAGGCGCTGAGCGTGGCCTTGCTGGAACAGTGGCGGGCAGTGACTGGCAAGGAACTGTATGAAGCGCTGGGCATGAGCGAGTGTTCCACCTATATCTCTTCATCGCCGCAGGTTCCGGTGAAACCGGGCAGTCCCGGCAAAGCGCAGGCAGGCCGTTGTGTCGCCGCGTTGCCGGTGGATCGAGATGCGGGCGATGAACCCCTGCCGCCCGGCGAAATGGGTCTGCTGGCGGTGCATCGCAGCGATCCAGGATTGATGCTCGGTTACTGGAACCGGCCTGATGAGGAGGAATTGGTCTACCGGGGCGACTGGTTCATCGGCGGCGATCTGGCGCATTTCGACGCTGACGGCTATCTGATTTACCACGGGCGCAATGACGACGTGATGAACGCCATGGGCTACCGGGTCTCGCCGCTGGAAGTTGAGCATTGCCTCAGCCAGCATCCAGCGGTCGCGGAAGTCGCTGTCACCGAGTTGCGGGTGCGCGATGAAGTCTGTGTAATTGCAGCTTTTGTCGTGCCGCGTGATCCCGACGAACCGGACGGGCTGGACGCCGCGCCGCTGCTGGCCTACGCCCACGCCCATCTGGCCGCTTACAAGTGTCCGCGTGAAATCATTTTCATCGACGCCTTGCCGCGCACTGCCAATGGCAAGGTGCTGCGCCGCGAATTGGCGCAATGGCGTAGGCAGGATAGTTGTTGATGTTTAAAACCAAGGCTCAATATGGATTTCAGACTTGCTGAAGACGGTCGGGGCAAATACGCCCGCGATGAAGACGGTGATGGTTTCCATGAGATTCCTGTGAACGCCCAGGAAGGCTGCTGGTCGCTGCTCCGTTCATGGTTACGCCCCTATCGCGGCCTCTCGCAGGAGAAACTACCGTTGTATTTGGACTTCTTTCAGCTTGTGCATAACGTCCGCTACCGGGGTAAAAGCCTGATTAACCCCTTGCTCACCTTGCTGGTTGCATAACGGGGCGGCGGATGCCATCCGCCGCCATAGGCAGTCCGCTGGAGCGATTGGTTAGGCAGTTGTCTGCGGGGTTGCTTTGCCAACAACCTGCCATCGCGCCTCAATGGTGTCCGCTGACAAATCAGCACCACAATCCCATTCGATAAAGTATCCACCATTGATAACCTTCATAAATTCGTCTTGGTTTCGAAGGTATTCAAACGCTTCATATTCCAGATAGGGCCTGACATCAAAACTGCCAACACGACCATCGTCTGCAACGATGGACAACACCCAATTGGGTTGTGGACGGAGTTCCGCAATTCTCATTGGTCAAGCCCTTTTATTGGCAGGACTTTCGCTTGGAGTTCCAGGTTGTTGATTGTTTTGGTATAATCTCGACATGATAACCAAACAGCAATACGTTCAATATTTGATTAGCACGCCAGTCAATTATACGTGCACGAATCTTGCGG
>JAKLIY010000077.1 GCA_022709365.1 Pseudomonadota bacterium
GCTCGTTGCTGTTATGCTCTTTCATGGGTCCGCTCCGTACTCTCAGTAGAGGATGGTTGACAACATCACCTAGTGTGCCCGCTTTGGACTCCTTGGGGGAGCGGGGCGGACCATCCCATTAGTCTCTAAGAGGCCGGGAATCACTGGTTGACGTCGACCACTACCCGCCCGCGAATCTTGCCCTCCAGAATATCCCGGCCCGCCTGAATCGCTTCCGCCAAGCCGATGTCCCGGGACCCGATCAATTCCAGTTTGGCCGGGGTGAGGTCATGAGCCAGCCGCGCCCAGGCTTCCTTACGCACCGTAGAAGGCGCCATCACGCTGTCAATGCCGTATAGCGTCACCCCGCGCAGGATGAAGGGCGCGACGCTGGCCGGGAAATCCAGGCCCTGCGCCAGACCGCAGGCTGCGACCGCACCGCGATATTTCAGACTGGCGCAGACATTGGCCAGCGTATGACTGCCCACTGCATCCACTGCCCCGGCCCAGCGCTCCTTGGTCAGGGGCTTGCCCGGCGCAGCGAGCGCCGCCCGGTCGATCACTTCGCCAGCGCCCAGCGCTTTGAGATACTCGGCTTCGGCATCCGCCCGGCCCGAAGAAGCGACTACGGTGTAGCCCAGTTTGGCCAGTACGGCGATGGCGACGCTGCCCACCCCGCCGCCGGCGCCAGTAACCAGAATTTCGCCATCCGCGGGCCGAACGCCGTGCTTTTCCAACGCCAGGACACAGAGCATAGCGGTATAACCCGCCGTGCCGATGATCATCGCCTGTTTCGGGTTAAACACTGCTGGCAGCGCCACCAGCCAGTTGCCTTTGACCCGGGCCTTCTGCGCCAGACCACCCCAATGGGTTTCGCCGACGCCCCAGCCGTTCAACACCACAGGGTCGCCCGCTCGCCAGGAGGCATGGTCGCTGGTCTCAACCGTGCCGGCGAAGTCGATGCCCGGGACCATCGGAAACTTGCGCACGACCGGCGACTGGCCGGTGATCGCCAGTCCATCCTTGTAGTTAATGGTGGAATAGGCGACGCGCACGGTGATGTCGCCTTCCGGCAACCGGGCGTCGTCGATTGCTTGCACATTGGCCTGGTAGCCGGCGTCGGTCTTGTCGATCAGGATGGCGTTAAACATGGGTTATCTCCGTGGGAAAAACGTATTCAATTTTGTCATTGTAGGCAGCCAAGTGGTATAAGCAACCCGTTTCAACCAAACGGATGAACGGACATGTCACAACAACTGAGTTGGGAAATGCTCCAGTCGATGGTGCAGTCGCAATCCATCGAGCAACTGTCCATGCAGCAGTTGAATGAACTCTTTCATGCCGAGAAGGAGATGATACCCTTCTTGCCGGATTCAGTGTGTCAGATCGATCCGCGGAATGGGGAACTCATTGTCTACAACTCTACCCGGGCGCGGCGACCGCACGATGCGGGACATCCTGATGCTTCACCGGCGATTGATGAAAAGCCCTGCGTGATCTGCCAGGGTAAAACCACTGGCGTAGTAGACGTAGCACCACTCAGTCAGGGCGCAACCTTCATCAATAAAAACCTGTTCCCGATTATCTATCCCTTGCAGAATATTCTGGAAGAGTATCGGCAACAACCGCTGTATCCCGATCCTGCGCATATTGGACGAGTGTCCTACGGCTTTCATTTTCTGCAATGGACTTCTTCACAGCATGATCAGGACTGGCACACACTGTCGCTGAACGATGGATTGATCGTTCTACAACGTTTGGCGGCGTTGGAAAACAAGTTGCTCTATGAATCAGAAGGATTAATGCCGCCTTCGGAAATGCCGCCGCCGCGTAAATTGACGCATGGATTCGTCTCGATGATCAAGAATTATGGCCGACTGGCCGGCGGATCACTGGCGCATGGTCATCAGCAAATTGGTTACACTAATATTATGCCCAGTCGTTTTTATAATAACTGGTGTTTTGCTGAACGCCATGACGGTGAATGCTTTACCCACTACCTATTACAGGAAAATCCAGTGGAATTACGGGTCCGGGATTATGGACCCGCCATTTTGATCGTACCCTATTTTATGCGGCGGCCTTACGACATGCTATTAGTAGTTAAGGATACGAGTCGGCAGTATTTGCATGAGTTGACCGATGTTGAAATGCGGGCTGTGACTCAGGGCATTCAGGACGCGATGCGAGCCTTGTTGCGGATTATGCCAAAACTGGGCCGGGAACCGGCGTTTAACATGACCGTGAATAATGGGCCGGGCGCGGGTCTGTATCTGGAATTTCTGGCCCATACTCAGGAAATCGGCGGTTTTGAGCAACTCGGGCTGTGGGTCTGCCAGGAAAGTCCGGTGAATGCTGCCGCCTATTTGCGTGAAGCGCTCCTATGAACGCTGCGCAAATTCACGAACTCTTCGCCCGCCTGCAGGCTGCCCGTCCGCAGCCCACCACTGAACTGCGCTATCTCAGTCCATTTGAATTGCTGGTCGCGGTGATTTTATCGGCGCAATCCACCGATAAAAAAGTCAATGAAGCGACCGCTCGACTCTTCCCGGTCGCTCATACGCCGCAAGCGTTTCTGGAATTGGGCGAGGCGCGGTTGAAGGACTTCATTAAAACAATTGGTCTGTACAATACCAAGGCGGCCCATATTCTCAAAACCTGCGCCCTGCTGCTGGAACGGCACGGCGGCGAGGTGCCACGCGACCGGGCGGCGCTGGAAGCCTTGCCGGGCGTCGGGCGCAAAACCGCTAACGTGATTCTCAACACCGCTTTCGGTGAACCGACCATTGCTGTGGACACTCATATCTTCCGGGTCGCCAACCGCACCGGACTGGCTCCGGGGCAAACGGTGCGGGAGGTAGAGGATAGGTTGCTGGCCGCAACGCCGGAAGCGTTCCGGCAGGATGCCCATCACTGGCTTATTCTGCATGGCCGGTATGTCTGCACCGCCCGTCAACCGCGTTGTGCAGACTGCCCGATCCACGATCTCTGTGAATATCCTGACAAGAGCGAGGCGCTGTGAATGTTTGGCAATGACCGCGATAGCCTGCGCCGGTATTACTGCACGGTTTGGGACAAGGCGCAGTCCGGGCAACCCCTGGAGCCGCTGGAGCATCTCATCGCCGGCGTGATTCGCGAGCATCCCGAATATCAGCCGGCGTTGACGAACGCCGAGACGGCCCTGGGTCGCGAATACCTGCCGGAAATGGGCGAAACCAATCCCTTCCTGCACATGGGGATGCATATCGCCATTCAGGAGCAACTGGGCGGCCAGCGTCCCGAAGGCATTGTTGAAGTCTATCAACAGCTTTGCCAACGCTTGGGCGACCGCCACGCCGTCGAGCATCGGATGATGGAGTGTCTGGGCGAAACGTTGTGGGAAGCGCAGCGGAGTCACACGGAGCCGGATGAGCGGGTGTATCTGGAACGACTGCGGCGGCTGTAAGAGGATTTTGAACCTCGCCAGCCGGATCGCTTTATCCTCAATAATGCAGCGTCGGATTCGGGCTAAAGGCGATGCCGGATCAAAGCTCTGTGGATGCAATCCCTGCCCGGATGGCGAATTTCACCAAACCCGGCAGGTTGTCGATACCGAGCTTGAGCATGATCCGACTGCGGTAGGTTTCCACCGTTTTGGCGCTGATGCCGAGCGCATCGGCGATCTCCCGGGTGCGCTGGCCTTGCGCCAACCAGCGCAACACCTCCCTCTCTCGCTCACTCAAAGCGCGTTTGTCGAGTTCTGCGCTACGCCGCTCAACTATCGCGCCATTCCGGGCGACGGCGGGACTCACAAAGCGTTCCCCGCGCAGCGCGGTCTCGACCGCCTCGACCAGATCATCCATCGCCTCGTTCTTCAGCACATAGGCTGAAGCGCCCGCCTCGAACATCCGTTCCTGATAGTGCGCGTCCCCGTACATCGACAGCGCCACGATCCGGGTCCCCGGCGATACCTGCCTGATCTGTCGTGCGGCTTCGATACCGTTGATGCGGGGCATCTCCACATCCAGCACCGCGATGTGGGGTTGGCGCGCCTCGGCGAGAGCGACCGCCTCCTCGCCGTTGCCGGCTTCGCCGACCATCTGCCAACCCTCCTGCTCGCGCACCAGCAAGGCCAGTCCCTGCCGGAAAAGCACATGGTCGTCAGCCAGCAGAACGGTGATGATCATGCCATGACGACCTCTGGGTCAGTTTTCTCTATCGTCGAATGACAACCCTGATTGATCAATACCTCTTCAAAACGGTAAGCCAGCGGCGCCCGCACTGAGACGTGGCTCCCAGTGGCATCCGATGCAATGGACAGACTACCGCCCAGCAACGCCAGGCGCTCACGCACGCTGAACAATCCATAGCCTCCCCCGGTTCCTGATGGACCCGCCGCAGCGCCAGGCGGGAACCCCCGGCCATTGTCGCTGACCACCAGCAGAACCGTCTGATCCTGGATATCGAGTTCGATTCGGCCCGCCGAGGCGTTGGCGTGCTTGGCGATGTTGTAAACGAGTTCACGGGCGCACTGGAACAAGACGATGGACAGGTCCTGGTCGAGGATCGGCAGGGAGCAGGGGACGATAAACGACAAGGCAACGCCGAAGCGGCGTGTGGTATGAGACGCCAGCCATTCCAGTGCCGGGGCTAAACCCTCCTGGTAAAGGCAGGGAGGACTGAGTTCAAATTGCAGGGAGCGCAGTTCCTGAAGTGCTTCCCGCAGCAACTCAAGTCCGGTTTCGAGGCGCTCTTCGGCCTCTTGATCCCGATACCGGGTGCCAGCCGTGATCTGGAATTGCGCCAGCGCCAACTTCTGCATAGGACTGTCGTGCAGTTCACCCGCCAAGCGCTTCCGTTCTCGCTCTTCGATCAGGGCTGTCTCCATCGCCAGTTGGCGTAATCGGGCATTGGCGAGGTTCAGTGCTTCCGTGCGCTGGGCCAGCGTCGATTCGAGATGGCTCGATAGCAATCCCAGTTGGGCATGGGCGCGAACCCGGGCCAGCAGCACCTCCGCGTTGAAGGGTTTGAGGACATAGTCCGCACCGCCCGCATCAAAGGCCCGCACCATGAGGTCCTCATCGTCCCTGCCGGTGAGGAAGATCACCGGCGTATTGCACAGCGCTTCACTCGCCTTCAGGCGGCGGCAGGTCTCAAGGCCGTCGATGCCGCCGGGCATCAGAATGTCCAGCAAAATCACGTCCAGACGCCCTTCCCGGACTATCTTATTGGCTGTCTCCAGCGCTCGCTCGCCACTCTCGGCGGTAGATACCCGGTAGCCCTGTTCCCGCAGCAGGTCGTTCAGGAAATGAATATTTTGCGGTTCGTCGTCCACGACCAGAACATGGCCGTTGAATCCTCTTCCCGCCAGATTCCCTCCCGCACGGGGGGAGTCGTTTGCCACTGTGGACGGATCATCACGCCGCCACTCCAGCGACAACCACATGCCCAAGGTTTCCAGCAGCGTGTCCAGGAACACCGGCTTGGCGAGGTGGGCTACGCAACCCGCCGCCAGCGCTTGAGCGCGGTCTTCTGCGAAGGCGGCGGCGGTCACCGCAATAATGGGCATGGACCGAAACGCCGGCATCGCCCGCAAGGCGCGGGTTGCTTCCAAGCCGTCCAGATCCGGCATCCGCAAATCCATGAAAATCAAATCCGGCATCCAGGTCTGCGCCCTCTTGATACAATCCCGGCCGGTCTGCGCTTCCTCCACGGCGAAACCGAGGGGTTCCAGGATGTTGCGCAGAATCTCCCGGTTTTCCGCTTCATCATCAGCGATCAGGATGCGTAAGGGACCGGCGCCCAGCGTGCGTCGATAGCCGTTGATGTAAACCTGTTCTGCGACTCCCGCCGAGATGAGGGACGACACCACCTGCGCCGGAATCCGTACCTGGAACGTGCTGCCTTGCGCTGGCGTACTCTCCACAGTCAGCGCGCCGCCCATCCGCACGGTCAGTTCTTTGGTAATCGCCAGCCCCAAGCCGACGCCCAGGGCGCGGGAGGTCGGATCGCCGGCTTGCCGGAAGGGTTCAAAAATGGCACCAATCTGCGCCGGCGGAATGCCCACTCCAGTATCCGCTACCTCCAGCAACACAGTTTTATCTACGAAACCCAGGCGCAGGGTGACGCTGCCCCGCTCCGTGAACTTGATGGCGTTGTCCAGCAGATTGACCAGAATCTGACGCAGAAACTTGACATCACAGGACAACGTTCGTGGCACCGGCGTCGATAACTCCATGTGGAAGTGGAGGCCCTTTTGCTCGGCGCGTCCCCGGAACAGGCCGGCCAATTCCTGCA
This sequence comes from Pseudomonadota bacterium, assembly GCA_022709365.1. Classification (GTDB taxonomy): domain Bacteria; phylum Pseudomonadota; class Gammaproteobacteria; order Competibacterales; family Competibacteraceae; genus UBA2383. The sequence continues at coordinate 6,256 of JAKLIY010000077.1, forward strand.
ACAATTCGGCGCTGTCCCAAGCGACGGGGAAGAGTTCAAAGCGGTTCGCCTCGATCTTCGCCAATTCCAGAACATCGTTGATCAGGCCCAGTAATTGTTCCCCGCCCCGGCGAATGCTGTGGATATACTGGCGTTGCCGGTCGTCGATTTGCCCATTTCTTTCCAGGAGTTGCGCAAAGCCCAGCACGGCATTGAGCGGCGTGCGCAACTCGTGGCTCATGTGGGCGAGAAAAGCACTTTTGGCGCGGTTGGCCGATTCGGCCTGCTGCTTGGCCTCGGTCAGCGACACCTCGGCCAAACGGCGCTGATGAATCTCATGAGCCAGCCGGCGATTCCAGTACACGATGATAAACAGCATCAGCGCCGCCAAGACCACGACCTGCCCCAGCAGCCGGTAGTCCGTACCGTGCTGATAGCGGATAGAAATCCAGTCGTGGTAGATCGCATCCCGCTCGCTCTTGGGGATGGCGTCGAGGCCCTTTTGCAGGATGCCAGCCAGCATCGGCCAATCCTGGCGCACGCCCATCCCAACCTGGTAGACATAGGACGTTTCGCCGGCCACCTTGATCTGGGTCAGGCCGGATTGACCGATGTAATAGCTGGTGGTGACCAGATTGCCGACAAAGGCGAACGCTTCGCCGTTTGCGACCTTGCGCAGCGCCTCTTGGGCGTTGGCAACCGGCAACAGCGCCAGTTGTGGCCAGTCCCGCCGCAGCCAGTCCTGGATCGCCTCGCCCTGCACGATTGCCACGGTCTTCCCCGCCAGGGCGCGCGGATCGCCCAGATAGGCCACGTCCGCCGCGGAGAAGATCACGACGGGAAAGGACAGATAGGGTTCGGTGAAATGGATCGAACGTTGCCGGTCCGGGGTCACCGCCATGGTCGGCAACACATCAAGACCGCCGTCGGCGAGCCGCTGTTTCGCCTCGGTCCAGGCCAGACCCTGGACCCATTCGATCCGCAGGCCCAGCAGCTTTTCCAGACGTTGCAAATACACGACGGAAATGCCTTGGGGATTTCCCGCTTCGTCCAAAAACTCCACCGGCGCCCGGTGCGGGTCGATGCTCGCCCGCAGGACCGGGTGTTCGGTGAGCCAGGCCTGCTCTTCGGCGGTGAGCGCAACCTGGGGAGCGATGCGGCTCAGGTAGTCCTGCCCGAACCAGCGTCGGTAGAGTTCGGCCATCTCCTCGCGGGTGACGGCCGCGAGTCCCTTGTTCAGAATTTCGACCAGCTCCGGCCAATCCTTGCGGATCGACATCACCAGGTTGGTTTGGCTCTCGGGCAGCATTCGCATCGGCGCGAAACCCAATACGCCGTGGGTCGCCCGCCAGTATTCCAGGCCGTAAGAGTCCAGCGCGGCGGCGACATCGCCCTTGAGCAAGGCTTGCGCCAGCGCCTCCGTGCTCTCCAGCGGCAGGACTTCGATCCCCGGATACGCTTCCAGCAACTTGCTTAGGTACAGGATACCTTTGAGATAGCCGACTCGCTGGCCTCGAAACCCGTTGATGCCGTCATCGGGCATGGACTGCCCGGTCCGCAGATAGATGAAGTACTGAACGGCGTGGAAAGGCTGGGTGAAGAGAAAATGGGCCTTGCGCGCTTCCACGGGGGCGGAGAGAGTCAGGCCGGCGATGTGGCTCGTCTCGGCCTGTTCGACGATGGCGTGCCAGGGTCCCGCTTCCAGACGGAGGTTCGTTCCCAGCTTGCGGTTGAGCAGGGCGACATGATCGAAGGCGAACCCGGCCAACCGGCCGTTCGCATCCTTGACGACCGCGGGCGCCCATTCTTCCCCGATGCCCAGCACGATGTCCGGGTGCTCGGCGAGCCAGGCTCGTTCCGCCGGGGTCAGTAGATCCCGACCGGTTTCACTGGCAGTGAGCGGGCCGGTCAACAACAATCCGGCGCATAACAGCAAAATTGCGTAGAGATTTTTCATCAAGCGGCCTGACTTTTTGAGTAACCCTTTGAAGAAAAGCAGTTTCCATCAAAGCAAGTGATCCCTCCAAACCCCGCTGTCAGGAAAATCCTTACAGGAATACACAGATTTTATTTCAGGACTTTCGCTTGGAGTTCCAGGTTGTTGATTGTTTTGGTATAATCTCGACATGATAACCAAACAGCAATACGTTCAATATTTGATTAGCACGCCAGTCAATTATACGTGCACGAATCTTGC
>JAKLIY010000078.1 GCA_022709365.1 Pseudomonadota bacterium
TTGGAATCAAATTAAACATCGTGGCGTTGAGAAGAAACCGATTAAAAATAAGAGAGATTTAGAGCATCGCTTGTATGTTGGTCTGGAAAAATTGAAGAAAAATATTGAAAGAATTCGCTCATTTTTCAAGCTTCCCACGACTCAGTATGCCAATCTCGAAGAGGCCCCTGTGTAAGGTATGTCTGGATATCTATTGGATAAACTACGGCACGCTGTTGTTCGGGTGGCAAATGACGTTCATAAGCCCCCCAATCATCGGTATAAAATCGGCTAATTAAATCCTCCTGTAAATTCTCCTGTGATCCGAACGATGGAATGGGTAGGTGAAGCGAAAACTACTTAGAAGGATCAAGGGGTTGGATGTGGCTGACGCCCTATCCTCGCGCTGCCAGCCCTCGCCATCACAGGAAAATTTACAGGACCAAAAAATCGAAAGCGGAGAAACCGTTTCAGCGATCGCCCGCCAGTTCAATACCAGTAGGCAGACCATCATGCGCGTCAGAGATCAAGCATAATCCTGTGGTGGGTTATGTACCTTTGTTGGGAGGAACCCAAGTGGTGCTAGTGCTAGACATCTCCCTGTCCATGAATGTACTCTATAAGTTCGGCGTCATCCAGCGGGTGATCGAGCGAATACTGGGGCTGGCGGTGACTTTTGATGATGACGGTCAGATCGATCTGCTGCTGTTCGGGACGAACGCCTACCAGTTGCCTCCGGTCACTCTGGACGAGATCGAGGGTTACGTCGAGCGGGTCATCCTGTCCCAGTACAAAATCCGCGATGCGACCAACTACGCGCCACCCTTGCGGTTACTACTGAACAAATACCCGGCTCCGCAACCGGCCCCGGTATTCGTGATCTTCCTCACCGATGGCGGCAATGCGGATAAACCGGCCAGCGCCGAGGTGATCCGCGAATTGTCCAAACAGCCGGTGTTCGTGCAATTTGTGGGGATCGGCAAAGAGGACTTCCCATTCCTGCGCAAGCTGGACGAGTTGCCGGGGAGAGTGATCGACAACGCCGGTTTCATGCACGTCAACGACATCGACACGATCAAGGACGCCGAGTTGTACGACCGACTGCTCAACGAGCTTCCGCAATGGCTGGAGCAAGCGCGGGAGAAGGGGTTGCTGTAACTCACCATCATCGTACCGATAGATTGCCCCTTTCACTGGAGAACCGTCCATGCACCGATCCCTCCTCATCAGTTTGCCCCTGCTGGCTAATCCAGCCTTCGGGCAATCGATGTACAAATGTCCCGATCCGTCCGGCGTGGTCAAATTCCAGCAAATGCCCTGCACGCTACAAGGCGGTGGCGAAGCGGTGACGGTCAAAGCCATTCCCACCGGCGCGGGTTCTGGATTAAGCGACGACGCTAAGGCTTACATGGAAGAGCGCGATCAATACCGGGCGGAACAAGCTAAGGCTAATGCCGAAGAAGCCCAGCGCCAAGAGGCATTAAGCATCGAACGCGGCAAGGTGCGCGCCGCTCAAGAGCAAGCCGCCGCCCAACGGGCGACGGCCCGAGCCACTGGGGCCACCGAGCGACGCTAGAGGAGTCCTGCGATGAGTACCAGCAACACCACCGGTTTAAACACCGAACTCAAAGGGCTGATTAGCTTCTTGCGTGATCACCCCGAGGTGCGCAACCGCATTCCCGCGCCCCGCGACCGCACGATTGTCTATTCCGGTGGGATTCAAAACGAACAGGACTTGTTCCGAGCGTGGTGGCTGTTAGCCAAGGCGAAAGCACAAGACCCTTGCCGATTTGATTACGTGACGTTGGAAGAACGGCTCAAAACGCTGTTCGTCGTGCAATGGGGCCAAACGCTCTATGAACACGCGCAACAGGTTGCCACGGCCCTTCACCATGCCCAGCATCCCGATCAGGCGATGATCCTTTGGCGGATTCTATCGGGTCTCTATGTGCAAGGAGCTAAAGGCAAGGTCCGCGCCTTGATTCTTCCCACACTCAATGCGGACATGAGCCAAACGGTGTTAAACCTCACGGAGGTCAACGTCTTGTTACGGCCGAATGTGTTGGCCAATATTGATTTTGACGTTCAGCGGTTGCGTGATTTCAAAACCTATGTCCAAAAGGGATTTACGCCGGTGTCAATTGTGGTGATGTAATCTCGTTTCTTGCGCGATGAAGAGCAACAAACAACGCCGTCAAGAAATCAAGGCGCACCGGTTACGCCGCAATGCGCAGAAAGCCCGCGCCCTCAACGCCCGGCCCGTGGATCGCCCCGTTGGAGCCGAGCCGGTTACGCCTGCCTTATTAAGGCCCACCACCAGCTACGGCATTCCCGATTTCGTCCAGCGCGGTTATTACCAAGACCGGCCTTTCCGTTGCAAGGATTGTGGTGTCGAGGAAATCTGTACGGCGGCGCAACAGCGGTGGTGGTATGAAGAAGCGCAAGGCGATGTCTGGACGGTGGCGGTGCGTTGTCGGGCCTGTCGCCAACAAGAACGGGCGCGGAAAGCCGAAGCCCGGCGCATTCATCGGGAAGGTCTGGCGATGAAGCAGGTCCAACGGTGGCCGATTTCACACCACCACGAGCAAAACGATGACCTTCGCCCTCGGCTTTGACTACACCCGTGAAGAGATTCACGCGCAATGTGGCGGCAGCTTGCAAAGCGACTGGCTCCACTAGGAGGGCGTTGTTGTCGCTGCCTGCCTCGATGCCCGACTCAATCCTCGTGCGCCCATTGAGATTCTCTGCGGCAACGGTCCCGATATCCGCCAAGCCGGCGATGTACTGGCGCAGCAAGCTGCGCCGATTCCGGTTTTTATCAAGCCAGCCGCGAATCGCTGGATCTATCAGGGCCGGTTCCAAGTGGCGGAGTCCTTCACCGAACCTGCCGATTGCACGCCCTATATCGCGGGTTCCAGGCGCGACTTGGCGGGGATTTCGCGGGTGATCCGCTTGAGGATGATCTGAGGTGTTGAGCCGCGAAGTTCTCTCAGCAGGGTCTCCTCCGATGCCGGTATGACTGCTTCGCTTCGCTGATTATGCAGTGCGCAACGCTTCGGCTCTAAACACCGTTCAACTCCCGTTCAGAGAGCGCCCGGTAAGGTCAGACGTCAATGATGGCCGATTGTGGAGCAATGCCGTATGGAAACCCTCTTGATTCTCATCGCCAGCGTGGTCATGTTGGTCGGGCCGACGCTGTTAGTGCGGGATGATCCGAACGATGACGGCCTATTGCCCTCAGCGTGGCGACAACGCGCTTTAGACCTATACTGTCACTGACCCAGGGAGGGGCACAGCGACATGATCTCCCCGCGTCAGCCTTGAAGGTGGCGCGGGGTTCACTTTTTTCCAGACCGAAAGCACGGCCCAAGCTTGAAGCCAAGCCGCTCCTTCACCCGGTTCTTTCAGCATCCCGATAAAACCATTGACCGTTCTCCCGTACAAACCGGCTGACTTCATGCAACCGGTGCGCTTGGCCACCCACCTTGTAGCGGGCCACAAACTCAACCGTCCCGTGCGTCTCCTCAGAGCCGCCCGCTGCAACCCGGAGAATCTTCAAACCGAGCCAGCGCACCGGTTCGCTTTCCAGATCCAGGGTGGCGGGCTGCGTCGCCGAATGCCAAGTGCGTAACAGATAGTCCGCCCGGCCTCGGACATAAGCGGTATAGCGCGAGCGCATCAAAGCTTCGGCGGTCTCTGGAACTTGACCGCTGTCGAGAAACAGCCCGCAACAAGCAGCATACCGGGCATTTTCGCCACAGGGGCAGGGTTCCACCGGGTTCATTCGGCACGGGGTCTGCTCAACCGTCTCCATGGCGCCCCGGCCAGAGGCGATGAATCACCCAGCGAGCGACTCCAACGATTCTCACCGGCTCCTCTGACGAGGAACGCGCATCGTTTTGCTCGATGAGCGGCATAACGCGCTGCCCTTCGGCATGGCGGCTCAGGCACGTCAGCATGAAAGCCCCCTCCACCACCGCCAGCACCACGTTACCGGTCAGCGGCGGCACCGCCCGATCCATCACCAGCAAATCCCCATCATGAACCCCGGCCTCGGCCAGCGCCTCGCCGGTCACGCGCAGCAAAAAGGTCTGGGCCGGATTGCGCACCAGATGCGCATCCAGACTGAGCAACGATCCGAGGTCCTCCGAGACCGGTGTGGGCAACCCAGCCGGCACCGGATCGGCCAACAGCGGCCAGCACGTCACCGTGTCCGGCTTCATGCCAAGATGCCGTTCCAGCCAAGGTGGAAAGGCCGACGAAGGAGCAGGTTCAGCAACAGGAGTGAACATCAAAAGGACCTCCGATAGTGGCGAATCAAACCGACGACGACCCCGAAGACCTGCAAGCGGTCGCCGGGGTGAAAGACCGGATAAGCCGGATTGGCCGGTTGCAACACGGCTTCCCCGTGGTCGACCGCCAAGGTCTTGAGGGTGAATTCATTGTCGATGACGGCGATGATGCGATCGCCAGGCCGGGCGGGCGTGTCGCGCTCCACGACGGCCACATCGCCGGAATGAATCCCGTCCTCGATCATCGAATCGCCGGTGATCGGGATCAGCACCGTGCGGGACGGATGGCGCACCAGCCAGGCGTCAATGGAGTGCGCTTCGCTGCTGTCCGCCGTCGCCAGCGGTACGCCTGCCGGAACCGGAACCTCGGCGTGAGGACGCTCAAAGAAGCGCCCGGTCGGTGTCCAGCGCCCGTCGGGCGTGCGCTCCAGAAAGCCCGCCGCTTGCAACCGATGCAGCACTTTTGCCACCGCTGAGCGAGACGCCATCCCCAACACGGCTTGCAACGGTCCATAGGCCGGTAGGCTGCGCCAGCGGGCGTAATAGTCTTGAAGTCGGGCCAAGTAAGCTCGATCATCCGGTATTTTCGGCATAGTCTTGCCCTTGCCCCTAAGAGTACAAATGGACTTTCATCATAGGCAACCGTTGCTCGTCCGTCAAGCGAGGATCAAGCGGTGAATAGCGGGGGACAGCTACAGTCGGTCGGGAGGATCAGAATGCAGGGAGGGACGAACAGCAATAGAGCCTACCGGAGAGGCATACTCACCGGGGCCGCTATCAGCAGCGTGTTGATCCAGCGCTCATCCGCACAACCGGGCGTTGATCGGCGGTCGCTAAGGCGGGTTCGGCGCAACACTTTGCTTGTTATCCGCGTCTTCTTTGCGGAGCGGTGTGTCCAGTGTTGAATCCGTCGCGCAGCACGGCGCATTGGGCGCATTGAACGCCGGGGGCGGGGCGCTGCCGGCGAAGGTGCGATTGACGTTCTGGTTCAGTTCGCCGCCGTGCGCATGTGCTGGACAAGGGGCGTCCTGGTAGAAAACGCGCCCGCCTTCTTCGATGCACTTGTACGTCGCTCCGACCGGCCCGGTCAGCAGACTCCACAGGACGATGACGGCGGTCTTTCGATAATGCACACGGTTCTCCACGGTTCAACCTCCCAATGCGTAGGGGCGATGACCGAGCCAGTCGGCCCGGTCAGGCATCGAGGGCGGGATGATCCAGACTTCATCGCGCAAGGCTTCATCTTGCGCGGTCGCCAACCATTAGCGCTGACGCTCCTGTTCCGCCTGTGCCTCCGCCTCGCTGGAAAACTCACCGATCAGATAGCTCTCACGGGCAAACGTATCGTAGCCCATCACACGCCAGCCGTTCATCGGCAGAGCGTCTCACACGGTACGCTGTCATGGTTGCCATCCAGCAACCGCCCCCCGCATTGCGTCAGATAAAATTTCGCTTCCTCGCAGCTGGTCATTTCTCGGCAATACCGCTTGCCGCTGCACGAGAAACCACCGCGGTTGACGGTCGCAGTAACGGGCGCACTTTAAACCGGCGCAGTGTTGCAAGTTCCATGTCGCCAGTCCCAAGGCGCGCAGCGTTCGGTTTCTGGCAGTCCCCACAAACCCCGCTTGGCGGCCTTGGCCTGTTCCTCCAGCCGGTACAGCGATTGATCCTTGGCGTACTGCCGGTACACCCACGCCGCCCCTTGGCGGATCATCTTCGCGTTCACGTCCACGGACCCGACATAGACGCGCCCAACGGTGCGCCCGTAACGGTCGGTGTCCTGCACCACCACCCGCGCCTACTTGCCAAACGCCAAATCATACCAAGTTGCGTTCATAGATATACATGATAAGCTGCCTGTAGTGGTGTTGTGTGCGAGGAGGCCCCGATGTCTGCACGCGGCGAGTTTCCCGAAGGCTCCCATGAGGTGTTAGCCGCACTGCTGGGGGAGGTAAAAACCAAAGCGGAGTTCCAGCGGGTTCAAGCTGTGTGGCTACGGGTCACGCTCGGGCTATCCGATGAACAGATTGCGCAAGCGGTCGGGCTATCGGCCAACACCGTGCGCTGTTTGGGTTCCCGCTTTCGGTGCCAGGGCACCTCGGCCTTGGCGGGTGCGGGTCGCGGCGGCCGGCGACACGAAAACCTGACCGTGGCCCAAGAGCAAGAGTTACTCCAACCCTTCCTCGAGCCGGCGGGCCGGGGGCACCTTCTGCAGGTCAGCCCCCTCAAGACGGCTTACGAGCGGGGCGTCGGCCACCCCGTTCCCCCGTCGACGATCTATCGCCTGCTCGGACGCCACGGCTGGCGCAAGCTGGCCCCGCGGCCGCAGGCGTTTAAAAAAACTCCCCGAACTCGTTCAGGACGCGGTGCGGTACCCCGCACGTCAAGGTCACCCGGTTCGGTTGATGTTCCAAGACGAAGCCCGCTTCGGGTGCATCAGCGACCCACGCCGCTGCTGGGCGCCTCCCGGCGTTCGGCCGGTGGTCGGCGCGCAGGTGGTCCGCCAGTACACCTATGCCTTCGCCGCCGTGAGTCCCCACGATGGGACACTCGACTCGTTGATTTTGCCACAGGCCAACGGGCAGACGATGTCGTTGTTTCTTCAAGAGGTCGCCCAGCGCCATCCCGAGGAGTTTGTGCTGATGGTGCTCGATGGGGCCGGCTGGCATCGCGCCACCCGTCTAGTCGTCCCCCCACATCTGCACTTGAGCTATCTGCCACCGTACAGCCCGGAATTGAATCCGGCCGAGCATCTCTGGGACGAGATCCGAGAAAAGTGGTTTCCGAACCTCCTCTGTCACGATTTAAACGCCGTGGAAGAGGTCCTTGAGGACACCCTGCGCACCCTAGAAAAAGATCCGGCCCGGGTCTCCGGACTCGCAGAGTTCGAATGGGTCGTCAATATACCATTGAACGCAATTTAGTATGAATCACCGCCCCTATAACGATAGCGACTAATGCCGCAATGGCTAAGGCTTTCATCAGGGGCAGTCTATCATGGGCTGTGTCATCCGATTTTCTAACGATTCGCTGTTAGCGGTGAATCTGTAAACCATCTACTCGGCTACACTGGGCGTGTATCTGGTTTCTGTTGCTCGGTAGCCATCATCTATTGAGGGGGGAACTCAATGATAGAGAACAACGCCTCTTTTGGTCCGATTGAATTCAACTATAGCAATCCTTTATAGGTTGTGGAATTTTAAAAATATTCCTCCTGTAAATTTTCCTGTGATCGCCTACGAATTTGCAGCCAATCGTAATTGTTCCGTTAACACCCGTTGCTTAAAGTTAGTGAAATTGCGAAAACCGTACCCCATACGCTTCACTGTTTTTATGGAATTATTAATACCTTCGATGATGCTCGTCGTGAATCGATGCGTGAAGTAATTTAATACATACACTTTCCAGTCATTCAGCATATACAAAAATTTATCCAGGTACTTATTCTTGATTTTCTTGGCTTCCTCTATCCATTGATTTAATGCGATTTCACCTTGCTCTCGAGTCAAAGGTTGGTTGAAAATCAAACGAAACTTTTCCTTATGTTCGTAGAGAATCTTCAATTGAGGAGCAAGTAGAAAAGCACGGGCTAATTTCTTTTTCTCATCCACCGTCAAGTTTTCAGCATTTTTTAGTAATGCCCATTTCAGACGCTTGAAATTCTCTTGATCCTCAGAGGCTGTCGAAAAACTCCATTTCCAAAAAATTATGCAGTAGCTCCTTCTAATAATGCATATTCTTCAGCATTATTTGTAGTACGCTCTTTAAAAATTCTCCGCAGCATGAGTCGAATTGAAG
>JAKLIY010000079.1 GCA_022709365.1 Pseudomonadota bacterium
CATTCAGCTTTCATGATAGTATCTTCATATTTTATAGTGACCTATCAATCCGAATCACAGCAATTCAGACAATTTATCTATAACTTAGTTCCTCGATCATGTAGGGATTACTATTAGGTAGACTACAACATAATAAAACTCATCGATCAAGACGATGGCTAAACTAATCCCAGACCTCACCGAGTCACAACTTGACGTGCTGGAATCGCCCGCCGAAGCCAAGGTCTATCGCGCCCTGCGTGACCAACTTCCCGCTGACTACACCATTTTCTTTCGGGTCGGTTGGATACTGCGACGAGAGGACGAACACGCCAAGGATGGCGAGACTGATTTTATCGTGTGCCACCCCAACACTGGCTATCTCTGTATCGAAGTCAAAGGCGGCGGCGTTGGCTTCGATGCCGATACTGGCGAGTGGTACTCCATCGACCGCTTTAACAACAAACATCCGATCAAGAACCCCATCGGCCAAGCGCTGCGCGCCAAATACTCCATCCGCACCAAGCTCAACGAGCAATCTCGATGGCGGGATCTGGGTATCCGTGATGTGATCCGTGGCCATGCCGTGTTCTTCCCGGACATTGGCAACCCCAAACCGCTGGCAAGGCCGGATATGCCTGTGGAACTGATCGGCAGCTTGGACACCCTGCAACAGGTCAGAACGTGGGTGGACGGCGCTTTCGCCCACTGGCGCAACGAAGATTCCTCGCAAACGCCCATCGGTCACCAAGGGATTCATCTCTTTCGAGAAATTTTCGCCCGTTCCTTTGAAGCACGGCCACTGGTGTCCGCCATCCTGCAGGAGCAGGAAACCCGCCGTCTTCGACTGACCCAAGACCAGTTGCGCGTCCTGGACCTCCTGCGCTCCCACCGCCGCGCCGCGGTCAGTGGCGGCGCGGGTACGGGCAAAACTGTCCTGGCGGTTGAAAAAGCCCGTCGTTTGGCCACCGAAGGTTTTCGCACCTTACTGACCTGCTACAACCGCCAGTTGGCCGATCACCTCCAAAGGGTCTGCCAAGGAACGCCGGGATTGCAGGTGATGAGTTTCCACCAGCTTTGCCATTGGCTAATTGAGCGGGCCAAGCAGGCCAGCGGCACCGATCCGGTTGCCGATGCCCAGCTCACCTATCCCGGCAAAGACTATTTCGACGTTCAGTTACCCAATGCGCTGGCCTATTCATTGATGCTCCTGCCTGACCGCTATGACGCCGTAGTCTGTGATGAAGGACAGGATTTCAAGGCGGACTACTGGATGCCTATCGAATTCATCCTGAGTGATGCAAGCAGCCCGCTGTATATCTTTTACGACGACAATCAGAATCTTTACTCGCGCGTCCGCAGTTTTCCCATCGCCGACGCTCCCTTCTTGCTGACGTTCAACTGTCGGAATACCGACAAGATTCATGAAGCCGCTTACCGACATTACCGTGGCGTGCCCGTCGATCCGCCGTCGAATGTCGGGGAAGCGATTATTCCCATTGAAGCGCCGCATCACGAACAGCAAGCCAAGCGCCTTCATGCCCGAATCGTAGACTTGATCGCCAAAGAGTCGGTCGCGCCCAGCCACATCGTCGTCTTGATTGCAGAATCTGAACGCAAACAGGACTACTACGCCAAACTGCGGCGTTTACCATTACCGCGTCCCGCGCAGTGGATGGAAGAAGCGCCGCAAAGCGACCAGATCGTTCTGCTGGAAACCGTGAAACGCTTTAAAGGATTAGAAGCCCCAATTGTTTTCCTGTGGGGCCTGGATATGCTCAACTCGACCCGTCGCCAGGAATTGCTTTACGTGGGAATCAGCCGGGCGAAATCCATGCTGTATGTGGTGGGCAACGCCAATACGATAAAATCGGTTTTAGCGTCCTGATCGCTGGCCAAAGATAACTCTTCAATTATGGGCAGGCGTCGCGCGATCAAGCTCGGCCCAGCATGGAACCCCGTCGTCCTCGCGCCACTCATCTCTCGCCAGGAAACCCCGTAGGCCCAATTACCGCCTCAGTCCCTCCCGGATCGCCCGCTACTTTTATCACAAGTGCGAACGCTATACTGCTAAACGCTATAAGATGCGTGTCTGACCATCTTCTTTGAGTTTTGGAGTCCACCACTCCACTTTGGGGGCAATCGGGTTACGCAATAACCCCATTATTCTACAGCGTCATGCACAAAGGAGTCGGCTATGGAGCAGATCAAGCCCAGTGAATTACGCACCCATCTCAAAACGATTCTTAACCGTGTCAATGATGACCATGAACCCGTAACTGTCGTACATGGTAAGGGGCGTTCAGTGGTCATGCTGGATGCTGAAGATTATCATAGCCTTATGGAAACCTTCTATCTAACCCGCAATCCGGTCAACGCCGAGCGTTTGTGCAAAGGAATGCGGCAACACCAGTCTGGACAGTACCGGGAAATCGATGTTACGCCTTACCTGGACTGAAACTGCCTTGGAAGATCTGAACTGGTGGGCGCAATGCGATCCCCGCAAATTGAAGCGCATTATCCAACTGTGCTTGGGAACGTGTGAAAATCCAACCCAGGGCATCGGTAAACCGGAACCTTTACGATTCGATTATCAAGGCTACTGGTCACGACGCATTGATCAGGAACACCGGCTGATCTACGGATTTGATGATCAGCAAGTCACCATTATTCAATGCCGTTACCACTATGAGCGTTGAAGATAGTCGTCTTGATGCGATCATCGCCGAACCCCGCCCGCGCAATGCCTGGGAAGCGACCGATCTCGGCATGGCCATGGTTCGCCAGGAGTTCCAGCCGGTTTACGCCGCCTGGTTCGCCGTCGCCCTGCCGCTGTTCCTGCTGCTGCATCTACTGTGCTGGGGGAACTGGCACTGGATCTCGTGGCTGATGTGGTGGCTCAAGCCGTTGCTGGATCGTTTGCCGCTCTACATTCTCAGCCACGCCCTGTTTGGGAATTTGCCAACACGGCGTCAATTCTGGCGAGCGTTACCCGGCCTGTTGCACCGTCAAGCATTCGCGGCCTTGACCTGGCGGCGCTTCGACCTGGCCCGTTCTTTCACCCTGCCCGTCAGCCAGTTGGAGGGATTGAACGGCCAGGCCCGCCGTCAACGCCTGCGCGATCTGGGGCAGCCGGGCCGGGGGCCGGCGGTGTGGCTGACTCTGGTTTGCCTGCATGTGGAAATTGCGCTGGATTTGGCATTGATAACTCTGGTCTGGATGCTGATCCCTGATTTTGTGACGCTGGAGTTTTTCGATCTGTTCGATGACAGCAATGAATGGCGTCAACTCTGGCTGAACTTGGCCGGATTCTGCGGGCTGAGTCTGGTTGAACCGTTCTATGTCGCGGGCGGCTTTACGCTGTATCTCAATCGACGGGTCTGGCTGGAAGCCTGGGATTTGGAATTGGGTTTTCGGCGGATGGCGGAACGGCTGGCGCGAGCGGCGGCGTTCGGGGCGCTGCTGATGATGGGGACGGGATTATGGATGATTCCTGACGCTGGCCTGGCCGATCCACGCCTCTCCATCCCCCCTTGCCAACTCCATCGCTGGCAAGTCGAGGCGCTGGCGAAGGCGGCCAGTCCAGTGCAGCGGGAATTAGCCGAAACGCTGAAGGAACCGGACCTGCAAATCTGCGAGCAACAGGAACAATGGCAGTGGCGGGAGGATCGCCCCGATGCGCCTGCCGAATCCGGGCGCGGCGAGAATCTGCTGACCCGCTGGTTTGCCGCGACGGTCGAAACCGCGCTGTGGTTCGCGCTGAGTCTGTTCATCGGCATCGCCGTCTGGTGGCTGTGGCGACGCCGATCCCACGGATCGTTGCTCGACAAACGCCGGATTCGGCCATCCGGCGCTCCGCCAATGACCGGTCGCCATGAAACACCGATTCCACCCAAGGCTGATCTCGGTGTCATCGCCTGGCAATTGTGGAGCGCCGGCCAGCCGCGTGAAGCTTTGCGCCTGCTCTATCAGGGCAGTCTGGCCGGACTGGCGACGCAGTACGGTTTGCCGATGCGCGCCAGCGTCACCGAAGAGGAATGTCTGCGCCTGGCCGCCGCCCAACTGGCTGATCCGCCGTTGATCGAGTTCCTCCGCCATCTGATTCACGCCTGGCAAGCCACTGCCTACGGTTGCCAACCGCCGGAGGATGGAGTTGCCCGGAAGTTGTGTGACGCATGGCCCCGGCACTTTGCTTCAACGGGAGCGTTATCGGCATGACATCGCGCCGCCGGGTCTGGTTGATGCTGCTGATTCCGTCGGCGCTGCTTCTCGCCGGCGGTCTGGCGTGGTGGCTCAGTCAGAACCTGGTGAAACGCAGCACGGAGGTTTACATCGGCTATGGCGAAGCCGCCCGGCGCAATCCATTCTATCTGGCCGAACGCTTGCTGACCCGGTTGGGCGCTACCGCGCATGGCGTCCGCCGGCTGGACGAACTGCCCGATCCGCTTGATCCGGCGGATACCCTGCTGGTCGCCATTCCCACCTATGCGCTGAGCGCGGGCGAGGCGCAGCGCTTGTTGAACTGGGTCGGCCAGGGCGGACATCTGATCATTGGCGTCCAGCATCCCTACCAACCCGGTCAGGGCCGCGATCACCTGCTCAACCCGCTACAGGTGCGCAGCGAACATGTCGAACCCCTGACGAATGATCCCATTGAACGCGCCGAATCCAGGGTTGATCCTATTTCCGTTCAACTGCGCGAATCCCTGCCACCGTTGCAGGTCAATTTCCGCTCCAGTCTGCGGCTGAACGATGCGCACTGGCTTGTCGTCCGCTGGGGCCGGGGTCAGGCGACGCTGCTCACTGACATCGACTTGTTCGCCAATGAGCGGTTGGTGGACCACGATCATGCTGATTTCCTGTGGGCGCTGTTCCAGCAGAATTCTCCCGGCGGGGTCTTCTGGCTGCAATATCGCACGCTCACGCCGTCGCTGGCGCACCTGCTTTGGCAACATGCCTGGATGCCGCTGCTGGGCCTGTCGCTGACCTTGCTGGTGCTGTTATGGCGTTCCAGCCGGCGGCTGGGACCGCTGCTCATTCCACGTTCCGGCGAACAGCGGCGGTTGGCTGAACATCTGCGCGCCAGCTCCCGTTTCCTGTGGCGGCACGAGGCCGGACCGATGTTGCTGCAAGCTGCTCGTCATTACGCCCAGCGCCGAAGAGATCGCCGCTCACCCGGCGCGTTGCCTGATGCGGCGCTGTTGGAACACTCCGATCAGCCACTGAATGAGCACGAATTGATTCATACTCTGCAAACTTTGCAACGCTTGAACCGTCCCCGATGAACGAACCTGTTGACGCCTCCCCCACCGCCCCGCCCTCCGCCGCTGAGTTGCAATGGGCCGGAGAGTTATTGCAAACCCTGCGCACGGAAATCAGCCGGGCGCTGATCGGCCAGCAGGCCGTGGTCGAACAGGCGCTGATCGCCCTGGGCGCCGCCGGTCATGTATTGATCGAGGGCGTGCCGGGTCTGGGCAAAACCCTGCTGGCGCGGGCGCTGGCGGCGTGCGTCAACGCCCGGTTCGCCCGCATCCAGTTCACCGCCGACCTGATGCCCAGCGATGTGACCGGCCATGCGTTGTACAACCTGCGCGAGGAACGGTTTGAAATCCGCCGGGGGCCGGTGTTCTGCCACTTCCTGCTGGCCGATGAGATCAACCGCGCCCCGGCCAAGACTCAGGCGGCGCTGCTGGAAGTGATGCAGGAAGGGCAAGTCACCATTGAAGGCCAGTCCTTTGCCCTGCCGCCGCCGTTCATGACTCTGGCGACGCAGAATCCCATTGAGCATGAAGGCACTTATCCCTTGCCGGAGGCGCAACTGGATCGCTTTCTGCTGAAAATCCAGATCGACTATCCCAGCGCCGCCGAGGAAGCCGCGTTGCTGCGTTCTGTGACCGGCGGTCGGGTTGGCGACAAGCTCGATGTGTCGCAGGTACGGACGGTCGCGGACCCCGAAGCAGTGTTGAATCTGCAACATATCGCCGCCCGGTTACGGCTGGATGATGCGGTGCTGGACTATGTGGTGCGTCTGGTCGCGGCGACCCGCCAGACGCCGGGATTCGCCATTGGCGCGGGACCACGCGGCGGCATTGCGCTGATTCGGGCGGCACGCGCTCAGGCGTTGCTCAATGACCGCGATTTCGTCACCCCGGATGATGTGAAGAGCATTGCGAAACCGGCCTTGCGCCATCGGCTGACGCTGGCGGCGGAGTATGAAATGGAAGGGGCGCAGGTCGATGAAGTGCTGGAGGAGTTGCTGCGGCGGGTGGCCGCGCCGAGGATGTAGGCTGTTCCCGCCAGCTAGGTCAAATCGAGCAGGGTGCGAATTTTGGCCTTGATTTCCGCCAGTTCGCCAGACGTTGCGCTGCCCTTACGCTCGGCTTGCCGTGATGTCCAATCCAGACTTTTCACTTGGTCGGCTAATGCTACGCCAGCCGTTTCCGCGCCGCTTAAAACCACCTCAAACGGATAGCCCGTGATTTGCTGAGTGACCGGAACGCAGACCAGCCATCCCGTCTTGCGGTTGTACGCTTTCGGACTCAGCACGACCGCCGGTCGGCGGCCAGCCTGTTCGTGGCCGCTGTGCGGCGGAGTGAAGTTCATCCACACGATGTCGCCGATATCGGGTACATAACGACCGGGCATCAGACCAACTCACTGCCTTGAGGCGCGCCAAAATCCATGGCCTCATGGCGGTTTGCGGGGGTGATGCCAGCCAGCAAATCATCAAGCGCGTAGGAAGGCGCAGTGGATTCAATGATCACGCGACCGTCTTCAACCTTAATTTCAACATTTTGATTTAAATTGAGATTTGCCGCTCGCATGACTGCGGCTGGAATACGGATGGCCGGACTGTTACCCCATTTTCTCAGTACTTGCTGGGTCATTATCATCTCTCAGAGTAGAAACATCAGTAGATACATATCTGTGATTCTAAAGGCCCGTTTGAGCGATTTCAAGCACCAGACCCAAAATCCCCGTTCCTTGAGCCACCATTGTAAAATTTAGCGACTGACACGCAGACTATTGTCAGGATTTTTTACACTCAATTTCGCGTCTGGCTGGCGCAGACGCCCCTTCACTTGGCATAATAAAAATTATTATTTGAAAATTAATATCTTATGCAAAAAATCCAGATTAATTTTGTCGGTGTTATTTTTATTATGATTGTCAATAAAAATTGACTATTCAGGCAAATTCAAGAAACCGAGTGTTGCCTATCAACGCAACAAAAATACGGTAAAACTCACCCCAAAACACATAATCAACCTTGTAAAGGTCATCTCAGGTGTCAGGATTTTTTACAATCAAATAGGCGGAAAAAACATAAAATAATTTATTTTCAATAAATTATAAAAGTTGGTTTTTTTTTGCGTATTACAGGGCGGTAATTAAACTTTAAACAAAGGTGAAAGGTAAAATGATTATGAAAAACAAGCTATTGACAGGATTGGCAGCAGTGATGTTCGTGTTCGGGATGGTTGAGACAGCTAAAGCAAATCTTATTGTCAGGACTTTCGCTTGGAGTTCCAGGTTGTTGATTGTTTTGGTATAATCTCGACATGATAACCAAACAGCAATACGTTCAATATTTGATTAGCACGCCAGTCAATTATACGTGCACGAATCTTGCG
>JAKLIY010000008.1 GCA_022709365.1 Pseudomonadota bacterium
GATATAGGCTCCAGCCTTGATCTCTTCCAGTTTAGCCATAATGGTTACCCAGTGATCCCCCATGAGCGAAATACCGCTGCCGCTGCACAATCCAATTCACGCCGCAGGTTTTGCTGGTACTGTCCAGTAACGGCCTCAGTCGGTTTTCATGCGCTTGCATGAGGGTCTGTTGACGCAACCCGGCGGTGGCGCCGTCCGGTCAGAATCTCATGGGTGATGCCATTCTCGTCAAACCGGAAATGGCGTTGCGGCCCCACGAATGGGGAGTTAATGACTGGGTTTTCGATGAGATCAGCCATGACCGGCGCGATCAGGCGGTCAGAGCATCGTGAGGGTAGAGCTTGGCGTCAGGCGTCGCATCCGGGATCGCCAGGCCGCGCTGCTGGCAATATGCGCAGATCATCACTTCGAGCATGTTGGAGAGACTGCGGCGCTCCAGCGCGGCGGCGATACGCACGGCCTGCTTAAGGGCCGGGTCAATACGGGCGGTGAGGGTGTCCGTTTTGGCAGTGGGCATGGTGTGTTATGGACTGCGGTTGTTATTTTTTATGGCGAACGTATGAACACCCTACTACAAAGAAAGACTGGAATATAGATGGTGCATTACTGGGTTTTTGTGCAGCGCCCAGACCCCCTTAATTTGCTGCTTTAGCGATACTTTCGCCAATATAAGGAGACGATTGACCCACGCCAAGCGCCGATGCCTGCGACAAACCAGGGTTGTCAGCCGGAACCGCCGAAAATTCCGTCACACCCCCTTTAGCCTGCAAGCTGCTTGATGCGCTCGGCAAGGTGTCCAAATGCTTCATTCACGTACTCCAATGCCCTGGGTTCTGCGCCCTGCGCACGTAAAGCGCTTTTGAAGCTTTCCAGATCGGAAAGCCATTGCTGATGGAGCTGATCCATCTCACGAACTTGAGGCTGAGCGACTTGCCGGTGGCCGCTCCCAAGAAACGCCTGATAGCCGCGCTCCAGGGTTGCCGCTGTTGCCAGTAACTGAGCCGCACGTTGCTGGTGCGCTTCAGAAAGCGGAGCCAGGCCGTCATAGGGCCGCGATGCCTTCTGGCGTTCGGCTTCAAACGCCTCTTCCATGATGCGGGCATAGCGGTAGAAACCGGAGAATTCGTGGGACAGCGCCAGGAGTTGATCGTCGGTGGTCCCGACCCAAATCCGGTGCAACTCGGGCACATAGCCCATCATGCGATGGATGATGGCCGGAGCGTCATTGACCCCTTGGGCCGCAAGCTGGTGCATGTGCTCATCCATCTTTGCCGCCAATCGGCGAAATTCATTCATGCTCATACCGATCCTTCCATCACCGTCGTGTCTGCCAAGTCACCGATTCGATGCTACTCCCAAATCACTGCCCAACCGTCGAACAGGGTTCGGCTCACGGTGATCGTGTAGAACCGTAGCCGGTTGCGGGTGGATTCGCGCCGCTCCAGGTGTCTCGCAGGGGGGTTGCGGAAACGATTGCCCCGAAGAACCGAATCAACAACCTTCTCAGTCTTTCTTAACGACCAGCATCGTTGTCTGGTATTCAATCACCGGCTGATCACGCTGGTTATAGGCTTTGTTTTGGTAGATGAACAGGAATCGCTCCGGGTGTTTGGTGGGGCGCAGTTCGACCACTTCGGCCTCCGCACGGAGGGTATCTCCAAACAACACCGGAGACGTGATCTTCATCCGGTCCACGCCGATGTAGGCATAAATTTCATAGCCGTCCTGGGCCAGAAACTCGGTGATGGTATCCGCATGGTGGACCAGACCGTCGGCGACGGCAAAGATGACCGGTCCGGCCAAGGAGCGTTCCTTAAACCAAGTGCCCTTGGCATACTCGGCATTGCTATGCACGGCCATATTGAACCAGGTCAGTTGATGCAGGAGGGAGAAGTCCCCGACATCCAGCGTCCGGCAAACCCGACCGGGAATTTTGGCACCCGCAGTGACTTTACCCATAAAACGGTTCCTCATTGCGATTAGGGATCATTCTGCTCCGCTCGCTGCTCCGCACGGGGCGCGACGCCGCACCTGCCCGCCGCTTCCCAGCCCCGCTCCGCCATGATCCGGCGGATGACCTCGGCCTGCTCGGGTGTGACCCAACCCTGCACATGCACCAAGCCCCGTGCGCTCAGGCGCTGGCGGTAGCGCTGCTGCTTGTCGGCGTTGCTATAGGCCATGGGCTACCCTATAGTGATTATGGTTATATGTTACCAGACTCCCCATTGGAACCCCCATGAAATCAGCCTGCCTGTTATCCGTGGTCATGCTCTCTCTGACAACTGGGCCGGCGATGGCCGTGAACAAGTGCGTCAACGAACACGGTCAAGTGGTCTATCAAAGCGCGCCCTGTCCGACGACAGCCAAAGGTAGCGAGATCACCCTCCAGAAAGCGCCTCCGGCCCCAGTAACCTCACCGACTGATGCAGAGGAACTGAAACGCATCCAGCAAACCGCCAGCACCCTGGAGCGCGAGCGCAGACTGAAGGACATCGACCGCGAGATAGGCAGTGTGGAAGGATTGATCACCAATTACCGCCAAGCAATGAACAACGAATTGAGCGCCCTGCAACAGAAAAAGCAGCTTGCTAACAACAACCTGGCGGGCGCTACCTGGGAACAAAGCATTTCGGCTGAAATGAGCGCCGTTACCCAAAAATACGACACACTGATCCGCAACCAACAAACCCGAATTGAACGGCTACGCGCTGACGCCGACCTGTTGCGCAAGACAGAATAACCCAAGCTGGAAATCCGATACGATGGAAGACCCCCCTCCCTACTGCACCGGCCCCACCGACAGCGCTGAACCGCCCCTCACCACCGAGGACTTGATCGCGCTGGCCCATGCTCAGCGCCAGGGCATCCCCTACGAGACCGGCGAACAGTGGCTCGCCCGGTTGCCGGAGCGGTTGCGCGACCTGGCCGACCTGATCCTGGGCGGCAAGATGAACGCTGGGGAAATGGCCTACGCCCTAGCGGCACTGATCGACAGCATCGAGCACGCGCCGGCCGATGCCCGGAAGGTCCATTGAATACCCGCCGTCTCGCCGTCCTGCTGCTCGGCCTGACCCTCGCCGGTTGCTCCAATCCCGGCGATGACATCCCCCCGGCCCTGGCCGCACTCCACCAGCGGGCCGCTGGAGGCGATGCCGCCGCCCAACTGGAACTCGGACTGCATTACGTCACCGGCACAGGGATTCCGCCTGATGAGCAGGCCGCGTTGCGCTGGATCGGGAACGCCGCCGCTCAGGGGAGCGCCGCTGCCTTGTGTGAGTTGGGCAGCTATTACACCCTGGAACCGCACCAGGATTACGGGCGGGCCGCTGGCCTGCTCCAACAATCCGCCCTGCAAGGCTTCGCCCCGGCGCAAAGCAGCCTGGCGATCTTGTACTGGGCCGGGAAGGGTGTGCCGCAAGACCGGATCGAAGCCTACGCCTGGCTCGGTCTGGCCGCTGAACAGGGCGAACAGGCGGCGTTGGAGGGGCAGCCCGGCCTCCAGGCGGAATTGAGCGACGCGGAGTTGCAGCAGGCATGGCAACGGGCGCAACAATACCGCCAGGGACCACTGTAACCGTTACCGGAATGCTTGAGGAGGAACCCCGATGACCCTCATGGAAAACATGGCCTATCCCACTGACGTGGTGGCGTTCTGGTTTGCGCCGGACGTTCAGCCGTTGTGGTTCGCCGCCACGCCCGACTTTGATGAGCGGTTGCGGGCGCGCTTCCTGACCACCTATCGGGCGGCGGCGGCCGGTCAGTTGACCGACTGGGACACCACCGCCGAGGGAGCGCTGGCGCTGGTCATCGTTCTCGATCAATTTCCACTGAACCTGTTCCGGGGCCAGCCCGACAGCTTCGCCACCGAAGCGGCCGCCCGGGTCGTGGCCGACCGCGCCATGGCCCACGGCTTCGATCAAGCGTTGCCGCCCGAGCAGCGCCAGTTTCTGTATTTACCGTTCATGCACAGCGAGACGTTGGCCGATCAGGAGCGCTCGGTGCGGCTATACCAGCAACCGGGCCTGGAGGAGAGCTTGCCCTTCGCCCGTCATCACCACGCGCTGATCCAGCGGTTTGGCCGCTTCCCGCACCGTAACGCCATTTTGGGCCGGATCAGCACCGCCGAGGAACTCGCCTACCTGGCCTCGCCCGGGGCGTTTCACGGCTGAGGGGAATAGGCCGTTGCCATTATTCTTCATGAGCTGCGGTACCCGTCACGGTTTAAATCCTTGAGTGACTTACATCACGATGCAAAAATGAATCGCCTTTCCTGCCGCTACCGCCCGCTCAAGCTCCGCTTTGCAATCGAGCAAGTCGGCTTCGACATCCGCTTGTGTCCAGACCTCAGTCGCCGCCATGGCCCCGGCATGGGCTTGTAGATAGGTGAGGAGGGTCTCAACCGAACGCAGCGCCTCAGCAGCGTCAAACCATTGGGCGGCGGCGGCCGGCCAGCCATCTTCCGCTTCTGCAAACTCTCCGGTTTCGTCCAGATTGTAGCGGAGGTCGGTATCATCGTAGAAATCCGACAACGGTTGGACCGAAAGTTTGACGGCCAACTGCTCCAGTGGCTCGGCAAGATCCAACAGAGCCGAGTGATCGGATTCATTGCTTTCGTATTGATCGCCGTCCCGGAGATTGATCCAAAGAGTAGAACTCATGTTACTCCTTCAATCACAGGTTTCTTTAGGCATCCGATTAATGACATAACGGTCCGTTACTGTATCTAAGGCGTTAGTCGATCAATTTAGCCTTAGCTTTTTTAAATAACGCCATGATTGGCAATTGACGCTGACCCGGCTCTACTACAAAGGATTGTCCAGCCATGATGCGACCGGGCAATTCTACGGCTAAATAAAAACCACAAAAACCACTTTGAACCATTTTTTTGGCGGCTTTGGAGTCCCCCATCACCGCATTGAATTTATCGCAGGGTTCGCGGGGTTGCGTGACTCGCAAGGTACAGTCGGGAAAACACAGCCTATCTCCCACATACAGCATGGATTCCAGCAAACCGGTTAGCGTTAAATTCTCGCCAAGAGTTCCATACGGCAACTCGGTAGATAGTCCCCTTGCTGATCTTTGCGCCCGCCAAAACGGGTAATGTTCTGCGGGATAAGCATAAACCGCTTTCGAGAGGCCGCCGTGTACCGTCAAATCGGCTTGTTCATCGCCATCGAGGCCCAGTTTATTCACGGCAACGGGTCCCTCAACCGCTTGTTTGCCCATACCGCTCAATACGGTTCGGTCGCCCATTTGAAGTGGCAATGCCCTACCGATTTGTACACTGAGAACCCGGCATTGTGGTTGAAGCATCATCATTTGCTCTCAGGGAACTGTTGATTCAGAGGCAAGAATACTCTCCCGCTTGCGGTAAACCATCGCCTGACTCTTGGCAATCAGTGGGTCGCGATTCTTTTCCGTCACGGTGATCTCGTAGAGCGCGGTAGCGCCGCCCAAATGGACTTCCCTGGCTTCAGCCACCCAATGATCGCCAACTTGAGTCGCCCGAAGAAAGTTAATCCTCACATTGAGCGCCACCGCTGTTGTACCGTGTGAATGGCTCGCTGCCGCAAAGGCAATATCGCCTAAACCAAAAATGATTCCACCGTGGGTGGTTCCATGAAAATTCAGCATATCCTCGGTGACCACCAAGGACACACGACTGTAGCCACTCTCTATGGCTTCTATCGTTGCGCCAAGCCAATGCGCATAGGCATCTTGGCGAAGATGTACGGCAAGGTCAGCACTGATCATGACCGATATCCGCATAACGGCTCGCGCCGATCAACAGCGCCGCCCAAGAGGCGCCGACAAAGGCGCCGGTGGGACGCTGAACGGAGGGTTTCATGAGGGTGAAGCTCCTGATCATCGTCAAAGGTCAACAGGGATTAAAGCGTATCATGATCCGGTGGGATACCCTTCTGCTCCACCGGCTTGCGGGCAATCACCCAGTAGAAGGTCTCTCCGCCGGTGTCGATCAGCCGGGCGCTGACCACCGCCAGCCCCGCCGCTTGCAGCTTGCCCAGCCCGACCTCGGGCCGGTCGTGGCTGTAGGGCCGCCGCCGCCCCAGGAACTCCCTCTCGCCGTCGAACTCGTCCTGGCCGGTGTACTCCCGCGTCGCCAGCGTCAGCAGCAGCGCCCCGCCTGGCGTCAGCACCCGCGCGAACCCCGAAAACAGGGCTGCATGTTCAGCGCGGGGCAGATGGAAGACCACGTAAACAGCGGCGATGCCGTCAAAGGAGGCCGGCGGGAACTCCAGCGCGCGCACGTCCATCCGCTGGAAGGTCGCTTCCGGCACTTGCCGCCGGGCCAGCGCCAGCATCCGTTCCGAGAGGTCGATGCCGGTCACGGTATCCCCCCGCTCGACGAAGTAGCGGGCGACCGGTTCCCCGGCCCCGCAACCGGCATCCAGGACGCGCACGCCCGGCGGGAGAAAGCGCGCGAACTCCTCCAGAACCGGCGTGGTGTCGAAGAGATGCCGGCCGGCGGCGTAGGTTTCCGCCAAATCGTCGTACAGCAGGGCCAAATCGGGCATGGGCGGGTGTCTCCGGGGTCAAAACGCAGGGCGGTTGTTTGCTACAGTTTAGTCCTTTCACCCCGACCGGACCGCCTCCATGGCCAAACGCTCCACCCGCTCCCGCGCCTCGACCCGCCTCCCCAAGACCATAACCGGCATCATCACCGCCATTGCCCTGGCTGTGCTCGCCGCCCTGGGCATCCAGACGGACTGGTTTCACGGGAAACCCGCCGCCCCGCCGACGGAACGCCCGCCCGTCGCGCGAACCACCCCCCCGCCCGGCAACCTGCCGAACACGCCTGGCACGTTTACGGCGGCCAAGAAAGCACTTTACGAGCAGGTCTACGCCGATCACCGCATCACGTTCTATTGCGGTTGCCGGTACGATGCCGACCGCCGGATCGACCTGGGAAGCTGCGGCCTGGAATCCCTGGCCGACAAGCCCAGGGCGCAACAGATCGAAGCCGAGCACCTTTTCCCTGCCGCGCAATTCGGGAATTTTCGCCCGTGCTGGCGCAGTCCCGGCGACTTCCCCGCGTGCGCCAAGAGCGACGGGCGAACCCTCTCTGGCCGGGCCTGCTGCCAGCGGGTAGACCCGGTCTTCGAGGCCGCTCACAATGATTTGATGAACTTGGTTCCCGCCGTGGGCGAGGTCAACGGCAAACGGAGTGATTTCAACTGGGGGATGATTCCGGGTGAGCCTCGCGTGTTCGGAGCTTGCAACTTTGAGGTAGACAGCGGCATCCGCCGCGTGGAACCACCGGAGAACATTCAGGGCGACATCGCCCGCACCATGTTCTACATGGCCGATACTTACGGTTTTAACCTGTCCCGCCAGGATGAGCAGTTGTTCACCGCCTGGAGCCGACAGGACCCGCCCGACGCCTGGGAGATCGAGCGCACCCGGCGTATCGCCGCCATTCAGGGCCAGGGCAACCGTTTTGTCGAGAACTACGCGGCGTTGTTCGGCAAGGCCGCTCCCGCGCCATCGACACCGGCAACATTGCCCGCCCCCGCGCTCGTCGCTGCCCACCCGGCGGGCTGGGCTTGCGGCGCCAAGTCCACTTGCGGGCAGATGAGCAGTTGCGACGAGGCCAAATTCCATCTCATACAATGCGGGGTGAAGAGCCTGGATCGGGACGGCGATGGGATACCCTGCGCCTCGCTCTGTCGCCGCTGACATGGGGGGAAAACGCCATGGCCTGGGTTTATCTGATCGTGGCCGGCCTGTTTGAAATCGGCTGGCCGGTCGGCCTGAAGCTGTCGCAGACGCCGGGCCGGTTCGTGTTGGGCGTGATCATCGCCGTGGTGTGCATGGCCGCCAGCGGGGCCTTCCTGTGGCTGGCCCAGCGGAGCATTCCCATCGGCACCGCCTACGCGGTCTGGACCGGCATTGGCGCGGCAGGCACTTTCGCGGTCGGCATCGCGTTCTACGGCGATTCTGCGGGCGCGTTGCGGCTGATTTCGGTCGGCTTGATCATCGCCGGCATCGTCGGCTTGAAACTGGCGCATGGCTCCGGCTGATGGAAGCATAGTCGCGGATTAGTGGTTTTAGGAGTCTTTCCCCATGAAAATCGTGATCACGGCATTGGGCAGTGGCGGCGATGTATTCCCCTTTATCGCCCTCGGTCAGGTGTTGCGGGAGCGCGGGCATACGGTCGCGCTGCTGGCGAATCCGCATTTTGCCGATGCGGTCGCTCAAGCGGGCTTATCGCTGGTCCCGCTGGGCACGGAAGACGAGTATCTGGCCGCGCTGCGTCAACCGGAGATCTGGCATCCCCGTCGGGGCTTTGCCGTCATCTGGCGGCAGTTGATGGAGCTGACCCCGCGCATTCTGGCGACCCTCGAAGCGCAGATCGTCCCCCATCAGACCGTACTGGTCGGTTCCACCCTGAGCCTGGCGACCCGCTTGGCCCAGGAACGCCACGGACTTCCGGCGGCGATGGTGCATCTCTCGCCCAACTGCTTCCTGTCGGCTTATGAGTTTCCCGTCACCTCGGCGCGACCCTTGCCGAGTTGGATGCCGTTGTGGGCGCGGCGGGTGCTGTTGGCCGCCATCGACCGGGGGATGTTGGACGCCACCTGCGCCCGGTCGCTGAACGCGCTGCGGGCCACGCGGGGCCTGCCCCCGGTCCGCTCCGTGATGCGGCGCTGGCTGCATTCGCCGGACTTGACCCTCGGCGCGTTTCCCGACTGGTTCGCCGCGCCACAACCCGACTGGCCGGCTTCCGCGGTCGTGACCGGCTTTCCTCGGCTGCGCACCCCTGCCGAATCGCCGCTGCCGGAGGCGGTCCCAGCGTTTCTGAGCGCGGGGTCGCCGCCGCTGCTCTTCACCGCCGGCACCGGCATGACGCAAGCGCACACTTTTTTCACCGGCGCGCTTCAGACGGTTACGGCGCTTCAACAGCGGGCGCTGTTCGTCACCCGTTTTCCCGAAACCCTACCCGACGCCTTACCCGCTGAGGTCATGGTCGCTAATCATTTGCCCTTTGACCGCTTGCTGCCGCAGGTCGCGGCGCTGGTCCATCACGGCGGCATCGGCACGACGGCGGCGGCGCTGGCGGCAGGCATTCCACAACTCATCGTGCCGTTCGCCTTTGATCAGTTCGACAACGCGGCGCGAGTCGTGCGCTTAGGCGTCGGTCGGAGCAGCACGACTCGGCATCCTGAACGCTGGATCGCTGAACTGGAGCCGCTCCTCCATCCCGACCCCACGCTGACCACTGCCTTGCGCCACTGCCAGCGGCGGATGGCCGAAATGCCGGATGCCAGTGTGCTGATTGCCAATCATATCGAAGCGCTGGCGCAGGCGCGATTTCCTTTCGTCTCTATTCAATAACGACCCATGACGACCTATTCCGCTCCGCATCGCCCCACGCTCGACAACCTCGACCCGGAAACCACCACCACCGACCGCATGATCGCGATGGTTCGCAGCCACCGCCAAGGCGAGGAGTATCCCACCCCTGAAACTCTGCTTGGCAACCTGCCGGTGGTGTTGCGGGCGCTGTGCGATCACGTTCTGACGGGTGAAGCGACCGCGTTAGATGTCGCTTACCGGATCGCATCCCTCATTGACGCTATTGAGGGTTGCCCGCCCTCGCCCGCACCGCCCTCGCACCTCCACTGAATCCCCCCTTCCGATTCCCGCTTGACGGGCCAGTGAGTGTCGCCTATGATAAGAGTACATTTGTACTTCATCACGAGCCGCCATGCCCAAAGTCGCCGATGACCCCGCCTATCTGGCCCGCCTCCAGGACTATTACGCCCGCTGGCGCAGTCTGCCGGCCTATGGCCCGTTGCAAGCCGTGTTGGGGTTAGCGTCCCGCTCGGCGGTCGAGAAAGTGCTGCATCGGTTGGACGCCGCCGGCTTCTTAGCGCGTACCCCCGACAAACGCTGGACCCCGACCGGGCGGTTCTTTGAGCGCCCCCACGCCGAGGTTCCCGTTCCCGCCGGCCTGCCGCTGGCGACCGCGGATAGCGGGGATACCCGTTCTATCGACGCCTGGCTGGTGCGCCATCCCTCGCGCACCGTGCTGATCCCGATCACCGGCGATTCGATGATCGAGGCCGGGATTCACCCCGGGGATGTGGCGGTCGTGGAACGCGATGCGCCGGCCCGGCCCGGCGATGCGGTCATCGCCGTCATCGACAACGAATTCACGCTCAAGACCCTGGCGGTCGAGGACGGCGAAGCCGTGTTGCAGCCCGCCAACCCCGCTTATCCCGTCCTGCGCCCCGGCGACCGCTTGCAGGTCTTTGGGGTGGTGGTGGGCTTGATTCGATCCTATCGGAGGTAATTCCCCATGCGGGCTGTACTCCCCGAACCCGCGACCGCGCGGGCCGTTCCCCCTGGGCTGGACCCGGACTCGAATCAGGAGCAGGAGACCTCAGCGAGTCCTGGCGGCTGGCCTTGGCTGGCTGACTTCCCCTCTTCGATAAATGACGACGTTGAACCGTCTCTCAACCTCAATGATCATCTGATCCGCAACCCGGAGAGTACGTTTCTGGTGCGGGTGGCCGGGGAGGCGCTGGCCGAGGCCGGGCTTCACGACGGGGATTTACTGATCATGGATCGAGCGACGCCGCCGCTGGCCGGTAATGTGGTGCTGGCGATCGTCGACGGGGCCTCGGTCCTCACCCGCCTGAGCCGCGACGCCCAAGGCCGGTTGAGGGTGCCCGCGGCGGAATCGGGCTTCGGCCCGCCGCTGGATGGAGCAACGATGGTGGGAGTCGCGCGGTGGGTGATTCACCGGCTCTGGCCCGGACGGCTTTGTTCCTGATCCGTCACGGGGGTTTCTTTTCAAACCGACGAGGAGATGACGATGAACGAAAACTTCATGAAACACGGTGCGTTGAGCTGGAACGAGTTGATGACCACCGACGTGGCTGCCGCCCAACAGTTTTATGGCGCGCTCTTCGGCTGGCAGACCGAAGACGATCCGAGCGGGGAGGGCTACGTGATGGTCAAGGTCGGCGGCGAAGCGGTCGGCGGGATGATGGCCCTGCCGCCCGAATGCGCCGGGATGCCGCCCGCCTGGGGCGTCTACGTCACCGTGGACGACGTGGATGCGACCGCCCGCCAGGTGGAAACCCTCGGCGGGAAACTCCTGCGCCCCCCGGAAGATATTCCCGACATTGGCCGGTTCTGCGTACTGCAAGACCCGCAGGGGGCCACGCTGTGCGCCATCACCGATCGGACGCCGTGAGACACCCCGAGCGCGACGGCGCGGCGCATCGCGGCTTGAGAAAAACTGAGGCTCACGCCGTGCTGACCCCGATGGACGTCCATCGCTTGCCCGACCCCACGTCAACCGGCTCAGCATGAGGAGCGCCATGCCATGTGCGGCCGTTTCATCCAAGCCACCACCGGCGAAGTCCTGGCCGAGCGGTTTCAACTCGCCACCCCGCCGGACCTCGCGCCCCGCTACAACGTCGCACCCAGCCAGCCGGTGGGGGCGGTTCGGATCGCCGCGGGTGGGGTTCGGGAATTCGTCCCCCTGCGCTGGGGTCTGATTCCGTCTTGGTCACCGGAACCCCGGACTGCTTACAGCACGATCAACGCCCGCGCCGAGACGGTGGCCGAGAAACCGACCTACCGCCAAGCCTTTCGCCGACGGCGCTGCCTGATTCCCGCCGACGGGTTTTACGAGTGGGTGAAACTCGGTGCCCGTAACCAACCGTACTGCATCACCCCAGCCGACGGACAACCGATGGCGTTCGCCGGACTGTGGGAACGCTGGGAACGGGACGGTCCAGTCATCGAGTCCTGCACGATCCTGGTGACCCAGGCCAATGCCCTGGTGGCCCCGATCCACGACCGGATGCCGGCGATCCTCGACCCGGCAGACGAGGCGCGCTGGCTCGATCCGGCCGCGACCGACCCCGCCGCCCTGCGCCCGTTGCTGGCGCCGTGCCCGCCCGAGCGGCTGCGGCTCTGGCCGGTCAGTTCCCAAGTTAATCATCCGCGCCACGAGGGACCGGCGCTGCGGACGCCGCTGGCTACCTCCGTGAGTTAACGGTTCCCTCCTCCCCTGCGGGTCGGATCGGCCCTCCACCAGCGACCTCGGCGATGGGCGGAAAGAACGCGGTCCTCTCGGCCTCGGCTGGCTCGGGGGTTAACCCGAAGATCGCGGCGCGCACCGCGAGCGTCCAGAGGGGCTGGCCCTGGTCGGTGACGGGATCTGGCCCTCTTCAAGCGCGCGGGCGGTGATGTCGTGAATCGGCTCGGTAGTAAAGGTCAGGGGGAAATTCTCAGGGTGGGATACGACAACGATTTCTTGGCCTTGCGCAGCGACCACGCCAAGCCCTCGCGCTGCGCTCACGCGGCTTCTCGTCAGTGATCTTCCGGTGGCGGCAGGTCCGCCATCCGGCATGGCAACGCGCCGGCGCTCTGCTCCAATAACTCCCAGTCGATCCAGCGCCGGCCTTTCTCCAGATCACTCAGTGGAGGGCCGTTGGGGCCGCTGCGCCGCCTCGGCGCTGTGGCCTTACGGTCGGGCGCAACCCCCGGTGATCGGGCGCGGGCGCGGAGAGGATAGGGTGGCGCTGCTGTATCGGGCCGCCCTGACCTCGAAGCCGCCGCATCCCGTGCGCTGAACCGTGGAGGGTGGGGAGTACCGTTTTAAAGGACAGTGGATCGCGGCGGTGGGAGTGCCTTGCTCATTTTCTGCGCAACTCGATGACCGCACGCAACCCCGCGATTCAACAGGTATCCTCAGCGGACCAACCCAGTTTATCCACAAAAAATGTGGATAACACCCTTGACCCGCCACGCCGGGCCGATCTCAATCCTTCGAGATCAATCCGTCGAACAGATCCTTAACCGCCCAGGGTTTGCGCCGGTTCCGGTAGGCGCTTTGGATGTGCTGGCGCCGGTCGTGGCGCCAGTGGCAGCGCGGGCACAGCGCCGCCAGATGGGCCGGGTCGTTGTGGGCGGGATTCTGATCCAGATGAGCACAGGTCAGGATCGTTTTCACCAGGCGTCCCATCGGCCAGTCCGAGGGTCGGCACCAGCCCAGCGACTGCCCTCGATCATCAAACCATTCGCCGGTCTCCGGGTCCAGCCCGCCGCCGCCGGCGATCACCAGCACCGTCGCGCCGTGTTCGCGACCGCACCCTTCACAGCGCCCGCCCGCCCGCTCGAATTTGATCCGAGCGGCCAGCGCCCGCCAGTCGGGGGGGTAGAGGGGGCGAAGATCGGGGTGGATGGGCATGATCATCTGATATTTTTAAAACGTTATGGCGTTATGGCGTCATTCTAATCCAGGCAAGCCTTTATCCGTGAAAAGGCGTGATAATCCACGAACCGCCCGCTGTTGAATGCGGGTCCCCTCGGTAACCGCCCGCTGATGCAAGCGTTCCCACTCCGCACGCGGGAGCCGGACCGTCAGCGCTACGGTATCGTCTTTGCCTCGTGTTCGTGGCGTGGGAGTCATGGCCCTTTCTAATTCTTCGCCCGCCGGTTGATCCATTACTTTTTTACGGGTAAAGGCGGCGAGACCCGTTCCAGTCGGCTTGCTCAAGAGAGTGGCTCCTTTAGCCACGGCCACAAGGTTCTCACTTCCTCAGCCGCTTTTCCATCCGGTTCAAACTCAGTCACCGCCCGTCCGGTGGCAACCGCTCGCGCGAAAGCGCGCCGCTCGGTGAGCGTAACCGGCGCAACCCGTAATCCATAGTCGGAAAGGATCGGACGAGATTCAGCCGTTTCAGGCGCTCGGAAAGGACCAGCGGACCGTACGAATACGGCGGGCGTTCCGGCGGCTTTAATGAGGTCCACGGCATTTCCTGCTGCAGCCCTGTCCAATGCGGTCGGGCGACAGGGGATCACGACTCCATCTACCGCGCGGGCGACTCGCGTCGCATCCGGTGCGGCGTGCGGAGCCGTGTCGATGATGCACAACGTCATGGCGTCATGACGTGGTTCAGTATCCACAATCGCTACTTGTTCACCGGCTTCGGCGGCGGCTTCGGCAATATGCACCACGAGGGTCGTCATCGGCGCTACGCGAGTCGTTCTTTCCACCACCGGTCGGCGGAACGAACCGCCGCTTCGGGTACGGGACCTGCGGCAACGGCGGGGTCGGCGGGGTGCCGGTTGGATCGGGCGGGTGGCGGGCTGGATGTGGTTTTGGACTCGGTGGGGGCTTGGGGGCCGGAGCAGGGGCGGTGTTTGGATCGCGGTTCGAGCACGATCTCTTCGGCCCGGTTGCAAGGCGCTTTGAGCCAGAAATTCCTACTCCAGAACCCAGGGATTCTCCAGTTGCAAACGCCCCTGATACGGCAGCACCAGCGGTTTTTCAAGCAAGCAGGCCGGCAATTTCAGTGCCGGGACCAGACGCGCCTGCGCTTCGCCCGGATCCGTGACGAAAATCGACCAGACGGCGTTGGAACCGTGGGGCAGCAACAAGCCCTGGCGGCCCATCCGATGGTAGATCACGCGGCGCTCCGGGAACGGTTGCGCTTGGACCCAGGGCTGCTCCATCAGCTGTTCAGCAAACAGGCGCGCCGTCACCCAGTACGCTTCTTCAGTACGCCAGCCCGGTCCCGGTTGCCGGTTAAACAGCGGGTGGCGAATCAGGTCCTGCAAGACCTGGCGCACGGCTTGGCTCAATTCCGTGGGGTGAGACGGCCTCTCGTGAGCGTCGAGCGGATCGTCGTCCTCAAGCGGCGGGGTCTTGACCGCCGTGGCTTCAGCATCCGGCAGGGACGGGGGCTGCGCCGGCGCAGCGGTCGTGGAGGCCCGTGCCACGCTCTGAGGGGACGCGGCCCATTTTCTTCGAGGCGCGGCGGTCGTCGGCGCTGACGCCCTGGGTTCAGCCGCCGCCACGGCCGGCGCAGCGGTCGTGGAGACCGGAGCCGCGTTCGGCAGGGACGGGGACTGCGCCGGCGTCGTCTCGGTGGCGTTCACCTGCGCCCAGAACGCGGCTGAATCCATCCAGTCAATCCCCAGGGCGGCGGCGGAGAATATCCATTTTTGCCCTTCCTCGGGTAGCCATACGCCCGCCAGCAGGGTGCCTAGACCCGAATAGGCGTCCTGAATCCGGGGCGATACGGCGCGCCACGCCCGCGCTGGACGGTGCGGATCGGCGATGCGCGTCAGCGGGCAGCGCATGAGCGAGTGGCGGTGTAAGGCGGCTTGATGGGCGGTTTCCAGAGCATCGCACAGTACGCGAATAAAAATCAGATAGCGCCAGGGGAGGGCGTTTGCCGGGTACCGTAGCCGCAACGCCTCCACCCGCTCGGACAGCGCCTCCAGACGAGTCAACGCCTCCTGAAGCCACGTCAGAGAATCCTCGTTCCCCGGTGGCGGATCGACCGGTTGCGGACGGGCTTGAGCCAAGGCGCGCAGACTGGCCTGGCCCAAGGCCATCTCTTCCGGCGCTTCGCCTGAAAACCAGCAGGCCGCCCGCCGCTGCTCCGCCGCCGGAATGCCGACGGGGAAGGAAGCGACCGGCGGGGAAGGAGGCCGGGGATCGCTCTTCCTCCCAAATAACCCATCCATCAAACCCATACCCACTCTCCGGTCCCGGCGTCGCCGCGCTGCTGAGGATTGACACCCGCTGTTCGCCGATGTAATAGTTTAGCTTCTTCAATAGGTTCTCCCGCACCTCTTCAAAAAACCGGGAACAGGGTGTCCTACCTGTATAAACCTGGGCCGGGTGTTCCCGCACCGTCGTCAGCAAACTGGGAACAGCGTGTCCTGCCTGTATAAACCCAGGACATCGCAGTAGGCCCCTGCGTATAAAAAGGCCCCAAGGACATCGCCAAGCTCTGCGATTTCAACCACTGACCAAGGAGGGCGCAACCGGGATGGCGTGCGGGAAGCCCGGTAAAATCCGCCGTGCGGGCTGAAGGATTCCACTGAGAGCCAAAAGAGTATCGATGCTCTTTTGCAGCGTGAGGGGATCAGCCATTCTTCGTGTCGGCTTTAGCCGATTACGTCGTATGGGGCGACATCGACCGATTTGATGCGTCTTTTAACCGTCTCCCTGGCCTGAAGGCCGAGGCGGTCCACCCTCGGCGTCCGCCGATCACCGTTCTATCCCGCTGGGGATCTCTGATCCCCGGCGAAGGGCTGGGCGCGTTCCCCGCATTTTGGAGACCCCCACGCCGCAAAACATCCTTTGTTATGCTGGGCGTCCTCCTTGGAGGCGCCGCCCGTCATCCCGCGCACGCCCTGCACGCAGGAGGCGCGTCTCTTCTTTATCGCGCTCTTTTTAGCCGCCAAGCTGCCGTGGTCGAGCAAGAACGCCCGGACGCTGCGGCGTGTCCATCGTCGGCCCTGAATTGAGCCAGGAACCCCCATCTTCCAGAGCGGGGGGAAGATCAGTAAAATCATTGAGTTGAAAGGAGTTGAACCCATGACTGGAGAAGCCATAGCGACCCTCGAAATTCCGCAGGCCGTGTTGGACGCTGCACACTTGACCGTTCTTGATCTGCGGCGTGAGTTGGCGCTCGCCCTCTATGCCCAAGATCGGCGGTCGCTCGGTCAGGCCCACCCATTCGCTGGCCTGACCCTATGGGAATTCCGGCAATGGCTCGCCACGCGGCGTATCGAACCGCACTACGACATCGCTGAATTGCGGGATGACCTCACCCCCTTGCGCGAACGGGGTCGCCTTTCTTGACGGTCGCGATCAGCCATACCTCACCACTGACCCATCTTGCCGCCATCGGCCAGTTCGATCGACTCCAACCACTTTTCGGTGAATTGCTCATTGCCGAAGCGGTCTGGGAAGAACTGAACGCCGGTGGAAAATTCTGGCCGGGCCGCAATGAGGGGGTCGGCGCCCACTGGATCACGCGGCAAACGGTAGCGAATCGACCCTTGGTGACGGCTTTGCTGGAACATCTGGATCGGGGTGAAGCTGAAACCATCGCCTTGGCGATGGAGCATCAACCGCCTTTGATTCTGATGGATGAAAAGGAAGGCCGACACACCGCACAACGATTCGGGCTGAAAACGGTGGGCGTAGTCGGTATTCTGCTCGAAGCCCACTCGCGTGGTCTGATGGTGCGCGTGGGTCCGGTGCTGGATCGGCTACGCCGGGATGCGGGCTTTTTCCTAAGCGACCGTGTCGGCCAAGCCGCATGTGAATTCTGTGGCGAGGCATAAATTTCGCCAAAACGTTCGCGGGTTAATGCGCAAAGTCGATGAGGAGATTCTGACTCGGCTTACGAAATAACGAAAAGTTTTTGCCGGGTTTCGTAACGTCGTCGGGCCCGCTCGACGGACGCGGAGTCGCCCGTCAGGGCCGCCACCCGTAGTTCGTGCCAGGGCTTACCGGCGGCGCGTTCGGCCCATTGTCCCAGCGTGTCCTCCATGAAGACACGGGCTGAGAGCCGCATGGCCGTTCGGTAGTCCTCGAACGTCTGGAGAGTCTCAATGCGATTGCCGAAGCGGGCGAAGCGCCGCCGATAGGCGTGCCGCCCTTCGTCCGTCCAAATCAGCCATCCGCTCTCGTCGAGAGGATCAAGCGGTTCAGGTTCATCATCGTCGGGGATTGAGGTTTCGTTACCGTCTTTCATGCGCGCGCTCCAGTCCAGTGCTGGAGCCCGCATCGCATGAGTGGTTCATTTTGCAACCCCACCGGGGACACCGTCCCCGGTTAAGGGCTTGGCGTGTCCTCTTTTTTTATGGAGGCGCCCATGGATTTAAGCGGCTTGTCGCCGGCTTTTAAAGCGGTGATGGAAATCGCCCATCACGCGGGATCGGGGATGACCGTCCAGCAATCCCGTTCCATCCCTTTCCCCACCGGTGTCTGCCAGGTGTGGGAGTTCAAGCCGGTCCTGCCGCCTCTGGAGCGGGAGCCGGTGGTTGTCGGCGTGTTGCTTCAAGGGAGAGGGATTGCGCGCTGGACGCCGTTGAACATGACGTTTGGGGAAGCCGTGGCGCATTACGAGTGCCTGGCGGCCTCACGTCGGGCGGCGGCGGAAGCG
Organism: Pseudomonadota bacterium; assembly: GCA_022709365.1. Classification (GTDB taxonomy): domain Bacteria; phylum Pseudomonadota; class Gammaproteobacteria; order Competibacterales; family Competibacteraceae; genus UBA2383. The sequence goes on from JAKLIY010000008.1 coordinate 17,961, forward strand.
GAAACCGCGCCGATACACACGGCTCCAGCCGTCTCGAATGCCCCCACGGCCGTTCAGTGGCCGGTCGCGGGGCCTCCCCCGGTGTCACGATTCGCCGGCCACCGTTGCACGGCAACGCCGTGATGTGGGCCGGGGGCGCGTCTTGAGACTCTCGCCGACCGATCCGCAGGGGCGGGCGGCTTTCGACCCGATCACCGGCGGGGAGGACACTCCTGCCGATCCTTAGGGGCTACCACGGGTAGAGCTTCTCGGCTTTATCGAGTTGATCCTGCGGCCCCTTCCCCAGCACAGCCGGATGACGCACCTCTCGCCCTGCGGGTTCTGCGCCTTTAACGGCCTGTGCCACGACGGCGATCCAGCCGGGCTGATCTTCCTAGAAGACCCGCCCGCGCCGGTCGCCGTGCATCCGGTCGCCGAGTCGCAACCGGCGATGTTGTCGTTGTTCATCCCAGTCGGGGACCTCTCCTCCCCGGCGGGGGCGGGGGGTGTCCTCATTTTTTATGGAGGCGCACTTGATGATGATGAAGAAGTTAGTGGTGATTGCTGTGGTCGCCCTGAGCGGTTGCAGCACGATTCGATCCCTGGATGAGCAGATTTCCGCGCACATCCAGGGATCGTTCAGGCCGACAGCCGCTCGGTCGAATGTCCGGGTGGTGGAAGACGTGAGGGTCTTCCGGCCCGTGCCACTGAGAGAGGGGCCGGGTCACGGCGACCGGATAATCCGCATTCTGCAACCGGGAGAGACGTGGGTGCCGTTGGGCACCATCGGCCCCTGGCAAGCGGTGCGGATAGGGCCACCGAGCGGGTTGGTCTTTTCTCGCTCGGTGGCGAAGAAGGCAGGGATCAAGACTGACGCTAACAGCCTTGATCAAGTGAAGTTCTAACTCAATCGGGGGTCTACCCAGTCCCCGGGTTGGGGGCCGGGTCGATCTCCTTTTAGGAGAATACCATGGAGCTTAAGCCGGTTAAAAACTATCTGGAAAGCAGTTCGGTTGAAGCATTGCGACGGTTCATCCTCCACTGCGAACGCCTGATCGACAGCGTGGACGAAGACCTCCGCCAGGCGGCTCGTGAAGCGCTGAAACGGGCTCGCGAGGAGCGGGCCGTCCGCGAGCGGTTGCGCGGGCTACACCGTCACCCCGATGAGGGCCAATAGTTTATCCATGCCCTCGGCCATCCGTTGACGCCGTTCCTCAAGAGGCATCAGGCGTCTTCCCCGAACGCCATCGGTGATGAAATGCAGATCATCAATGGCGTTATTGGCGTCGTCATCGTCCTTTTGATCCGGCGGTAGCCGTCGGTATTCGCGCATGGAGACGCTGCTCATCGCATCCTCGACCTCCTCCAGCGTGCGAAGCCGTCGAATATCGACGCCGACGCGCGCGAAGCGTGAGGCCAGAGCCGCTGGGCCGGTTCGGGTGAAGCGAATGCGCTGGGTCTGCGGATCGAGAAGCAAATAGCCGTCAAGGGCCAGGCGCGTTTCTGAACTCATGGTCGCCTCCTTCCAGGAAATAATTCTGAGGATACCACGAGTTTTTTGATGTCAAGCCCTTCCTTGGGGACCCTTCTCCCCAAGGGATGAGTGTCCCCTTTTTTTATGGGGACACTCATGCAAGCGACCTTCTTGATTGAAGAAACCCCCGCGCCGGGCGTGAAAACGCATCCAGTCTCTCATCGCTCCTTACGATCACTGGATGTAAAGGGCGAATACCACGATTGGCGCGCCGATGTGGGCTGCCTGGTCGAGCACTGGGAGGAACTGCATCTCGTGTTCCTCCAATCCTCGTTGCGCAGCCTGGCTTCCAGCGAGCCGCAGGAACGGGAGGAGATTCTGCGGTGGCTGAATGCGCCGCAGGTCCGGCATCCCGAACCCTTCAGCTTCCAGGCGTGCCTGGCTTTGTACGACCCCCGGCTGGATGCCGAGGACGTGCAGGGTCTAGTGCGCCGAGTTCTGCGCCGGTCGCGCGGCTAGCGGTTTCCGGCGTTTCGTTCTTAATCTCCTCCCCGCCCTAACGGACGGGGATTTTCGCAAACCCCCTCGGGGACGGTTCCTACCGATTCCCCGCAGGGGGAGCCGTGCGTGGAACCGCCTCCGTCAAGAGGTATCGCCATGCAAGAATTTCAAGAATTTCAAGTGAATAAAACCTTTGGCATCGCCGCGTCCGATCAGGTTCGGGTCTCCGGCTTGGCCATGCCGGGTCCCCTGACGCCTCGGATGGATCCGCAGTACACGTTCCGACAGAACCTGCTGTCGGACGTTTTAGGATGGCATCGGGGGATTGTGTCCGGCCCCATCCACGACGGGCTGTGGTTGACCGGCCCGATGGGATCGGGCAAGTCCAGCCTCATCGTGCAGACCGCCGCCCGGCTGAACCTCAATCTGGTCGAGGTCAACGGCAAGCGGCGCCTGGAAGTGGCCGATTGGGTCGGGCACCTGACCGCCATAGGCGGTGATGTCCTGTTCGAGGACGGTCCCCTGACCACGGCGGTGCGCCACGGCGCCTGGCTGTTGATCAACGAGGCCGATCTGATCGACCCCGGCGAACTGGCGGGATTGAACACCCTGCTGGATGGGGGGCCGCTGATCATCCCGGAGAACGGGGGGGAAGTGGTTTTCCCCGCCCCCGGTTTTGGGCTGATTTGCACCGCCAATACCGTCGGCCTGGGCGATAGCAGCGGCCTGTATGCCGGGGTGCAACGTCTCAATGGGGCGTTCCTGGACCGGTTTTGGGTCGTCAAGGTGGACTACCTGACCGGCGAAGAAGAGTTTGCCCTGATCAAACGGCGCGTGCCGCAAATCAAGGACGAACTCTTGCGCGGCATGATCCAGGTGGCGGCGGAAGTCCGCGCCTTGTTTCAGGGCGAAGGGGAGGACGTCGAGTCGCTCGACATCACCTTGTCCTCGCGCACCCTGATCCGTTGGGCTTACCTGACGGTGCAGTACGCCGGCGACAAGAACCCGTTGATGCGCACGCTTCAACGGGCGTTGACGAATCGGGTAGAACCCGAAACCGCAGAAGCGATTGAGGGAATGACCCGGCGCATTTTTGGGATACCGAACTCCTCCACCGGGGAAGACGCCCAGAACGCGGCGGGAACCTCGACGGCCGGGGGACCCGCCCATGCCCATTAAAGTAATGTTGCTTCGGTATCAATTTCCCGACGGACGGTCCAAGGATTGGGCGTATCCCACGCCGGTGATGTCGGATGCGCAGAACTTCACGGTCTATTTTGGCCGTACCGGTTCCACGCTGCGCCAACGGGACACGCCTGCATCCGCGTGTCGCAACGGCAGCGTGTTCGCGGAAGCCCCGCAGCGCATTCGGGAAAAGCGGGCGAAAGGGTATCGGGAACTGGGCGAATATTGGTTGGCCGATAACCACCGAGATTTGCGCCCCGTCACCCCTGCGCCCGCAGGGCCTGAGCCGATGATCCACTCGGCCTCGACCCCGACGCCACCCGCTATCGGGCCTGCTCTGTACTGGCGGTTGCGGATTCAAGATCGGGCGGATGAGGCCGCTCTGGAAAACGTCGGTCAGACCGTGGCTCGGCAACTGGAAACGGTCGGCTGGCGAGTCACGAACCACGGCGCGGGAGAGAGCATGTTCCATGGGTTCTGGCCCCCCGTCGGGTCGGGAGCCACCCACGGTCGAGTGGAATTGTTACCCGGCTACGAACCGGTGATCGCCTTTCTGTTGCTGGTGGCGCGCCGCTTCACCGGGGTCCGGGTCGCCAACGAAGACCAGCAAGTCATCACGGATTGGCCCCAGGAACTGCCGGTGTCGGATCAGATTCTGGAAACTCTGGGGTTAAAGCCGGTGAGCACAGAACGCCTCCTGGCCGACATGGCCGGAGAGGCGTGGTTCTACTAAGAATCGGTCTTGGGCGGACACCCTCCGTCCGCCTCCCAGGCCGGCGGAGGGCGTTCGCCTTTTTCTTCAACGAGAAGGAGGTTTTGATGCACGCGCAACCCTTGACCCTGTTGGCGAACGAGTTGGTTTTCGTCAACCTCGATATTTCCTGCTGGAGCGGGAAAAAGAGCTTGACCCCGGAAGATTTGGGCCTGGATCGGTCGCAACTCCCGCCCGAAACCTTGGTCTCCCTGGGCGAAAAGCAGTTGATTAATCCAGAGGCGCTGCGGGAATTCACCACGATCCGCAGCGCCGCCCGCCGCCACTGTCTGGTGGTGGGAACACGGTTTATGGGGGGTTACGCCGTGCCCAGCGCCAAAGCCCAAGGGCTGCTCGACCAGCTCACGGTGCTGGAACAGCGCTATCAAACCGTGCGCACAGCGTTTCTGGATACCTATGACGGTCAGCTGGCGGCCTGGGCCGATCAGCAACCGCTGGAGTGGCAGAAGCTGATTCGAGAAGCCCTGGTGCCTGCCGAGTACGTGGGTGGACGGCTCCATTTTGCCGTTCAGGCGGTGCGTTTTAGCGCGCCTTCACCCCAAGTGGTCGCGCATCCGGGCCTGGAAAAGGCCCTGTCGGGTTTATCGGGGCAAATTTTGTCCGAGATCAGCCAACAGGCGCGTGAAACCCTGGAAGAGTCCTTCCAGGGGAAAACGACCGTGACCCGGCGGGCGCTCAGCCCGTTGAAAGCCCTGCGCGACAAGCTCGAGGGCCTGTCGTTTGTGGACAGTGGCTTTCGGGCGGTGGTGCGGGAAATCGATCGGCTGCTGGCCGGCATCCCGGACCGTCTACCGATTCAGGGCCGGGTCTTGGAAGGTTTACGGCAATTTCTGTGCCTGGCTTCTCAGCCGCAAGGGCTGCAGACCTGGGCTGCGCAGGCGATTCCGGTCGTCGATGAACTCTGGGCCGGTATCCAGCCGGATTTAGCCCTGGCTCTGCCCTTCAGCGAGGACGCTGCATCTCCCCCGTTCAGTGAGGCGGTGGAATCCAGGCCACAGCCCCCGGCTGAGGCCGAAGGGATCGACGCCGGCGGCGACTGGTTTTACTGATTGATTTTTTACCCACCGCGGGGCGCGCGTCTTCCCCGTCGTGGGGGAGCGGCGCGCCTCCTTTCTTTGGAGGTTGGCATGAGAAGAAATCCCTTAGTGGGCGCCTTGCCCCTGATCGCCCAGATGCTGGGCCGCAAGCTCGGCGTGAAGGTCGAGATCGGTGGAGATGAAGCCTATACCGATGGGCAAACCCTCCATTTGCCCCGCTTGCCGCTGGAAAGCACGCCGCTGGCGATTCTGGCCAACGGCTTCATTGATCATGAGGCCGCGCATATTCGGTATACGGACTTCACGGTTCCGGTGCCGCCCGGCCTGGCGAAATTGTTGACCAATATCTTGGAGGATATCCGCATCGAGCAGGCGCTCGGCGTGGACTATCCGGGCAGCCGTCACAATCTGGCCGCGCTGGTGGACTATCTGGAGCATCACCCCGACGACCCAGCCGCCGAGCCGAGCCCGGAACCCCCGGTCGCGGTTCAGGTCTTGTCCGCGCTCCACAAACTGCTGCGCGCCCGCGTTTTGCACCAGGGCCTTCTGGCCCAGCAGGCCGATGATCTGGAAGCACGACTGGACGCGCTGCTCCCGGAAGGCGTGGTGATCAAGCTCCTGGCGCTGGCCTTTGAGGTGCGTCATGCGACCTCGACGACCGCTGTGCGGGATTTGGCGCTGCGCATCGTCGAGATGCTCAAGGAAGAGGAAGACGCGGCGAAAGCGCCCACGCCGACCGACCGACCCGACGCGCCACCGGGCGGCCCGGGCGCGGGTGAGACGGTTCCTCCTAGCACCGCTGTTTCAGCGTCCTCACCCGACGCTGGAACCCCGGAACCGAAGGGAAGCCCACAAGACCCCGCGACTTCCGCGTCCTCACCCGACGCTGGAACCGGCGCGCCGCGTCCAGAGGCGAAAGCCTCCTCCTCGGCAGCGTCTTCGCAGACCGGATCCCAGGAGGCCTGCGCGCCACCGGGCGGCCCGGGTAAGACCGAAACCTTGACCGCCTTGTTGGCCGCCGATCCGTCGTCTACCGAGGGCCCGGACCTCGGCGCGCAAACCCGCACCCGGCTGACGGCCGCCGCCGCAGAAACTTCCGAGGCGCGGGTCGTCATCGCCGGGTACGACCCGCCGCCGCCGAACACCGCGCCCCAGGAGAAGGCCCGGCAGGCGCGGGCGGCCACCGCCGCCCTGCGTCATCGGTTGGGCGGACTGGTGCAAACCCATCAGGCGTCGGAGCATTGGGCGGCGGGTCAAGGTCGGCGACTGGCTACGCGCCGGCTGTACAGCGTCCCGTGGCCGCAAGCCCGTCTGTTTGACCGGCGCGTCGAGCGGTGGGCGACGGATACGGCGGTCGCGCTGCTGTTGGATTGCAGCGGCTCGATGGCTTCCAACATGACGCTGGTGAATCAGGCGATGCTGGCCCTGGCGCTGGCCCTGGACGACCTGCCCGGGGTGGCGTGCTGGGCCGCGGCGTTTCCCGGTGGGCAGGAACACCAGGTCATCCCGCTCAAGCACTTCCAAGAGCGCGCCTTCCGCATCGCCGGACGGTTCGCGGTGAGCAGTCATGGCGGGACGCCGTTGGCGGGCGCGCTCTTGCGCGCCGGTTGGGAATTGATTGGACGTGCGGAGCCGCGCCGCCTGTTGATCGTGGCGACGGATGGACAACCCGATCAGCTAGACCTCGCACGCTCGATCCTGGCCCGGTGCCGCGCCAGTGGCCTGGAGGTGCTGGGTTTAGGCATCGGCCAAGCCTTGGAGGAGGTGGAAGACCTGTTTGGTCGTCGGGATGCCGTCGCGATCCAGACCCTTCAGGAACTCGCGCCGATGCTGTTCACGCTGTTGGAACAGCGGTTGACGCAGGCCGTGTGAGGAGTGTCGGACTCCACACGCCTGTTTTGAATTGACCTCAACCCGTTCGGGAGAGCACGCGCGATGCGTCATTCCCGCACGGGGGTGGCGCCGGGCGTTCTCCCCGACCTCTTTGGAGAACCGTATGGAACCCTTGAAGAGCGGGTCAGCGCGCTGGCCTGAATTCCTGCAACGCTACAGTCCCGCGGAGGGATTCTCGGTGCAAACCGAAATTCTGGATGCGTTGAGTCTGAACCCCGGCTTGATGAAGCTGTATGAAATCGCCTTGCACGGCGGGCATTCACCGGAATCCCTGGGACTCCCCCCGCTGCTGAGCCGGGAACCCGCCCTGATTTGTCGGGCCGTCTTGCGTGATCCCCACGGTTGCGTCCTCGCGACCGCAACCGCCGCCGCCCCAGCGGGCCCAGCGGTGGAAGGGCTGGAAACCGCGGCTCGGCAACGGTTGCTGGCCGCTTTAGGCTTGGGCGACGACCTCGTCGACGTGGACGAAGCCCCTGATCAGCGGGATGAGAGGGATCAGGGCCTCACCGCGCCGGGGGTTCAAGCGCCTCTGCCGGGGACTGAAACGCGGGCCGTAGCGGGCGCGGACCCTGCGCCTGCAACGCCGGTCGACGAAGGCGGGGCGATGGCGACTTCCGCGTCGCCCGCGACAGAAGACCCGGCGACCACCCTATCCGCCTCCGCCCAGGCGGTTGCTGTAGCGCCGGTGGAAACGCCCGTCGATACGCCCTCCCGGGTAGCCTGGGGCGCGGCGACCGCCGCCGCCGCCGAGGAGAGGGCGCTGCCGTTGTTGCAACGCCAGATTGCCCACCTGGCGTCCCTTCGGGGCATCGCCGTTCCTGAAGTCCATACTCGGGCGGAGGGACAAGCCGCCTTGAAGGCGTTGATGCAGCACCCGGCGGCGGTAGCCGTTTAAAGGCGTTTTTGTACGACCTTGGGCGTGCCAGCGGATTGAAAAACTCATCTCACCTCTGCCCCTCTCCCCCTGACGGGAGAGGGTTTTTTATGCAGTGTCGTTAGTGTGTGGGTCGGGGCCGTTGGGGTTTGCCGTGATAGTTTTCAACGGCGTCGATCATCGGTGCCCACGGGTAAGCGGTATCCAGCGCGGTGGCGTGGCCTGAAAAAACAGGATCGCACAGCGCCCGCCACACGACCAGCAGATTGCCCAGCAAGGGTTCGGCAGTCGGGTAGTCTGCCCTCTCGCGGTGGCTACGAACCCTTGCCACCCTCCGGTCAGGGGTGACGCTTTCCGGGTCCAGGTCGTCGAGAGTCGGGCGGGACGGATCAGGGTAGGTTTTGTGGGTCAGGGCCGGTTGCCGAGAAGAGAGGCTATTTCGCTGCGGTGCGTATGAACCGGCTGAGATGATCGGTTGCCAGTGGGGCATCCGCATGGGATAGCGGGGTCGGGCGGTGTTCCAGGAAGGCCGGCCATGCCTTGGGGTTCAGGATCCAAGGAGCATCTCCGTTCCACTGGGCCGTCGTCTTGACGAACCCGCCCGGATACAGCACGACCGGCTGGACCTCGAACCGTGGTCCGGTCGATTCCCGGAGCACGTTTTGCAGCCCATGGGCTTGAGCCTTCCCTTGCACCATAGGATCGCGGTCGGGGACATGGCCAGCGAGGGTGATCCGTGCGCCATCGTAGACGATCTCCGGCTTACCCTGGGTCGGCTTAGGGTAGATCTGGGTTTCGAGGGTGAAGATTCTGGCCGGGCCGATCAGCGCGGCCACCCCGTGGGAATACGTCTGGGCGGCTTGCTCGAATTTCTTCCAAACCTTCGCCGGCCGGATCGCCGTGACGGTGCCCTCCTGCGTCTGGACGCCGATCTTGAGGCCGCCCTGCACGGGGAGCGGCTGGGGTAATTTGGAGAATTTGACGGTGAGTTCGAGTCGGCCAGCTACGAGGGACTCCTTCAGGAGGGGGGTAGCGTTGGCGAGAAGCGCGGCTTTTGCCGTCGAGGATGGGTTCCGGCGTGGTCGGCGGGGCGCGGTCCGAACCTCGTCCTCCGACACCACGCCACCCGCCTGGCCCTGCAAGTCCATCCGAACCGCGCCGGCTTGTAGCGCCCCCCGATAGAGCGGCCGGTTACAGTAGCGGCCCAGCGCGCGCTTGATGGCGGATTTCTCGAAGCCCGCCGCCACTCAATCCTGGTGGATGCCGATTTTAAGCGGCCGGGGCTGCTCCCTGTCGAAGCAGGCGGGGCACGCCTCGATCAGCGCCGGCAGGACGGTGGCGGGCGCGGGCGTCGGTTCGGTGACGATCTGGCTTGCGCTGCGGGATTGGGGTCGGTCATAGCCTACGGTTTCGTTCAGTGCAAGTCAGAGAAATGAGGTTCCGAGCGGGCTTAACTCGGCGACGCGGTATGGAGCGCTCCGCCACGCGGGCAGCGGTCGTCCAGCATGGTAGTCACATTAGTTTGATCAACATGAGGGATTTCCCAGTGTTTGATCTCTATTTTTTATAACCAACTCAATAGGATGAGTTGATAATTGCCAATTGGCAATTTTTCATGGTGAATACTCGCTTCTCGTACCTCAAGTTGCTTGCAATCCTCATTGAAAATTTCTGGTGATATTTTATATTTTTATCATAAAATTCATGTAGTTTTTTAAAAATTGCCAATTGGCAATTTCTTATTCGGCGAGCATCTGGAGCACATCACCGAACGCCTTCAACACTTCTTCTCGGTTAGCTCCACTACGCGGTAGCACTTCGATCAGCAACCCGCCGCGTGGACGACGGATAGCGGTCAGCATTTTCTGCCCTGTCGCAGCCCGATATTCCAGAGGTGTTTGCTTTGGCTTGGTGGCCCGGTTCTTAGCAGCGGATTTAAGAAGTTGCAGAATCTGTTGTCCAGTCAGGAGCCCCTGTCCTGCTTGAAGAGCCTGCTGTTGCCGAGCGTAAAGTTCATCCGCGCGAGCTAGAATGCGGCGGCGAATTTGTGGATCCTTCAGTAGCGGCTTCAGTTCTCGGGCGTGATTGGCTTTGAGTTCCGTAATATCCGCATACGCCTGGATGATCCCGTCCGGCAGGACCGCCAAGTCTAGATAGCGACTCAGCCAGGCTTCGGAGACCTCCAGACGTTCGGCCATATCCCGCTGTGACCGGTAGTACGACTCCAGCGCCTGTCGATAATCCAGCGCCCGCTCGAAGTCGCTAATATCCTCCCGTTCCCGGTTTTCGCAGTCGCTCAGTCGGAAGGCTTCCTCATCGGTCAGGGCGCGAACCTCAATCAGAAACATCAATTGCGGGTAATTATTTCGACGTAGCCAATCGATGGCCCAGTGTCGGCGAGCACCGCAAATTACTTCGAAATCGTGTTGTGGATCACCCTGCACGCGGCGAACGATGGCCGGAAATTCCTGTCGCCCCTGCGCTTTGATGCCTTGGATCAGGTCGGCGCAGCGTTGCTCATTTAACAGGTCATAGCGCCGGTTATGTCGCGTCCATAACCGGCAGCGTTCTGGCTCCACCCACAGCAGCGTTTTTTCGATGATCTCACCGTTAGCCAATTGCGCCAGATGGTTTTCTCGCTCCTGAAGATAGCCGATGGTTCGCTTTCGAGCCGATACAGAATCACTAGTCTCCGATGGACCGGTTGTCAGCTCGCCCGCTAGATCTTCAAACAACACTTTGTTCCGAGCAGCCATGCATGTTTCCTCAAATCACACCTTCGCGGCGCAGGGCTTCGTGGTGACTGGGCCAAGTTTTCCGAATCAACAGTTCAATTTCCCGATTGACGGCATCGAGATACGCCTTGCAGCGTCGGTAGGTCTCGCGCGAAGTCGTGGCTTCTTCCAACTCGTAAACCGACATCAGCCGCGCGCCAGCATTATCGATTTCCGCTGAATCCTTCATGACCGTGTTAAACATGGCGGTTTGATAAACCTGGCGCATCATCCGGGTAATCTCGGTGTGGGCCGATTTGGTCTCATCCATGGCATTGATCAATACCTTGAGAAATTTGTAACGCGGTTGAAGACCCTGGGCTGCCAACGTTTCGAGCGCTTCGACTAGCAAGGTGAAAAAGTGCGCAGTGGAGCCAAAATCGACCGTCGCGGGGCGTACCGGCACCACCAAGGCCGTTGCCGCCCGGACCACGCTGAGCGACAACATGCCCAATGCGGGGGGCGGATCAATGATGACGACATCAAAACCGTCCTTGATCGTGTCGATGCCCAAGCGTAGTCGTTCCAGCATCAAGGGATTGGCCGGTAGTCGCGCAGCCAGTTGATATTCAATGCTGTAAAGCGACAGGTTAGCTGGGATGAGAGAAAGCTGATCCCAGTAGGTTGGGCGTAACGCATACGACAGAGTATCCCGCTCACGCATCAGGAAGGGGAAGAGGGTATTCTGGGTCTCTAATTCGTAATCCGGATTAAATCCGAACAGGCTGGTCAAGCTGCTTTGTGGGTCGCAGTCAATAGCGCAGACGCGGTAACCTCGCAACGCCAGATACTGAGCGACGTGCGCCACTAGGGTACTTTTCCCGACCCCGCCCTTGAAGTTAGAAACGGCTAGCACCAAGGGCTCGTCGTTTTCACCGCGCCATGGCAGAGTTTCAAATTCCCGACGCATGATATTGATGTCCGTCAGCGTATAACCGAAACGGCGGCCATGACTGTCCTTGCGCGGCTCCGGCAAGCGACCTGACTTTTCCGCATCTCGGATCGCGGTCGGTGTCCGTCCGACCATGCGTGCCGCTTCGGAAATGCTGAAACCAATCTTCAGCCGCTTCTGCTTGCCAGGTTCGAACACTGTCTCTCGTAAACGCTCGATGACCCGGTAGGAACGTTGCTCGATGTCTCGAATTTCATCGAGCGCAATATCGATTCCCGCAATAGCAAGGGCAGGGGCTACCATCCCTGACTCAAGCCTTGACTGCTCGGCGATAGCATCAGTCATGCCTGTTTCATGCTTGCGTAATTTTTTGCCGGTAGAGCTTACTTTCGTCATAAAAGAGATTTTTTGTGAATTTTGCAAAGTAAGTAGCATTGTAGTGAATAATTGCCTCGTAGTGATACCAGAAATCTTCCTTCAAAGAATCAAGGCAAGTACCCCAACTCTCATCTCCAAAAGTAGGTGCGACTCCGACGACCACCGATCAAGGGGTTAGGTGACTGTTCTCCAGAAGTCATTGCGACAATCTACAGCAGTGGTTTCGACCGGATGCAAAATTACAGCATTGATTGCGACTGGATTCCGGTTCGGCCATTTTGATTGGATATTATTTCAACGGGTTAAATTGATGAGCGGCATGATCATGCCTGAAGTCGCCACCGCTGCTGTGAAAAGTCGCAACGACTGCTGGAAATGACAAGCGGGATGTCGCGCCACCTCGAAACCGTGTCACGCGACACGGTTAGGACGGTACTTTCTCGTCGGGCGGCACGAACCGGCGCCTCTTTCGGAACTCGACGTGCGGCATCGACGGAGCCGGGGGCGGGGGCGGGGTCGGCACGATCCGGTAGCCGCTCGTGACGCGGGGCCGGGGCGACCGGCGGCCGGGCGCCGGTCTCGGCCCCTGGTGCCCGCGCGCCGCCCGCTCGTGTTCCGCCTTGCGGGCGGCCTTGGCCTCGCGGTTGCGCCGTTCGATCTCGCGCTGCTGGCGGTGCTTATCCTCCCGCTTCTTGTGGGTCCGCACCCGTTCGACCTTGGCTTGCCCGCGCTGGGTGGAGGCTTCCAGCAGGCGGGCGGCTTCGGCCCGGTCGGCCTCGGTGACGGTGCCCACCGGCTGGCCGTCTAGGTCGTAACGCCGATCTCCCCGATGGTGAAGCAAGGCCAGCCGGTAGCCATCCCGGTCGGTGTGATTCGCCAGCGCCCGGCGCAACAGCCCGGGATCAATCTCCGGCAACCGTTGAATCAGGTCAGCGTGAATCCCGGTCTTGAGCGGTCGAATCGCGTCATAGTCTTTGGGAAACGCCTTTGGAAAGCGATCCCTCAACAGAGTGTGGACGGCGTTGACCGTGCGTTTGTCGCTCTTGCTCATGGGTTCGGGTTAAGGTGGGGCGGGGTTAGGCACTTCAGGGGGCGAGCCGTTGGGAAATTGAGGCGAGTAACGATAGTGCCTTGATGGGCCGTGTTGCAACGGGCCTTCGGCGCGCTTCCCCGTGCCACCCCCGGTAAGTGCCGGATTGTCTCCATATCGGTCGGCGTGCGCCAGTTCCAGTAACCAACGCTACTGGACGGTCGCTAGCGGCGACTGAGAAGCTGTAAAAAACAAACAATCTTATAGTTTTTTATATAAATTATTTATTTTTAACTATTTTTAGTCATCATGACCTATTCCAAGTTAGAAGCGTAGCACCAAGCTTCAAGGTCATCGCTTGGGCCAAGTTAGACGTACACCTACACCTACACATTAACCTTTTTACAGGGTTGGGATGATTCTGGAGGATAGGGATAGTAGGGAGGGTAGGGAGGGTAGGGATAGTTATTCCAGAAAGTTCCCTTAAGAAAGCTTCTATAGGGACTTTTCGGAATAACCCTCCCTACCCTCCCTACTATCCCTAATGCCCCCCACCGTCCAGAGCAATAAGTCCAATTCCCAATCGCTTGATTTTTCCTACGGTCTTTTTCAAATAAAATCCTTTATAAGTCATATATTTACCTAATTTTGTCTGACTCTCTTCCTTCACACCGTTTGCGGCGCACCAATCCCGGTAAGCGGCCCATAGCTGGCTCGACAACACTTCCGCGTTGCGATGAATAATGCAACACTCAGCGATGAACGGCCCAAACACATCCATTTCCTCGCGATAGGCTTGAGTTGCGGCCTGCACTTTGGCGGGGGGTTGCAGCCCGTGGCGTTGCCAATCCAGGCAGCCACGGATGGCCCAATTCAGAATTCCCGGTAGTTCCGCTTCTAACTGGTCGGGGAGGTTGAGGTTTTCGCGGCCTTTAAAACTCACCTCGAAGGGCACCAGCCGCACGCGCGACCAGATGGCGTCATCGGTGCCGCGGATTTCCGGTTTGTGGTTGCCGTACATCCACGGTTTGAACTGCGGTTTGAAGGTGAAGGCTTCCTGATAGAGGCGACGCCCTTCGATGGTGTCGCCGCCGGTGATGTCCTTGATCAACTGCTCATTGAGTCGGTGTTCTTCATCGACTTCGCTGGTGCAGACGAAGCGCGGCCCGGCTAAGGTCGCCGCCTTGCGCTGGTTATCCTCCGGGTTTTTCGACTTCATGAAGGTGTCGGCACCCACCTTGCGGCCGTAGCCATAACTGGATTCGCCGCAGTTACCGACCAGCTTCATGATGGCCTCCACCAGGGTGGTCTTGCCGTTTTTGCCGGTGTCGCCGTACAGGAAGAACAGGGCGCGTTCCTTGACCACGCCGGTCAGCGACCAACCGACTGCACGCTGAATGAAAGCCACCAGGGCGTCGTCGCCGGCAAACACTTGAGACAAAAACAAGAGCCACATCGGGCAGGTGGCGGCCGGGTCGTAAGTGATGGGAGCGATGAAGGTGATGCGGTCGGCAGGGTCGTGGGGACGCAATTGGCCGGTACGGAGGTCGACGGTGCCATTCTGGACGTTGAACAGCCAAGGATCGGCGTTGAGGTCGCCGTATTCGATCAGCAGCGCGTGTTTCGACAGCTTCAATCCTGCCGCGATGGTGCGTTCGTGCTCGGATTGCACCGCCCATTTCAGCAGGGCCTCGGCTTGGATCATGAGCGACTTGCGCCGGTCTTCATCCGCTTCATCGGCGGCGCGGCGGGCGAGGGTGGCGGATTCCCGGGCGATGAGGCGCGAGAGACCGTCGACGAAGCCGGTGGCGATAGACCCTTCGCTGGTGGGATCGGGCCGCCAGAACTGGCCGGTCCAGAGCACCCAGCCGAGTCCGAGCGCATACCAAATGCGGCCTTGGTAGTAGTGGCGGATCCGGTGCGAGTTTGCCAGATGGGTGCAGGGACTGACGGTCGGGGGACAGTAGACGACCTCGGCCTGGCCGGTTGGGGTGCTCGGGCGAGCGGGTGCCGGAGCGGGAACGGGTGGCGCGGCGAACACCGGCGCAGTGGCCGTCAGCGCTTGAAGTTCCTCCAAGGTGTGGCCCTGATTCAGCCAGTCCGACACGTCGCCTTTGGCGGGTAGCCCCGGCAGTTCCAGCATCCGCACCTCGCCCACCTGGCCGCGGAGGGCGTGGACGAGGGTTTGCATGTGCGCCCGGCCCGGCTCGTCATGATCGGGTATTAGGATCACGCACGCCGCTCCGGCCAGTTGGGCGGTGTATTCCCGGCGCCACTTAGCTTTCTGATCGGGCTTCGCGGCGCCTTCGATATTAGTGGTGGCGGTCAGGCCACTGGCGGCGAGGCGGTCGCAGTCCTTTTCACCCTCCACCACGAAGACCGTGGCGCTCTGGGCGATGGCGGAGCGGAGTTCCGGGAGGCGGTAGAGCACGGCGGGACCGGGGCCGGCTTTGTAGATCCATTCGCCGGCGGCTCCGCGATGGCGGATGCGGAAGTCCTTAGGGGCATAGCGGATTTTCTGACGGACTTCGACGCCAGCCACGTCACGGTAACTGTACGTCGCCACGATTGCCCGCCGACCGGGTGGCGGTTCCGGGGTCAGGTCGAGAGCGGCGAGGATATGGTCGTAGGAACAGCCGGCGAAACAGTGCAGCAACAGTCGACCATTCATTTTGACCGACAGGGACGGATTATGGTCCTCGTGGCAGGGACAGCGGGCTTTGTAGCCGTCGCCGGATTTGACCGGGCGATAGCCGGTGACCCGTTCCAGGGCGGTCAGCGCGTCGTCGAGCGGGTTCATGACCGCCCCCGCAGCGTACACGGCCCCGCGGCGCCGCGGTCGGCGCCGAGAGCGAATGGCGCTGCGCTCGGATCATGACTGCCGTGGCGGCCAGAAGCACCAGCGCCGGCTGGCCGATGAGGGGGCGCCAGCAGGCCGGGCGCACACGCCGCCGGGGCGCCGGCTGCACCCTGATTCGACGTTCTGTCAGTATGGACTTTCATGCAATCCCCTTTTTAAAGGCGTACAGCCACCTTGCTGGGGTCTTGAAAGTCACTGTCAGTCCGCTATAATCAGAACCAGCTCATAGTTTCTGATTGTCGTCCTTAGCGGAGCGACGGACGGCGACTTTCAAATGTTCCCAACGAACCCTCGCGCTCGAAACGCGGGGGTTTTGCGGTTTTCGGGTGGCGATCTTTATCTTCGGCGGTCGTCGGACCTCATCAGTCGGTGTGCCCGGAGTGGACATCGGGTTATGGTCTCCATTATAGCGGGTGAACGCCCTTAGGGCGCAATCCGCTAACGTCTCCCGGGCCCCCGCCGGATCCGCCCCCGGGGCGGTGGCGAGGCCCGGAGGCCCGCAGGGCCAGCCCGCCGTCCTGCGTTTTCCCCGGCGGTGTCTATCACCCATGGATTTCGGAAGCGGCGGTGGTTGAAACAGCGTCCGTCCCGTGGGGTGCCGTCAGGGTATGGTGGAGCAGGGCGTCGGTCTCCCGCAGCATTTTGTCGAGATAAAACTGATCCTCATCCAACTGCCGCCGTTGCGCTTGCAACTGGGTGCCCAGGGTTACAAGCTGGCTTCGATGGTGAAGGAGGTCACGGGTGAGCACCTGGTCGTGCCAGCACTGAACTTGGATCAGGCCGTGTTTGATCTGCGCGAGGGTGGGACGTGTGGGGAAGAGGTGAGCGCGGAACTGACGGGCGATGGCCTGCGGGGTGATCGGTCGACGGCGAGCGGCGAGCGCATCGGACGCTTCCAGTACGCCTAGCGCCACTTGAAACGCGAAATCCGGCGCGAACGTCGTCCCCGGTGGGTGGTGAGTAGACATCATGGCACCTCGGATGCGGTGGGGGTCAGGTCCTCACCGTGGTTACCGGTGGGGGCCGCCGGGTCCCCCACGGGGCGGCGGTTGATAATAGCCCGGTGATCGTCGGTGCGTCGGCGGAGGCCGGACCCGCGCGGCGCCCACTTCGCCACCGGTCGAATCGTTCGGATCGTGTGCGTGTTGGCATGAGTTCTCCGTTAAAATATCTTTAATAATCAATATAATTGCTGATAAAGATTTCTTCCCTACCTATCGTCAAGGGTTCGGACTGTTTTGATTTGATCAAACTCAGGAAAACGCCCCCGTGGGATTTAATAACGGGTACCGAGGCCCAGCCCTGGATCGATGCCCTCCCAACGGTCCGAACTATGGAGAGGGGTTATCTTGTCAAAAATAGCCCGAGATAGGGTACCCCCACGCACGCTCCGATCCGGCATCGGGCTATCCCCGGTTTTTTTACGGGCGTACTGCCCTATAGTAAAAACGGAAAACGGATGAATTCAAGTTTTCGGAACGCTTTTTTAAAAAAATAATCTATAATCGGGAAAATCTTGTCACGAGGATGAGAGACCTTGCCCAGAAAACCCTTGCGAAAAGCGTCCGAGCGGGAGCGGACTACCGAGCCTTTGGTGGTCCCGAACGCCGTTTCCGAACCCGATTTCCGCATTCTGGCGGACGCCGGCGGCGTCGTCACCGCGGAAATGCCGGTGGAGGCGTGGATTGCGCTCCCTAACCATCCGCACCAGCGCAATACCGCGCGCCACGCCCGGGCCGTGCATCTCAAGCAGGCCCGGGGGGCGACCGGCGCGGTGGCGAACCAACTGGCGCAGGTCGTCGCCGCGCGTCTCGACGGCGCGTACTACAAGGTGGACGGCCATACCCGCAGCTATTTGTGGGAGCAGGGCCAGCTGCCGCGCCCGGCCGTGCTGCGCGTCACGATTTATCCGGTCGCGTCCCGCGCGGAGCTGGACGCACTGTACGAGGTCTTCGATGCGTCCACGGCTGCCAAGACGCGCTACGATCAAGTCTACGGCGGTTTCCGGGAATGCGGGTTCCAGCCGCGGTCCAAGCGCCTGCGCCACGGCTTTTTGAACGACGCGCTGAACATCGCCCTGCGCGGCGGTATCCGCGGGCAGCAGAGCCGCGCCTTGCCCGAGGTTAACCTGTATCGAGCCGTCGCGGTGTTCCAGCGCGAATTGGAGTTGCTCGACAGCATCGACCCGGAACCGCGGCCGTTCTATTCCGGGGTGGTGGCGGCGGCCCTGATCGGCTTGGCGCTGTATCCGCCCGAGCGGGTCCTCGACTTTTTCAAAAAGCTGCAAAACGGGGAGGGCAACCGGAAAGAGGGGCGCTCGGATCCGGTGGATGCCGTGTTGAACGTGATCCAGCACATGACGTTGGAAAAACGGGCGGCGCAAACCGCGTTGCAAGCGGATTTGTGCGCCCGCACGCTGCGCGGCTTGGTGACCTGGTTGGCCGGACCCGAAACCCAGCGCAACCAATACTGGTTGAAGACCAGCATTCATGCGGTCCCTATGGAACCCCTCTTGGAACAGATCAAACTCAAGAAAGGCATTCGGGACGATCCCACGCTGTGAGGGCGCCAAGGGGCTGGCCGGGTGCGGCCATCCCGGATAAAGTGAGAGGGCATAGCCGCTCGTGCCCGGTGGTCGGGGCGGGCCTCCCACAACGATAACGACGCTTCCAGGGTTGGAAGGTAGTGACTGGCGACCCCTCTGTACTCCGCTTCTGGCGCCGCGCGGCGTCGTCGGGCCTGTCAATCGTCCTCCTGCTCGCGAGCGTGGCGGGCGGCGTGGCGAACGCCGACCCGCTGCGCGTGGTCGCGGTGCTCTACCCGGAGACCGACGCGCCCTACCGGCAGCTTTTCGCGGAAATTCTCGGTGGGATCGAACGGGGCTTGCCGGCAGAGACGGTTCGCGCGCACGCGCTGCCTGCCGCCCCGGATGCGGTCGCCCTGCGCCGCTGGCTCGATCAAGAAGCGCCGGTCGTCGTCGTCACCCTGGGCCGGGTGCCCACCGAAACCTACGAACACCTCGGCCGGAAAACACCGCAGGTCATCGGCGCGCTGGACGCCTCCCCGCAAACCCGCCCGAACGTCGCGGGCGTCGGTCTCGCCGTCGATCCGGCTCTGCTGTTCGCCACGCTCCAACAGCTCGCGCCTGCCAAACGCCGCGTTTGGGTGGTCTTTAATCCCGCTTACGACCGTTGGCTGATGGATCTCGCCCGAACCGCGGCCACCGCCCGTGGTCTGGAATTGGAATCGCTGGAAGCGGGCGATCTTCGCGAGTCTGCCCGCCAGTTTCTGCACGTCCTTAAAACCGCCGATCCGACGACGGATGCGATCTGGCTGGTGGCGGACGCCGGCATCATCGATTCCCAGACGATTCTGCCGCTGGTGATCGAGAAAAGCTGGCAGCGTCGCTTGCCGGTGTTTTCCAACAGCTTCGCGCACGTCAAGCGCGGGGTGCTGTTCGCGCTGTATCCCGACAACATTTCGTTGGGTCGCCGGTTGGCGGAGCTGTCCTTGCAAGCGTTGCGAACCCCGGATGCCCGAGCCGGCGTCGAGGTCTTGCGCGCGGTCAAGCGTGCGCTCAATCTCAAGGTGGTCGGCCATCTGGAACTCGACGTCCCTCCAGACATCGAGCGGCAATTCGATCTGGTGTTGCCCGTATGGTGAAGCGCCGAACGTCGATCCGGCGCGGGTTCGCGGCGGGCAGCTTTCGGCGCCAACTGGCCGTCCTCTCCAGCCTGGGTTTGTTGGGCCTCGCGCTGGCGATCGCGCTGGCGTCCAGCGGATTTTTGGCGTGGCGTCTCGAATCCCTGGCGCTGGCGTTCCTCGGCGAAGTGACCGGGCAGTTGGCGAACGAGAGCCGGCTGGTGTTTCTGGAATCGCCCGCTTCGGCGCTGGAGCGGGCCGCCCGGATCGCGGCCTTTCCCGGCGTGCGGCGGGCCGCGTTGCTCAAACCCGACGCGGAACCGTGGGTGACCTCGCCCGACGCGGGCCGCTGGCCGCGCGTGCCGCCCGCGACCGGAGGGCGCCCGAGCGCCGCGCCGATCCACGAAGACCGCGATTGTTGGTATTTCGTCGCGCCCGTGCGCACCGGCGCCGACGAGGTGTCGCCGATGGCGGCCCGAAACGAGACGCAATTGCTCGGCTACGTCGCGGTCGCCTGGCGCAAGGCACCGCTGGCGCAATTGCGCGGGTGGCTGTTCGCGCTGAACGGCGCGATCGCGCTGGTGCTGGCGGCCGGCATCTTCGCGGCGCTCCAAGTCTTTTTGCGCCGCTTGACCGATCCGCTCGACCGGCTCGCCGGCGTGATGCGGCGAATGCAGGCTGGCGAAACCGGCGCCCGCGCCGCCGTCACGGGTCCGGCAGAAACGTGCGAGATCGGCCGGGTGTTCAACGACCTGCTGGACCGATTGGAGCAGCACCGCGCTGCGCTGGAACAACACCGCGCTGCGTTGGAATCCGAAGTGGTGATGCGAACCCAGGACCTCAGTGCGGCGCGGGACCTGGCCCTGACCGCCGACCGCTACAAATCGGCGTTTTTGGCCACCATGTCCCACGAGATGCGCACACCGCTCCAATCCATCATCGGCTACACCCAAGAGAGCGAAAAGCAACTGAAGTTTTTGGAAGGCGACGCCGACCCGGCGATTCTCGGGATGTTGGCGGAGTATTTCGGGATCGTGCTCACCGCGTCCGACGAACTCTTGCTGCGCATCAATCAGGTGCTCGAACTGGCGGCGCTCGAAGCGGGCAAACGGGAGGTCGCGCGGGAATGGGTCGATCTGCCCCGCTTGGTCGACGAGGTGGTCGCGGCGCTGAAGCTGCACGCCGCCCGCAATCGCAATCGCGTGGACGTGATTTGCGAGGGCCTGCGACGCATCGAGCTCGACGACGACAAAATCCGCCAAATCCTCCGCAACCTGTTGGACAACGCCTGCAAGTTCACCCACGACGGCGCGGTGCGGCTCCGGGTGCGCGCCGGAAACGGCGTTCTGTCGATCGAGGTGGCGGATTCGGGTATCGGTATTCCCCAGGACCAATTGAAACTCATTTTCGAGCCGTTCCGCCAAGTGGACATGAGCGATACGCGCCGTTACGGCGGCACCGGGTTGGGGCTGGCGATCACTAAAAATGTCTGCCAGCTCCTGGGGGGCGCCATCGCCGTGGACAGCACGCCGGGGGTGGGGTCCCGCTTTCGGGTAGAGATTCCCTTGCCGATTCGTTGAGCCGGCCTCGACGGGGCGGGACGCGCCGATCCGCTGGCCTCAACGCCGCCGCGCGTTCAATCGGAGGCCGTATTTGGGCCGCAAGATCAAGGCCGGTTCGGGGACCACCCGCGCGTCGGGCGCCAGCGTCAGGTGAAAGTTTTTGAGCACCCGCGCCACGATGACCACCATCTCCAGCAGGGCGAGGTGCATCCCCAAGCAAAGGCGGGGGCCGCCGCCGAACGGGAAGTAGGCGTGGCGGGGTCGGGTGTCCGACCGGTCGGGCGCGAACCGACTCGGGTCGAACCGGTCGGGTACGTCCCAATAAGCCGGGTGTCGGTGCATCACGTAAGGACTCAGGATGACCAGCGAGTCCTTGGGCATCACGAAGCCTCCAAGGGGTTCATCGGCCATCGGCGTGCGCGATACCATGAAAATCGGCGGCATCAAACGCATGGATTCGTCGATGGCTTGACGGGTATAGACCAATTGGTCGTATTGTTCGGCCGTGCCGGGGGCATCGCTCAAAACCCGGTCGCTCTCGGCGCGAACTTGTTCCGCGTGGTCCGGGTGCGACGCCAAAAAATAAAACGTCCAGGCCAATGCCTGGGCCGTGGTTTCATGACCGGCGAGAAACAGGTTGACCAGTTCGTCTCGCAGCTCGGCGGCTTGCATTCCGTCGCCGATTTCCCGGTCGCGCGCCGCTTGGAACACCATCAGCAGCGCATCGCCGTCCCCCGAATCCCGGTGCCGCGCGGATTGATCGAGCAGGCTCGCCACCGTGTCTTTCACGCGACAAACCGCGCCGTGAAACCGCCGATTGGCGGGCGAGGGCAGGCGGTTGAGCAGACCGCCGAAGAGCGGTTGTTGGATGATCTGACGCATCAAATGCGTGTTGATGTCCTTTACGGCGTCGGCGATCATCGACGTCGCGGCGTAATCGACGCCGCGCCCGAACAGGATGCGGACGATGATGGCTTGGACCAGATTCAGCATTTCGCCGGCCATTTCGACCGGCCGCCCGTCGGTCGTCGCGGGTTCCCAAGCGTCCATTGAGGCGTCGGTTTGCGCCTCAATGATGTCGAGCCACGCGCCCACGCGGTTTTTCCGCAAGGCCGGCTGCATCAATCGGCGTTGCCGCCGCCAGGCGTCGCCGTTGCGGGTGACCAGGCCATCGCCCAGCGCCGCGCTCAAAAGCCGGTAAAACTTTCCCTTGTAGTACCGTTCGGTGTCCGCTTGATAAACCTGACCGATGGCGTCGGGCCGGCTGATCAGGTGGCACGTTTCGCGGCCTCCCCGAAAGCGGGCGATGTCGCCGTAGCGGGCCGCCGTGGTCGTGAAAAAACCGAGCGTGTCCCGGATCACGGCGGGCAACACGCCGACGCCCGGCCAACCGGCCGGGCCGGGAGCGATGTGGGTTTCCATCAGATTTCTCCTTAAAAACGATAGCGGATTTGCGCCATTACGTTGCGGCCCGGCAAGGGTACGCCATCCGGCAATGCCCGCGAGAACAGGGAGGGTTCGTTCGCCTCGACGTCGAACAGGTTGTTCACGAGCAGGGTGAAATCCATGTGATCGGCCACATCGGTACGACGCAGGGCCAGATCGGCGAGGGCGTGGTCGAAGGGATCGAAAATCCATTTCACCCGTGCGTTGAGCTGCCAGTGGGGTTGAAAGCGCCAGTTGACCTCGCCGTAGACTTGCCGCGCGGGCGCGAGGGTTTCCCGGGCGCCCGTCTCCTGGTCCCGGCTTTGCTGGTAGGCGTAGTTGAATTTGAGGCGAAGGCCGGGCGTGGGATCGTACCACGCCTCGAATTCGAAACCGCGACCGCGCGTGCCCTCGACGTTGCGATTGGTGGAGGGACTGGCGAAAGCGAGCGGATCGGTCGGTTCGATCGCGATCAGGTCGTCCGTTTCGTACCCGAACACGTTGAGGCTGGTCGTCAGAGGGTAGGGCGTCCAGCTTTTCAACGCCACGAACTCCAACATGTCGATCGTCTCGGGCCGAATGTCGCGATTGCCCACTAGGATGAAGGGGCTGTTGCCGTAGAGATCGAAGAACGCCGGCGCCCGGAAGGCGCGTCCGTACAGCGCTTTGAAAATCAAATCCGGCGCGGTGTTCCAGACCAGGGCCAACCGCGGGTTGACCGTCGTGCCGAAGTCCGAATAGCGATCGACGCGCACGCCGGCCGTCAAATGCCAGTCCGGCGCCAGATGCCATTCGTCTTGCGCGAAACCGTATATATTGGTTCGATCCGCGTCGGGCAACGCCTTGTCGATACCCAGCTCGCGGGTATCCGCGAACCGGCCCGCCGGAATGATCGGGCCGGCGGGCGTCGCGAGGTAGTTCACCTTTTCCTCGGTGGCGTTCGCGGTGTAATTGACGCCCGCGCCGAAGCGTAGCCGGTGGCCGGAGAACCCATCGTGGCGGATCGTGCCGCCGAACCGGAATTGATCGACGGCATAGGTGAAGGCATTGCGAACGCCATCCGGGAACAGGCCGCGTAGCGTGCCGGGGGGCAGGATGGTGACGTTCCCCTCGGTGACCGTGCGGAGATAGCTGGCTTGGATGTCGCCCTCCCACGGTTTCGGCAGGGACGGATAGTAGGTGAAATCCGCGTTGAACAAATTCACGTCCACCGCGCCGCTCGGGTCGAGGGCCAGCCCGAGACCCGCGCCGGTGCCCACGTCGTGAAACCCCTGATAGCCCGCCCGGAAGCGCCAGTGGTTCGGCCGCGCGAGGTCGATCCGGGCATTGAAATCGTCTCGTCCGGTATGGAGCGGTCCCGGCGCCAGGGATGCCGACGTTCCCAGCAAGGCGTCGATTCGGGATTGTTGATCGGCCCGAACCGTGCCTGAATAGCCATCGGTTGTCGTGGCCTCCAGCGCCAGCGCGACCTCTAAATCTTGGCTTTGCTCATCCTCTTGGTTTCGTTTGCCGTACAGCGCCCAAACGCCCGCCGTATCGAACGACCCGCCGAGGAGACCCACTTCGGCGCCGCGAATGTCTTGGACGGTTTTGGTGGTGATGTTGATGACGCCGGCAAACGCATCCGCGCCGTACAGGGCGGAACCCGGTCCGCGCATGATCTCGATCCGGGCGATGTTGTGGACTGGCATGCGCCACGCCTGGGGCCGACCGCCGTTGGCGGCATCATTGACCGGAATCCCGTTGATCAAGACCAGCACTTGGACGTTAAACGGGTGAAAAAATCCTCGAATCACGAAAATGTCGCTGACCGCGCGCTCCGTGCCGACATGCAAGCCCGGCACGGTTTCCAACACCTCGGCCAGCGTGGTGGCCCCGAGGCGTTCGATGTCCTCGGACGTGATCACGGTGGCGACCGCCGGGGCGGTCGCTAGGGGCTGAGTCGTGCCGGTCGCGAGGCTGATCATGTCCTCATCTTCCCCATAAAACTGGGAAACGTCTTCTTTCGCGAAGACCGGGGTTGCAACCAAGAACGAAACGATCGTAGCGTGTCGGGCAACATTAACGCGCATTGAGATGACCTACCTGTTATCGAACGCCAACAAAAACGAATAAATTGAAATATTTCTGATGTGGCACCCGCTAAAATTTCAAAATAACTGGCGTGCTTAAATTTGAACCGCACAATTTCTGAGCGATCACTCGAATTCGGTCAACAATCGGGCCCACCCATCGTCGCCGATCGGTTCGCCCGATCGTGTGGCGATCACTCGCTTGAGATGCTGGGACGCCATGCCGGCTTGACCCGATTCCAATAGAAAATCGGCGGCTTGCACGCGCTGGTTGATGGCCCGATCACGCTCTTGCTGGCGGTCCTGTAACGCCCGCTGGCTCAAATAAGCGCCGTAGTGCAAAACCTGCTCGCAAAAGGCCGGTAATTGGTGGAGATCGATGGGTTTCGATAAAAAGGCCGCCGCACCGGCCAACATCGCGTTCTGGTGGGTTTTCCGCTCCGAACGGGCGGTAAGGATGGCGACGAGCTGGTGGGGTTTTTCGGCGATGATTCGTCGGAGAACTTCCGATCCGTTCGTGTCCGGCAACATCAAGTCGAGCAGGACGAGATCGTGCTGCTGGGTTCGCCACGCCGCCAGTCCCTCCTGGCCCGTCAATGCGATTTCAACTTCAAAATTGATCTTCAAATTCAATTCGATGAGTCGGGCCGTGCCCGGGTGATCTTCAATGATTAAGACCGTGGGCTTTTGGGGTCCGTTGAGGCAGGCGGCCACGGCGTTCGGCAGTTGTGCGAAGTCGTCCAGCGCCAGCAAACGGGCCTGATGTTCGTGCGCCAGGGGTTCGGCCAAGGGCATTTGCTGGGCGTCGCAGACGACCAGCACGGGCAGTTGGGGCGAACAGAACGCACTGCTTTTGACCATCCGTAGGAGCTGCCAGCAGTTCAGGTCCGGCAATTCCAGGGGAACGATCAACAGATGATAGCGGTCGCGCAGCAATCGGTTGAGGGTGTTCCGTCCGGTGTCGGCGACGGCGATTTGATGATAACCGACTTCTTTCAGCGTCTTCCTGAGCGCGACCCGCAGCGGGTCTTCGTGGTGCGCCACCAGAATGGAATGGCGTTGGTCGTGTGGCTTCAAGGTCATTGGTCGCCTCTCCCGCGCACTCAACGGATCAACCGAATGGAATCATGGCGGAAACCTGATCTTTTGAACGAGCGGGCCGATCGGTCGGTTGGATCACCGCTTTTCTCCCGCCCTGGGGTCGGTGACTGCGCGGCTCCACCCTGGATGGATGTTCTGTACTCTCTTCACGTCATCGTGCGTCTCCCGCTAAGGCGGGACGCCGCCCGAGCGTTTCCCTGCGCCCTCGCCCACATTATAGCCGGCCCCCGCCTGTGCTACGTTTTCGTCATCGCGATCCAGCGGCCCGCGCCCCGAGCGGGCGCCGCCGGCGATGCGGTAGGCCGGGTCCCCAGGAGCGGTCACGCTGAACCGTTCGGCGGTCTCTGGCCTCAACGGGATCCCGCCCGCGCCCTTCGGGCTGCGCGCGTTTTTTCGGCCCGCGGATTCGGCCAGGGAGGACCGTCTTTACCCGCAGCGCCCCGCGTTCAGGGCCAGCGTCGGCTCGTAAAGATGTCGTCGATGCCCCGGGCTTGGCCTTCCCGATCGATGAGTTCGCAATAGCGCACGAGCACGCGATCGGGATCGTCGCGTTCGGCCAGCAGCGTCAGCAGATGATGGACCAGCGCCATGATTTTCCGGGCGGGGACCGTGCGGCCGGTGCTCCAGGTGGTGGCCGTTTGACTGTTGCGGCCTAACATCAGGGCCACCAAGCCGGCGGTCGCCGGCATGGGCCACGGCGTTTCGGGGTGGTCGCGCCGGACCCGCTTGACCGTCTGCACCAGTTCCATCACCTCCGGTTCGGGATCGACCAATTCCGGATACTCGTCGAGCAAGCGCACATGCAGGCACAAGCCCGGATCGGCCAGCGGTTCGGCGGGGTTCACGGTGATCAGGTAATGCTCCTTCATGCTGATGCCCAGCAGCGCGTGGTAATCGGCTAACTCAAGTCCCACTTTCTGCTGGAGCTTCAAATACTGGTCGCCGGTGACCGGACCGGCGTCAGTCACTCGCACGTTCGGATCTTTTCTGCCTTTGCGTTTTTTCACGGGGGTCGATGCAGTGGGGGAAAATTTCTTGTTCATTTAAACATATTTTTGCATACCTTTTATAGAGCCTTATCGGATTTTCTGGGGTGAAAGCCCCGACCTCGGGCGGCCGCTGATGCGAGGGTCGCCGTTGCGTCGCCTGGACGAAGGGGCCGGCGGGCGATCGAGCCTACTTCGGCAGACCGCCCCGGTGTGCCGACTTCCCGTAGGGAAAAGCGGCTGTTCCCGCGCCGCTTTTCGGGTCGAGTCACCGCCGCGACCTCCTCGATTCCCCGATCGGTGCGGGGATCGAGCCGCGGCCCGGCGTTTGGACGCGGCCACCTCCCGTTCCGCGCCCGAATCAACGACCCCGCAGCAAGCTGCGGGGAATGGACCCGTAGAGATTCAACGGACGGTTCCCACCGGGCGTTTTGCGCAACCACTGCGCCCGGCGGCGGTGGCGGCGCGTCTCCCCTGGGTTCCTCACCCCGTACCCGGTCCACCGCACGGGGACTGGCGAACAGCGCGCGCGCGCCGCGCCCCTCTCCCGGCTAGGCGGTGAAGTCACTCTTCAGCAGGTCATGGACTGACCTCGGGATACCGGAGGGGACGTCCGGCTTGACCCGCCCCGTTCTGCAGGACAGGAGGATTGAAAAATTTTTCGAAAGACTTGCAATATTATTTTTAGTTTGATTAAATAATATTCAATAATAAATAAAGTATGACTGAATTTCTCGAAATCCTATGCCAGCGCCGGAGAATTTTTCGATGACCCCAGCGTCCTTGCTCGGACTCGCCACGATGCTGGCGCTGCCCGCCAGCCACGCGGCGGAACCGCTCTACCACGGCTATACCATCATCACTGAGCCACCGGTCACTCTCGACCTCCACCAGACCGTCTACCAGCGGATCCAGGGCCGCACCCTTCTGGAGGGCCTGCGGGAAATCCTGCACGACACCGGCTACCAGTTGGCGGACGCGGCGGCGGCCGATCCCGAGATCGGGCGGCTGTACGCGCAGCCGTACCCCCAGAACCAGCGCGACATCGGGCCGTGCGAGCTGGCGACTGTGCTGGAGCGCTTGGCGGGTCCGGCCTGGCAGTTAGTGGAGGACCCTCTTAACCGGCGAGTGAGTTTTGAACAGCGGTGGGCGTATCGGCCCGCAGTCCTCTGGGGAGGGAGATCACCATGAGGACCGTTAGCGCGCTCCTGATCACGGTGCTCGCCGGGTGTCAAACCCCCCCGGCGGCGGTGGAACCCGCGCTCTACCCGCAGCGCGACCTCACGGTCGCTTGGTCAGAACGCCACTACTGGCGTCTGCCGGAAGGATACCTGGCGCCGATCCCGACGCCGGTGGTGACGGTTTCCTCGGATTCGATTGAAAAATTCAGGGTGGACGCCCGGTGAACGAAAGGCGCGCATCCTCTCGCCCGACCTGGTGGTCGTTGACGCTGTGCATGGGATTAACCGCCCTGGGTTCGAGCCGTGCGCCGGCGCAAGCCGCCGCCATTACCGCGACCCCCGTTGAACATACCCGCTTTGAGGAAGTGAGCGACGAAGCCTTCGCCAGGCACTGGAGCCTGACCGCAGAAGACGTGACGAAGTATCGGGAGTACATGAACGTCGAGGGGCGTTATTTCTATGCCCACCTCGATCCGGTGATGGTGCTCGGCATCATCGAAACCGATCCGGTCAAGCGGGGCCGATATGCTGAGCAATACCTGAAAGCCGAGCGCCGGCGCGTCAGCGATCAAACCGGCTTCGCTTCATTGGTCGCGGCGACGCAACTGAAATGGTTTGGCCTGGAAGCCTTGTTTGATTTTTCCAAGCTGCCGCAAGCAGCCAACAGTCCGGGCTATTGGCGCGCGCGCGCCGACCGGCTAGGTCTGGCGACGCCCCCCGCATTCTCACCGCTCCCGGAGAACCCAGCCCAGAGAGACCCGGCGACTACGGTTCCGCCGGTGACTCCCCAAGCCGGGGATACCGTCGATTTATTAATCGACGCGGATTGCCAGGAAGCCTGTTACCAGAAGTTAAACCAGGTCTTGAAAACGCCGGGAGTGCGCGTCCAGTTGTACGGACGCGGATTTAAGGACACCCAGGGATTGCTGGCTTGGATGGAAAAATGGCCGGTCCCGGCGGAAACGCGCGCCGACGCAGTGGCCCGCGTCGCGCCCCGTCGTTTTGACCCGGTGATCTTCGGCGGATTGGGCAACGGGAAAAGTCCCGTGGCGCTGCTGCGTCGCCAGGGCGCGGTGCGGGCGAAACTGTGACCGATGAGGGGCCGGGTTCTGATGTTTTTACTCACCGCGTTTCTCGCTGCGTGCTCGGATAAACCTGAACCCTCGGGCCGATCCGCGCTGGGGCCGGTCCATGAAGGAGCCTTGGCGGACTTACAACATCCCTGGTCTCCACCGGAAATTGCGGAGGCCAGAAACCTGACGACGCTTGAACCCGACGTCACGCCCGCGCTGGTCAAAATGCCTAAGGGGGCTTACGTGACCCTTCTGAAACCCCTCATTGACGCCCTTGCGTTGAGCGAGGGCATTGATCCGGCGCTGGTTCATGCCGTGATCAGCGTCGAGTCCGCTTACAACCCCTACGCGGGATCGCCTAAAAACGCGGTCGGACTCATGCAACTGATTCCAGCCACCGCGCAACGCTTCGGACTGCTCGCCGGCGACCGTACCGATCCGGTCAAAAATGTGCGCGCCGGCATCCGTTATCTCAAATGGCTGCGCAACTACTTAGGCCACTGGACGCTGGCCATCGCCGCTTATAACGCCGGTGAAGGCGCGGTCCTCAAGTATGGTCGCCAGATTCCGCCTTACCGGGAAACCCAAGCCTATGTGCGCCGGGTTTTCGGCTTTTACTCCCTTTATCGACAACAGCAAAACCGCGCGCTGCAACTCCACCCCTGGCTGACGCTCGCCGATGAGCAGCGGCAGGCGCAGCGGTCTGGCGCGCTCACCGCGCAGGATCCGCGGGAACGCTCCCGCGAACCGACCACGGTAGGGCAATAGCCATGCGCCTACCCGCTCTCTTTTCCTCCGGGTTCCGTCCCTCCGCCGGGAGGGTCGGTTTTTTGATGCTGAGCCTCGGCCTGGGCGCATCGGCTTTGGCGGAAACACCTTTTTTATACCAACAGATTGCCGCCAAATATCAACTTTCAGCCGATGCGCTCTACGGCCTGGCGTTGCAATGCTCGGGTCGGCCATCGCGCTACGCTCAAGCGCCCCTGCCGTGGCCTTGGACCGTGCGGCTGTGCGTGGGGGATCGCTGCGAGACCGTCTATCCCGAAAACCGCGAGGCCATGGCGGCGGTGTTGGAGACGGGACGGGCGGCGGGCGTGACGCTCTATGTGGGTCCCGTGGGCTGGCGTTGGGACGCGGATTCCGTGGTGCCGCTGTGGGCGGCGACCTCCCCGCGCGTCACGCTCAATGAAGCGGCCCGGCAGTGGGCGCAAGCCATCACCGGCTCGTCCAGAACGCCTCCCTTACCCGAATCGGCGGTGGCCCGTGACCGGATGGCCCAATGGTCGCCTCTGATCGAGCGAGTCGCTCGCGAAGAGGGCCTGAATCCGGCGCTGATTCACGCCATGGTGCAGACCGAATCCTCCCACCAGCCGGACGCTGTCTCACCCAAGGGCGCGGTGGGCCTGATGCAACTGATGCCGGAGACCGCCGAGCGGTTCGGCTTACCCCGTGACGCGCGTCATCAACCGGAACCCAATTTACGGGCCGGTATGCGTTACCTGAAATGGCTCTTGAATTATTTCGACCAGGATCTGGCGCTGGCGCTGGCCGCCTACAACGCGGGCGAAGGCGCGGTGGATCGTTACGGTCGCCGGATTCCGCCCTATCCCGAAACCGAAAACTACGTGCGCCAAATTACCCATCGCCTGGCGCGTCTCTCATTGAGTCCGGGAGTGCCAAGGTCATGACGCGATGTTTTCTTTCTCCACGCGGGCGGGCGCTGTTATGGGCGGGCTTGACCAGCCTGAGCCTGTCTGCCGTCCAGGCGCAGGAGGCTCCGCAACAGGCCGCGATTGACGCGCTGATCAAGGACCTGGATTACCTGATCAGCTATGCCGAGGAATTACAGAATCGCTACCGGAAGGATCGAGCGCCGGTGCGGTTCAACTACAGCGCCTTGTTGGAGCAATTGCGCACGACCCGGGCGCGCACGGCGGACTATCTCAACGAGAGCCATACCGTGGTCCATACCGCGCCGCCGCCCAGCGTGAAGACCCCGCTCACGAGGCGCCGTTAATCATGGCCTCTTTTGCCGATGTGCTGTCCGCGTTTCATAGCGCCACGCAATTGGATGCGCCCAATGTGGCGGGTGGATTGCTGGTGGTGTGCGCCGGCGTAGGAGGAGTGCTGATTCTGGCCTGGATTCTCCAGGTTGGGCACGAAGCGGCGCAGGGGAAGTGGTATCACGCGCCGCAAACCTTGCTGCGGGTCATCGCAGCGTTTCTTGTTCTTCTGCTGGTACTGGGAGTGTTTTATGACTAGCCGGTCTTTGTTATTGCCGCCCGCGCCCGATCTTTGGAACCGCATCGCCAGGCGGGATACCGGTTCGCTCTGGATGCTGGCGCTGGCGCTGGCGCTGGGCGCGCTGCTGTTACCGGATTGGGCCTGCGCCCAAGCCGCCGGCGGGCCGTCGTTTGCGCTGGACAAGATCTTGCCCTCCAGCATGACGACCAAGCCGTTTTTGGAACAGGTGATCACGGTTCTGGCGATGGTGATCCTCTGCGCGACGTTCATCACCCTGGGTTTTGGTGTCGTGGGCGGCATTGGCGATGTGTTCAGCACCATGAGCGAAGCCCGGCGGATGGGCGAGTGGTCGTTGTTCATGAAAACGTTGGGGATGGTGATGGCCGTGGTCATCGTGGGCGTGGTCTTGGCGGTGCTGGTGTACACCTGGCTGACCCAGATCGACATCAATCCGACCATCACCATTGGCGGCGGCTGAGGGAAGAAACTCACCGTGAAGCCAGACCTGACCCTGAGCCAACTGGAGCGAGGCGAACCCCTGGTGCATTTCGGCTGCACCTGGAGCGAGATCAAGACCTGCGTCTGGCGCGGCGCGGCCATCGCCTTGCCGTTAACCGTAGCCGCAATGGCGCTGACGTCCATCCCGGTGATCGGCATCCTGCCTGGACTGGGGTTATGGGTGGGTTTGGCGTATGGGTTCACCCGCTTGATTCATGCACAACGGGCGGGAAAGCCGCTTTTCTACGAAAAGCATCGGAAGAAAGTCCGGGGATTCCGCTCCCCGTTTATCCAACCCGGCGTGATCTATCAAGCTCAACGTTGGGCCGGCGCGGACCTCAAACCGTCTCGCTCAGCCTTGAAGCGTGAGTAGGGAGATCTCTCGTGTCGCTGGCGAAAACCCACCGCGCCCAGAACGAGCAGGAGCTGCGCTACCGCAACCGCATCATTGGAATGCTCTTTGTGCTGCTGGCGCTGTTGGGAATGGCCTTTTGGCGTCAGCCCAGCGTTCTGCGCATTTATGTGCCGCCGGATTTATCGCGCCCGCAGTTTATCGCGCCTGGCGAAATTCCGCCGTCGTATGTGTACGCCTTCAGCAAGATTCTCATGGAAAAGCTGAATTACTGTCCAGAGGATTGCGGGCGCAGTTACGCCGGCAACCTCAAAGACATGCGCAATTACCTGACGGCCAGTTGCTATCAGGATCTCGCCATGCACCGGGAGCGCAACTCCAGCCTGTATGAATTTCGCTCCCGCAAATTGCTGCCGGTGGGCACGGAAATTTTCGATCCGCTCAAAGTGACCCGACTGGATCGCAATGCTTGGGAGGTTCATGTCGAGTATCTGCTGGAAGAACACGTCAAGGGCGTGGAAACTCGGCGGCGGCTCTACCACTACCCGCTGCGCATTGTGCATTACGCGGTGCCGGTTGATCTCAACGCCTACCAGTTGGCTTTTGACTGCTATCTCCCACCGGGGCCGCGTCCGGTGAGCGATGACAACGACAAGAAAGGTTAGATCATGCGATGGCTTTCCCGTTCAGTCCGTTGCTTTGGGGCCTTGTTGGCGTTGGCCGCCTGGCCGGCGGCCCAGGCTGAATCTGACGCGGCTCCCGCGGTAACGCCTGCGGTTGCGTCTGCTGCGACTCCCGCAGCGATCAGCCCGGGCGCGCTGGAAGCGGTTTGGCAGGGCAACCCCATTGCCGTGCCGCTCAAAGTCAACAGCGAGCGGCGCATTGATTTCCCGGAGCCGATTACGGACATGGATGTGCCACAGGCCGTGGAAAAAGACTCGCGCATCGTGCTGACGCCCACCGGACAGTTGCATTGGACCGCGCTGGCGCCCTTTGCCGCCGTGCGCGTGTTGGCGACCTCGGTCAGCGGCACGTTGTACCAACTGGATGTCAGCGCTCGCACGGAAGGGGAAGTGCCCGATCCGCTGATCCTCCGCGACCCCGTCCTGCAAGCGGCGGCCCACTCCCAGACCTTGACGCCCAGTGACCGGGCGCGCCTGGATCAGACGGCCCGCGCCCTGGTGCCGGATTTCCTCAAGGATACCGCGGGACGGGGCCGATCCGGCGGACCCCGCTATGCGACGTTGGCGCGCTTTGCCTTGGCGCATTACACCGGGCCGCAGCGCTTGATTCCCGAGCTGGAAGCCAGCCGGGTGCCGGTGCAGCCGATGGAAGCCCGCGCCTGGCTGCGCGTTCAGGCGGCGGATCTGGAGGTGCGTCCGCTGGCGCAATGGCAAAGCGGCGAACTCTACGTGACCGCACTGGGCGTCTATAACCGCAGCGCGCACCGCGTGACCTTCGATCCACGCGCCTTGCGCGGGGAACTGGCGTTTGTCGCCGCGCTGCATCCGACCCTCGCGCCTGCGGGCAGCGGACACCAGGGCACGGTCTGGGCCGTAGTCACCCAACAACCTTTCAATCGGGTGGTGGATCGCCATGCGGTTTCCTCAAATCGCCCTGACTAAAATCGTCGTTTATCTCCTGCTGGGCCTGGTCGCCTTGGGACTGACCCTTTTTTTCTTCTTTAAGCGGGAACCGGCGCCGTCCCTCGTGAAGCCGAAGGTCGAGGAGACGACCTATCGGCGGGGCGACGATCCGACCTACGCTGAAGAACTCAAGAAGATGACCGCGCTGCTCCAAGATATGGGCTACCGGTTCAAGGAAAGCGAAAACCAGCGAGCCATCGAGCGGGAACAAACCTCAAACCTGGTGCAAAGGGAAACCCAGCGCGCCATTCAAAAATCCCAGCAGGATGTTGAACAGCTCCATCGTGCCTTGCAGGAGGCGCGCAAGGCGCTGGACGACAAAATCCAGGCCGCAGGCGCAGCGCCCGAGACGCAACAATTGCGGGCCGAAATTGAGCGATTAACGCGGGAACAAGGGGCGCTGCGCGAGCAACTGGCGACCGGTGCCAAAACCGCCTTGGCGCAAACTCGTCCTGAAGCCAATCGCATCCTCTCGCCCGAGGCCGCGCCCCCGCCCGCCTCCGAGGCCCAGCCCAATGATCGCGCGCCGGGTGCGCCGCAGGTCGATCGGGACCTGCTGGAGCGCTTGCGCAGCGTCCCAGGCTTGGAGGGGGTGACGGATCGCCTGGCCGGATACGCCGGCGCCGGCGCCAATGCCTCACGTCCGGCGTCAGGAGTCGCGAAAACCAAAACGGCTTACGGCCTGCAAGGCAGCTACATCACTTTTAATCCGTATATCGCGGGGGAACACACAGGACAGGCCCAAGCCCACGTCAGGAATCGCCCGGAGGCGGTGGATCACGCCGACCGCTTTCAGCCCAAGCGGTATCCCTTTGCCGTGAAACTGGGTCAAGAAGGCGCATCCGCCGTTATTCCGGTGTACACGATTCCTGACGCCGCCACGCTGGTTCACAACTCCACCATGACGCCGTTGGTGGGACGGGTGCCGGTTCGGGGCAGCGTACGCGATCCGTTCCGCTTCAAACTGATCACCGGGGCCACCAACCTGGCGACCCATGGGCATCGCATTCCCGGCATCGTCAATGCGGTCTGGACGGGTTATGCGGTGGGTATCCGGGAGCAATCCTGTGTGCGTGCCTACCTCGACACCGTGACCTTCACCTTTGAAGACGGGCGTCTGCATACCGTTCACAAGGGGAAAGGGAATACCGACACCGCCGCTTCCGTCAACGAAAACCTGGGATACCTCACCGATCAATGGGGCAAACCCTGTATTCGGGGAGCGTTTTTCAACAATGCCGGGGAATATCTCCAGGATCGCAGCATGGCGGCCTTCCTGGAGGGCCTCGCCAATGCCTACGCCGCTTCCCAAGTCACCGTGGATCGGGATGTCAACGGTTTAAGCACGTATGTCTCGGGCAACACTTACGAATACGCCTTGGGCAGAGGGATGAGCGGCACTACCAGCGAAATCGCCCACTCTGTGCGAGAACGCGCCGACGGCGTTTTCGATGTGGTCTACGTGCCGCCGGGGATTGATGTACAAATTTTCGTCGAATCGCAGATTGCCATCGACTACCCGACCGATGGCCGCAAGCTGAGTTACGACTACGCCTCACCAGGAGCTTCCCATGCCGCGCTCGATTGATTCCTTTGATCGGTTAGGTTCTGTACCGCGCGTTACGCCGCGTTTACGGGTGTTGACGCTCACTCTCGCACTGACGCTGGGCCTGTCCAGTTGCGCGTCCGGGCCGAGTGAAAAAGATCGGCTGCCCGATGAAGGCCCGACGACTTTACAGATTTATGAGCAGCACTTGGGGGGAGAGATCGCCCGGAGCGTCGCGGCAACGTCCGGCCCGCTCGCGTCTGCCGAGATCGCCGCGCCGCCGATCCCAGGGGAACCGATCTCGCCCCTCATGACCGCGCCCAGTCGGCGGAGTCATCAGGAATTAACAGCCCTTCAGGACGATTTTCAACGGCTTCCCAACCCGGAAATCCTCGGCTACGTGTATCCCCATCGGGCGGGGGATTTGCCGGTGCCGGGCTATTACACCGTTTTTCCCCTGCGGGAGGGAACGTCTTACGCGGAACCGGGCGAAGGCGAATATGCGGGGAGCGTTCCGTGAACTTCGCCACGGTGAATCGACGCCCGCCCTCGCGCTTTTCCCAGTGGTGGAAGCGCCTGATCGGCGACTGGCCCTTGTTGGGTCGAGAGGCGCCGCTCAGCCAACGGGATTATGAGGCGCTGTTTGAGGCGCGACCGGCCTTTGCCGATTATTTGCCGTTTAGCCACTACGATCCGCAACACCAGGTCTTCCAACTGGATGACGGGATTTCGGTGGCGGCGATCTTTCGGCTGTATCCGGCGGATTTGGATGGCCGCTCTCCAGAACGCTTGGCGCAGTTCAACGATCAATTGGATCATGTGCTGCAAATGCTGCCGGTGGACGATGACTCTTTCCCCTACATCGCGCAGATTTATTTGGAAGATCGGGAGCCGGTCAACATGGCCGAGGCGTTGGCGACGGCCACGCCGGACGCTTTTCGCGACAGCGCGTTCTCGCAGGTTTGGCGCGAAGCGATGCGCGAACATTTTGAGATCATGGGTTCGCCCCGAGGGATTTTCGACGACGAACGGGTGCGCTTATCCGGCGAGGTTTCCAAAGGCTGGCGGGCGATTGATCACCAGATTCATCTGTGTCTATATCGCAAGGCGAGTGAAAAAGCGTGGCGGCATCGCCGTTACACGCCGGCGCAACAACTGAATCAGGCGATCACCGCGTTTCTGTCCGGCCTGGAAGCGATCGGCGTACGGGTCAAGCGGCTGGATGAGGAGGGCGCGCGCCATTGGCTGCTGCCCTGGTTGACGCCGGTGGTGCCCGGTTATGACTCCCCCCGCGCCTTTTTAGCGGCCAATCCGTTGCCCCTGCCTGAAGAACGGGGCGTAGCCTGGGCACTGGCCCAGCAGGTGCTCCAGTTTCCACCGCAACCCATCCCGGACCGGGATGACGAGCGGGATCGCGGCGTGTATCGCTTCGGGCCGACCTATACGCGCTATTTGACGTGCCAAGGCATTGAGGTCACGCCCAACGACGGCGCATTGACCCTGGACGTGCAACGGGAACGGGCGGTCACGGCCTGTCCGTGGAACTGGATGCCGCCAGAAACCATTTTCGTCTGGACCCTCATTCCCCGTCCGCCGGTGGTGGTCGAGGCGCATCTGGACCAGTTGCAAAGGGCAGTGGAACAGACGACCTCTGACGCGGCCCGCGCGGCCGGTGAGGAAATCGAGGTCGCCAAGGCCGCGCTGCGTCATCACCAGCGAGTTCTTAATGTGCAGATCGGAGTGTACCTTCGTGCCCCCAGCCTGGCCGATCTGGATGATCGGACCCGGCAGGCCGAAAACGCCCTGATCCCGACCCGGCTGCGGCCGATTCCGGCCCGCTACGATCTTCTGGCGGATGACAGCTTTGTGCGCAATCTGCCGGGCGCTTACGACTGGCGCTTTGATCGCCTGCACAGCCTGCGCTCCCGCTTCGCCTATAGCGCGCATGTGGCGGCGACGCTTCCGTTCTATGGCCGCAGCACCGGCACGTCGCATCCGTGTTTTGTGATGTACCGGCGGGACGGTCAGACCTTCACCCTCAATCCCTACCATGCGGGGGATCGGATGCGGGTCGCGCACATGACGATTTTTGGTCCGACCGGTTCGGGAAAATCCGCGACCGCCATTGCCCAGGCCCTGCAGTCCATGGCGGTCAACCGGCCCCGACAAATCATCATTGAAAAAGGCAACTCGTTTGGGCTGATGGTCGCCTACTACGCGCGCTGGGGTCTTCAGACCCGTCAACTGATCTTCAATCGCAGCCAGGATGTGCATTACGCCCCCTATGTGGATACCCAACAGGCTTTGGCCGAGCATCGGGGCGAACTGCGCGCCGAGGGCGAGGGCGAGGAGGAGGAGGAACAGCGGTCCTACCTGGCCGAGATGTTGTACATGACGGAACTGATGATCACCGGTGGACGACCCCGGGACATTGAGGCGTTGACCAGTTCCGATCGCGCCGTGATGCAAACCGCGCTCCTCCGGGCGCTGGAAGCCAGCGCGCAGGCGGAGCAACCCCACGCCCGTCCCGAAAACGTGTATCGCGCCCTGCTGGGGATGGCCAACGAGGAGTCGATCCCGGAAATTCGCCTGTCCATCCGGCGCATGGCCGATGCGCTGCACCTCTGGACGCAAGGCTTGCGGGGTCACTTTTTTAATCGCTACGGCCAGCCGTTTTCCGATAACGATGATGTGGTGCATATCGACCTGGGCCTCCTCACCACCAGCGGCAATGAGGACATGCTGGCGCTGGCGGTGCTGTCGCTGCTGGCGAACATCACCGCTTGGAGCGAGAAGCATCAAGCCTCGGGCCGGCATACCGAGGTGTGGTTTGATGAAGGCCACTACATTTCCAAGACCCCGCTCACGGTCAAGGGCTTTATCGTGGGTACCAAGGTCTGGCGCAAACTCCACACCTGGCTGGTGTTCGCCACCCAGGACTTTTCCGATTTTAGCGCCGATGCGCGCCAGATTCTGTCGCAGGCCGAGTTCTGGTTTCTGCTGTCGATGGGCGCGGAGGAAGCGCGCCGGGTCGCGCAATTCCGCAATCTGAGCGACGAAGAACAGCACTTGCTCACGATGGCGATCAAAGACCCGGGGCGCTTTGTCGAGGGCGTCATGCTCTCGGAGAAGTATCCACCCGCCCTGGTGCGGTGGGTGCCGCCTGCCGTGGCGCTCGCCCTGGCCCAAACCGAAGGCGCGGAGAAAAACTACCGGCTGCAATTGATGCAGCAGCACCACCTCTCGGAACTGGACGCCGCTTTGCTCGTCGCTCGCGAAATAACCGAGCGACGGCGTCAGCATCAAGTCTAGGAGAGTCCCTTGATCAGACCTCAGAACTCCACCGCGTTGTCCTCCGCGCTCCTGCCCTGGTTATTGGTGATCGCCCTGGTCGTGATCCGGGCATGGCCGTCGGTGCTGACGCCGGTGTCGGTGGCGCACGCACAAAACCAGATCGATAATTTGAAAGGAAAAAAAGGTCAAGGCGTCCGCTCCGATGACATCCCCACGGGTCCGGAAGGATGGGCGTTTGGCCTGGGATCGGGGGCGGAGACGGATCGTCTGACTCCAGCCACCTACAGCCAGAAATTTCAGATTAACGCCAATTTCGACGCGGGCTTTGGCTACTCCTGCGGCAAGTTTGATCCCTTCGACAATGTTGAAGCGATGATCAATTCGGCTATCGACAAGTTCAAGCAACTACCCCAGAAATTCGTCCAGGCCGCTCAAGCCGCGGTGGCCGCGCTCCCCGCCTACCTTCTGAACAAGATCAATCCGTCGCTGTACAACGTGGTGACGAAGCAACTGGATGAGGCGTTCAAGCTGTTTGAAATCAATTTCAAGGACTGCCAGCAAATGGAGCGGGAGATTGCGCTGGGGCAGAACCCCTATCAAAACCTGGTGATGGCGGGCATTGGGGATCGGATGCGGGTGGAGATGGGTTTTGGCGACGGCACCATTGATGACCGGATGGAAAAGGTGCGCACCGCCAGCGCCTCCAACGGGGTGGTCTTGACCGGCGGCAAGCGGTACGGGGGCGATGGACAACCGCCGATTGAAGCGACCAAAACGGTCCTGATTGCGGGCATCAACCTGCTCACGGATCGCGATGTAGAGGATATGGGCGCTTTCAATCACTCACTGAACGCCCAGCATCCGATTACCAAAGCATTTGAGTCGCCGGCCCAGCTGGTGGAATTCATCACCACGATCTATGGCAGCCAGGCGTTCAAGCTGACCAAAACCGGGCCGGCCCAATCTACGCCCGGTTCGGGCTATCTGAAACCCTATGTCGAGACGCGGGATAGCGCCATCGAACACTTGCAGAAGTACGTCAAACACGAGATCGGCCGCAAGGAGTTTGATAACAGTGGGATGCTGATCCCACCGGCCACGATTGATGAGATGCGCCAACTGCCGCCGTATGCACTCAGCATCGCCGTCGATGATCAGGCGCGTCAATTCGCGTTAAACCAACTCAAGCTCAAATTTGATTTTGCCTTGCAAGCGCTGAAAACCGGCCTCAAGGAACCCAATCTGTCCCAAAGCGAAGCGTATGAAGTCATTGAGCGGGAAGTCACCCAGCTCAAGTTCGCCATTCAAGACGACATGGCCCATATCAACACCGCAACTTTCTTGCAATAGGAGGCCGCTTGATCCGCAAGGGGTGGGTGGGAATCGTCATTGTGGGTTTGCTCGTGGGCGTCGCTTCGGTCGGGCCGTGGTGGGTTCAACAGGTGACGCCGCGCCCGTGGGGGACGATCCAGACCTGGGTTGATCAGATCTGGTGGCCCGCGACGGTTATCCGCTGCGGGGTCTACGCGCTGCTCGCCTGGGGAGTGTATCCCCTTTGGGTTCAAGGGTTTATCCGCCAAGCCCAAGCCGTCCAGGAACAAGGGGCGTTGGACGATGAGGAGAGTCGCCGTGTGGCTGAGGCCCGTTTGCACCATCTCTACCGCGCTCGTCAGCGCAGTCCCTGGGTTTTTGGG
Source organism: Pseudomonadota bacterium (assembly GCA_022709365.1). Lineage (GTDB taxonomy): Bacteria > Pseudomonadota > Gammaproteobacteria > Competibacterales > Competibacteraceae > UBA2383. The sequence continues at coordinate 57,926 of JAKLIY010000008.1, forward strand.
GCCTTCCTCGTCAGTGATGGGGTCATTGCCCAGTTTCCTTATTGGCTCATGCAAAATTAATTGAGGTCAGGCCATGTCGGTCAACGGCATTCTGGAAGGCTATCTCACGATTTACGGCTGGCAGGTCTACGGCTCGATCTTCATGCTGTTGGTCGCGGTGGGGGCGGTCCTTTATCCCGTGGCGCGCATCGTGTTCGAGGCCGCCATCGCCTATACCGAAAGCGGCGGCAGTCCCGAACTGCGTTCTCGCGCTTTGATCCTACGGCTGACGATCTGCTTTTTGGTGCTGGTGCTGGGCCTGATCCCCATCGCGCCCATCAAGATCACCTCTACCACGGTTCAGAACCACTGCGGACGCGAAGCACTGGCCCTCCTGGGACAGAAATACGAAGCGATGCAAGGGAAGGAGTACGGTTTTGCGGAGGTCCAGGACGCGCGCGCGCCCCTGCTGCCGTATCTCGCCATGGTGCTGGCTTCCGGCTTCAATGCTGTGATCTACCAAGCGATTCCGTGTGTACACGACCTGACCCATCTGAACTTGGTGATGAATACGCTGGATTTCAGCGCGGCCACGGATCCGAACGCGCTCAAATCCAGCGTCGCCCGTTTTGAAACGGAGTGCGGGCTGCGGGCGCAGCGGATCGCCGTCGATTTCCTGACCGGCACTTACGGGCCGGAAGGGCAGAAGTTCATGGAAGACCTTTTGGAAAAGTACGGCAAGACCGAAGTCGAGCGCAGAGAGCAAATGGTTTATTTTGGCTCTCAATTTTACCGGCAAAACTTTTATCAGAAATGCGTCGGCAACGGCAATCCCAATACGCCCTTGGGCAAGCTGTGCGACATGATTACGCCGTTGCGCTCGCAGAAATCGGTGGACGGCTTTCCGTATGACCCCAACCGCGACAGCGATGCCAGCGCCTATCAAGCCGCCACCGGGCAAGGATTCCCCACCTGTGACGAATGGTGGAATGACCCCGCCCACGGCCTGCGCGCCCAACTGGTCAAGGCGGGTGGCGATGCGCTGCAAAAGAAGGTGTTTGCGCTCACCGTGAATACCTGTCCAGAAGTCAGATTTGCACCCTTCGCAATCTGTAGAAATGTTGCTGCGGTGGCCAAGGATATCGAGAACGCCGAGGATACCGTGGTCAAACAGATGCTGCTGGCCGGCAAACGGCAACTCAGCGATAAAACGCCGGGGCTAAGCTGGAGTTCGGCGCTCGTCGCCGGTGGCCTGTTCGCGTTCACCGATGTGGCGGAGAGCATCGCCAAGCAATCGGCGGGCTACCTGGTGACGATTTATCTGATGAAGATCGGATCAAGCCTGCTGCAACCGTTTGTACTCATGGGCGTGTTCATGCTGTGGGGACTGTTCCTGGTCATCGGCGAGTTGCGCGGCATGACGCTTATAAAAGGAATGATGCTGATTTTCGCGCTCAGCATCCTCCCCTCGCTCTGGCAGTTTGCCGATTACATCGATGATCTGCTGTTCCTCACCCTCTACCCCAACGCGCCGTCCTTCAGCATCACCCATATCCCCGCAGAACTGATGTCGGATCACTCCACCATCGAACGCATCCTGCTGGCGTTCACCACCGCCGTGTTCTACCTGATTCTCCCGATGATCATGCTCTATTTGATTGCAGAGGCGGGGGGGCCGTCCCAGGCAGGAAATATGACAAGTCAGGGAATCAATAGCTACGCCCGGGAACAGGGTGGAATTGCGGGCACTGGCGTGAGGGGTGCTGGCATCCGCTCCTGGAGGAAGGGTTCAAAGTGAGGGCTTTAACGATGGCCGAGACCTTATTTCCCGTCGTTGAAAAAATTCCAGGGATAAAGATCTTTGTAGGCCGGATCATGGTGGCGATGATAATCCGTTGGCCCAAGCCACGGCGGTACATATTCGGTATCCCGCCGTTTTTTCTCTCCATTGCGCGCGAACACGAGGAACACAAACACGCCGAAGATCGCCACGCTGAACAAGCCGCTAATACCGTAGTGCGCCAGCACCCACAGCGCGCAGGCCACCACCCAGGCCAGCGCAGCCCACTTGTAGATCGTCGCGCCCACGCGCAAGAAGTTCTGAATCATTTTGTTCTCCTGATTAAAACGGCTGCGGGGTTATCAGATTTATTTCTATCTGTCAACCGCGCTCGTCGCGCCTGCCTGTTGAAATTGGTTTGAGGAGGCCCCGATGGATGAATGGCAACGTCGGCAGTACGAACAGCAGTACGAGCAACAGCGGGAACGCAAGGACCGTCTGCTGCGACAAGAAGAGGATCGGCAGCGTCAGGAAACCCGCCAGCGCGAAGTCGAGGCCGACCGGCGCTGGCAAGATGAGGATTGGTTGCGTCGCCGGATTCAGGCGCTGAAAGGAGCAAAAGCCTTTTGGAAGCGGCTGGGGTTGGGTTCCAAAACCGGCCCAGCCGGTGGACGACGGCGCTAGTTGAATCGGTTGGGACTGCTCAACCCGGACCCGAGTTGCACGCCGAAAGGCCAGTCAACCGGGAGCGAATCGCCTAGGCAACTTTGCATAAGTTTTTAGGAACAGAACATGGCGAATTACCCCATTGAAGCGTTGCTGCGCCCGCCGGTGGAATGGTCCACCACGGTCGCGGCCCTGAGCATGAGTGGCATCGTGCTGTTGGGCCACGACCGGATGCTGATGACCTCCAGGGTCGCCTACGGCCTGGCAGCGATTTTAACGGCATTGGCGCTGGCGCGGTTTTGGCAAGGTTGGCGCGTGGTGCGCTATCAGCAACGGCTCAGCCACAATCCGCCGTATTGGATGCCTTCAAAAGAGCTTGATCCTGATCCTGAAGGCTTGGTGATGGGGCGCGGCTTTCGCTGGACGGCGCTGCACACGCAACGCCTGTGGGATGCGACCCGCGCCGGCAACCAGCGTTTTCTCAAAGGGTCGCGACGGACGCAGGCGGCGACAGAGGCCAAAGAACCGTTGAGCGGTCTGCCGGCCCTGCATGGCGTCGGGTTGCTGGAAGGCCAGCAACGCATTGTCCTGCCTCATTCCGAGCGGCAGGGCCACCTGTTTTATGTCGGCACCACCGGGGTGGGAAAGACGCGCGCGGCGGAACTCGCGATCATCCAAGATATTCGCCGGGGCAATCCGGTGATTTGCATGGACCCCAAGGGCGATCCCGATCTGTTCCGCTGCCTGTACGCGGAAGCCGTCCGTTCAAAACGTCCCTTCTACTTTTTCCATTTGGGCTATCCCGATCACTCCGCCCGGTATAACCCGATTGGCCGGTTTACCCGGATCACCGAAGTCGCCACCCGCATTGCCAATCAGTTGCCCTCTCAGGGCAATGCCGAGGCGTTTCGCCAGTTTGCCTGGCTGTTCACGCACATCATTGCCCGCGCGGTGGTGACGTTGGGCGAGAAGCCCGATTACCGCAAGACGCTTCAGCATATGAACAATATCGAACCGTTGCTGGTGCGTTATTTTGAGGCATGGCTGGATCGCTGTGGCCCGGAAGGCTGGCGGTTTCTGATCGATCAGAACGGCTCCGACAAACGCACGGCGCTACCGGGACACCTCAAAAATCGCGATCCCCGCGCGCTGCAACTGGTTCAGTTCTATAAGGCGCATGATCTTTACGACCCGGTGGCCGATGGTCTGCGCCGGGCTTTTGAGTACGACAAGACCTTTTTCGACAAGATTTCGGTGGCGGTGCAGCCACTCCTGGAGAAACTGTTATCGGGTCGGGCGGGCGAACTGATCAATCCGAACTATGCCGATCTGGAGGATCCTCGTCCGATTCTGGAGTGGTCCAGCGTGATCCGGCAGCGCGCCGTCGTGTACTGCGGCTTTGATGCGCTGACCGATTCCGAAGTCGCCGCCGCGGTCGGTCAGGGCATGATTGCGGATTTGGTGGCTTACGCGGGGGAGCTGTACAAACACGGCCTGGGCGAAAACCTGGCCGTGGCGGAAGCGGTTCCTGAAACCTGTCTGCATCTGGACGAGTTTTCCGAACTGGTGCGCGGCCCGGAAATCGTGCAGGCGCTCAACAAAGGCCGTGGCGCCGGACTGCGTTTTTCCGTCTACACCCAGACCCTGGCCGACATCGCCGCCGGGCTGGGCAGTCGGGATCGCGCCGGACAGGTGGTCGGCAATGTCAGTAATACCATCGTCATGTTGCGGGTGGCTGACCTGGAAACGGCGGAGTTGCTGACCCAGCGGCTCAGCCAGGTCGAAGTGAACATGCTGATGCTGGTTTCGGGAGCCACCGACTCCTCCGATCCGGACTCGCCCGTGCATTTCACCAGCAACACCCAAGATCGCGTTTCCAGTCAGAAAGCCTGGCTGTTGGAACCCGGTCATCTGATGCAATTGCTGCGCGGCCACGCTTTCGTGTTGATGTCCGGCGGCCAGCTTTTCAAGGTGCAATTTCCTCAGATCGCCGACGCGCCCTGTCGGATGCCCAACGATCTCAACGTCATTGCTCGCGACATGGAACGGCGCTATCGCCCAGTGGCGGGCGTGGAACTGCGACCTGAAGATTCCATTAACCATGCCGCCTTGCGTTCAGGCAATGCGGGCGCTATCGAGGTTTCCTGATGCGCGCATCGTATCGGACGGGCGCGCCGGCGGAACCGGTGTTTCGGCGACCTTGGAGCCTTGCGGGCCTGATGGATCAGGCCATGGCCTTCGTGACCGTAACGCTGGTGGGCTGGCTGATTTCGATCCTGTTGGAATGGGTGGGCATGGCGTTGGGCCTGTGGGATACGCCGGGCGCGCAGCACAGCGAACAGCTTTTGAAAACCGAACTGGCTTGGTTGCGCGAGGATTTTACCGCTCCTGAAGCGGCGGTGCGGGTCGTGGACTACGCCTACAGGGGCGCGCGGTTGCTGTATCACTGGAGCGGGTTGGAAGGGCTGATGCGCTGGATCGTCTCCGATCAGCCGTCCTGGTTAAAAGGCTTTGATCTGATGCGGGCCTGGCTGCTCTTTTTAGGCGATTACCTGCTGGCGGCGGCGTATGTGACCCAACTGGTCGGCGCGCGCCTGGCCGTGGTGGTGCTGAGCTTTTCCGGGTTTACCGCAGCGGGCCTGATCGGACTCATTGATGGGCTGGTGCAGCGAGATTTGCGCCGTTTTGGCGGGGGTCTGGAGTCCGGTTTCCTGTACCACCACCTCAAAAAAATGATTCGACCCATGATCTCGGTGCCGATCCTGCTCTATCTGGCCTCGCCTTGGTCGGTGCATCCCACGGTGGTTTTCGTGCCGCCCATGATCGCCTTTGGCTACTTCGTCCAGCGGTCGGTATCGAAATTCAAGAAATATCTATAAGGAGGCGGCCTTGAATCATTCCAATCAAGCCAACGTCATCCCCATCCTTCTGGCGGGTCTGCTGGCGCTGGCGTGCGTGGCGCTGGTCTGGGTCACCTGGGGGGGACGTTGAGTGTCGCCAAAGTGGCCTGCCACATTTCCGATCGCATGCCGATCTTAAGGGCATCGGAATTGTTGGATCAGCGGCAGGAAGCGGTCAAGCGCCTGCACGGAGGGTCCGCCCTGTCTGAGACGCAATTCAGGGTCCTTTTCTGGCCTCTGCTGCTGGCGTTCGCCGAGTCGGTGCAAACGTTGCCGAAGGGCGAACCCGGGCAGCGCCTCATTCTGGATCTGCGTTTGCAGCGGGCTGAGCGCGTGCTGCGACGTCGTCGGGGCGTGATTCTCCCGCCCGGCGCGGACTCGGAGCAGGTGGCCCGCGCGGAAGACCTGTGGACGTATGCCGTGTTTAGTATCGCGCTGCTTCGTCAGTTAGCCCGTGAAATGGACTTCTGGAAGATCACGTTATGGTCCGCTCATGACCAGCCGCTGGGTTGCTGGGCGCCCCACAAGGCGGCCAAGGGTCTGGCCTGGGTAAAAGAGGCACAGTTCTATCGTCTGGAACGCGCCACCTTGAGCCGTGGCGATTGGACCCCGCTGATGGTGGGAGCCTTGATGCCCCAAGCCGCTTTAAATTGGCTGTGGCGGGAACCCGAGGTCTTCGATGTCTGGCAAAAGGCGCTGTCCAGGCCGGATTTGCCGGAATGGATTCAACCGTTGTTTCTTGATTGATCCTGGCGGGGAGAGGCTTTCTATGGCACTGAATGCGCCGATTACCGCCCACAGTCAGGCCGCTTTCCAACAGGGCCTGACCTTGGGCACGCACATCGCGATTAAAACGTACAACCGCACCCTGAATCGGGTGGATGCGGCTTTGTATCTCACCACCATTATTTCACGCCTTCAAGGCCGCGCCAGTCGCGCTTTTGAACCCGAAATCGCTCAGGTGAGCGAGGCGATAGCGCACGAGCTGCGTCGCCTGGAAAATTTTTTGGACCATGAACGCCGCGCGATCCAAAAGCTTTTCAAAGCCGCCCTTCCGCTGAAAGAACCCAGGAGCCTGATCTATACGCAACCGGTCGAAGTGCTGCCGCGCGTGCGGACTCCCCAGGCGAGCGACTATATCCGCCTGATCGGTCAACTGGAGCAAACCATCCGCCAGTTAGACCAGCTCTGGGCGCTGGGCGCGCTGATCGAAGTGGAACATCTTCAGCGCCAAAACGAACTCTTCCGCAGCTTCATTCGGGTCTGTCAGGGGATAGAACGGCTGGCCCGTGGCTTAGCCCGGCGCGTGCAAGGCCAGGATCGGGAAGGGCGCGGGGTCTACCGGGACATGCTGATGAAACGAACCGGACGCAGCCCCGGCCAGGAAAAACCCGAGTCCATTCCGGCCGAGGAGAGCGAGAACATGACCGGCCAGGAAGCCGCCAGCCTGGTGGAAATGGAAACGCTGGCGTTCCATTGGAGCGCCACCTCTCCCGAAACCGACCCGGCGGCTGACCCGGAAGCGCCCCCCTCGTCCGCCGCCCCCGCGCCCGACTCGTCGGCCTCGGCTTTTGAAGCGCCGGTCGCCGATCGGCGGGTCTGGGCGGCTGAAGCCGACGCCCCGGAGTCCGGTTCTGAAACCGTGCCCGCCAGCGTTGAGACCGGCGCTTGTGTTTCCGATGCGGCGTCGGTGGTTGAAGCGGTCACGACCGATCCGGGGGTGAAACCCACCCGGCGGCCACGGATCGGTGAGATTCTGGCGGCAGCGAGGACGTCGGGATGACCCCGCGCGTCCTCTTTGTGTGCAGCAACAAAGGGGGGGCGGGCAAGACGACCTTCGCCCGCGCGTTACTGGAGTTATTGCGTTGCGAAGGCCATGAGGTGGCGGCGTATGACGCTGACGGCAGAGTAGGCCAATTGTATCAGCACGAAGGGACGCGGGATGCGAGGGGAGTTCTAGTGGCTCGGCAAGACCCGCTCGTGGGATGCGCCTGTTTTGATATTCGCGAAGATGATGAACGCGATATTTTGTTAAACGCCTTGTCGGGAAACCCGCCGATCCTGCTGTTTGACTTGCCGGGGGGCGTCGTCGGGGAATTGGGCAAGGTGATGGATCGCGGACTCGTCCCGAACGCCTTGTTTAGCGCCTATCGCAAACGGGGGTACGCCATCACCATGGTCTTCGTCATGACGCCCATCCAGGCGTCGATCCGTACTGTGAGGCAGAGTATCGAGAACTTTGGCCACAACGTGGATTATGTGGCCGTCAAGAACCTGGCCTTTGGGCCAGAGCATAGCTTTGTGCTGTTCGACGGCTGCGATCAGGAAGGGTTGCAACTGCCGGTGAGCGAGAGCAAGCAAGCGCTGCAAAAGCAGGGAGGCGTTCTGGTGACGATGCCGGCGCTAGATGCCCGCAGTTATGCGTTACTGGATGTGTATAGCGCGAAGTATACGGAGGCAGCGACCGGACAGGGTCGGGCCCTCCGGATTCCCATCGCCGATCAGGAGCGGATCGGTGCCTGGATGCAGGATTTCGACCGGCAGATGGCTCCCGCACGGCCCCTCTTGGGATTTTTGCCCGAAGAAATCGCCGCCGAAGAGGCCGTCCCACGTGTCAGCGTTTTAGCGGCCCCTTGAGGAGGATACGCTTTGGCCCCCGATGCGTCAGAGACCGTGACTCGTGAGCAGAAGGAAGCGTTCCAAAGCGCGCAGCGTCCCTCACGCGCTTCCCGAAACCACAAAGAAAAGGTGCGGGTACTGTGGCCGGAAATTCGGCAAAAACTGGAGGCGGGCTGGTCGGTGGAGGAGGTGCGGCAGGAACTGCATCGTGTCGTCGGGTTGCGCGGTTCGCTCCGAACTTTATATCGATACATCAAGGAATTATCGCTCGCGCCGGAGGCCGGCCCGGCGGCAGGGAACGATCTCCGTCTGGAGGCGCCTCCAGCGCCACGTGCGCCCGCTCAAAAGGGATGGCCCAAACATCCTGGAGAAGCGCAACCGCCGGCGCCCCGCAAGTCGATTACGGATCTCTTAAACGAACCGCTGTGATTCGACCGGTTGGTCAGTATTGAAAAAAGGACGGCGTATGTTGGAAAAAACGGTTCTGTGCCGCTGGAGCCGGTCTCTGGCGCTGGCCCTTCTACTGATCGCCAGCGTGACCGTGCGGGCGGCAACGGACATCAAGGTGGGCGATACCTATACCACTGCGGGCCTGATCGGGCGCACGATCCAGGCGTTGCCGGCGTGCTTGCGCTACTGTTTGTTGGGCATCGAGATTCGCGTCCGCTACACCGGCTTCACCCTCGAAGTCTTTTACGTTCCCCGCGTCGAGCATTACCTGTCGTCCCTGCATGTCATGGCCTCGGATCGTTTCCCGCTGGAACCCTATCTGGAATGGTCCAAGACCGTGGGGGCATTGCAGAAAAGCCTGTTGGACCGGCTGGCGCAGGTGGTGCCGCCGCTTCTGGGCGGTCAGCCCTTGGTTGAAAGCAGTGGAGGCCAGACCCGCTACGGGAACTACGGCCACCACCAAAGCACGAATTTCAAGGAAGTCGAATTGTTCGGTCATCCAGTCGCCTTGTTGCCGATGTTGCTGGATAGCACTGGCCACTATTCGTTCACCCCTGCCTATGCCTCTGGCGGGGGTTATGGCGATGACGGCAATGGCGGCTACGGCGACGGGGCGAGTAGTGGCGGCAGTGGCGACAGTGGCGGCGGTTTTATCGGTTCCTGGACGTCCTGGGCCAGCCCCTGTTTCACTCATCCGAATCAATGCCCGATGGGGCCGTTGTTTCCTATCGGCATCATCCGTCAGTTCTACCCTCTCACCGAGGTCATCAACCAAATAACATCGGCCCTGGATAGCATCAAAGGCGCGCTGAACTTTATCGAGATGGCCAAGACCCTTCGTGAGATCGCTCATAACGTCGGAAACCAGGGCTATGGCGCTGGCGGAGGCGTGCAGATTGACCGCTTGCTGTGCCGTAATACCGTGCGAATTTTCTATCCTTATTATCTGTCCGGGCCAGATGCCCTCTTCTGGCGCTCTGGCTTTCCGATCACCGATCTCGACCATGCGACCACCTTACTCAATCCGTTCTCGACGGATCGGATTGGCGCGTTGGGGGAGACCTGGGGCCATCTTTATCCGCGCCATGGCTTTCTCAACAATGACCATCCGGGCCGGGTCGCCCCGACCCTGGCCTATCGCGGGGCCCACCTGGTCGCCGACTCTTCGGTCAAGCTGCGGCCCAAGTTCACCAGCGACGAGGCGAAGGGTCACTGGCAAAGTCTATCGCCCGTCCCCACTCCCTATTGCACGGCCAACATTGCCGATTTGCCCACGCCGATGGATGAAGGCGGGGGCTATGCTTACAACATCTGGCCGCGCTATGAGTGTCCCTTGAGCGATATTGGCGTCTTGGTCATGTTTATTCCGTTTCGCTATTGCTTTGGTTGAATGCGGCGAGCGACTCGTTCAGGCCTCCTTACTAATTGCTCGACGTTTTATCCCTAGGCCACGCCGCCAGCCACGCGGTCAAATCGGCGGTGGTCTGGAAGTCGAACACCGCATCGGCCAAGGCTTCGGTCTGTTCCGGGGACAGCCGACCAATCCGCAGCTCCTGCGCAGCGGACAGCGAACCCAAGCGTCGCTTTACAAGACGCAGCGCCAGTGCATGAATGCCTTCCTGATAGCCTTCCTGTCGGCCTTCCTGTCGGCCTTCCTGTCGGCTTTCCGCCGTGACCTCCTGATAAAAGCGGCTCTGTTTAAGTTCAGCGTGAGTAAAACCGAGCATGGCTTGAATCTCCTGTCGGGTAAGTTGGGGTAAGCGGTAGACCAGAATCGTTTCGAGGAGGTCCAGGCAGTCCAGAGGCGGCAGCGGCAGGGCAAGGGCTTGGGCGCGGGTTTGCTGGGCGAGTCGCTGGGCGTGAGACGCTGCCGCCTTGAGGTCTTCGACCAGCAAGTTCAGCAATTGTAGCCCGAAGCCCGGATCGGGAACAGCCGCCAACTCCTCCAGGTACACGCGCCGAACCAGGGGCAGGGCCAATACTTCAGCGTAGCGGGGATCGGAGCGTTCGGTCGCCCGCCGGGGGTAGATGACCAGCGCCCGCCACGGTCGGCGCGGGGCGCGGCGGTGCAGATACAGGAACATCTCGGCGAAAAACCGCCCGTAAAACGCCTCGTCCGGCTGCGCCTGGGCTTCGAGAAACAGCAGCGGGGCCTCGGGCGCGTCCGGGGGCGGCATCAGCAGCCCGTCCAGACGGAAGGCGGTCTGCTTCACCTCCTCAGCGCGGAACGCATACCCCTGGGCTTGATCCGCCGGAATCCCGGCCAACTGCAACGCCAACTCCGGGAGGGTCTGGAACAGGCGGTAGAACAGGGTGTCGGTTTTCATGGCGGGCCAGGGGGAAGGGGTTGAGCACGCCCATTGTAATCTCCCGGCCCGGTTGGTTTGGGATTCTTGACCGCGCTTACGCCACCATCCGGCGAATCTGCTCGGACTGAAAGACGCCCCCCTTGCGGGCCTTGAACCCACGGCGCTGGAGTTCAGCGGCAATCTTCCGTAGCGACGCGCCGCGGGTGCGCAACGCTTTGGCTTGGGCGATGACCGCCTGTTCATCGGGGTTGGAAAGCAAGTGGACCCCATTGTCGGCCAGGTCAAACCCGTAGGGAACCGCGCCGACCCGTTCGCCTTGGGTTTTTTTAAACTGCATGGCGGTCATGGTGCGCTCGCTGATCGGGTCGCGCTCGAACTCGGCGAGAACCGCCAGCATTCGGAACACCATTTTCCCGGCGGCGGTGGTCGTGTCGATTTTCTCGGACAAGCTCACCAAGTCCGTGTCCGCTTTGGCTAACCGCTCACTGACTTCAATCGTGTCTTTGGTGGAACGCGCCAACCGAGACAGACTGTAGATCACCAGGGCGCTTCCCCTCGTGTCAGTTGCCCCCTATCTTTTGCAATGCAGTATGGCTGCTGCGTGGATTCTGTGAGCGTTGCTGCGGCTCATTTTGGAAGCAGGTGGGCATCGCGCGATGAGGCGGAAGTGAGGACAGACCGTGACAAGCCATGACAACGCTTGGCCCCTCTGATGCCAGCGCTTTGCCAGCGCTTTGCCAGCGCTTTGCCAACCTTAATGACCAGTCGTGACAACGCTTGGCCCCTCTGATGCCAGCGCTTTGCCAGCACTTTGCCCATCTTATGACAGGCTGTGACAGAGTTTTGCCAAACCTTATGACAACGCTTTGCCCACCTTATGACAGGCTTGTGTCAGCTTGTGCCCTGGTTGCTATTGATTTCAATATCCAAGGTTAAAACCACCGGCTTTAGCCGGTCAGCTTTCCGCTACGACTCTTCAAGTGGACTCAGATGCTCTCTCATGGGTCTTGATGGGGGGCCGAGCGCTAGGGTTGCAATCGTGATATTCTTAAAGCGCCGGGCGCCTTGATGGGGGGACTTTCAGTCCTCTGCGCCCGGCGCAAAACCCACGCGCTTTAAGCGGGTTGTTGTTCAGTTATTTATAGATATCAATAATTAACGATTATAGTTGCACTGATTTTGAAGCGATTCAGACTTTCTCCTGGATCTCCTCTCCGCCTACGCGGAGGCCGGCTCTAAAGGATGAAGATTCCTGACTCTTTTCAGCGCCCGTGAATAGAAAGAGGGAGGCTATCGGAGGGCTCGGATCGACGATATATTTATGCAAAGCGGGCGGACAAAAAATGGCCTCTCAAGAGAGAGGATGAAACGCACTCAATAATCAGTTGATCTCCTAAAAGAAATGTAGAAAAATATTCGGTAAAGGGTGGGTAAAAAGAAAAAATATCCTTTTTGGTTGGCGGTGAAAGTTCCCGAAGCCGCCCGGATTTCAAAACGGTCCTGGTCACGTTACCGATCAGGGGGTGTGGTCCGACCCAGGGGTAAACGGGCCTGGCTGAAGCCAGAGGCGTTCGCGAGGCGCCTTCAAAGTACCCGCGATAGCGAGGGGATCGTCTCGCGATTACTCAACCCGATCCGGGCGGTGGCCCTACCGCTCCAAATCCAGGTGGGCGTTCGATGCCGCGTGTGCCGGTGCGATTGAAGATCATGAGAAGCGATGGAGAGAGATAGCGAGGGGAAAGGGGCGCGGGTCCGCCGGGCGTAAGCCGATGACGCGCAGCAGTGGCCCTACTGTTTCAACAAGGTGGGCGTCCGATGAAAACGGTGAAAGGATCCAGGTGAGGGTGAATAGAGAGAGACCGAGACGATGAGTGATGAAATCCAGGTGAAAGAAGGGTATGGAGTGGAGGAGGTCGTGGCGGTGATGGCCACGTTGCGCGAGAGGATGAATCTGGAAGAGGGAGAGTTGTACGCGCTCCATAAAGGACTGTTGCGCCGGGTGGCGCGACAAGAGGAAGAAAATGGCCTGCGTCGCATCAAGATCATGGAGGAGGCTTATGAGGCCGCGCAAATCGCCGCTCGGCGGTTGCGCAAGTATGGACGCGGCTATCGACCCGACCCGGCGTTGGTGGTGTCGGCCTTTGTCATGCATGCCTGCGCGGAGATGACGCCTGAAGACGCGGATGGGGTAGCGCTGAACTACCTGCAACGGTTGTTTCATCCGACGGCTCCGTTTCAGGGCCCAGCGGCGACGGCGACGAATTCAAAATCCGCAGCGAATCGCCCCTCGCCCACGCCCGGCTCGCATTCCATCGCTGACGCACACGCCCTCTAACGAACCGCCGCCAGATCGTTGATCTGCCGCAATTGATCTGCAATCCACGGTTGCAATCGTTCGGTAGGCGTTCAGCCGCGATGTCAAACGCGGTTTAGAGGAAAGAGTCTTTTCAATCCTGTGTTCTCGTTCCTGGTGCGGAACGACCCCGACCTTCAGGAGGAAGGGGGGAGGCAGAGTGTCTTCTGGGCAAGACCCTGGCTGAACCGATAACCCTCACGCGAGGCCCGCAATTTCGTTTGAACGTGTTTGAATTTGTTTGAGAAGGAGAAGGCCATGACGCAAGAGACGCCGCGCTCCAGGGCGGCGACAGCGGCGAAGAAGGCAGCGGTCGCCTCCCCGATGGACGCGGGCGAGGCGAAACCCCGCCTGGGCAAGCGCGGCCAAGCGCTGGCGTCCCTGGACGGCGTGCTGAAGAAAAACCTGCGCCGCAGCGCCAACGGGCGCAAGGCGGTCAGTCACGCCACGATCGCGGATCGCGCGGGGTTTTTTGACCGCGCGATCCGCCAACTGCATGAACTGGGCTACACGATCACCGAGGTGCGCCACCTCAAGCCCAAGCATATCGAAGCCTTGATGCGCCTCTGGGAAACTCAGGGACTGTCGGCGTCCACGTTGCAAAAACGGTTTTCGCACCTGCGTCTGCTGTGCGGCTGGATCGGCAAACAGAGCATGTTAAGACCCGGCTCCAGCTACTTAGCCGATCCGGAGGCGTTTCAGCGCACGTATGAGGCTCAGTACGATCATTCCTGGACGGCGGCGGGCGTTGATCCGGTGCAAAAGATGGCGGAGATTGCTGCGGATGATCCCCCGGTGGCGCGGGTGTTGCGCCTGCAACACGCCTTTGGGCTGCGGCTTCAGGAAGCCTCCTTGCTCAATCCCCTTCGGGATCGGGTGGATGAAACCTACCTGCGGGTGGTGGCCGGCACCAAGGGCGGACGGCCCCGAGTGGTGCCGATTGAAACCGACGCCCAGCGCGCGGTGCTGGCGGAAGCGGAGCAGTACGTCCAGATCACCAAACGCTCGATGATTCCGTCGGAGTACGATCTCAAGCACTGGCTCCAGCACTGTTATTACGTGTTGGCGCAACACGGCATCACCCGCAAAGAGGGTCTGGTCAGTCATGGGCTGCGCCATCAATACGCCAACGATATCTACGAGCAACTGACGGGCGAAACCTCGCCGGTGCGCGGCGGCGGCCCCGTCCTGAGCGCAGCGGATTCAGGGGCCAAGCACGAGGTCACGGCCCGGCTGGGACACGCCCGCCCGGGAATCACCGCGGCCTACTACGGCAAACCGGATACGCCGCCGGTTCAGGAGGCCGCCCGCCGACATCCCCAGTCCCTTCGCGCGGAATATCGGGTGCAACAACAGGGGCTGGCCGCACGGGTGCGGGCGAACCTGACTCAACGCCAGAACGGTTCCGGTCCGCTGAGCGCCGCGACGCTGGAGGTTCGCTGGCGGCTGTTGAATCAGATGGTCAAAGTCCTGGCCTTGGCCGGTCAACCGCTGCACGCGCCCGACGATCTCAACGCCTCGCACCTCGACGTGTTACTCCGGCACTGGCACACCTCCACCACCCTCCAGCGTCACAGCGCGCTCCTGTCGGTGCGTCTGCTGAGGCAACTCTGCGGCTGGCTGGACCAGCCCGCCCTGGCGCTGGAGGTCAGCCATCGCTGGCGTGCGCTCCAAGCCGGTGATCGCGCCGCCCTACCCCGTCCACTGAGTGAAGCCGCGATTCAGGAACGCCTCGCCCGAATCCGCGCCCAGGATGCGCGGGGGGCGTTGCACCTGGAGCTGGTGCGGGTGGTGGGCCTGAGCCATCGGCAAGCGGCGATGCTGCAACCCGGCGTGTCCTACCAGGACGGCCACCTGGATGTACTCTGGGAAACACCGAAAAATCAGGTACTGCGCTATCCCCTGACCGGCGAGCGTCAGCGGGCGGTGGTACAGGAAGCCCGGGCTCTATTGCTCGATCCGCAGGAACACGTCTGTCCCGTCTCCCTCGCGCTGTCCACCTGGTTGGGGCGCGTTTATGACCTTCAGCGCACGGTGGGGCGTATTGGCATACCCGGCGAACCGACCCTGGCCGCACTCAAAGACCCCGACGCGCCGACCCCGACCGTCCTCTATCGTGAGGACTGGTTGCTGCAGCGAGCCGGTTTGGATCGCGCCCCGAAAAGGGGAATCCGCGCCTTCTGACGGGACTGAGCGAATGACCGGTATCGTGATCTCCTGAAGGAGCTAGAAAAATGAGCCATAAACCCTTCGCGAGGGTGGGGATGCCATCGAAGACCCCCCCGAAGAAGCGGAGCACCTGAAGTGACGGTCTCGCTGAATGAGGTCTCTGAAAGCGTATCGGGTCCGTACTGGACTGACCCAGGCGCAGGCAGCGAAGCGGTTCGGGGTCACTCAACTGCGCAGCTCGGATCTTATGCGCGGCAAGATCAACCGGTTCGGTTTGGATGCCCTCGTCAATAGGGCCGTTGCTGCGAACTTGGACGTCAAAATGGGCCTACTCGAAGCCGCTGGACTCACCTCCTTCCGGGCCTGAAGGCGCGAGGCTGCTCCCGAAAATCCGGGTCCATCCAACGCCCGCGCAGAGAGTCACTGCGTCATGACGGACCGTCTGCTGCAAACGATCATCGTGTGTCCCGAGTGCCGAGCAGCCCGGCTGGCGAGCAATCGCCACCTGCCAGGCATCCGGGGTTTTCAGGCCCTGCCGGGCGCGGAGTTCCGCCGCTTGACGATAGACCCCGGGGGGAATATCCAACCGGAGGGAGGGGTTGAAAAATGGCTCGGAGTGCTGAACCCGAAACCCGTTATTTTCTCGAAGCGGGACCCCCCGGGTTTCCAACGCCACTCACGGCGAGATCGCCCATGGAATCCCAGTCGCGGGTTCTAAAGCGGCCGTGACGACAAGGCCCAACCGGGCATCCTTCTCGACGAAATAAATCACCCGACAGGTATCCCCGTAGACCCGCGAGTGGAGGGGTCGTCATCGCCCCGTTGCCCCAGAGTCGCACTCTGCCCGTGGGATCAATCATCGCCTCAACCGTTTGCAACCTCTTTCTCCTCTCCTGGGAGTTCAGATAGCCTCACCTCATCGTTCCCGTTTCTCGCGAATCGCCGTTTCCAGTCGCGATCCAGCCGCCCGTGGCTCGGCCCATGGCACGGTGAGCCGTGCCCTCTTCTCCGTACCTTCTGACGACGGACTCAGGATAATCGCAGCGTTTCTCCAGCGCCGCGCCGTCCCTGGCGCCCTGGTTAAGGCTCTACAGTTCCAACTCCCCTTCCTCGATCTCCAAGCGGAGGCCGCTGCCCATCCCGCTGGACGGCTTTAGCGACTCGACCGGATAGCTGGGCCAATCCTGGCTCGTCCAGCAGTCGTCGAACCGGGCGAGGTTCGTTTCCCATAAATCCCGGCCTTCGGCCAACACGCCTTCGGAGGTGGGATACACCGCTACAGCATACGGAGGTTTAGGTTCCACGACGACAAAGGTATGCGGGATGTCGGTTTCGGGTGTTCCGGTGGCCCGGCCGACCAGCATCCGGTAATAGGCTGCCGACAGGTGGTAGCCGTGCCGATAGACCGCGCGCAAAAAGCCCTCCCGGCTCGCGTCGCTGGCGGTTTTCAACTCCACGATGGCCGGCTGCGGGTTCAGCCAGTCCAGCCGCCCCTTGAGCGGCAGCCGGTGCGGTTCGCGCGCTACGGTGAGGACTTTTTCCGGTTCGCCGGCTTTGAACAGCGTCCCGGCCACCGGATGCCGCTGGATCGCCTTGACGATCTCCAGGGCCGCCCGGTACTCCTTGGGGGTGATGGCCTGCTGGCCCGACTCCCGCAAGACCGCGTGTTCGGCCTTGCCCGCGTTCGTGCGGCGGTTGATCGCGTCCGCCAAAAAGAACGCGGCGCTGAAGGTTTCCGGCGCCAGCACCAGCGCGTGAACCAGGGTTCCGAACCGCATCGCGGCGGTGGGTTCCTCGTCGGGGCGGTCGGGGTCCAGGTACTTCGCCCAGCAATGCAGCGGGGTGCGGGCGATTTCGATCAAGGCGTGACTCGACACGCCGGGCATTTGGAAGTAGGAACGATTCGAGAGCATGGTTTTTCTCCGGGCGGTTCGCGCCCTCCCGGGCGCGGTGATGTTTAGGCCGCTTTGCGGGCCTGTTCGCCGTCGGCAAAGCCCAAGCGATAGGCGCGGTCGAGGGCGTCGGGTCCGGTGAGGGTTCCCGCCGCGAGAGCGTCCTTGATCTCGGCCAGTGGATCGATCCGGGCGGGCTTTTTCGTCCGGGCGGTTTTCGTCGTCCGCTCGGCCGGTAACCGGGCGTCTTCCCCGGCGCGTTCCCGCGCCTCGGCGTCCTGTTGGCGCGCCTGCTCAGCGGCGCGCAACCGGGCCAGTTCCTCCCGTTCCACTTGCCGTTGAGCGTCATCGGCAGCCCGTTTCCGGTCGAGTTCCGCCTGTTGCCGGGCCAGTTCTTCCCGCTGGGTCTGCAACCGGGCGTTTTCCTCTGACTGTTGCTTTTCCCGCGCTTCCCGTTCCGCCCGCAGCGTTTCCAGCGCCCGCCGGGTCTCGGTGATCGCCTTCATCGCGTCCGGCCAACGCTCGGCAAACTCATCGGGGTCGGGTTCAAATGCCTGCGCCTGTGCCAACGCCTCGCGAATGGCAGCAGCATCTTGATTCGCCACGGCGATGACCCGCTCGCGAATCCCATGGACCCGGGCGGCAAGCGCCGCGACGCGGGCCGCTTCGGCGCGAGCCTGGGCCGCTTTTTCCTCAACCTTGCGCTGTTCCTCGGCCTTGATCGCCGCGTCGATGGGTTCCTCGATGGCCAGTAGTGCGGCGTTGATCCGCTTGGCCTCGGCGTCAATCTGCTGGCCGCGAAGCAAGACCGGAGCCTTAATCTCGGCGCGGGTCTTCTCCAGCGTCGCCCGGTAGCCGCGAATCTCGACGCGGGCGGCCTTGGCGGCGGTCATACCCGGGTTCGTGGTCACGTCAAACGGGTCGGCGTATTTCTTCCGCAACAGCGCCAGCGCGGCGGTGGTGGTGCGGTACTCGGCGATTTCAAGCGATTCGGTCATCGGCTCAGTCTGATAATGGGTCGTCTGCTCGGTCATGGTCTTGGCTCCGATTGCGCGCCGTCCCTGGCGCTGGAAGGGGGTCGGGGACTTATTTTTTCTTGCCGGTGCGTTCGGTTCCGGCGTTGCCGTTCGCATCGTGGGCGGTGCCATTGCCGTTCTCGGTCGGGCCGGATAAGAGCCGGAACATCGCCGGGTTGTAGTGTTGCTGCCGGAAGTCGGCAATGGCGGCGGCGTATTTGCCCTCACTCACCACCTCAAACTCGACCGCGTAATAGGTTTCCCCATGCTTCCTGCTGGATCGCATGGCCATTTGGGCGCGAATCGTCTTGCTCAACAGGGTTTCGCCCTTCAGCCGGTATCGCCGCCGAAGCTCCTCGAAATTGTCGAGGGATTCCCCTTTGAACAGGATCGACGACAGCACCCGATCCGAATCGACGAACAGGAGGGCTAACCATTTCTGGAGCGGATACGCGAAATACTCGCCCTCGCTGATTTGAGCGCCGACGATCTCCATGTCCATTCTGTTACCGTACACAATGGCCGCGCCGATTTTGAATTGGCCTGACTTGCAATCGCTTCGCCATTGGCGGATGGAGTCCGCCATAATTTGCCCTTCCGGCAAGCCGGTTTCGTCCAGGGCGATTTCGATGGGGAGGTTGACGGGAGCATTCATTGCGGTTTCCTCGATCACGTTGATAGGCGGTTGGGTCGGTTCAAGCTCAAGCTCAGCGGTTGACAATCTCGGCGCGGCGGCGCTGGACGTTCCAGCGCAACCGTTGCCCGCGCGAGGCCAACTCCTTACCCAGCGTCGAAAGTGTCCGTTTCAATTTGCCGAACCGCCTGCGGCCGTTCTGGCGGTCGGTCTTTTCTGCTATCATCGTGTCACCTCGTTTCGTGAAGTTCGGGGTTGAATCGGGCCGTTTCGTTGTGAGTTGCAACGAAACGGCTTTTTATGACTCGCTCGCCTCCAGGGGCCTAACGATAGGCTTCTGGTAGTGGCTCGCCTGTTCGCCGCAACCGATTAAAAATCGGACGGCTTTCCTGATCGCCTCCTTTTCGCAGAGCGCGGTTTCCTCCATCTCCCAACTGCAACATCCTTTTTTCTTCGGAAGAAACTCCACTTTGTAGAATTTCATGCCGCCTCCCTTTCCCACTCATGAGCTTCTGCCTTCCGGCACGTGGCTTTTGCCATCATTTCATCCGCCCATGCAGAAAATGGCGCCTCATCCAGCAGGGGCTTAATATCTAAGCGGATGAGATTGACCATCGGCTTGAATGCGCCAGCCGCGTTGTAAAATTCTTTTACGCTTCGGCACATTGCAACGCTGCAGATTCATGGACTTTCATCCCCTTCAAATAGAACGAGAGCGGCGTATTCCTCGCCGCAAAGCTCTATTTTTGTGTGGTGCTTATTCACGTCTTGGTTCTCCCGCTGGTTATAAAATATGAGATGAAATAACTTCTATAACCAGTTTCCAACACAAACCTCTATTGTCAAGTCGCGCGCAAATCGAACCCTTCCCATTACGGGCGCGAATAAAAGTGTGGATAAAAGTATGGAGAGAGGCAGGGATGATGAATAAGAATGATCCAGCCTATTCAGGGACGAACGCCAAACTGCTTTTCAGCATCGGGCATTAGAACCGGAGGAGCCTCTGGTAAAGAAAACCGAATGAAAACCCACGTTCCCCCGCTGGCGAATCGTCTTTTTTAAGGCATTCTCAACGGCTCAAGGGAGGGAGGCCGTAGGTGGACAGAGCGGACGGTTCAGGGATGAACCCTCGGAGTAATTAAGGAAGCGATTGCAGAAAAAAGGCCGGTTGTGAGTGAAGTGGCCTGAGTGCGGTTGCAGCGTCAGGGATGAATCGCGGCGGTCTGGGAGGGTGAAAAAGAAGGGTTGAATTGAAATCGGGCGTTTCGCGTTGCAGCGCCACCCGACGGCACGAAATCCAAGCCGATGGTGGTTTTTAGGGGTGGAGTGCTGAAGATTCAAACGGAACGGTCTCAATCGGGTTCCCGGTACAACCGTTCCGGCAATTCGCCCGTGACATAAACATCGCCGCGTGATCGGGTTAAAGCGACATAGAGCAGTCGCAGCAACACATCGCGCCGCGTTGAACGGCCAATGTCGGTTAAATCCACGAACACCTTTTCGTAAGTGCTGCCCTGGGAACGATGTACCGTTGACGCATGAACCGGGCGTAAGTCGGAGAATGACTCATCTTTGAACTCGAAGAAAGTAACCCATGCTGCCCGACGCCGTTTATCTGACAACGGTGGATACATGCTTAGAGTGTTACCGTTGCGATGATCGTTGAACTCCGATTGCAACTGATTCGCCACCTTCGCCAGTTTCGATAATTCCTGCTTGTAGACTTCTTTCCCATCCGGCGTAACAACCCAAACATCGAGCTGCTTTCCTTTTGAGTTTGCAATTCTGGCTTTTAGCGCAGGAATGGAATGGCGAATGTCGGGAACGGCGTTAAGGACAGCCACACTATCGCCGATGCTAATGCCTAATTCGAGAATGGGCGAACAAGCCACCACAGTCTCACCCGGTAGTAGCGCCTGTTGTTCAGCCGGTTGGCCTAGCAGCGAGCGGCGAATCAGCCGGTTGTAGTGGTCGGTTTTGCCATTGGTCCAGCCCAACACGCGGCAATCATCGGAATCGGCGTGGTACTCCGGGCGGTGCATCGCCGCGAGCATCGCTGCCTCAAACTCTGCCGCGCCAAGGTGGATCAAACTCCCGTCTGTAGAATGCTTCGTCTCAAACACAGGAACCGGTCCCCCCTGCATGGCATCCCTGATCTTCTGAGTCATTGCCAGAATCGGGTGATCGGCCTTCTGTCTGACGATCTGAGTCAATCGGGCGGTCACTCCATGACCGGAAAACGCCGGAGAGTCCGGCTCAAAGATCGGCGGTAATTGCGTCGGATCGCCCACGAACAGCACTTGAGCGCGGGCGGACTGAGCGGCTTGCAGAATGTGGCCCAGCAAGAGCGAGTCCACCATCGAACATTCGTCCACCACGATCAGCGCGCCGTCTTCAATCGCGGGTTGCCGCACTCGTTTCAGGATGTAGCGGCCTCGATCCGCGTCCACCTCCGGGCGCAATCCCAGAATCTTGTGGATCGTCGCCGTTTCGACCTGGCCGCCCATCTCAGCGGCCATTGCCCGGAGAACCGCAGCGGCTTTGTTGGTGGGCGCGGTCAGCAGAACCGGGCGATAGGTCGCGTAAGCCTGGAGCAAGCGCACCACGCTGAAACTTTTGCCGGTGCCCGCATAACCCAACAGTCGGCACACCGGATCGCCGCGATCAAGGGCGCTAGATAACTCCGAAACGGCGCGAGCTTGATCAGAATTCAAGGGTGTTGGGGCGGGCGACGCCGGCGGCGCACTCGCGCATGGGCGCTTGCGGGAGCGCCGGGATGCTTTAGGTGAGGTCATGTTGAGCTCATTTTTTTCAGACGGCCCCGATATTCATCGCGGACTTTTCGCCCATCGCCGGTCAATCCTTCACAGGGATCGGATTGTTCGTTATTGAAGGCGAATGGGTGCGTCATGCCGGGCTTCGGCCCATCCTGCCGGATCGCCACATCCCCATAGGTGATGTCGTCGCCCTGTTGCAACACCCAATGACCGGGAGAGTCGGGAAGTTCCATTGTTCAGCCTCGTGGTGGTGGCGTCGTCTCCAGCGCGGAGACCGGCGTTCTTTTCGTATCGGGCGGGCGGCGAACCGCCCGCCGCTCCATCAAGCAGCCTCGTCCCATTCGACACCGGCTTCGTCGGCGTCCTCGGCCCATCCATCGGTTTCTTCATCCTCGAACACAGCGTCGTCCTCGGCTTCGGGATTCGCGCCGCTCCCGCGCCGCGCCAGCTGATCGTAAGCGGCGCGGGCCTCCGACACGGGGCGGGCGGTGTAGCCTTGGGTGGGAAACTCGAAATAACGCGGCAACCAATCGGCTGTCGGCGGGCATCCTTCGCCTTTTAAGCGACGGCGAATCAGCCCGCGCAACTCTTTCCCGGTTGCTTTACTGGACGGGGCCGCGCCCAACTCCGCCGCCATGCGAGTCAGCGCCTCCTTGTCGGTGAGCAGGTCCAAAAACGTCTCGTCCGGTTTCCAGAACCGGCGCATGTCGATCTGGAGCAGTTCGCCCAGCCGCTCGGCCAAACCGCTGCCCGCCACCAGCGTCTCGGCGACCGCCACCGCCAGCACCTTCAATACCTGCTCGTCGGATAACTCCAACAAGCGCCTGAACGCCTCGGCGGTCTGGCCCTCGCCGTAGCCCCGCCCGACTAAGCTCTGGTCGCTGGAGTCGCCCAACCAGCGTTGGACGGTCGCCCACTCCTCCCCGAACCGATCCAGCGCCGCGCCCTTCGCCGTGCTGACCTCGATGGCGGGATTGTGGGGCGAGGTGCGGTCGGCGCGAACCGACCAGTTCGTCGCGCTGCCGATCAGACACGCCACGGTCAACCGCAGCGCGATAGCCGGGTTTTGTGTGAGTTGGTAGCGCACCGCCGCTGCTTTATGCAATGCAAGATAGTTTTGCAGGGCTTGGGGGACTTCGCTTCGAGTCGCCTTGGGCGCGTCGTTCGCCGCCTCCCCCTCCAATCCCGCCGCTTGCCGGGCCTGACGGCGAGCCTCCTTCAGCGGCAAAAAGCCTTCGTGACACACCACTTCGCCGGTGCGGTGCGGCAAAATCAATACCCAACCGCCCTCACTCTTCCCCGTCCGCTGGTACTCCCAACTGCGGAAATACTCGCCGGTTTCCACCACCTCCACCTGCACCCAACCGTCCGCCAACAGCCGATCTCGCCATGCAGCGATCGCTTGGTTTTGCAGCGTCCAGAACTGAGCGGCGTCATCAAAGAAGGTTTCTTCGCCAAACAAGTCTGTCACCACGCGACCGGGATACTCCGCCAGTGGGAATAACGCCACCTCGGTGGAAATTGCCTCCCCGCCGCACAGCCACGCCTTCAATGGGCTGCCTTGCGGCGCATACTGCTCCTTGTCCCGATACAGCTTCATCCATTCGCGTTGCTGCTTGGGCGTCGCCAGCGCCAGCAATTGGGCGTCGGCGATGTCGAGATCGCCTTTGCGCGCTTCACGCTTGATGGCCTCGGTCAAATTCGCCAAGGCCAGCCGTTGTTTCACCAGCCGCTCGGTCACCCCGAAGCGGGCGGCGATAGTGGCGACGCCTTGGCCCCGCTTCACCAGTTGGGCGAACGCCTCGTGCTGGTCGAACGGTTCCATCGGCAGGCGTTCCAAGTTCTCGGCCAGTGAGGCTTCCAGCGCCGTCACATCGTCTCCGGCGTCCAGCACCAGGCAGGGCAGCGGTTCAACGGGCTGTTCTTGCGCCAAGCGCTGACAGGCCAGAAAGCGCCGTTGTCCGGCCACGATTTCAAAGCTCTCGCTGTCGGCTACGGGCCGCACCAAGAGCGGTTGCAACAGCCCTTGCGCCTTGAGACTGGCGGCCAGCGAATCCAAACCGTCGGTCGCGCCGTGGGTTCTGACGTTCATCCGAGAAACCGTCAGTTTTTCTAGCGGAATGTGATTAAATTCCATCGCGGTTCTCCGTTGAGAAGTGAAGGACACTGGATTTGCAACACCCTGTTTAACTTAAATAAAGCATATCAAACCGCAGGGTTCTGTCAATTAAAAAACAGGAGGAAACAGCTTATTATTCCCGCTATCATTTATAAAACAGGATGGATTTTTAAGAAAAAAGAGGTTCAATGATGAGGTCTCTTGATACGATCTTAATCCTCAGTTCCCAACAAAAAGACCCTACCCATTATTGAGAAAAAAGGGGCTTTACCGTGAGAAAAGAAGGCCGCCGTTAATCGGTGTGTGCGGGGCGATGAGCAGTACCGGATGACCCAAAAAAGCGATGGCATGGGGTGGCCTGCAACAAAACCGGCCAGGGCATCGGCGACCACATCGCCCTGGTGCGCGACCTCGAACCCGGCATCGGCTTTTTGGACGCCGTGTCGCGGCTCACTGACGAGCCGGTAGTGAAGCGGGAACCCCTCGTCGAAAAACCCCGGCGCACTCGTCCCGCCCGCCGGCCGCAAACCCGCGCCGACCGCCACGCCGGGCGGGTTTATCTGCATGGGCGCGGCATTTCGTCGGACACGCTGGATCACGCTGAACGGGCCGGTTTCCTGCGCTATACCGGGGGCGGTGTCTTGTTCGTCGGGCGAGAGGGGAGCGGCACGCTGCGGAACGTGACCCAGCGCCTGATCCAAGCCGGTCCCGATGAAAAACCGAAGCGCGATGGGGCGGGGAGCGACAAAGCGTATCCGCCCCTCCTGCTAGGCAACCCGCGCGGGGTCTGGATCGTGGGGGGGGGCGTGGACGCGCTGGCGGCGCGCGACCTAGCCGTGCGCCGCTGCAAGCCGCCGCCCACCGTGCGGGTCAGCGGCGGGGCCACGGTACGCTGTTTTCTGGACCACCCCACCGTGCAGACGCTCCTGCTGCACGCCGATTCGGTGGGGGTGGTGCGGGACAACGAAAGCACGGCGAAGCGGCAAGCCGAAACCGACGCGGCCCCCGATCTCCAGAGGGCTCGTATCGGGGAATTGCGCGGCACCTGCGGCGACGGGCGGCCGCCGGTCGGGGTGAAGGACGTGGCGGAACTCAACGGGCGGGAACAGCAGGCGGGCGGGGGATCGAAATCGTGAGGGCGCTCGCCGCGACCAAACCGATGGGCGCGATTGAAAAGCCCGCCCGCGGGCCTCGGCGAGATCGGACATCGAACGTCTCGATCTCGATCCGACCGGGACCGCCCCTGCGGCGGAAATCCGGCTCGCTCGCGAGGACGGTCGCTGGCTGCTGGCGCGCGTCGATGCGCTCGGCCGCTGCCCTGTGGAGGTGTTTCACCGGGAAATCGGCCTCGGCGTCCCCGGAAATGACTGGGGCCGGCACGCCCGGTTCCCGCTCGTCGATGACCTGTTTCTCGGCTGGACCCGACACGAGGGGTCCGCGCGCCCTGCTGCGGCACTCGACCCGATACCTCGCCGACAACGCGCTGCGGCCGGTCTCCCTGACCGAACTGCGCGCGGCTGGGGCCGGGGCGATGGCGGGTCCGCCAACAATAAACTATTGACGATATATCTATAATGATAGATATTGCCTGCCATGAACGGGAACGAGGTCATCAGGAAACTGCAAGCCGCCGGCTGGAGGTTGGATCGGATTAACGGCAGCCATCACCTCATGATGAAGGGCAACAAAATAGTCCCGGTCCCCGTGCACGGCAAGCATGATCTCGGCCCCGGTTGGGTGGCCTCCATCGCCCGGCAAACCGGCGTCCCACTGAAATAGGAGGAAATCGAAGCCATGGATATTCGTTACCCGGCCGTGCTGGAAACGCAAGAGAACGGTGCGCTCTTGGTGCGCTTCGTCGATCTGGAGGACACTTTTACGGAAGGGGCTGCGCTGGACGAGGCCCTGTTCAACGGCGCCGAAGTGCTGTCGGCCATGCTGGGATGCCGGCTGGATCACGATCTGCCCATTCCCGATCCGTCCCCCGCCGGTGAAGGAAGGTACCTGATCGCGCCAGACGCCCGCACCCAAGCGGCGCTGTTGATTCGCCGGGCGCGGGGTGATCGGTCGCTCGCGGAACTGGCCCGTTCCCTGGAAACCTCGTGGGCCGCGGCGCAACGGCTGGAAAATCCCCGCCACTCCCCGACCCTGCGCCAACTGGAGAAAGCGGCGGCGGCCCTGGGCAAGCGGTTGGTGTTGGCGCTGGAGTGATTCGGGCCAAGGCCGTTTCATGGGATCGAATTCGATCCGGTTGGAATCGCGCCCGCCCCCTCTTTCTCCCTCGCCGGATTCGGTTCGGGAGCGGCGGCGGCTCGGTGCGACGGAAGCCGACGACGTGGGCGCGGCCGTTCAGTGGTTCGCCATCGAGCCCGCCTATCCCACGAGCGGCGTCAAGGCATTTCGCGAGGCCGACCCTCCATCGGTCGCGAGCGGACCCGACGCCGCCGGTTGGTCCTTTAACGGATGGATGTTGACCTTTGCGGATCGTAGTATGATTGACGGGTTAAGTGACCGTTTTTGGCCGCGCGACCCCGCGTTCGCTGGCGGTCATTTAAACGGTCGTTTACGTGACGGGAGCCTGCGCGTCTCGAAAGCGGACGGCTCGCAGACCCCCGACCTCCAGCGCGACGCGCTGCTCGCGGTGGGCATCTGCCCGGAGCAGATGTAGGAGGATTTCGCCTCCGGGACCCAGGACGACCGGCCCGGCCTGCTGACCTGCCTCAAGGCGCTGCGCGCACGTCGTCGGCTGGCGGCGGCGGGTGTTGGGCGACGAGGCGGGCGTGCTAGACCCCGAAACGGCGCGTGCCGCCCCGGTTTCCCAGCCCACGCTGGAACGGGCCGGTCGCGCGAGACGCCGAACCCCTGGGCTTCGGCCTGAACCCGCGCCTTGTAGCCGCCTTTTGCGCGCATCCCGCCTGGACGCGCCCCTACCTGCGCCGCGCCACTTTCAAGGCGTGGCGGGTGGCGGCCGAACGACCCGGAACGGGCCGAACTGCCGCCTTCGCCTTGGCCGATCTCGGCCCTCTGGGACGAGGAATAGGGCGCCAGGCCCCTCCGAACCTCCGGCCGGCGGCCGGCGCGGTCTCTAGGCGGCCTTCGCGGCCCCGCTGAATACGATCTTTCTCGCGCCGTTGGCGCGGGCCGGAACCCTTCCACGACGGGCGGCCCGCATCGACACCGGCCGTCCGATACCGAGAAACCCGTGGTTTTCGCGGGCGGGGCGTTCAAAATAGCGCGATCGATTTCCCGACAGCGCGCCGCCATGTTCCCGCCCACCGACCCGGAACACTCTGACTCGACACCGTTCACCGCCGCCGAGCGCCGCCTGATCCGCACAGAGTTCCGGGCACGCGGCGGGCAAACCGATCCGCTCCACGACGGTATCTGGCTGCACCGCTGGGCCGCCGGCCCCCACAAAGGCCAGCCCACGCTGAATCGGACCGCGATCCGCACGCTGCTGGAACGCGGTCTGATCGAAATCGTCGATCCGCCGGGCCGCCTCCCCTTCGCGTGCTTCACCCGCGCCGGCTTGGACGCCCTGCGGCAAAGGGCGCGCGATCGGCGGTCGCTGCCGCCCGATCAGTACGCCCACCGGCTCGCGGAACTGGACGCCCAGCTGGGACCGGAATAGGCCGGCCACGGTTTCACCCGATCCCCTTCCCCGCCGGTCATTTTCCGCGCAATCCCGCCGCGCCGCGTAAGCCCGCGTCCTGGTTGACGGTGCCGCCCGGCCGGGCCAGAGTGATCCACAGGATTTGTGAATAACTCGCACACGCCCCCCTTCGCCCAACCACTCGATGCGAGAAGACCCGCGAGGTGCCCCTACCCTGCCCCACGCCCGTTCGCCCTCCTCGTCCTGCTGCTGCTGTTGGCCGCGCCGCTGCTGGCCGCCGAATACGCGGGCAGAGTCGTCGGCGTGTCGGACGGGGAGACCTTGGCCCCGTCCGGCACGAGCAGGGTCAGCGTGTCGCCATCGCTGACGCCCCCGACCTTGCCGGTCAGTTCGGTGGCGGTTACGGCGAGGCTGGCCAGCGCCAGCAGGGCGGCCAGGGCAAACCACATCAGAGTCTTCAGGATATTTCCTCCCAAAACGGTTACGATTTAGCGAGTACGATGCAGCACCAGAGGCAGAACAAAGCAATATGAAATAGTAATCGTTAAGTACCCACAATAGACATTATTGGAAACAGTTAGGAAAACTTTTATCGCTTTTAGATCAAGCTATTGATCATGAATGTATTTTTCCAAGTTCATGATTTTGCCTTAAAATCACCTTTTTCAGTTTCCGATAATGTCTAATGCCGTGAAGGTCATCAATCATTACGGCGATAAAGTGTTGAAGGTGTTTGGAGTGAGCGTCAGATGAGCTTACGACTCAGCAGTTGTTCGAACTTGATTCATAGTGGAGAGTAAATAGTGGTTGAATATGACAATAAAAACTGGCTAGCTTTGCTCGTGACGTTTAACGGCTCCGTCATCGGCAGCATCTTTTCGAGAATTGTGATTTTTACCTTGTTCAGTACCGTTATTGCCGGGCTGCATCAAACCCACTGGATCAACTTGAAAAATATTCCTAGCACTCCATGGGCGGTGGTGGGTGTCGCCTTGGGCTTGCTCTTGGTCTTTCGCACTAATACCGCCTATGACCGCTTTTGGGAAGGCCGAAAGCTGTGGGGTGAAATCACCAATCAAACGCGCTTTCTGAGTATGGGCATCCTGGCGTATTTAGCACCGCATCCTGATACCGCTGCCGTCCAGCAGCGGCTCATCCATCTGCTGATTGCTTTTCCGATATTGACTAAACAACGGCTGCGTCAAATCCAAAACTGGCAGGAAGTGAAGCCGTTTCTTTTGGCCGAAGACCAGCAGCGACTCGCTGGCGCGAATCATTCTGCCCTGGCGGCGCTGTCCCTCATCGCGACCCTTCTTGGGCAATGCACGGCACAAGGTCTGCTGACGGAACAGCGCCTTACCATCTTGCATTCCAGTCTGGGCGAACTGACTCGCTGTCTGGGGGGTTGTGAACGGATTCGCAATACGCCCTTACCCATTGCTTACGTGCTGCATCTCAAGCGCTTTCTGAGCCTGTTTTGCCTCACGATTTCCCTGCCTCTAGTCGCGGCCATGGGTTGGTGGAGCATATTGGCCACGGCGCTGGTCAGTTATGCGTTCATCGGCGTTGAGGAAATTGGCGTTGAGATTGAAGACCCGTTTGGGGAGGATCCCAATGATTTACCCTTGGATAAAATCTGCACTACCATTGAGCAAAATCTTACTGAATTAAATCCTCCTGTAAATTTTCCTGTGATCAGAACGGCGGGGCAGGCAGGCTAAACGAACATCACTTAACAGGATCAATGGGTTGGATGAAGTCCACGCCCTAGCCTGACGCTGCCACCCCTCGCCATCACAGGAAAATTTACAGGACCAAAATTCTTGAGCTGCTCTGGTATCCTCTCCTCCCGCTGTTCCTCCCCCACCCCCAGCATCGCTGCCGACTCGCTCGGCTTGGCATACGACAACAATTCCTTCATTTTTAGGCTACAAAGCGGCAACTCTCAGGCAAGTTCAGAAAAAGTTCGTTTTTATGGTACAGATCCTTACGGTTCCCAACGAATGTCACTGTTCAAAGTCGACGTCAGCCGATGGTTAAAGTCGCTGTCAGCGGCGAGTCTTGAGGCCGACCACGTTCTCATCGGCGGCTTCGGAACGGCGCATGGCGGATCGCGCCGCCCGGCGCAGGCCCGCTTCCTTGACCAGCGCGTACAGCGCGGGAATCACGATCAGTGTCAATACCGTTGACGAGATCATCCCCCCGACCATCGGGGCGGCGATGCGGCGCATCACTTCCGACCCGGCGCCGCTGCTCCAGAGGATCGGCAGTAGACCGGCCATGATTGCCACCACGGTCATCATTTTTGGGCGCACCCGCTCGACTGCACCTTCCATGACCGCCGCGTAAATATCGCTCACCGTCAGCGGCTGGCCTTCCGCCTCGCGCTGACGGCGTAAAGCCGTGAGCGCATGATCCAGATAAATCAGCATGATCACGCCAGTTTCCGCTGCCACCCCGGCCAATGCGATAAACCCGACCGCGACCGCCACACTCAAGTTATAGCCCAGCCCATCCATCAGCCAAATCCCGCCGACCAGGGCGAAAGGCAGGGCCAACATGACGATGAGCGTCTCGGTCAGCCGGCGGAAATTGAGGTAGAGCAGGACAAAGATAATGAGCAGCGTAAAAGGCACCACGATCATCAGCCGAGCCTTGGCCCGTTCCATGTACTCGAACTGCCCGCTCCAGGCGACGTAATACCCCGGCTTGAACTGCACTTGCTGGCGCACCGCCTGCTGCGCGTCAGTGACGTAACCGCCAATATCGCGACCACGAATATCCACAAAGATATAAGCCGACAGCAGCGCATTTTCAGTGCGGATGCTGGGTGCGCCCTTGCCGAGACCGATACTGGCCACCTGCCCTAACGGAATCATCGCCCCGCCCGGCACGGGAATCAGCACTTGGGCAATCGCCTGCGGATCGGCGCGCAGATCGCGGGGATAGCGGACGTTGATCCCGAACCGCTCCCGCCCTTCCACCGTGGTCGTGACCGTCTCCCCGCCCAGCGCGGTCGCAATCACGTCCTGCAGGTCGCCGATGCCCAGACCGTAACGGGCCAATGCCTCCCGATCCGGTTCGATGTTCAGATAATAGCCGCCGGTAATGCGCTCCGCGTAGGCACTGGTGGTGCCGGGCACGGTCTTGACGACGGCTTCAATCGCCTTGGCCAGTTGCTCCAGTTCAGTGAGATCATTGCCGAATACCTTGATGCCGATGGGGGTACGGATACCGGTCGAGAGCATGTCGGTCCGTGCCTTGATCGGCATGGTCCAGGCGTTGCTGACGCCGGGGATTTGTAGCGCCTGGTCCAGCTCGGTAATCAGCGTGTCCATGGTCATGCCGGACCGCCACTCGCTCTCCGGTTTCAGGTTGATCACCGTTTCAAACATTTCCAACGGCGCCGGATCGGTCGCGGTGGCGGCCCGCCCCGCTTTGCCCAACACCGACGCCACCTCCGGGAAGGATTTGATGATGCGGTTCTGCATCTGCATGATTTCCGCCGCCTTGGTCACCGACAGGCCCGGCAAGGTGGCGGGCATGTACAGCAGGGTTCCCTCGTTGAGGGTCGGCATGAATTCACTGCCCAGTTGGCTGGCCGGATACCAGGACGCTGCCAGGATGAGCAGCGCTAGCAGGATCGTCAGTTTTTTCCAGCGCATGACTCCAGCGATCAGCGGACGATACGCCCAGATCAGAAAGCGGTTCAGTGGGTTGCGATGTTCGGGCACGATTTTTCCGCGAATGAACAGCACCATCAGCGCCGGGACCAGGGTCAGCGACAGCAGCGCCGCTCCCGCCATCGCAAAGGTTTTGGTGTAGGCCAGCGGCTTGAACAGCCGCCCTTCCTGCGCTTCCAGGGTGAACACCGGCAGGAACGAGACCGTGATGATCAGCAGGCTGAAGAACAAGGCCGGTCCGACTTCCTGGGCCGCCTCGACCATGATCGTGACCCGCGAAGCGTCGGGCGCGGCCCGCTCCAAGTGCTTGTGGGCGTTTTCAATCATCACGATGGCGGCGTCCACCATCGCGCCAATGGCAATGGCGATCCCGCCCAGACTCATGATGTTGGAATTCATGTCCAACAGCCGCATCACGATGAAGGCGATAAGAATTCCGACCGGCAGCATCAAAATCGCGACCAGCGCGCTGCGGACATGGAACAGGAAGACGATGCAGACCAGCGCGACGATGAGACTTTCTTCCAGCAAGGTGTTTTTCAGCGTCTCGATAGCGCGATGGATCAGGTCGGAGCGGTCATAGACCGGCTCAAGGGTCACGCCTGCCGGCAGGCCGCTGGCGATTTCGGCCAGCTTGGCCTTGAGATTATGGATTACGTCCAGCGTGTTCGCGCCGAAGCGGGCGACAGCAATCCCGCTGACCACCTCGCCTTCCCCATTCAATTCGGTCAGTCCCCGCCGCTCATCCGGCCCCATTTCGACCCGCGCTACATCACGCAACAGCACCGGTACCCCGCCCTCGGCCTTGAGCACCAGTTGCTCCAAATCGGCGGCTCCGCGCAAATAGCCCTTGCCGCGCACCATGTATTCGGTTTCCGCCAACTCCACCACCCGCCCGCCGACATCGCGGTTGCTGGTGCGGATGACTTCGCTGACTCGCATCAATGGAATGCCGTAGGCTTGCAGCTTGCGCGGGTCGACCACGACCTGATACTGCTGGACAAAGCCGCCCACGCTGGCAATTTCGGCAACGCCTTGCGCCTGGGTGAGCTGGTAGCGGATGAACCAGTCCTGCAAAGTCCGCAGTTCCGCCAGCGTGCGCTGGGCACCGAGTACGACATACTGGTAAACCCAACCGACGCCAGTCGCATCCGGCCCCAGACTGGGCGTGACTCCAGTAGGCAACCGACCAGCGGCAAAGTTAAGATATTCCAGCACCCGTGACCGCGCCCAATACAGGTCGGTCCCGTCCTCGAAGATCACATAGACGAAGGACGCACCGAAAAAGGAAAAGCCGCGCACGACCTTGGAACGGGGAACGCCTAACATCGCGGTGCTGAGCGGATAAGTGATTTGATCCTCGACCACTTGTGGTGCTTGGCCGGGATACTCGGTGTAAATGATAACCTGCGTATCGGAGAGATCGGGCAGCGCATCGAGCGGGGTGTGGAGAACCGCGTAAACGCCGCCAGCGACTACGAACGCAGTCAGCAGCAGCACCAGAAACAGATTGCGGGCGGAAGCCTCGATGATGCGTCCAAGCATGTCAGTGGCCCTGGTGCGTACTGGCCGGTGTGGGCGGTGTTTCTGGCGGGGTCGCGGTGCTGGGAGCGGTCGCGCCATGACCGCTATGCCCGCCAAAGCTGCCTAGCGCCGCTTTCAAATTGCTTTCGGCGTCGATCAGAAAATTAGCCGATACCACGACCTGCTCTTGATCGGCGAGTCCTTCCAGCACTTCCACATACTCATCGCCCCGCAGACCCAACCGCACTTCACGCGGCTGATAGCGGCCCTCTCCCAATTCGACCAGCACGACGGGCCGGGCGCCGCTGCTGAGTACCGCCGAGGTGGGGATAGTCAAAACCGCGGCTTTGTTATGGCTGGCGGCCAGTTCAATGCTGGCATACATGGCCGGGCGGAGACGCCCTTTGGGGTTTGGCAATTCAACCCGGACTTGTGCGGTACGGGTCTGCGGGTTGAGGGTTGGGTAAATGAAGGCGACCTTGCCTATGAACACTTCGCCGGGAAAGGCGTTGACGGTGATGCGCGCTTCCTGGCCGGGATGCACCAGGTTCAGGTCTTGCTCAAAGACATCCGCGACTAGCCACAGCGACGATAAATCGGCGATGCGATAAAGCATTTCGCCCGGCATGAAGCGCATGCCCTGGATCGCGGTTTTTTCCAGCACTACACCGTCTCCCGGTGCTCGCAACAACAGTTGCTGCTGCGGCTGACCCTCTTTGCGCAGGCGTTCCAGTTGATCGGCGGAAATTTCCCAGTTGCGGAGCCGCAGCAGGGCCGTTTCCGCCAACTGGCTCATACCTTCGCGGGTTTCGGGACTGCTCGCGCGTAGAGAACGCAGCCCACCGCTGGCCAGGAGATACTCGCGTTGGGCGGAGACCAGTTCGGGGCTGTACACGGCCATCAAGGGTTCGCCGCGTTTCACGGTCTGGCCGGTGCTGTTGACCAGCAGCCGTTCAATCCAGCCCTCGAACCGGGGGGTCACCGTGAATAAACGGCGCTCGTCAGGAGTAATCAGACCGACGGCACGCACCGGGCGACTGAGGACGCGCCGCTGCGCCGCTTCAGTCCGCACCCCCAGCTTTTGCACTTTCTCCGGACTGATGCGGACTTGATCGCCGCCGATGTCCTCGCCTTCATAGACGGGGATGTAGTCCATCCCCATCGAATCTTTTTTCGGGGTTGGCGAGGTGTCCGGCAACCCCATCGGATTTCGGTAATACAGGATGCGCTTTGGGGCCGTGGCGAGCGCTGACGGAGCGGTTTCGCCTTCATAGACGGGGATATAGTCCATTCCCATCGAATCTTTCTTGGGCGTCGGCGAGGTATCCGGCAATCCCATCGGATTGCGATAATAAAGAATCTTGCCCTGTTCGGCAGCGTCAGCGGGCGGCAGGAACCCGTTTCCCCGGTGTCCCGCGTAACCCAGCCCGCCGACAGTTCCGACCCAGACTAAAAAAAAGATGAGGGTGCGCGGTTTCACAAAGGTGCTCCTACGAGTCGTTCAATTTCAGCGAAACGGAGATATTGCTCAAGCAGGGCTTTCAACTGGCCGAAGCGCGCTCGGCGCATTTGCCGTTGCGCATCCAGCAGAGTGGTGAAGTCCACGCGACCGGTCTGGTAGCTGGCGAGCGCCGCCTGGAACGTCAACTCCGCCTGCGGCAGCAGGCGGGTGCGGATCAGCGTTTCCTGTTGCCGGGCGGCATCCAGCCCGGCCAGTTGTTCCTGTAAGTCGCCTTGCAGTTGATTGGCGATAGCGTCTTGCCTGATTTGTGCGGCGCTCAACATTGCGGCGGCCTCCCGCTCTTGGGAACGGCGGCTGGTCTGTTGCAGGGGAATGTTGACCGACAGCATGATTTCCCAGTCTGTTAGCCGATTGCCGACCTGGATCGGGGAAACGCTGACGGTCAGATCCGGATAGCGGTTGGCCTTCACCAGATCCTGGGTATTTTGGGCGGCGGTGATAGTAGCCGATTGAGTGAGCAACTCTGGGTTGGTGCCAAGCATCCGGCTCTCCAAGTCTGCGAGCGCCGCTGGTGTGAGCAAGGGTGGCAACGCCTTTGGCTCGGCCAACGGTGCGTTCGCCGGCCGGCCCAACAACGCATTGAGTTTGGCGCGAGCCTGTTGTTGCTCGGTTACCGCCATGATCAAATCGGCTTTGAGTGTGGTTTGTTCAATTTGCGCTTTCAGAGCGTCCTGTTGTGGCGTGAGGCCGTTGGCGTGGCGAATCTGGGCAACCTGCTCGACTTCGCGTAGAAACATCAACTCCTCTTTCAGGAGAACCTCGTTTTGCTGCGCCTGATAGCGTTGGATAAATGCGGTGGCGATCTTAGCCCGTAGCGTGGTGGACAACGTCAACCGCTGCCGGTGTGCCTTCTCCACTTCTGCTTCCGCCACCCGCTGTTTGGACTTCAGTTTCCCTCCCAGCGGCAGAGTCTGCGCCACGGTGTACTTCATGGAGCCGACTCGCGATGGGGCCAGGGTAAAGTCACTGTCGTTGGGAATGTCCCGCCATTCGACGCTGAACATCGGATCAGGCAACGCGCCCGCTGGCTGAATTCGCGCTTCAGCGGCCTCCACGTCGTGTTGCATCGCCGTGAGTTCTGGATGGTGTTGTTCCGCCCAGATCAGTAATTCGGGTAGAGTGGCCCCTGGCAAATCGGCGACAGGTTTCGCCGCTTGGACGCCCATCGAGAGGACCAGGAGCGCCAGCGCGCACCCGGTTTTCCGCAAATCGTGCATGAATATCCCCCTGGTTTTTTCAGCATTCGCCTGACGCGGCGAGGCGGGCGATTATTGTTATCGATAGGACTGAAAAATCCGGGAGGTGCCGTCTCGCGCCAACAGCAACACGTCATAGGGATCACGACGATGACCATATTCAGGGCCATCCATGCCGGGCGATCCGATCGGCATCGCGGGTACGGCCAGACCGATGGCGTTGGGCCGCTCATCCAGCAGGCGCAGAATCTCGCGGACGGGAACATGGCCCTCCAGCGCATAACCGTCCACCACGGCGGTATGGCAGGAGCCATACTCGATGGGGATGCCAAGGCGCTTGCGCGCATCGGCGTTGCCCGTGTCATGCACGCGCGTTTCGAAGCCGTTTTTCTCCAGATACGCCATCCAGTCCTTGCAGCAACCGCACGTCGGGTCTTTCCACACCTCGACCACCGGACGGCTGGGCGCGGCCCACGCCCGGGGGAGAGCCAGTAGCAACGAGCCAGCCAGCAGTTGGCGGCGCTTCAGATCAATGCTGGGGGTGGGCATGGCCATTCCTCTTGTGGTGGGTTTTGCCAGGGGTAGAAGTTACAGAAGATCGGCAACGATTCGTGCGATCAACAACCCTCGGGTGGCTGATCGGTTTCGGATGATCATAATTTGACGCGGTTAAGCCGCAATGCGTTGATGACTACGGACACCGAACTCAGCGCCATGGCGGCGCCGGCGAAAATCGGCGACAGCAGCAGACCGAACGCCGGGTAGAGCACGCCGGCGGCCACCGGGATGCCGAGCGCGTTGTAGCCAAAGGCGAACGCGAGGTTCTGGCGGATGTTGCGCATCGTAGCGCGCGACAGGACGGCGGCGCGCGCGATGCCGCGCAAGTCGCCCTTGACCAGCGTCACGCCGGCACTCTCCATCGCCACATCGGTGCCGGTGCCCATGGCGATGCCGACGTCGGCCTGGGCCAGCGCCGGCGCGTCGTTGATGCCGTCACCGGCCATCGCGACCTTGCGCCCTTCGGCCTGCAAGCGCTTCACATGACCCGCCTTGTCCTCGGGCAGCACTTCGGCGATGGCTTCGGCGATGCCGAGTTGCCGGGCCACGGTGTCGGCCGTGCTGCGCGAATCGCCCGTGAGCATCACCAGGCGGACGCCTGAATCTTTTAATGTGGCGATCGCTTCCCGTGTGCTTTCCTTAATCGGATCGGCGACCGCCGCGAGTCCGGTGGCCACGTCCTTCACCGCGAAGAACACGACCGTTTTCGCTTCCAGACGCCAGACTTCCGCGCGCGCTTCCCAAGGCTGGGTATCGATGCCGTGCTGGGCGAGGAAGTTGCGGCTGCCGACGAGCACATGCTGGCCAGCGATATCCGCTTGCACGCCGAGGCCGTTGACGGCATCGAAGGCGCCAGCCGACGGTGGCGTCAGGCCGCGCGCCTTGGCCCCCGCAACGATGGCCAGCCCGATCGGATGCTCGGAAAGCTGTTCCACGCCGGCGACGAGCGCCAGGGCTTCATTTTCTGGAAGGCCCTCGGCGACAAAATCGGTCAGGGCGGGATGCCCGAGGGTCAACGTGCCGGTCTTGTCCACCACCACGGTGTCGATGTCACGCATGCGCTCGATGGCCTCGGCATTGCGGAACAGAAGACCGGCGCGCGCGCCTTGCCCCATGGCGACGGTCATGGAGATAGGCGTTGCGAGGCCGACGGCACAGGGGCAGGCGATGATTAACACGGCCACGGCGTTGAGAAAAGCGTAGGCGAATTTCGGCTCGGGGCCGAGAAACCCCCACACGAGCGCTGTCACGAGAGCAATGCCCACCACGACCTGGACAAAGTACGCCGCGATGACATCGGCCAGCTTCTGGATCGGGGCGCGTGTGCGCTGGGCCTCTCCCACGAGATGAACGATCCGCGCCAGCAGCGTGTCAGCGCCCACTCGTTCGGCGCGGATCACCAACGAACCATTGCCATTGACGGTGGCGCCGGTGACCTGGTCGCCCGCCGCCTTGGCCACTGGCATGGGCTCGCCGGTGATCATCGATTCATCCACCCGACTCGTACCCTCGAGCACGGTACCGTCCACCGGCACTTTCTCGCCCGGCTTCACCCGCAGCCGGTGACCCACCGCGATACTTTCGAGCGGAACCTGTTCCTCACTGCCGTCCTCGCCCAGACGCCAGGCCAAGTTGGGCGCGAGTTGCAGCAATTTTTGGAGGGCCTGGCCAGTCTGGCCCATCGCGCGCAACTGGAGGAAATCGCCCAGCAGCACCAGGGTCACGATCACGGCCGCCGCCTCGAAATAAGTCCCCACCGCGCCGTCGTGCGCGCGGAACTCCAGCGGGAACAGGCTTGGAAAAAACACGGCGGCGAGGCTGAACAGGTAGGCGAGTCCCACCCCCAGCCCGATCAGCGTGTACATGTTGAGCGCGCGATGCACCAGCGAAAACCAGAACTTGCGCAGGATCGGCCCGCCGGCCCACAGCACGACCGGGGTGCCCAGCACCAACTCGATCCACCCCCGTTCCTGCGGCAACAGGCCAAACAGTTCCGGGAAGCCGATCATGGGCGACATCGCG
This sequence comes from Pseudomonadota bacterium, assembly GCA_022709365.1. Taxonomy (GTDB): domain Bacteria; phylum Pseudomonadota; class Gammaproteobacteria; order Competibacterales; family Competibacteraceae; genus UBA2383. The sequence goes on from JAKLIY010000008.1 coordinate 95,707, forward strand.
AGCACCACCAAGGGCAGGGAGAGCGCGGCGCCGACCCACAGCCGCCACGTCAGCGCGCGCCACTCGGAATGGTCGGCCTCGCCGCCGCCCGTGCCCGCCATCGGCACCAGCGCCATCCCGCAGATCGGGCAATCGCCCGGTGCCTCGCGCACAATCTCCGGGTGCATCGGGCAGGTATAGTGAGTTCCCGGCGGCGCCGCGCCAGCGACGACCACCCCGCCACCGTCCTGACCCGGAGACTCGTGCGGGGGTTGGGCGTCGTGATGCGCGTGTCCAGAGTGCGCGGTGCCCCCCTGGTGAGGCGGTCCGGCAACGTGCGCGGACGGGTGGGCCTCGAATTTCTGCTGGCAAGCGGGGGAACAGAAATAATAACTTTTTCCCTCGAACACGCTGCTTCCCGCCGCAGTTCGCTCATCAACCTGCATGCCACAGACCGGATCCGTTGCCATCGCCTTACCTCGCTTCATTGAGATTGATGGATTGACCTCATGGGCCTGGCCCGTAGGTCTCTAGACTTTCCGAATAACATCGGCTCTAGCATTCGATAGATGATCACCATCACGGGTGGCAAGATCAGCCACTGCAATAGCGGCGAAAGACCAATCCCGAAAATCATCGGCATGCTCGCCGTATAGCCCCAGTTGCCGACACGATAGACGTTGTACCATTCGCTCCATGCAGTAAAAGCCAGCGCGCCGATCACGACAATGACGCCGCCTGTCCACGGATGCGACACCGGCCAGTCCGCGCGCCAGAGCACCATGCCCGCTAGCGCAAACATCGCGAGTGCAATCACGACGTCGCCCAGGGAGCAATGAAACAGTGCCCAGGCGACACTCATCCCATCCGCCGCCGCCCAGATCGTATAGAGCCTGACCTGCGCGATTTCCCACGTCAGATTCAAAACGAAGGCGAGCGCCGACCAGAGACCTGCTCGTGCCATAACACTGCGCATCGTTATGGTGCGTGTAGTACGTGGGTTAACGCCGGTCTTCGCGGCAACTCGGGATGTTCGCATCTGCGTTTTCTCATTCGAATGTCGTTGTATCTGCTTTACCACCGAAAATTGACCACAGCCCCATTAATTCAACTCGCTTATCGTAACCAGAGGTATTTCCGCAGGTACCTTCAGAAGGCGAGAGTCAGCGTTGACCATAGTCGCGACGCATTGCACTGATACCGGCGATGAGCATGCCGACAATCCCACTGATGATCAGTATTTCGCCGAGAATATGGTGCCAGCCACCCATTGGCGTAAGTATCAGCATCGAACCACTGATCACAAGAGCCGCGAAAGCAATGGCTCCAGCGAGCCGTGCGAGATTGCGGTTAACGCGACCTCCCAGGGCCTCCAAACTCGGAAGTCGGCCCAGATTGCCTTCGGCGATACGTCGGAGGACGCGTCGCGTGTCGCCGGGTGCATCAAGTATCAAGCGCTCTACTTCGCGCGCAAGCTTGGTTGTCTTGTCCTCTATCCGCTTCGGAGAGAAGTGCTGCTCGGTGAGGCGCAAGATCTCTTCACGAAACGATTCCATGTAGTTATGGTCCGGGGCGAGTTGGCGAATCATCGACTCCAGAATGACGAAAGCTCGTGTTAGCAGGACAAACTCACCGGGATTGTGTACCCCGTTCCGGGTTCCGGCACGCAGTAGTGATTCGAACGCACCCCCGATTGAAACATCGGCCAAATTGGTCCTGCGGATTTCATAGAGCGCTGCCTTTATGTCCACCAACAGCGCCGCATGGTTGATTTTTTCGCTCCCCGGCGCCATTTCGAGATAAGCTTCCGTGGCCGCCCGTGCATCGCCTTTGACGACCGCTTCGAGCAAGAGTGTTAGTGATTCGCGCATCGGCTCGTCAAGTTCGCCCGTGTTCCCGAAATCGAGGAGCGAGAGCCGCCCATCAGGCAGAACGAAAACATTGCCGGGATGCGGGTCAGCGTGAAACAAGCCTTCTTCGAAGATCGTTTGCAGCATCAGCCTAACCAGGGTGTTCATCGACCGCGGCATCGTTTCCGGGTGCTGTTTGGCGTAGAAATCCACCCGTTCACCCGCCGAAATCTCCAGCGTCAGCACGGCTCCGTGCGAACATTCCGCAACGACATCCGGAATCCAGAGGTCGGGAAAATCGGCCATCGCGGTGCGAAAGATCACTATGGAACGCGCTTCGCGACTGAAATCGGTTTCCCGGTTCAGACTGATGGCAAATTCACGTACCACAACAGGGAGGTCGAGTGCGCGTAAACGCGGAAAGAGCCTTTCCCCCAGCGCTACCAGGCAAGTCAGTGCTGCCATATCTGTGGAAATAATTGCTTTAAGGCCAGGCCGCTGCACCTTCACGGCCACCTGACGCCCATCCTGCATTGTCGCCTTATGCACTTGGGCGATGGTGGCGGAGCCGAGTGGCGTTTCGTCGAACAATGAGAACAATGCTGGCAACGGTGTGCCCAACTCGACTTCGACTGTCGCGCGTACCACGTCAATACCCATCGCCGGCAACTGGTCGTGCAGCAGGGCCAATTGATCAATGTAAGCGTCCGGCAGCAGATCACGCCGCATCGCGAGCACTTGACCGAATTTGATAAAGGTTAGCCCCAACTCCTCAACGGCTTCCCGTACCGCCTTCGGCGGCGGCCAATGTCTCTTGCCGAACACGGCTCCCAAGAGTTTGTGTCGGGCGAGCACGCGCAGGATTTGCATTAGCCGAGGCGCCGCTTGCAGAACGCTGCACCTCTCTGGGGTAATCATTTCAGCCATGCGCTTCTCCCACTACCACGACAGGCACCCAAAGCACTGAGCCCAATGCGTTGTAGGTAATGAACTGGCGATACGGCATTTGTGATGAACCCACGAGAAACGGCACAAGCGCTTGAGCGAATCCTACAAACCGGCCGAGAAAGACCGCCTTACCGCCATGTCGCTTAAAGAAGGCTTCTGCATTTTCTATGTGCGCGTTGTTTAAGCCAAACCGGCTGCCATAGCGCGTCAAAGCCGGGTGCCCCAGCCGTCGTCCCAGTTCATCGCTTATGCTGTCTCCGAGTACCTCGCCGATCCTAACAATCACGATCAATGCATCAAAATTGAGTAGCCCCTGTACCGCGAAAAATCCGACGACCAGAAGCAGGCTCTCAGCACCGAACTCAGCGCCATGGCGGCGCCGGCGAAGATCGGCGACAGCAGCAGACCGAACGCCGGGTAGAGCACCCCGGCCACCGGGATGCCGAGAGCGTTGTAGCCAAAGGCGAACGCGATGCCGACATCGGCGTCACCCCGATAGCATCACCCTGCGCGTCGCATCACGCCCCTCGATCCATCACTTTTGCTCGGCGAGCCACTGATCGAACTGGGCGATCTCCTCCTTCTGCGCAGCTATGATCTTGCGTGCCATCTCCTTCATTATTGGCGATTTTCCGTGCTCAAGTTCCATTTGCGCCATGTCCAAGGCTTGCTGATGGTGGATCTTCATCATCATCGCGAAGTCCTTGTCGGTGTCGCCGGACAGGGGCATCTTTTGCATGCTGTCCATTCCCATCATCATCGACTGCTTCATGCCGTCCGATCCGGTCGTGCTTTGCTGAATGTGTCCGTGGGGCATGCTGGCCGATGGGGGTGCCGATGGGGGCGCTGATGGAGAAGCCTGCGGTTGTGCGACTGCGGACACCAGGTAAAGCGCAGTGACAGGAGCAAGGCACAGTGCCCGAATTGATTTGAGCGTTTCACGTTTCATCGATTTTTCCTTGCGTGAGGGTCTGGAAATTATTGAGCCATACTACGACAAGCGTCGGCGCAACGACGGCACGCCTCGGCGCAGCCCTTACAGTGATCCATGTCATGCGCGTCACATTGTTTCGCACACCAGTCGCAGATGTCCGCGCACAACTTGCCAACCTGCTGGGCGAACGGACTGTTGCGGGCCATCGCATCGCTGCACAACCGGCAGATCGCCGCGCACTCGATACAGCAGGCCGGACAGCTATTGTCGCTTTCCTTACCGACCATGTGCGCGAAACAGTTGCCGCACTCGGTGGCGCAGTCGTGGCAGGCGGCGATGCAATCCTTGGTACTCTGGTTCAGATGATGACTCATGATTGTGTTTCCTTTAATTGATTGAGATCGGGCGATATTGGCGCGCCCGTAACGCCTGCGCTGTCAAGCAGCGGTCATTTCCCATGCTGGGCAACATCGACGTCGAGTGTCGCGGGCAATCACAGGGTACGATTAGTCTGAGTCGCCGATTCGGGATCAAGCAGCCTCAAAATTCGCCGTCATTTCGCCGACATGGACTCCATCATCTGAGTGTGCCGCATCATCTGCTCCATCATTATCTGCATCATGTCCATGCGCTTTTCCATCATCTCCTCGCGTTGCTTTGGGTCTCCGCTCATCATTGGCCCCCCTTTCTGGCCGCTCATCGTCATCGGGCTACCCATGCCGTGCATCGCCTTCATGTTTTCCTGCATCGTCTGCATGTGTTCCTGCATCAGCTTCTGGCGTTCCTTCGGGTCGGTTGTCGTCTGAAGTTTTTCCATCTGCTGCTGCATGATTTTCATGTTTTCCTGCATTTGGGTCATGTGCTTGTCCATGTCCATGCTCATCGTCGGCTGCGCGGGTACGGGCTTCTCTTGTGCTGATGCGATGGGTACTGACAGGGCACAGGTCAGGAGGGCGGAAAGCAGTATTGAGGTTTTCATGACGGTTTTTCCTTCTGGGTTGGGTTGAACAAGCTTGAATCTTAATACACCGAAAACGAGGGTAGTTATGTACGGCATCGAACATAAAGTGATCAATTTTAGCGCTGGGTGAGAGTGATCTGACCGGCTTTCTTGTACAAGCTGAGCGAGATAATGCTCAATAGGAGGAGAAAAATATTCTGTGGTTTCTATTGTGGCGTTCATTGGGCTTCATCCGTGGTGGCGATAAACACATTATCTACCTCGTTGACATGAAAATAGCGGGGTTTGCTGGCGACCGGCAGATCACACTCATCCAAGCCAGATTTTTGCAGCAGGTAGGTGCGCATGGCCGGGTCATTCAGCATGGCCTTGTCGTTCTCCAGCCATGCGCGAATGGTTGGATCGGGCGGCGGCTGGAAAATGTGAACCTCGCGATGGCCGCGATCCAGTACTGCGTAGACGGGCGGTTCACCGAATTCCAGCAATTTGGTATAGCCCATGCCTTTGTACCACCGCACCGTCTGCCTGACGCTGGACAGCACCCTGCTGTCGCCCTTGTAAGCTGGGCCACAGTCAAAGCGATTGCCTTTTTCCATCACATAACGGCACGCGGCCTTGAGTGTGATGCTAATGCTGGTTTGTTGGGTGACGTCACTCATCGGGAAACCCTCCTTAATCAATCGGGTTTCAAGGAAACAATAGGCTTAGAGGCTGTATAGAAATTCTTCTCGTCCCAACGGAAATGGAATTTAGCGGTTATTCATGAGCTTTTTCCCAAACCCTTCATCAAAGTTGGCTTTTATAAAGCCTCTAAACCTTCGGACATCCGGCCGGGATAGCCTTTGGCACGACCGGGGATTGAAGTCCATGATTCAGCAGATGGGGAAGTTGTTGTCGTCGTTGAATCCGAATCTGGGACTCAACGAGCAGCTCTCGCCGGTCGTGGTGCGGGCCGGAAATTTAGATTGCGACGGTGTTCTCTCTTGGTTCCAAGGCGTGATAGGTAGCTGTTCGCTCCAGGAGCGAGTAAATTCATTCCCCCGCCCGTAGGGAGCTGACTGGGAGGAAGAGTGGGTGCTTCCAGAGGAGTGGGTGCTTCCAGAGGAGTGGGTGCTTCCAGAGGAGTGGGTGCTTGTACTAGGGGAGCCCGCCACGGTGGGAGTTATGCCGGAGAGGCCGATGATTAAAGCAAAGGTGAAAACAGCGAGTTGGGTTTTCATGGATATTTCTCAGAAATTCGGGTTAACGATGATGGCTGGACGGTCCCGGCGGATTCTGACATCCGGCCGGGATAGCCTTTGGCACGATCATATTCAGCATGAATGCTCAAAGCTGTTGTGCTGGTTAAACCCTGCCATGGATTTCAGGTTGCAATTTTTTCCCGCTGACCGTTCAGTGCTGGCGGGGGGTTGGTTGGTAGAACTCACCTCGGAGCGGTTATTCGTTTTGCGGGTCAGCCACTCGACGCCATATTGCGACCCATTATTCCAACCGGGGCGGGGGGCAGACATGGATGACTCGCCGCCATTGTCCTTATTGTTGAAACCGCTGTTGTCGGCATAAGCCGCGCCCGTTACTGCAAAACTCAACATTGCACCGGCGATGATCAATTTAGTCGTCTTCATGATTACTCTCCTACACAGGTATTCGGTTGGCGTAGTGCTTTGCATGGATGAAAAGCCGCGTTGCAAGCGGCTTCCGAGAATGCTGACCTTTATTTCGAGTTCCATCCCTGTTGCCGCAGCGAGGGGGAAGAAGGTGCGTCGGCCGGATGTTCATGGCTATGAGGACTGACGTCTCCTACCCAATCTCGGCCACTCTGGTCTTGGCCGCCGTCGTTATGATGGCCCGTGTCGGCAGCCACCGGGGCGCGCGGACTTTCACTGGCCGTGACATGGCGCGGGAAATCGCCACTGCTTTTGTTGTAGCGTCCTCCTTGCAAGAGGTCATCTGCTATCGCTGGATTGAACAGACCGACGGCTAAGCCCAAGAAAATAACTTTGCTGAAATTTTTCACGGTCAATCTCCTGAAGTGATGATGGATTGCGTTTGCTTGCATAATTCTTATAAAGCATGAAGTATGCCAACTTAATTTTTATTTTAAATAAATGATTTTAATCATTTTATTTTTAAGCGGCCTCATAAGCGTCTGAGTCTATTAAACGGTTCGTTGAAACGGTTTATCGAAACGTTAAACGAGGGCTGACCCGCACGGTCCGGTAGCGAGGCTTAGGGAGTGGACAGGGGCAAGGTCAGGCGAAAGCAGGCGCCGTGAGGTCCGGTCTCGACCAGGGACAGTTCGCCGCCGTGCGCCCGCATCAGATCGCGGGCCGTGGCCAACCCCAATCCGGTGCCGCCCGTGCGACCGGAGGTCGCAAAGGGAATGAACAGCGATCCCAAGGCGGTTTCCGGGATGCCCGATCCGGTATCACGGACGTCGATCACCGCCTGCCCCGCCGTTTGCTGCACCGTGATCCGAATTTCCCCGCCGGGAGACAGGGCCTCCAGCGCATTCTTCCCCAAATTCAGAAAGACCCGATAGAGGCGTTCCCGATCCGCCATCACCGCAAAATCCGGTGGAATCTCGTTCCGCCAGCGGATCGGATGGGCGCGGTCGGGCTGTAACATCTCCCCAACCTCCGCGACCAGCGGGTACAGCAGGAACGTGGTTTTTGTCGGCACCGGCGTTTCACCGCGCGCCAGATCCTGGGTTTGGGTACAAAGGTCGATGGCTTTCTCGACCGACCCGATCAGCAGTTGGGCAATCCGGCCGGTGGCCGGGTCATTGATCCGCGCTAACCGCTCCGAGGTGAGCGAAACGGTGGACAAGATGCTCTTAAGATCGTGATGAATCCGGCTCACTGCCCGGCCGATGGCGGCGAAGCGGGCCTGTCGCGTCAGCGCCGCGCGCAACTCGATCTGCATGCGCACCAGTTCCCGTTCCATCACCCCAATCTCATCACGGCGGCGACTGGGTTGGATGACCGACGCTTCCGCTTCCGGGGCCTGGCGAAATTTCACCAGAAGGGTGGTGATGCGGCGAATCGGACGTACCATCAATCGTTCCAGGCTGGCATAAACCAGAAGGGCGGTGATCAGCGAAATCAACAGCGTGAGACTCACATGATGCAGACTGTAGTCTCGCAATTCTTGCTTGAGGTGATTGTCGTTAAATTCAACGGCCAGCCTCCGCTCCGGATCGGTGGCCGGAGCGCCGACGACGCGCAGCAGTCGCGGGGTGGGCGAGAACAAAACCGTCAGCGTTTCGCCGAGCAGCCCGCTATATCCCTGCGAATGCCCATCGGCGACGGTTTTCGCCGCGCCAAACCGACCCAGCCTCCGACCCGCCTCAGTCGGGGTAGACACCACTTCGATGCCGGTGACACCCACTTGATCCAGTAAGGCTTGCTCGCGTCGGGCATCGAGCGGGAGATCGTCCAGCGCCGCTACCGCAATGTTGGCGTCGCTGATGCGGTGTTCCAGATAGGCGTGGTGATAGATCAGGATTGAAGGGATATGGATGAGAATGCCGCTCGCCATCACCATGGTCAGCACCACCACCAGCATCCGTACCGACAAACTGTCCTGGAAAGAGCGCCGCCGGATGCGCCGCTCACGCGCGGACGGCGGCGAGTGGAGAGATTCGTCGGCCATTACTCCTCCTTGCCGTCGGGGAGCTGAAGCTGGTATTTCTGAATTTTCCGGTCCAAGGCCGGCCGCGAAATCCTGAGGATGTCGCAGGTATGCCCCTTGTGCCCCCCCGTAGCAACCAACACCCGCTGAATGTGAAGCGCTTCCACCTCATCCAGACTCAACAAGGGGCCTTCAGCCGCCGTAGCGGGCGCGGAAGGGCCGTCTGGCAGGCTGAGCAGGTCGGGAGTCAGCACCGGATAGCGGGCGCGAATCAACGCCTGAGTGAGTACATTGACCAGTTCACGGACGTTGCCGGGCCAATCGTACTGGCACAACCGCGCCAGCGCAGTTTCGGTGATCTTCAGCGGCGAGCGTTGCAGCGAGCGGGCGATCCGCTCCATCAGGCCGGCCACCAGCAACGGGATGTCGTCGCGCCGTTCCCGCAGTGGCGGCACCGGAATGGCATAGGTGTTCAGCCGGTAGAACAGGTCCTCGCGGAACCGCCCGGCTCGAACCTCGACAGGCAGATCGCGATGGGTGGCCGCGATCACCCGCGCCCGGCTGGTTAATGGCTGGGTTCCCCCCACCCGCTCGAATACCTCTTCCTGCAATACCCGCAGCAGCTTGGCCTGTAAGCCAGGCGCGAGTTCGCCGACTTCATCCAGAAACAGCGTCCCCTCATCGGCTAATTCAAACTTGCCGGGTCTGCACGCGACGGCGCCGGTAAACGCGCCCTTCTCGTGGCCGAACAGTTCGCTTTCCAGCAAGGTATCGACGATGGCGGCACAGTTGACCGCCAGAAAGGAACCCGGTCGGCCACTATGGTGATGAATAGCCCGCGCCACCATTTCCTTGCCCACGCCGCTTTCACCGGTGATCAGCACCCGGGCGTCGCTGGGGGCAACCAGCGCAATATCCTTGCTGACGGCCAGCAGGGCGCGGCTTTGTCCGAGCATCGTGCCACTCACTGCCGGCGGCGTTGGGTCGTCGCCGAGCGCACCCGCTTTTTGCACCAGTTGCCGGTGTTGCAGGGCGCGGGCGAGGGTGAGTTCCAGTTCCTGAGTCTGTAACGGCTTATAAACGAAGTCATAAGCGCCCTGTTGAATGGCGCGGATCGCCAGATCGAGGTCGCGAGCGCCGGTCATCATGATGACCGGCACCCCCGGTTCCCGCGCCAGCAACTGGTTGAGCAACTCCAGTCCGGTGCCGTCGGGCAACTGCTGATCGAGCAGCGCGGCGTCCGGCGGGCACGTCGCCAATGCCGCCAGCGCCTCCTGAATCCGATGGGCGCGGGTTACCTGGAACCCCTGCTCTTCAAAGTGCAGAGTCAGGGCGAGATTGAGCGCAGCGTCGTCTTCAACGATAAGGAGATGAGGGATCATGAGATTGCCACCCTCAACGGCTGCCCGGCTCCGCCACCTGAAAGCCGAACATCATCCCGGCGGTCAGATGTTCGGCGATATGACAGTGCGCCATCCAGTCGCCGGGGTTGGACGGATCGAGCACGATATCCACGGTCGCGCCCGTCGGAACCAGCACGGTATCTTTCCAAACCCGGTTCTCCACCGGCTGGCCGTTGATGGCGAGGACCAGAAAGCGCTGGCCGTGGAAGTGAATGGGATGCTGCATCGGGTGCATCCCGATAGCGGGATTGATCAGGCGGATTTTGACCGGTTTACCGCGCTCGAAACGGTAATGAATCGCCATGTTTTCCGCGCCGGTTGCTTGATCACGGAGCAGCCAGCGCAAGGTGGCCGAGGTGGCGGCGGCGTTCATCACGCCCATGTCATCCTCCCACTCTATCAGCGGCGCTGCGGCAGCCGGTTGCCCATGCCCGCCGTGCTCGCCATGACCGCCACCGGCTTCCATGCCGCCCATACCGGGCATGTTCAGCCCGACCGTCAGGGTATAGTCGGGCGGCGCTTGCAGATACGGCGCGAAAGCAGCCACTTCGGCCTGCACCGTCGGGCTGTCGTGCAGTAACTCGGACTTTTCCTTGCTGTCACCGGTAGCGACGGTGATCTGGCCGAGGGCATAGGTTCGGGTGGGCGTGGTGTGGGTCAGGACCACGTGGCCCGGCTGGACGAAAGTGGCCTCGACAATAACGCGCTCGCTGGGAGCCAGCACCACGCTGTCCACATAAGTTTCGTGTTCATAGCGCCCGCTATCGCCGCCGACCCGCTTTAGCCGCACCCCGGGCAGACTCAGGTTAAAGGTGCGAGCGTTGGCGACATTGGTCAGATAAAAGCGCACGGTTTCGCCGACGCGCACCGACCATTGATAATGATCCTCGCCATTCACCAGCAGGACGTTGCCGAACCGCCCCATCAGCGCATGGGTAGCGGCGTCCTGGCCATACGGTGTTTGCTGGCCGTTCTCAATCAGGAGGTCATCCACGATCAGAGCGACTTCCCGATCCACCGGCGCATAGGTTTGCGGATCGCTGGGGAGCACCCAAATATTGCCGTAGAGACCCGCGTCCTGTTGAAAATCCTCCCGAACATGCGGGTGGTACCAGTACATACCGTCATCCGGGAACCGCAGCGTATACCGATGCTTCCCACCCGGCGGCACCGGCGATTGACTGAGGCCCGGCGTTCCATCCTGCCGATAATCCACCCGCACCCCATGCCAGTGAACCGTGGTGTCCTGATCGATGGCGTTTTCAAACTCAATCGTGACCGTTGCCCCCTGCCGCACCTTGAGCAGGGGACCGGGGATCGACCCGTTGTAGGCATACAGTCGCAGCGGCGTTCCGGCGAGGGTCTGGGTGACGATTTCCGCCCGCAGGGTGTAACGGTCGCCGTCTTTCAGTTCGATGATGGGCGTCGCTACGGTAGACGGCAGCGGTCCCCGCCCTTCACCGGGCAGCACCTTCGGCGCGGTGGCGTTGCTGACTTCGGGCGGCGTAGCCGGGGGGGTTGAACGATAGCGCTCGCAGCCCGGCAGGGTGGGCATGGCTTGACCGTGTTTCGCCATAGCGTCCTGATCGGCGAAAACCGGGTGGCCCAGCGTCATGCCGAGCGCGGCGAGGAACAGAGGCAGTTTGAGCTTCAACATGGCGCGGCTCTCCCCAAGTGGCTTAATGCGAGGGTTCAAGCCGGGACTGGATCGGTGCTTTACCGGGCAGCGTGATGGAGACCACCGCTTTGGCGCCCGCTGGCAGCGGCTCGGCCAGATTCAGGCGGTTGCCGCCAGCGGGCGTGAGCGCAATCGGTCCCTTGCCGCCGGTCACCACCAGTTTGCCGCTGGCGCCTTCAACCGATAGCGGCTGGCCGCTGTGCCCGTACAGATAGAGGGCGTTATCACGCGGCACCATTTCCAGAATGACGCCGCTGGCAGTTTCCACCATCGCGCCGCCGTGTTGAGAAATTGCACGAAGATTGGCATCGGCATAGGCCAACGATGTCAAGCTCAGGCTCAGGCTTAGTGCCAGCGGGAACACGCGCAGGAATTGCTGAATAGACTTCATGGTCGCTACTCCTTTCGTTGCTTGCGGGAGGGGATTAGAAACTCTCGTCATGACTCTCGCCGGCCAGACGAAGCGCCGGTTTTTCGCCAAATCGCCAGAACAAGACGGGGGTCAGCAGGGTATCCAGCAGGGTGGAACTGATCAGGCCACCGAAGATCACCACCGCCACCGGATACAAAATCTCCTTGCCGGGCGCGTCGGGGTTGACCAATAGCGGCACCAGACCAAAGGCAGCGACCAGTGCGGTCATCAACACCGGGGTCAACCGTTCCAGACTGCCGCGAATGATCATGGCTTGGGTAAAGCCTTCGCCTTCGTGGATCATCAGATTGAGATAGTGGCTGACCTTCAGAATGCCGTTGCGGGTGCTGATCCCGGCCAGAGTGATAAAGCCGACCAGACTGGCCACGGACAGCACCTGCCCAGCCAGCAGCAAGGCCAGTACGCTACCCACCAGCGCCAGCGGAATATTCGCCATGATCAGCAGCGCGAACGTCACCGAGCGGTACCGGCTATAGAGCACCAGGAAAATCAGGGTGAACGACACCAGGGCCAGCAGGCCGAGGGTCAAAGTCGCCTCTTCCTGGGCCTGAAACTGGCCTTCGAGCGCGGTGAAATACCCCTCCGGCAGCAGCGTCGCCGCCAGCGCGGCGCGGATGTCAGCGATAATGGCGGTCATGTCCCGATCCTCGCTGTTGGCTGAAATCACGATCCGGCGGCGACCGTTGTCGCGGCTGACCTGATTGGGACCCTCGGCCTCGGTCACGTCCGCCAGCAGTTTCAGCGGCACCCAGCCGGTCGGCGTTTCAACCAGCAAATCCGCTAGCCGATGCACGGTCCGCTCGCCCTCGGCCAGGCGCAGCACGATATCGAAGCGGCGGTCACGCTCCAGCGTCTGGGCGATTACCCGCCCGTTAGCCAAGGTTTCCAGGGCTTCACTGACTGCGGCCGGGGTCACGCCATAATGGCGGGCGCGCTCGTAATCCAGCCGCACCTGCACCTGGGGGATGAGGACCTGCTTCTCAATTTGCACATCCACCAGGCCGGGGATGGCGCGTAATTTCGCCTCAACCCCCGTTGCCAAGCCGCGCAGGGTATCGAGATCATCGCCGTACACCTTGAGCGCGATTTGCGCCCGTACCCCAGACAGGAGATGATCCAGGCGGTGTGAGATCGGTTGGCCGATATTGATCGCCGCTGGCAAGGCCGCCAACCGGTCGCGGATCTCTTGAATGACCTCGGCGCGGTGGCGCGCTGAGGGTTTCAGGTCCACATCAATTTCGCTGGAATGCACCCCTTCGGCGTGTTCGTCCAACTCGGCGCGCCCGGTGCGCCGCCCGACCTGGATCACCTCCGGCACTTGTAGAAGTAATTGTTCGGCCAGCGTACCGACCCGATTGGACTCCGCCAGCGCGGTGCCGGGATTAAGCAGCAAGCTGAGGGTCAAGGTCCCTTCGTTAAACGCCGGCAGGAAGGCGCGCGGCAGGCTGAGCAATCCCGCGCCCGCCAGCGCCACCAGCACCAGCGCCGCCGCCAGCAAGCCGTGGGCACGGGGAAAAGACCAGACCAGCAGGCGGGCATCCCAGCGTTTCAGGCGGCGCACCACCGGGCTGTCGCCGTGCGCCATCAGCGTGGCTCGGGGCAGCAGGTAGTAGCAGAGTACCGGGGTCACGGTGACCGATACGATCATGCTCGCCAGCATGGACACCATGTAAGCGATGCCCAGCGGGGTGAACAGCCGACCTTCGATGCCGGACAGCGCAAACAGCGGCACGAACACCAGGACAATAATCAGGGTGGCGTAGAAGATGGCCGAGCGGACTTCGAGCGTTGCTTGGGCGATCACCTGGAGCGGCGGGCGGGGCTGCGGTTTCGTGCGATTCTCCCGCAACCGCCGCAGCACGTTTTCCACCCCGACCACCGCATCGTCCACCAGCTCGCCAATCGCAATAGCCAGTCCCCCCAGCGTCATCGTGTTGATGGACAGGCCGAACGCCTTGAACACCAGCACCGTCATCAACAGGGACAATGGAATGGCGGTCAGGGAAATGAGGGTGGTGCGCACGTTGAGCAGGAAGATCAACAAAACCACCGCGACCATCAACGCGCCGTCCCGCAACGCTTCCTCGACGTTACTCACCGCGCTGTCAATGAAATGCGCTTGCTGAAATAGAACTTCAATTTGGACACCCGGCGGTAGCGTTGCTTGCAAGGTCGCGAGTGCCGTTTCAATCTGCTGGGTGAGGGTCACGGTGTCGGCGGCCGGTTGCTTCTGCACTGACAGAATCACCGCGGGCCGACCATGGAAGCTGGCGTCGCCGCGCTTGACGCGAGCAGCCAGTTCCACCCGCGCCACCTGCTTCAGATAAATCGGTTGTTGGTCGTGGGTGTCCACCACCAGATTTTGCAAATCTTCGAGCCGGGTGGTGCGGCCCAGATGGCGAATCAGGTACTCACGGCTGCCCTGATTGAGAAAGCCGCCACTGGTGTTGGCCCCAAAGCCTTTGAGTGCCCGCTCCAATTCCTCCAGTTCCACCTCCAAATCCTGCATCAGGGTGACATCCGGCGTGATTTGGAACTGGCGCACCTCGCCACCGATGGGAATGACTTGCGCCACTCCGGGCAAGGTTAACAACCGGGGGCGCAAGGTCCAATCCGCGATCTCGCGCAACTGCATCGGCGTCACCGAGTTCTGATCAGCGCGTAGCGCGATCAGCATGATTTCGCCCATGATCGACGTCACCGGCCCCATCTGCGGGATCATCGCCGGTGGCAATTGCGCCTGCACCGCGGTCAGCCGTTCCGCGACGTGCTGGCGGTTACGATAGAGATCGCTGCCCCACGCGAATTCGACAAAAATAATGGAGAGTCCCACCCCCGAAACCGAGCGCACCCGGGTGACTCCGGGCAGCCCATTCATCGCCGTTTCCAGCGGAAAGGTAATGAGTTGCTCGACTTCTTCCGGGGCCATGCCCTCGGCTTCCGTCATCAGCGTTACGGTCGGCCGGTTGAGATCGGGGAACACGTCCACCGGCAATTGCCGCAAAGTAAGCGCGCCGTACCCCAGCAGCAACGCCGCCGCCGCCAGGGTAAGCAGACGATGTTGCAAGCTGTTGTTAATCAAGGCGTTGAACATGGCGATTCTCCCTCAGCGCACTTGCGTCAGCAGTGCCGCACCGACGGTGACGACCCGCTCACCGGGTTGCAGCCCCGCGAGTGCTACCACCGTTGCGCCGTCCACCGCCTGGACCCGCACCGGCCGCGCCGCAAAGCGTTCCGCCGCGGTCTGGACCCAGACCTGAGATTCACCGCCGTCCGTGCGGGTGATGGCGTCGCGGGGCAGCGCCACTCCCGGTAACCGTTCCCGGGTCTGCACCAGAATCCGCACCGGCTGGCCCGCGCTCAGTCCTTGCCCGTCACCCGTCACTTGAAACTGCATCGGCAAGCCCTGGCTGCGGCGCTGGAAGCCCATGCCCAGGAACCGTAGCGGCAAGGCGCGCCCTTCCAGGGTCTGGGCGACCGCGGCGCTGATCTGCTGGGCCAGCGCGGGATCAAAGGTCAGCGCCTCCGCCCACCAGGCGGCCGGATTGATGATTTCGACCAGGGTTTGGCGCGCTTCGACGACCTGCCCGGCGCTGAGACTGGCGACACTGACCACGCCCGCCACCGGAGCGCGCAGCGGCTCGCGGCCCGACAACCCGCCGCTCACCGCCGCCCGGCGCTGACGCAAGCCGTTGAGTTCGGTGCGGGCTTCCTCGATGTCCTTAGCCGCCACGCTGCCGGCCAGTTGTTGCAATCGGTTCAGCCGCCGCGTGGCGAGATCAAGCTGGCTGTCCAGCTCGGCCAACAGGGCTTTTTGGCTAGCGGTTTCGATACTCGCGGCCACCGGAATCACATAGGCGAGTACCTGATCGGCGTTCACCGCCTGCCCCAGATACGGTAAGCCGTCGCTGGTCGGTGCGATGCGCCCGGTCTGCGTCGCTTGCACCCGACCGCTTTGGTTGGGATCGGCGACGAGATGCCCATTTAATTCCACGGTACGAGGCAGTTCCTGCCTCGTGGTCAAGGTGGTGCGCAAACCGAGCACCCGTTGCACCGGCTTGGGGACGAACAGGCTGCCATCGGGGAATCGTTGCGCCCTCTCGCCGCTGGTGGGCAGGATCGCCGCTGGCGGGTCGGCGCTGTGGTCTTCGCCGCCATGCGCCAGCGCCGGTGGGCTGGGCAGGCTCAACCCCAGCAATAGGGGTAATAGCGCGACGGTGGTCGCTGGGCCGCGCCGCCCCAGCAGCAATCCGAGCAGCAGTCCGACCGCGCCCGCGCCCAGCCATTCCAACCATCGCCACCCGACGTGGGAGGCTGGCACCGGAGCAATGGCGGGCGGAGATGGAATCACCAGATTGCCGATGAGAATATCGCTGACGCCTTCCGCGTCCACGGTCACGATCACCTCATGAGTTCCGGGCGTAGTCCAAGCGGCGATGGCGTTCACTGGATACGCGCCGTCGGCACTCGCAACGGCAGGCTGCGATTGTCCATCGCTTTCCACCGTCATCCGGGCGTTGAGAACCGGTTCATTGGTGGCGTAGCGGTCGAGATAGAGCGCCAAGGTTCGATCACGCAGAATCGCGACGACTTGAAAATCCGGGCTGCTGGCTTCCAGGCGGGGGCGAGCGGAGGGTGTGGCAGCAACGATCTTGGCGTCGCCGTGATCCTCCCCACCATGCGTGAAGACCAGCCCTGGCAACACCCACAGTCCGAGCAATCCAAACAGTCCGAGCAAACGCTGATAGCGATTCATGGCAATACTCCTTGCGCCTGGTTCAGGCGAGCGCGGGCGCGAGCGACGCGCAACTGCTGGCGGGTAAAGTCGAGTTCGGCGGCTGCGGCGCTGCTGCGGGTTCTGAGTAGGGTCGGCAAATCGAGAAAGCCCAGATCAAAGCTTTTCTGGAGGAGTTCCAAATGTTCACGGGCAATCGCTTGCCGTTCGCGGGCGGCGGCCAGGCGTTCGGTTTCATGGATCAACTGGGTTTGCGCGGTAGCGACGGCCAGCGGGAGACGGTCATCGGCCAGCGCTTGGGTGGCGGCGGCTTCATTCAGTTCGGCCTGGGCAGCGGCCACCTCGGGCCGTCGGAACCGGTCTCCACCCAGCGGAATGGTGATGCCGATACGCAACGAGTTTTCGCCGTCCTGGCCGTATTCGGCGCGGTCGTACTTGGCTCCCAAGAGTAGCGCCGGTCGTTCGTTCAGGGCTTTTCCCGCCAGCCGCACCTTGCCTTCGGCAGCGGCAGCGGCGGCGCGCGCCGCCTGGCGTTCCGGATGTTCGGCGGGCGCGCTGGCCATCGTCTCTTCCAGCGGCGACGGCAGTTCGTCGGTGCCGGTGAGTTGGCGATACGCCAACCGGGCCTCCTGCAATTCAATCGCTGTTTCCAGGGTTGCCTGATGAGCGGTGACGGCTTCATCGCGGGCCAGCAACGCATCGGCGCTGCCGAGTGCGCCCGCCTTGACCCGCCGGCTCACATCCTGTTTGAGCCGTGCCGCGTCGCTTTCCCGCTGCTGCGCTAACCGGTGCTCCGCTTCGGCGAGCTTCACCGCCCAAGCGGCTTCGCGCAGCTTACCGGCCAGTTCCAACCGCAAGGCTTGGCTGGCTGCCGTCACGCTTTCGCTTTCCCGATGAGCCAGCGCGGCGCGCGCCTTCCGCTCGCCGGGCCACCACAGCGGCAACCCCAGTTCCGCCTCCAGTTCCTGGAAACCCCGGTTATCGGTCAGTCGATCCGAAGTGATCTGGGCACCGAGGACCGGCGGCGCCGCCAGCCAACCGGAGGCGATGGCGCCTTTGGCCGCCGCTTCGTCCTGCCGCGCCGCGACTGCTTGGGAGGGGGGATAACGGAGCCAGGTTTGCTCCAGAATGTCCTTAAAACTGGCCGCGTTCGCCGCAACGGCAACGCAACCGGCTAACAGGCTGATGAATAGGCGCATGACACCCTGACTCCGGCGTGAGCATTACGGATGACCTACCGCTGGCGGATGCCATCGGCATCGCCACGGCGAATAAGCACGGGACAGCAATCGGGTGGGGGTTCAGGCGCGGGGAGGGCGCTGGGGCGGATCAGGGGTATGAGGAGGCAGGAGAACTACGACTCGGCCGGGCTGCTTGGCGTTCGGAACATGAGCCAGCACGGGCAGCGCGCCGGGCAGCGCGTAGGCCATGCTCCACTCGCCGTTGCTCTCGTCGAGCAGCGTGCCGTTAGGGTCGGCAGGGGTGGTATCAGGCGAGTGATGGGCGACCACCACGACCGAGTGCACCTTCACCCCATCCGGGTGCAGGTGCATCAAGTGATCATGAGCGGGGACGGTGACCGATGAAGAGGCATGACTGTGCGGCAACCAGGAAGGCATCAACGCCGCCAGTGCCTGGAACGGCACCACGAACATCAACGCGATCAGTAGCCCTTTACGTAGTTGCGCGGCAGTCAAGTCAACGGTTTCCTTAGAAAGTCTATTTAAGCTACCGAACGGTTAGGGTTCTTGTCAATAAACCTGTCTTTTTCTCTTTTTCAGAACTCGACCGCGCCCGGATCTCTCCTTGCGGATCGGGCCGATCCGGTGCGTCGCCAGGCCGCCCTTAAGTCAGGGCGGCGAGAAGGTGGCACCCGCCCGTTCCCGTTGGTGGGGTTGTAAGCCCAAACCGCCGAAATTTCTGTCAGTGAAGATTGGGGTAGATCAAGCCGTTGTGTCACTTATCGCCATCTTGCAAGCCGTGCCAGCGCGGGCTTCCGCTCGCTGGCTGAGCCGTGGACTGATACGACCTCGCTCGCCGGTTTCCGCTGGGAAGGGGGTCGGCATCCAAAAGGCCCTGCGGGTCTCTGCTTTGAACCTGCCGAGTCGAATTTGAAAAATGACCGGCCAGTGGAAACCCTGCCGAGATGTTGGAAAACACCTGTTTAGCGACAGGGGTAGCTATCCGGCATTCGTGCGGCTTGAAGCTCTGACCAACCGGTACGGAAACCCCGGTCGGAAAGGCCAATAGTCGGAAACGGTGCGGGTACAAGTTTTCCGGTGGCTCAGTGGCGGCGGATGACACAACGGCTCGTTCTACCCCGACCGGCGGCATGTGGTCGGGGGTCTAGCCTGTTGGCGTTGCCGATAGTCTTTGGGGTCTGACAATCATTGGAACGAAAACCTACTTTAAGCATTTTATGGGCGTCTCAAAAAGTTCGCTTGCACATGGATTTCTAAGATTTTGAATAATGAGATGGGTTTTTGAAGCATCTTTGAAGTTATTTCAACGTCTTCTTTTCTTGTCTCATCAAACGAACGTTTCCTGAGACATCAGAATTGGTGATCAAAAAATCAATTGCTTAAGCCTTAGCGTAGGTTTGCGTTCCGATGATTGTCACACCCCCTTACTGAGCCGCTACCGTCAATACTCCAGCCACTAGCAGCAAAAATGAATTCGCCACCAGTGTCACTGTTGGGTCTACCCCAAAGAGCAGAATCTGGTGATCCCAGGACATGATCATCTCCTGACAGGATAGAAATTTCAGCAAGTCCACTCCGCAGTGGCGCAATCCGCCAGCCAAGGCTATCTCCCCTTATCCCCTAACCCGTTCCACATTGTGGAGTAGATCTGATCGTTCGTAGCGGGCAGCTCGTAACTCGTAGCCTGGATGAAGCGAAGCAGAATCCAGGATGCCCCGGATTTCGCTTCGCTTCATCCAGGCTACAACGGCTTATGATAAGCAACTGATAGGTGGTGAGCGTTCGGCCGCCAGGCGGTGGGCGGACGGTGTGTCGATTTCGTGCGGCCTTGCAGAAGCGGGTCACTCTCGCGATCAAGGCGGCGGACAGGCCGCGTATTTCTCCGGACACCGGTCGCTCGCCCGTGCATCGCCACCCGCCTTGAACGGTGAGGAAACAGCGGAAAGAAAGATCGTTGATTCCGCAAAACTCGGGGGGTCCGTGATGAATTTCAGTGAACACGCCCCCGAATCCGGGAGCGCGTCTATCCTTGAAGGAGAGGACATTCCCGTCCACTCCATCAAGGCGCCCTCATGAATCGAACCGGAACGGTTGTGCTGGAATTCGACCCCCACCTGAATAAACTGCGCAAGGATAAAAAACTGTGGGATGGGCTATCGGCCGTGGTGCAAATCGGCGACAGGCTGTGGGTCGCCAACGATGAAGCCCTGAGCCTGGAACGGCTGTCCCGTCAGCCCGGAACCCTCGACGGTGAAATCCGTTACGCCGACCACCGGCAATTCCCGTTGCACGAGGTGCTGCCACTGCCGATGCCGCCCGCAGCGGACGGCAAGATCGCGGAAGCGGACGTGGAAGGACTTGACTACCAGGACGGTTATCTCTGGTTGGTCGGCTCGCACAGCCTGAAGCGCAGCCAGCCCGATGAGGACGACTCCGTCGAGCGCAATGTCGAACGCCTGACCGACGTCAAGCGCGACGGCAATCGTTTTCTGCTGGCGCGCATTCCCCTGGAACCGCATTCTCAAGAACTGGAGTGCGTGATCGAGCAGGGGGGTCATTCCCGCACCGCCGCTCGCCTGGCCGGGGATGAGAAAACCAATGAACTGACCCGGGTGTTGGCGGGTGACGAACACCTGGGACCCTTTCTCGCCGTGCCTGGCAAGGACAACGGCTTCGATATCGAGGGGCTGGCGGTCGCCGGCGACCGCGTTTTCTTGGGGTTGCGCGGTCCGGTATTACGCGGCTGGGCCGTGGTGCTCGAACTGGCGATAGCGGAACAGGACGCTTCCACCCTGACGCTGAAACCCATCGGACCGGAGGGTCGGCCCTACCGCAAGCATTTTCTCGACCTCCAGGGTTTAGGCATTCGCGACTTGTGCCGGCAGGGTTCCGATCTGCTGATTCTGGCCGGGCCGACCCTGGCGCTCGCCGGCCCGCTTACGATCTTTCGCTGGCCGAGCGGCGCACGGCCCGAACGGGAGTCGCTGGTCTTCAACGCGGCCCTACCCACCGTGCTGGAACTCCTCACCGACGCCGGCCCGAAGGCCGGTCAGGAGCAAGCGGAGGGCCTCACGCTGTTCGGCCTGGACCGCGGCGAAGCCACGAATATGCTGGTGATCTACGACTCCCCCGCTCCCCGCCGGCGGCGGGGAACCCGCGCCGTGGAAGCCGACCTCTTTGTGCTGCCTTGATCCCTCCTTCTTCGACCGGTCCTGCCAAATCGCGCTGTTTCAACATCCATCCTGATAGGATCATACCGTCTCCCGATAGGTCTTATCTTTTTCAGGTCCAAAACAGCTTAATTCATCATACCCGCGCAGGTGGGAATGACCGAAAGCGAAAACCCTGAATACGAAAACCTACCCAGAAGGGGTATAAACCCCTCGTCGGCGAGCAGGCGACGGGTGGTTTCTATCGTGTACGTAACAGAGTTCATCGGTGACTCCCCAGGTATGCGGAGTCACCGATTAGGGAAGCCAGTGGGCTTCACTGAATGGCAGTGAGGCATAGCCCGCGCTACGATTCGCTGTTTTCCAAGGACCCTTCGGTCTGGGTTTCCAGCAGGGTCGGGATCTATCAAACGACGGCGCCCAACAGCGCACCCACACCGGCGGTGATCGCCATCGCCAGCGCCCCCCAGAAGGTGACCCGCCATGCGCCGATCAGTACGCGGGCGCCGCCCACCCGGGCGGCGACGGCACCCAACAAGGCCAGGAAGGCGAGAGACGTTCCCGACACCCAGGGAATCAGGAGCCGCTCGGGCGCCAACGCCGTCACGGCTAGCGGCAGCACCGCACCGACTGCGAAGCTGGCGGCCGACGCCAAAGCGGCCTGGATCGGCCGTGCGCTGAGGGTCTCGGTGATGCCCAGCTCATCGCGGGCGTGAGCACCGAGGGCGTCGTGCGCCATGAGTTGCTCGGCCACCGGCTGCGCCAGGCTCGGTTCAAGCCCGCGGGCGAGATAGATAGCCGTCAGCTCACGCCGTTCCGCGACGGGATGCTGTTCGAGTTCGGTGCGCTCGAGCGCTAAGTCAGCTTGCTCGGTATCGGCCTGCGAATGGACCGAGACGTATTCGCCCGCGGCCATTGACATCGCTCCGGCCACCAGCGCCGCGACGCCGGTCACCAGGATGCTACTGTGACTGGAGCTGGCCGCCGCCACACCGACTAAGAGACTAGCCGTCGAGACGATGCCATCGTTGGCGCCGAGTACGGCAGCGCGCAGCCAGCCGATGCGGTCCGTGCGGTGACGTTCAGTGTGGTGGCGCGACGATGTCATGGTGCAGGGGTCCGGGGGTTGATCGGAAGCAGGCCGGGGCACAGACGCCCGTCTCTTTCGTGCGGGAGGTCCATACGGAGGATCGCTGTCCAGGCCCTTCGATCCGAACTCTCACCTTCTTCGTGGATCCGAACTCCCTGAAATACATCGCATACGCCAGGCTAATACCGTTGGCGGAAGATCCACTCGCCCCAGCGGGCCATCTGCCAACCGGCGACTCCCGGTGATTCATCGGGCTGTTGAATTGAGGGTTCCTTGACGGCATCAGGCCGCGTGCTTTTTGGTCCTGTCAATTTTCCGGTGATGGTGAGGGCGGGCCGCGCGAGGCTAGGGCGTCAGCTCCATCCAACTGCTTGATTTTGATAAACGATTATCGCTTCACCTGCCCACCCCATCGTTCGGATCACAGGATGTCGTGGTTACAACCCAAACTCGGTTGACTTTTGACGTGATTCAACCCCTGTGGCGCGCCCGTGGCCCCGGGCGCGGTCTCCGCGCTCCGGCGGGCGCCAAGCCCTGTTCTCCCGATTGATCGCCCCTAAGGCGCAGGCGCATTCTGCCCAGCGTGCGCACGCGTAATGAGGAGAGGCGTATGCAAGCCAAGGCTACGAAATCGTGTCGGGTGTGCGGCGCGCACCCGACACCCCTGCTGGATTGTATCGGGGAGCGAATCTCCTGTTGGAACGCCAAGCAACGAGTATGGCAGGCCCTCGACCGGCTCTATCACCTACCGGTGAACCCATGTTATCGAACGTCCTCAGTGGAGGTAGCGACCCTGCCCTCGTCGGATGCCCCACCGGAGATCGACCCGTTGTGCCGGTTGAAGGTCAGCCGTTAGCCGCGATCTATGCCCGAGTGTCCTCGGAGAAGCAGGAACAGGAGCAGACGGTGGCCAGTCAACTGGAGGCCCTGTATCAGGCGGTGGCCATGCGCGGTTATGCGTTGACTGCCGAGCTGGTCTTCGTGGATGAAGGCTACAGCGGTGCCCGGCTGGATCGCCCGGGCTTGGAGCGACTCCGCGATGTGGTGGCGGCGGTCCTGGTCTACGCGCCGGATCGGCTGGCCCGTCACTATGCCTATCAGGGTGATCATTGAGGAGTTAACGCGCGCCGGCTGCGCGGTCATCTTCCTCAACCACGCCTTCGGCGAGAGACCGCCATCGTGAGTTTTTTGAGCGTGTTGGGAAATTGCATGATGGTTGACCTCTCGCGCAATGTGAACCACTACCGGGATCGGAACCGCTCCGATGCCCTCGTTGCGCGCCATTGTCCCCGGTGATGCTTAAGGGAAACTTAAGGCTGAAAGCCGAGGCCCAAAGTGGGTAGCCTGGATGAAGCGGAGCGAAATCCAGGAAATTCCCGGATTTCGGCCTGACATCCGGGCTACGGAGTTTTTGTACAGCTTCTCACAGTCGCGGAACGGCAGTCGCCAGGCAATCCACCGTCAGACCGTGATTGGGATAGAGAATTCTCAAACGGTCGGCGTAAACCTCTCGGGGCAGTTCGCTGTAGTAGGTCTGATAACTCAGGCTCTCGAACTGGGCGTGCTGCTCCGGCGTATTCAGCGGGAGCGCGCCGTAACTGTACCCACAACGTGTTTCCTCCTGGGACAGCCAACCCTGAAAGGGCTGGTCGGTGGCGTCATTGAGCGCGCACGCGCCGAGTAGCATGGCCGGCGCCACGAATAACCCTGCCCATCGATGTTGCATCCTGTTCCCCCTTATCGTTGCCGACGTTTGAATCACCTGCGTCATAAAATCGGATCGAATAGCCGTGCGGCCCGCACCGCCCATCGGAACGGCCAACTGCGGTCTCGCAAATCAGCCGCGGAGGTTCGCCGGCTCTGCTGGAAATCTTGCTCCAGCATCGCGGCCACCTGACCGGCGAAGGTTCGGTCCACCCCCACCGCCATGACTTCGAAATTGAGCCGCAGCGAGCGGTTGTCCAGATTGGCGGTGCCGACCGCCGCGACCTCATCGTCCACCAACACCACCTTCTGGTGTAGAAAGCCATTCTGGTAGCGATAAAGCTGGATGCCGGTCCGGTCCGCCGCGTCCAGGAAGGAAAACGAGGCGAGATAGACCAGCTTGTGGTCCGGCTTGGCCGGGAGCAGGATGCGGACATCGACCCCGCGCAAGGCCGCCAGTTGCAACGCCTCGAACACCGGGGGGTCGGGCACGAAATAGGGGCTGGCGATCCACAACCGCCGCCGGGCGCTGACGATGGCCTGATGAAAAAACATCGAACACGTTTCCAGCGCATCGGCTGGGCCGGTGGGAAAAATTAACGCGATCTGGTTGCCGGTCACCGTCGGCCGCCATTCCAGGTCGGGCACTTGCCGGGTGGCCCAGTACCAGTCCGCGACGAATACCCGTTGCAGCGCTTGCACCACCGGTCCCCTGACTCGCAGATGCGTGTCGCGCCAGTGGCCAAGCGGGCCGCGCCCCAGGTATTCGTCCCCCACGTTCAGGCCGCCGACGAAAGCGACCCGACCATCCACTACTACGATCTTGCGATGATTGCGGAAATTGAGTTGGAAGCGGTTGCGCCGGCCGCGCGTGGTGTGGAACGCCGACACGGCGATGCCGGCGGCGCGCAAAGTCTCCGCATAGGATTTCGGCAGCGCGTGGCTGCCAATCTCATCGTACAGCACCCGGATTGATACACCAGCCGCCGCCTTGCGCAGCAGCCGAACGTGCAGCTCGCGGCCCAAGTCGTCGTCCTTGATGATGAAGAACTGGATCAGGATGTAATGCTCGGCCGCTTCGAGCGCGGCGAAAATCGCGCCGAACGTGGCCTCGCCATCGACCAGCAGTTCCAGCGTATTGCCCTGGGTATAGGGGACGCGGCTCAACGGGGCGAGGACCTGGAGATTGCCGGCCTGCTCGGGTGGCAAATCGACCTGGTGGCGGCGCAGTCGCTCCAGGATCAGGGCGATTCCGCCGCGATCGGCGTGTTCCAGCGCGCCGCGTTGCAAGGCTTCGACGTAGCTGTGGAAGCGATTGCGACCTAGAATCCAGTACAGGGGCAGGGCGATGTAAGGAAACGTCAGCAATGAAATCGCCCAAGCGATAGCGCCCTGCGGGGTTCGGACGCTGGCCACGGCATGGACCGCTGACAACACCCCCACGGTGTGAATCAGCGCCACCACGGCCGTTATCAACATAATGAGATCTTGCTCAAGCATCGAAACGGTCTCCGGGCGGGCAGGTGAAGAGCGTCGGATTATGCACAACCTTCAGCGTTGGCTGGTAAGTTTGTTATGGGGGTGGATGCTGATGACGGGCTGGGCATTGGCGCAAACGGTTCCAGCGGAACCTTCGGCGTCCAGCGCGAAGTCGACCGAATCGTTTCCCCACCGCCTGCTGGGC
This sequence comes from Pseudomonadota bacterium, assembly GCA_022709365.1. Classification (GTDB taxonomy): domain Bacteria; phylum Pseudomonadota; class Gammaproteobacteria; order Competibacterales; family Competibacteraceae; genus UBA2383. Next base: position 121,111 of record JAKLIY010000008.1, read on the forward strand.
GACATCCCGCATGAAATCGCGGCGGTTGAACCGTGGCTGGACCGCTATGGCTATGGCGTGGTGTTTGCGGCAGTGGGGGTGGAAGGGTTCGGCATCCCGGCGCCCGGCCAGACCTTGCTGATCGCCGGCGCAGTGACCGCCGCTACCCAAACCGATTTCCACATCGGCCTGTTACTGTTGACCGCCTTCCTGGCGGCGATTCTGGGCAGCCACCTGGGCTATCTGATCGGCCGCCGGGGCGGACGGGCGTTGCTGCGCCGTTTCCGGGTGGACGAGCGTCACTGGCAACGGGTCGAACAGGGTTTCAGCCGCTATGGCGGCGGGCTGATCGTCGTCGGTCGGTTTTTTGACGGGTTACGCCAATTGAACGGGATCGCCGCCGGCATCCTGGAAATGCCCTGGTGGGTTTTTACGGTGTACAACGCCCTGGGCGCGGCGCTGTGGGTCGGCTGCTGGGGGTTGGGGATCTACTATCTGGACGAACATGGGCGCGCCATTCTCGAGTTCATCCGGCAACTCAACCCATGGGTGGCGGCAGTCACGCTGGTAGGGATGGCGCTGCTGTTGGCGTGGGGCGGGTATCGCTGGTGGCGCCAACACCGGGCTGGATCCTAAGAACCGTCTTTTTTTTGTTACATTTAAACAAACGACACAAAAGCCCCGATTTCCGGGATGTCGGGTAAGGAAGCGACGTTACCGTCGCTTCCTCCCCTAAGAACCGAGCGGGACAGTTTCCCGTCACTCGGCTCAAGCCTTTCATCGCCCCCTGACGGGAACCGGCTTCACGACATCTAACTGTGGTGATGCACACGGCGATGGCAAGTCCCCCGTTGCCTTTGCTTGATTCAAGGCTGGGCTAGCCCGTTCCCCATCCACGCCGGTCATCTTTCTTCTTGGCGTTGAGGCGCTCTTCAAAGTAGGATTCCCATTTTGGATCAAAAGGGTTGGCTGCGGCTCTGATCTTGCGATGGCGTCGTATCGGGGTATCGGAAGCGTAAGCCAGTTGCACCGGCATCGGGTTTTCATGGCGTCGACCATCAGGGGTGACTGCCGCGAAAACCCAGTGCCGATTTCCCACTGAATGAAAGTACCGGGCCTTAATCCAGCGGCGGCTCTTCCTGGGATGGCGGCGCTTCGCCCATTGCCATAACACATGCCAAATTTCAGCATCCGCCCGATGAAAGGTGGCTTTTGCAACGACATGCCGATGATAAGCAGCCCACCCGCGGATAACCGGGTTGAGTTGCTGGATCAGATGGGCTTGTTTTGCCTGTTTGTTGCCTTTCACCATGGCCCGGACTTTGTCCAAGAATGCCGAGACATTCCTTCTTGACGGTTTGATGAGTAATTTCTCACCGTACTTGCGGACGTTCTGTCCGAGAAAATCAAACCCTTCCCGAA
>JAKLIY010000080.1 GCA_022709365.1 Pseudomonadota bacterium
CGACCTTCTTGATGCCGCTTTCGATCTCATCGTTGTAATCGCCTGTCGCATTGATCTTGTCGACCAGGGCGGCGTGGTTGGCCCGCGCGAACGCCAGCAATCCGGCTTCAAAGTCGCCGATCTTGTTGAGCGGCACGTCGTCCAGGTAGCCCCGGTCCACCGAGAATAGCGAAATGCCCATCTCGGCCACCGACATCGGCGAGTACTGTTTCTGCTTCATCAACTCGGTCGCCCGCTGGCCGCGTTCGAGCTGCTTGCGGGTCGCCTCGTCCAGGTCGGACGCAAACTGGGCAAAGGCCGCCAGTTCGCGGTACTGGGCCAGGGCCAGCCGGATACCGCCGCCGAGCTTCTTGACGATCTTGGTCTGGGCGGCGCCACCGACGCGGGATACGGACAAGCCAGGATTGATGGCGGGCCGGATGCCGGCGTTGAACAGGTCGGTTTCCAGGAAGATCTGGCCATCGGTGATCGAGATCACGTTGGTCGGCACGAAAGCGGACACGTCGCCGGCCTGGGTCTCGATGATCGGCAGGGCAGTCAGCGAGCCGGTCTGGCCCTTCACCGCGCCGTTGGTGAGGCGTTCCACCTCGTCGGCATTGATGCGGGAGGCGCGCTCCAGCAACCGGGAGTGCAGATAGAACACGTCGCCGGGGAAGGCTTCGCGGCCTGGCGGACGGCGCAGCAACAGGGACACTTGGCGGTAGGCGACGGCCTGCTTGGACAGATCATCATAGACGATCAACGCATCCTGGCCCCGGTCGCGGAAGTATTCGCCCATCGCGCAGCCGGAATATGGAGCGGTGTACAGCATCGCCGCCGATTCAGACGCGCTGGCGGCCACGACGATGGTGTGATCCATCGCGCCGTGTTCTTCCAGCTTGCGCACGACGTTGGCAATCGACGAATTCTTCTGGCCAATCGCGACGTAGATACACTTAATGCCTGTGCCTTTTTGATTGATAATCGCGTCAATCGCCACTGCCGTCTTGCCGGTCTGGCGGTCGCCGATGATCAGTTCGCGCTGACCACGGCCAATCGGCACCATGGCGTCGATGGCCTTCAACCCGGTCTGCACCGGCTGGCTGACCGACTGACGTTCGATGACGCCGGGGGCGATGACTTCAATGGGCGAACTCTGCGTGGCATTGATCGGTCCCTTGCCGTCAATCGGTTGGCCCAGGGAATTGACCACGCGCCCCAGCAGGGCTTCGCCGACCGGCACTTCCAGAATGCGCCCGGTGCAGAACGCCTTGTCACCTTCGGCCAGATGCTCGTAGTCGCCCAGAATCACCGCGCCGACAGAGTCGCGCTCCAGGTTCATGGCCAAGGCGTAGGTGACCGGATCGCCTTCCCGGGGGGCCGGGAACTCGATCATTTCACCCTGCATCGCGTTGTCCAGGCCATAAATCCGGGCGATGCCATCGGCCAGGCTGACGATGGTGCCTTCCGTGCGCGCTTCGGCGGTCGCCTCATAGCTCTGCAGGCGTTGCCGAATCAGATCGCTGATTTCGGATGGTTTCAGTTGCATAAAACGGTATTCCCCTTACAGGCTTAAGGCCGTGGCGAGTTTGTCCAGCCGGCCGCGCGCCGAACCGTCGATCACCAGATCGCCGACCCGAATCACCGCGCCAGCAATCAGCGACTCATCCGTCTTGCAGTCCAGCTCGACATTACGCTGGAACTTCGCCTTGAGCGCCTTGGCGACGCGCTTGCGCTGAGCGTCGGTCACGGCGGCGGCGCTGACGAGTTGCGCATGGAGGGTGCTTTCAGCCTCCGCACGCAACCGCTCGAACAGGACGGCGATACCCGGAAGCTGATGCAGGCGATGAAATTCGGCCAGCATCCTGAGGAAGGTGATGAACACCTCCGGAACTTCCGTACCGCTGCATAGATCGCGGCACAGTCCCGCTACCAGTTCAGCTTTCTGGTCGCCGCGCAGGGCGGGATTCCAAGGTCCCAACAATCGCTGCATGGCAGGATCGGCCGCGATAGCGGCTGAGGTCTGCAACAGTTCGGACCAGAGCGGCAGAGCATTAGCCGACTGTGCGTCTTCGAACGCGGCACGGGCGTAGGGCCGGGCCGCGGCGGCGGGTCGGACGACGGTTGTGGTTTCAGCCATTGGCGTGGTCCGTGTGGTTAAAGCTGAGCGACCAGGTCATCCAGCAGGGCGGCATTCGCCGCTTCGTCGACCTCGCGCTTGAGAATCTTGCTGGCGCCGGCGACGGCGAGAGTGACCACTTGGTTCCGGAGTTGCTCGCGAGCGCGGTTGACTTCCTGCTCGATCTCCACCTTGGCGGCGATGAGCTGACGGTCGCCCTCGACACGGGCATCCAGTTTTGATTGCTCGATAACTTCGTTGGCGCGCTTATGGGCCTGGGCAACGATCTCGGCGGCTTGCTGCTTGGCTTCCTTGAGCATTTGTGCGGACTTGGCCTTCGCCAATTCCTGCTCATGAACACCGCGCTCCGCGGACGCCAGGCCATCAGCGATACGCTTCTGGCGGTCTTGCATGGCCTGCATGATCGGTGGCCATACATACTTCATCGTGAAGAGCACCAGAAGGCCAAACGTGATCATCTGCCCAATGAGGGTGGCATTGAAGTTCACGCGGATACCTCCTCAGGTACACGGGTTGGCATGTCGGAATGATCCAGAAGGATCACTTGATCAGCGCCTGCACCGGGCCGAGGAAGGGGTTGGCGAAGGTGAAGAACAGCGCGATACCAACGCCGATCATGGTCACCGCGTCCAACAGACCGGCCACGATGAACATCTTGACCTGCAACGTGGGAATCATTTCCGGTTGGCGAGCAGCACCTTCCAGGAACTTGCCGCCCAGCAGGGCGAAGCCAATGGCGGTGCCCAGCGCGCCCATGCCGAGAATCAGCGCGACGGCGATGACGGTCATACCCTGCACGTTGGCAATCAGGCTTGCAGCTTCCATTTATTGTCTCCCGTTGAGAGGTTGGGGGTGTGGATGAAAAAACCTTGGGTTTACAGGAAGCCGGCGGCGGATGAGGCTGCCGGCCCGTCAGGCTTGCAATGCATTTTGCTTAATGATCTTCGTGCGCCATGCTCAGGTACACGATCGTCAACACCATGAAGATGAAGGCTTGCAGAGTGATGATCAGGATGTGGAACACCGCCCATGGCCAACCGAGAGTGAACTGGATCCACCAGGGCAGCAAGGCGATCAGAATGAAAATCAGCTCGCCGGCGTACAGGTTGCCAAAGAGCCGCAGCCCGAGCGAAATGGGCTTAGCCAGGTCTTCAACGATCCGCAGCAACAAGTTGAAGGGCATAAACCACTTGCCGAAGGGATGGGTCAGGATTTCCATCGTGAAATGCCCGAGACCCTTGACTTTGATGCTGTAGTAATAGACGAGCAGCAACACTGAAATCGACATGCCGAAGGTCGAATTCATGTCAGTGGACGGCACAACGCGCAGATAAGGAATGCCCAACACTCCGGCGATGGCCGGCAGCAAATCGACGGGCACTAAATCCATGGCGTTCCACAGGAACACCCAGACAAAAATCGTCAACGCCAACGGGGCAATCACCGGATTGCGGCCATGGAAAGAATCCTTGACTTGGGTATCCACAAATTCAACCATGATTTCGCAGAAATTCTGCAGTCCCCCCGGTACGTCGCTGGTCGCTGATTTCGCGGCTTTTCTGAAGAGCCACAGGAACAACACTCCCAAACCGATCGAGAAGAAGAGGGTATCTACATGAATCACCCCAAATCCCCCGGTCTCCTCGCCATGCAGGAAGTGCATCTTGGTGAGATCGAACCGAAGATTGGTTAGATGGTGAACGATGTATCCCGTTATGGAATGACCACTTTCGCTCATGGCGTCCTCACTGAAGCATTGGAAGCATGGAATGTGAAGGGTAATGCCAGCCAGTACGCCATCAGCGCCGCCATGTACGCCAGCATGAGGGGGAGCGGTGAAATAGGCAGCCAGAGAAGGGCCGCACTGAGCAGGATGATGGTCAACAACAGCTTACCGACTTCGCCGATATAAAACGCCCGGGCGATTTTAGCGGCAGGCTCACCGATGTGAGCTGAAAAGACTTTGCTGGCAAAATACAGGGTAACTATCGCGCTGATCCCGCCCCCGAGAATTGCTGAGCAGGCGGCGCGGAAATCACTGAGAATCAACGAAGCAGCAGCAACCAACAGCGTAACAAGCAGTTGAATGGCGATGATTTTTTGGGTGACCTGTTTTGCGCCGATGGCTGGCATTGTTTTAATGGTCCAGGCGCCGCGGGATACCGGCATGTTTAATATTCTTTGATTTTAATTTAGTTTTGGTTTTTTAATTAGTTTTGGTCCGCTGGCCTTGGCGTCCGCTTCCGTTCCATCGATCCGATATTCTTCTCCAGCCATGCGAAGTGTGGGGATTATAAAAACTCGATGCACTGGGGTCAATGAAAATTACCGTGTCACTTCATCTTGGCAATAATCCCATCCAGTTCGTCCAGACTGTTATATTGAATGACAACACTTCCCTTACCCGAAGCGCCATGCCGGACCTGCACCCGCGCCCCCAACCGTTGCGACAGGTCATTTTGCAACAGGTGAATATCCGGGTCGATAGGTTTAACCGATGGGGCGGGCGCGGCGTCTGACTGTTGGAGGCGCTGCGCCAGTTGTTCGGTCTCCCGGACCGAAAGCCCACGCAACAGGACTTGATGAGCGGCTTCCCGTTGCAGGGCGGGCGACAGCGGCAGCAAAGCCCGAGCGTGGCCCATGTCCAGCTTGCGCGTCATCACCAGTTGCCGCACGTCCTCGCTCAACTCCAGTAGACGCAGCAGGTTAGTCACCGCTGTCCGCGACCGACCTACGGCATCCGCGGCCTGCTGGTGAGTCAATTGAAATTCGCTGATCAGCCGTTGCAGGGCAGCGGCTTCTTCCAGGGGATTGAGGTCTTCACGCTGGATATTCTCAATCAGCGCCACAGCGATAGCAGCCTGATCCGGCACCTCGCGGATGACCGCTGGCACTTCGTGCAGGCCCACCAATTGCGCTGCCCGCCAGCGCCGTTCGCCGGCGATAAGTTCGTAGCGATCGCCACCCAGCGGCCGCACTAACACCGGCTGCACGATGCCCTGAACACGGATTGAGGCGGCCAGTTCCTGGAGGGTGTCTTCACGAAAATCCTGGCGTGGCTGGTAACGGCCCCGCTGAATGCGCTCAACCGGCAGCAACCGCAGGGTTTCAGCGACTGGGACGCTCGATGTTGCATCATCCGGCTCACTCCGGACTGCCGCTGCGGCCGCTCCTGCACCCAACAGTGCATCTAGTCCTCGACCCAGACCGCCTTTTTTTTTGATCATGCGCCTGCTCCATCCTTCTCTGCCGCAACTGGCCGCCGCAGCCGTTTCCGTACTTCCTTGGCCAGTTCCCGATAGGTCTGCGCGCCGCGCGAGCTATCATCGTAATGAATGATCGGCAGTCCGTAACTGGGCGCTTCAGCCAGCCGCACATTCCGTGGAATCAACGTATCAAACACCGTTGCCCCGAAATGCGCCGCGATCTGGGCAGACACATCATTGGCCAGCCGGTTGCGTGGATCAAACATGGTGCGCAATACACCTTCAATACGCAGGCCAGGATTAGTAGACTTGCGCACCTTTTCGATGGTGTCCAGCAACGCCGAAAGACCTTCCAGGGCGTAATACTCGCACTGCACGGGAATAATTACTGACTGGGCAGCGGTCAGGGCATTGACCGTCAACATATTCAGCGACGGTGGGCAGTCAATCAGAATGACATCGAAATTCCACACCACCGGCGCGAGAGCATCACGCAACCGGGTCGGCGCATGGTCGGTTTGCAATAGATTGACTTCGGCGGCAGTCAAGTCGCCATTGGCCGGCAACAGGCGCATCTGGGCTTTTTCTACCCACTGTAGGGCGTCCGCCAGGGTGGCCTCCCCCATCAGCACATCGTAGCTGGTGGCGGAGACTGTGTGCTTGTCGATCCCGCAGCCCATGGTGGCATTGCCCTGTGGGTCAAGATCGACCAACAGCACCCCCAGCCGCAGCGCCGACAGACAGGCCGCCAGATTGACCGCGGTAGTGGTTTTACCGACCCCGCCTTTCTGATTGGTGATCGCGATGATATGAGCCATGAATTCAGTCTCAGGAAACAGGCGCTGGGGCCAGGTGAACCAGGCAACGTTCAGCCTCCAGGTTCGGCACATGTAGCGGATAAACGCTGGCCAGGATATAACCCGGCGGCAGGCGGGCCAGTTCGTCGTCGGGGAACACGCCTTTCATGGCCAGTAACCGGCCGGTGGGCGCACAGAGTCGCCCAGCGCTTGCCAACAAATCTGCCAAGGTTGCGAACGCTCGCGACACGACACTATTAAATAAGGGGACAGGCTGGTAGTCCTCGACCCGGCTGCGCACAACTTCAACATTCTTCAGTTGCAATTCGGCGACCGCCTGGGTCAGGAACCGGGTACGTTTGCCATTGCTGTCCAGCAGGCAAAATTCCAGACCCGGTCGGGCGACTGCTAGCGGAATGCCTGGCAACCCAGCGCCGCTGCCCACATCCAGAACGCGCGGCCCGTCGATCCAAGGCAGGATGGACAAACTATCCAGCAAATGCCGGATCACCATGGCGTCGGGATCGCGCACCGCGGTCAGATTGTAGGCACGGTTCCAGCGTTCCAGCAGCGCCAGATAGGCGGCCAGCCGCTCGACCGCCCCGTCAGACAACGAAATGCCCAGTCGTTCGACGCCTTCAGTGATGGATTGCTCGATGCTCATCAGTCGTTATAGGTTGCTTGCGAAACCGCCTGGAAAGGTCAAGCGCATTGTAACATGCTGGCCGGCGATGACAGGGGCAAACCTGCATCGCTGGTTTGGAGGCAGACTCTTTCATCCGAGCTTCAGGAGGGATGGATCGCCGACCGGCATTCGCGCCACATTCAGGCGCGACTGGCCGATAACTTCAAATATAATGGTCCCCGAATTTAGGACAGGTAAATCAGGTAAATAAGGTAGTACTCTGCACAGATCGAACGGCATGATCACGAGGAGATGAGCCACGCAGAGGAAAGTGTTTATAGCTTTCCTAATAGTGATCCCCCATAGCTTATGCCGGAGACACTTGAGAACCCGCATATTGAGTCTCAGGGAGACTAAAGAACGATTGAACTCTTTCTTTAAGTTCCTGTAATTTTAGAAGTG
>JAKLIY010000081.1 GCA_022709365.1 Pseudomonadota bacterium
CAATGTCCGGCAATAGACTGGCGACGGCGGCGAGCAGCCAGCCGATCCCATCCGGCTGGTAGCCAAACAGGGTCGCGCCGCCCAGGTACAGGACCGAGGCAAAGGCGACGTGGGTGCCGAGGGTCACGCGGGTTCACTCGAACAAATCGGCGTGCGTCCCGGCGCGAACGAAGACGATCAGATCGTCGGCGGGTGCTTCGGCCAAACGGTAGATCAGCAGGAAATCCCCGCCGATATGGCATTCCCGGCAGCCCTTCCACGCGCCTTGCAAGGGATGGTCGAGCCATTCCGGGCCGAGCGGGGCGTCGGCGGCGATCAGCAAGAGCATGGCCTCCTTCAACCGCCCTAAATCGTACCGGCCGGAGCGGCTCAGCCGTTCCCAGTCCTTACCAAATGCCTTGGTGTAATCGACCCGCCGGGGCGGGGTGGCCCGCTTAGCGTGCGCCGGTTTCTTGGTCGAGGGCATCGAACAGCGCCTCGGCGTTGGTGAAGCGCGTGCGGCGCGCGCCGAGGATCACCTCGGCCTCGGCCAGTGCGGCGCGCGTTGCCGCGTTGGGCGCTTTCAGCTCGAACGGCAAGCCTTGCTCGGCCACCACCCGCGTCAAAAACACCCGCACGGCATCCGACAAGGACAGCCCCATCGCCGCCAAGGTATCCGCCGCCTGGGTTTTGAGGGTTTCATCCACCCGAATGTGCACCATCGTAGTCGCCGCCATACAATCGCCTCAAGGGTTTCTCAATTGAGATTACTTGTATCTCAATTGTCTTGACAAGGCAATGATCCGCGCTAATTGGCCTTGCCTGCCCCCCGGAACAGGAACGGCGAAGATATACAGTTCGGTGTCGCCGGTGCCAATCGCCAGATACCGAGCGCCGATCAGCAGGCCCCGGGCGATTTCGAGAAATTGCCCCTTGGCCTGATGCTCGTTGACGTGCAGAACGATCCGATCACGCCGCACGATCAGCCGGTCGATGACCGCCTCCAGAATCGCGGACTTGCCGATGCCAACCGGGCCAGTCAAGAGTAAGTGGCGGCCTTTACGCGCTTCACGGGCCACGGTCTCCACCAGGTCATCACGGCCCAGCAAACCGGTGATTGCTTTCATTCCGGGAGCCTCCCCTGATCGGCCAGATACTTCAGTAACGGTTCCCACTGCGCCCCGGCATAATGCGCCACCTGGCGGCGCTGGGCGGCAATGAGTCCGTCCAGCCGCTGGACCGCCGCCGCTTCGGCGTTCTGCTTCTGGGCGGTGTCCCAGAGCTTTTCGACATCGCCCTCGTAACCTTTCTGGATGCGCTCCTGGAGCCAGTCGGCTTTGGAGCGGTGGAAGTGGAGCCGCTCCCGCACGGCGGCGCGTTCGGCTTCCAGTTCCCGGAGTTTGGCCAGGGCGGTCAAGGCCCGGCTCCGAATTTCGTCGATGCGCGTGGCCTCGGCCAGGGCCTGCTGGGCGTACTCGCGCTGTTCCCTCGGGGAGGCCAGCGGGATGTTGACCTGAATGCCCACGGTCAGCGGGGCACTGGTCGTCGTGTCGCCGCTCTCGGAGACCGTGCTGCTCGCGCCTGACGCCGCCCGCACGAACACCGAGGTGTGTTCCATCACCCGGCGCGTCCAGGTCGGCGGCGGGTAGGCGGTCGCCACCGCGCGCTGGGCGGTCACCACCGGATGATAGGCCAGGATGAAGGCCAGGGCTTGTTCCTCCTCCCAGGCCCCGGTCAGCGCCGGCCACAGCAGCACGACCAGCAGGCCCGGTTTCACAGCGGTTCGTCCTCGCCGGTCAGGCCCGCGGCGTTCACCCGGAAGGCGGTCAGGCCCAATCCGGCCAGACACCGGGCCACGGCGTCCAGGGTGGCGAACCCCCGCACCCCGCCCCGTTGCCGCTCCAGGATCTCGCAGCGCTCGCCCTGCCGACTGGCGTAGGTGATCTGCACCGTCCAGCCAGTGGCCGCTGTTTCATGAAGCACCTCAACCTTGCGCACGGCGCCCGCCTCGATCAGCACCTGCAACTTGGGAATTTTCATCCATCAAGTTTAGTTTACTGATCAATCATTGCTACTAAAAAATAGTCGGTGCGACTTTTTTATCCCGCACGACGATCCGCGCTCACTCCACGCCAGCGCGCAGGGTTCGTTCCCACGCCAGAGGAGTGATCCACAAAAACGGTGGATCACTCCCGGCCCACGCCGTTCGCCCGCCGCGCAATAAAAAACCCGGTCGGACCACCGACCGGGCAACAAACTAACCACCTACTACAGGAGGAGATAAAGCGTGTACACGGCAAAAAATATAACAATTAAAAGACGATTGTCAAATAAAAAAATAATGATTGCCGCTGATGCAGCCGGAGCTTCATTTTTAGAACTGGCATCGGTCAATCATCAAATCTTGATGAATTGAATCTACAAACAGGAAGCAACCGCGGTCTTTTTAGGCAACCCGGACCCGGCGGTTCAGTAAGCGTCGGGAGAGGCGTTCGGGCCGGAGGCTGTGCGGGTTATCCACAGAAATTGTGGACAACCCGCAGATGCCGGCCGCGCCGGGAACGGGCATAACGTCAAAGTTCACCGGCGGCGATCAGCCGTCCACTGGCGGCGGTGGTGATGGGCGGGTGTTGGATCGTAGCGCCATCCAGGTCCAGGTTGCCGCAGCGGCATCAATAGCGGCAAAGAGTACGATCGCCGGCCCCACTTTGCCGAGCACGAACATCAACGCCATAAAGCCCGCGGCATAGTACCGGCCCGGCACGGTCCACTTGAAGAACACCTCCAGACGCGCCCGTACCGCCAAGAGGTAATAAGCTCCAATAATGGAGGCCAGCATTCCCACCATGCGAATCCAAACATCATCGCCGGCGCTCAGGCCGAACAGGCGCAGATTCCAGTGCGGCGCTATCATGAAACCGAGTCCGACGATGATCAGATAAAAACCGAAAACAAACAGACTCAAACCGGCTTTACTCATTTTGGTCCTCGCTTCATTCATCGACCCCCCGAGACGCTGGCATGCCCCAGGATGTGAACCCCATTATTGACCGGCTGGTGGAAGCCTTCCCGGCCTGTTTCAGCCGCAAGGCGCCCCAGCCGCTGAAAATCGGCCTGGGCGAGGAGCTGCTGGCGCTGGCCGGCGTCCATCCGGCCCTGGCCGACCTGAGTCGCACCCAACTCCGCCGGGCGCTGAAAGTCTACACCGACGCTTCGGCCTACCGGAAAGCGCTGGCGAAGGGCGGCCCCCGCTACGGCCTAGACGGGCAACCGGCCGGAGAGGTGACGCCCGAGCAGCAGATTTTCGCCCGAACGCCCCGCCCGAAACGGCCCGCCTCCCCGCCCGAGACTGCGCCGAAAACGCCTGAAGGGTCCCCGACGCCCGGATACCTCAAAATGACCTTGAAGCGGCGTGTCCTCCCTGGAGCCGGTGGGTGAGGAGGTAGACTTCCCGCCGGGGGATGCTAGAGTTTAGACGAAAGCCCACCCCGAACCCTGATTAAAAAGGGATTAAGACTTCGTCCTGTGCGGGGTTTTTCGTCTTTACGAGGTATTCCCATGTCAATCAATGAGTCCTTGAACAAGAACCCGTGTGATTTGGCCGTGGAACTCTGGCGGGTGATCGTGGCGGACCTGTGGCGACATCCCCTGGCCTAGTGGTTTGGCTGGCTCTGACACCGCCGAGCGCCCTACAACGTCAGGTGCAGCCGCTCCTTAGTCAGTGCCTGATATTCAGTCCATTCAGCGGGGGTGAAGCCCGCGGCCATGCCCAACCGGCGCAGATGAGCGCGCAGCTCGGAAACCTCGCCGAGGAAGTTGGGCAACATCTGCCCCTCGCTCATCGCCAGCATTACGTCATCGACCACTTCGATGCTCAAAATCACGGGCTGTGTCCATCGTTCCCCGCAGACATAGCCCAGGATTGCGGCAAAGGTCATGCTCATGTTCGGATAACGATCCGGGTCCAGTTTCTCCAACAGGCTGGCTGAGGGCATGAGATTTCGGTAGGCGTAGACGTAATGGCTGAACAGGGTCTTGAGGAGTCGGCCAGCGGCCTCCCACACCCCGGTCTAGCCACCGCTGACGCTTTTCAACGGTAGCACAGCAACCCGCATTTTTTGGCCTCCCGGCTCGTTATCGCTGCATCCATCCAGAGCTTGATTCGGCTGCTGGCAGGTCCTCACGGTGCTGAGCGTAGTGAAGGGCGGCGCCGACGAGGATGGCGAGGAGTACGGCAATAGCTAGGTATTTCATGGATCGATCTCGAAGGGACTCAACGCCGCGCGCCACGGGTTTCGCGCCAAAGGCTTGGGCGGTTTCACCCGCATCCTACGCAAAAGCCGCCCGGAGGCGGCTGTTTCCAGCGCCCGGCCTGAGCGGTTATTTGACCACGCCCTTCACGGCCTCGGCGGCTTTCTTCTTGGCCAGGTCCTCGGCCGTTTCGGTCGCGGCCTTGGTCGGGTCAACAGCCGGCACCACAGTAGCACCCGGCAACTTGGCCGCGCCGGTCACCGCCTTGGTGGCATCAACGCCCGGCACCGCCGCCGCACCTGGTGCCACCTTTATGACCGCCGCGCCGCCAGTCGCCGGCATGATCGCCTCGGCTTGGTCCTTGGCCATGTCGGTCGCCTTCTCCTTCGCCAGGTCAGCGGCCTGGTCCTTGGCGGCATCCACCGCCATACTTTTGACATCCGCCGCTCCGGCGCCGCTGGATACCAGCAGCGCCAGGCTCAGGCCGGTGGCCATGAGGATCGGTTTGAGGGTCATGGTTCTATACTCCTGATCGGGTTTTAAGAACGGGAAGTCCGCCGGCGTTCAGGCGCCGGTGCGGATCGAAACTTCCACCTTAATCAGTTTAGCCGGTTGGCAGTCCGTGTGCGGTTACGATGACTGTTCATGGGGTGGCCCGCCTGATCGGAGGAAAGGAACGCCGATGAATCTTCTGGATCAAATCGCCGAACGGATTCAGGAGGCCATCGACCGGGGAGAACTGCGCGGCTTGGCCGGCGAGGGGCCAGCCCTTGCGCTTGGAGGATGATTCAGCCATTCCTGAAGAACTACGGGCTGCTTATCGTCTGCTCAAGAATGCCGGATTTTTACCGCCCGAACTGCAACTGCGTCGCGATGTGCGGGAAGCGGAGCATCTGTTGCAGCAACTCCCCGACAGCGACCGGAGCCGCGCCCGCGCCCGCCTGGAGCTGCTGCAACTGCGATTGGCCGCCAGCCACCGCCAGCCGATGAATCTCTTGCTGGAAGATCAGTACCGGCAGCAATTGCTGGAACGATTGGGTTAATCGCCGGACCCGGAGGATCGGCCCTGCTCGCGTGGGCGCGCCGCCCTGGGTGCTATGCTCCACGGCTTCATCAAGCTGCTGGAGAGCGCCCATGAATTCCATCCGTCCTGTGCTGTGGTTGTTTGGACTCTTCATCATCCTGACCGGGCCGCTGGTAGCCGCTGAATACACCGGCAAGGTCGTGGGCGTCAGCGATGGTTCAGGGGCTTGTAATCAGTTACAAATGAAATAGACTGTATTCAATAAGTTATTTTGTGTCTTCGACACGAGTAGCGGGAGGGGGTCCGGGGGAGGGTGAAGGCTAATGGCTGTGGATAGCTCTACCTTGGCCCGCTGGCGGTCGTTGGATGCCGCGCACTGCTTGGGCACAGTCGCCGATTACGCCAAAAAGGATCTCACTTTCAAAGCCCGCGCGAATCCGCACACCACCCGTTGGCATGCCCATGTTGCAGGCCACGACGTTGAGCTTCTTTGTACTGGCCCCAAGTTCTGGGACACCCGCGCCGAACGCGGGGGCGGGGGTGCGGTGGACTTGGTCGTGCACCTCTTTAACTTGGATTTCAAGCGCGCCGTCCGCCTTCTTCGGGACAAAGGTCTGTGAGAGCTTTTTGGAAGCGCATGAACTCCACTGGGATCACGTCCGGGGTAGCGAGGAAAGCAGCCTCGTCGCGGCTTATCGGAACTATTGCCTCGATCAAATCGGACTCGACCGCAACACCGTCCGGCAACGGCTCATTTACGTTTGCAAATTCTACGAGTACGCCCTGAGCCAGCAATGGATCGACCGCTTACCGTTTGGATCCGAGGACCGCACGGCAAGGCGCAAGGACGCGTTCCTAGCCCACGTTGATGCTTCGGGCGGGAAGGCGTCGGCGCGTGACGTGATGCCGAAAAAGCGCCGCGACTGGCCGAAGTATCTATCCAAGAACGAGATCAAGGCCCTGCTGTCGGCGGCTGCCGACAACCCGCATCATCAGATAATGATCCGCTTCAGCCTCCAAACGGGACTTCGGCGCGAAGAGATCGCGACTTTCCCAGCGGCTTATATCATGGACCCGGATCGGGCCGGACACCCCCAGCGGAACATCCAAATCCCTCTCGATCCTCGGGATGGCCATGGGATCCGGACCAAGGGTTCAGCGCCCCGAGCCATCTACATCAGCCGACGGTTTATGCGGGATCTGCATGACTACGTCGTTCACACGCGGGGCCTGAGAGCGAGCCTCTGTGCGACCGAGCATCCAAACCTGTTCCTCAATCAGTTTGGCACCCCTTACGCCGACCATGGCAAGGGGATCGAACGCATCGTGCGGGAAATGGGCCGGCGGGTGGGGATCCACGCGCATCCTCACCTGCTGCGCCACACTTACGCCACGCACACGTTGTGCGCGGCCCAGCGCTCCGAGCGCTTCGCGGCCCAGTTCGGCATGGACCCGCTGGTCTTCGTGCAAAACCAACTGGGCCACGCGTCGATCCAGACGACCACGGTCTACTTGCATCTGATCAACGAGCGCGCGGACGCGGCGGTGCTGGCCTACGACGACGAACTGAACGATTGGATGGCAGGTTGATTGGGTCAGAAAAAAGTGTTTCCCCGCGTCGACCTGAGTATTCCGGGGGTCGAACATACCCGAGACTCGGCCGGTCGCATCGTCATCCCGCTAGACCGCATACCGCCGGCCACCACGGTCGTGAGATTCGCGGCAACCGGTAACGCGACCACCCGCCGTCACTTCGACTTCTCCGGCTGGTACGGCGCGGGCATCGATGAAATCGCCTACGCCTGCCAGCGTCAGATCGAGCGGTTTCTGGCAACCTACGAGGGTGACCCGTCGGTGGCGACCGTGGT
>JAKLIY010000082.1 GCA_022709365.1 Pseudomonadota bacterium
AACGGCATCATGATGATCAATCACTACCTCCACCTGATGCGGCACGAAGGCGAGACGTTTGGCGAAGCGATGATCGTCCGGGGGTCCCTCGAACGCCTGGTGCCGGTGCTGATGACGACGACCACGGCGGTGCTGGGCCTGATCCCGCTGGCCATCGCCACCGGCGAGCCGGGGAAGGAAATCCTCCAGCCGATGGCCGTGGTCATGCTCGCCGGCTTGGTCACCTCGACCTTGCTCGATCTCGTCTACACGCCGGCCTTCTTCTGGCGCTGGTGCGGTCCGGTCGCGGAACGGCTGGCGAAAGGCGGCGAGGCGGACTTCGCCGCCGGTTGAACGAGCCGGCTATTCCACGAGCGTCGCAGCGGATGCATCAACTCGAACGAAACGGTCGTCCGATCCGGAGAATTCCGTTGCTTTCGCGGGCGAGGCCTTCAAAACGGCGCGATTCGTCCGGGTAGCAACTTCACCCCTTGAAGGCGGGGTTTGCTCGGGATACGTGTAAAAATTTATCACTTCAATGCGCCACCGGGCTGTGGCGGATACGTTTGACGATGTCCCCAACCACGCCGCGCCCGATCGGGGCACCGATTCTCTGATGAATCCCGCGCACGCTGAGATCCATCGTTTTCGCCAGTTCCTCGATTCGTGTCACGATGGCCGCTCGCGTTCGCGGTCGCCCCAGAGGCTTCCCTCGCGCTTTGGCCGCTTTCATGCCAGCGGTGACTCGCTCGCTGATCAAGGATGATTCCGGTTCCGCCATGGCGCCGATGAGCGTGAACATCGCCTTCCCCATGGGCGAGGTGGTGTCGATCTGGTCTTGGAGGCTCACGAAGCGGATGCTCAGGTAGTCAAACTCTTCCAGCGCCGCGAGTAGGTGTTGCGTTGAGCGGGCGAAGTGGTCGAATTTCCAAACCAGCACGCAATCGAACGCGCGCTCGCGCGCCGCTTGCATGAGGGCGTCGAGCTGTGGACGGCCTTGCTTGCGGCCCGACACCGCCACATCGAGATATTCCCGGACGATGGTGAGATGGGCCCGCGCGGCGTAGGCGCGTAGGCGCGTAGGTCATCGAACTGCAGATCCGGTTTCTGATCCGCCGTGGAGATGCGCGGGTAGGTGTAGTGGACTGCAATCGAAATGGGCCGGGACTGCAATCAGCGCAGTTTTAGGACCACATTATTTGCAACTATCGGTACCTCCAGGACCACATTATTTGCCACTGAGACTGCAATCAGCGGCGCGGGACTGCAATCATCCGGTCCGGGACCACATTATTTGCCAGTCACCGTGACCCGTTCAGATAGGCAGTCCGGCGAGGCGCATCCGATCGCGCAGGTCATTGGCCCGGATCGGATCGAGCTGATTGGCAAATAGGGCTTTGATTTCCGCCGGCTTGGCGTCGAAGTTCTGCACCAGGTCCTTGAGGCCGTAGCCTTGCCGGGTTAGGGTCGATTCCAGATCATCCAGATGCCGGTACAGCAGGGTCTCGACCAGTTCGGGACCGATAGGGGATTCACCGGTCTGATAGGCAGCCTCCAGAGCTTGGGTCAGATGCCATTCGATCTGGAGGGGGGTCCGCAACCGGCTGGCCAGCAGATCGACCGCTTCGGGACGAATGATCGCATCGGGACCCTGCGGATGCGCCGCGCAGGTTGACAGCAACCACTGGATCTATTCGCGCTGGCTGCCGGTGATGCCGTCGAGGGAGAAGGTGTCGGTTCGCAGGCCGATTTCCTCCAGCTTCGGGCGGCGCAAGTCGTTGCGCAGCTTGGGCCACCCGGCCAGGACCACCGACAGGCAACCGCCGTCGCCTTCGATGACTTCCATCAGCCGTTTGAGTCCGGTGAGGGTGTCATCCTTGAGCACATGGGCATCGTCAATGAACAAGGCGACTGGCCGCTTGCTTTTCTTGACCAGTTCCTGCAATTCCCGCTCGCGATCTTCAGTTCGGCTGGGCACGCGGACCTTCTTTCCTGGCGAAAGATCGTAGAACAGCGCCGCCACCAGGGTGCTGAGCTTGACGCTGTGCTTTTCCGCCGTCAGGGAACGGGAGACGGTGATGCGATTTTCGTCCTTCAATTGTTGCTGTAACCGGCGCAGCATCACGGTCTTCCCGCTGCCGATCACGCCACAGAGGGCGACGATGCGGCCTTCCAGGAGGGCGCCGCGCACGTTCTTGATGATCTGGCTATGGTGTGCGGTTTCATAGTAGCCGGCCCGGTTCAACGGCTTGGTCAGCCGGTAATACTCGATGACTTCAGTCCGCATGACGGTCTCCGGGGTGTGGCTTGTGACGGAAATGCACGCGGACCCGGGCCAGCACCACCGGGCGCACCAAGGTTTCGGTCAACAACCGATCGATGAAGGCCCGGTCATCGGGGTCCAGTTTGACCAGGGGCAAGGCGATCTCATCCGCGATGGCTAGCTTGGCAGCGACGCGATTGGGATACTGGTCGTCCAAGATCTCAGCCGGGAACGGCTGCTGCGGTAGGGTCGTTACCGGTGGCGACGGAGCGGTGAGTTGCAGATCCGGCTCGCCGGTCAAGGCCGCGATCGGCAAGCCGAGCTGATCGGCGAGTTGGCGGATACGGTCCGCCTTCTCGTCGGCGGCCGTTTTTTTGAACGACCGGTAGCGGTTGAGGGGAATGGGACCGGAAACGGGAACATAGGGGCCGGAGCGTTGCCCTTCGAATTCGACATACAGGTCGCTATCGTACAGGCCCCAGAGCAGCACCACGGTTTCACCGGCCAGGCCGGGATCGACTTCATAAACGGTGCCACCGACCACGATCCGCGCATCGCCGCCGACCTTGCGCCGCTCCGGTTCCCGCGCCAGGCGACAGAAGTGCTCCCAGGAACACAGCGCCCGGAAACCCTCGGCGGGCAGGTGGGCCAGCCAGTCCTCCAACCGGGAATGCCCTTCGCTGCGGTGGGGTTGGCGGTTGTAATTGAGCAAGTACCGTTGCAGCCACCAGTTGGCCTCGGCTTCATTCTGGGGCCGGTGAAAGTGGTACAGGGTCTCGTGCATCTCCTTCACCGTGCGGAACGGCCGCTCCACTTTCCCTTTGGCGCGCGCGGTGACCCGGCGGCCACCCTGACCCGCCGGTAGGTGGGTTTGGCAAACGACACCCAGCGCCCCCATGACGTTCTGAAACACCCGGCTCTTGGCCACCGGACCGTTATCCAGGTACAGCATGCCGGGGATGCCCTGGAACGGGAACTCCGGCAGGAACGGCTTGGGCGCCATGGCGTTGAACAGAAAGCGCAGCGCCGATTCGGCATCCTCGCCGTAGACGCAGCGATATTCCTGGTAAGCGACCCCGCTCCGGTCGTCCACCACGCTGAACAGCATCAGGGTGGGCCGACCGCGAGCCGGTTCGATCCACAGCGGCGCTTCGACCTGCTTGAGGTCGGACGGCGACAGATCGAATTGCCAGCAGGCGTTGCTGGATTCGGCTTGAAAGCGCACCGCCGGCGGTTGGCGGAGTAAGCGGGGCTGGTCCAAGTGCCAGCGGCGCAGGTACAGGTCGACGGTAGTCTTGTGGAGGACCCCGCTCGGCGCCCGCACCAGCCCCTGCGCGGTTTCGGCGCCGTAGTGCTCCAACAGCTCGATGGCGCGGCGAGTCGACAGGTGACGGCCCTGCTTGTTGCGCGTCCTGAGTTTCAGGGCGGCGATCACTTCGCAGTACCGTTCCAGTTCCGTCGCCGGTAGAACTCGCGGTTTGCCATGATCGGCGCGCTGCGCCGCCCGAGGTTTCTGGAAGGTCCGTAGCGCCCGATACACGGTGGTGGTAGAAACGCCATATAACTCGGCGACCGCCGCCACCTGGTCGGCCCGCTCGGGACTTTTCGGCGGCAGGCGATCCAGCCGATGCCGCAGTTGCAGGAGCGAGTCGGCCGGGATCAACTCAGGTCTCGCCGTTCGACTTGGCCAGCGCCCGGTACACCGAGGCTCGGCCAATCCCGAGTCGCCGGGCGATCTCGGTCGCCCCGAGTTTCTGCTCCTCGCGTAATCGCCGAATCGCGGGGAGGTCCACGGAGGGCTTCCGCCCCCGATAAACGCCACGGGCCTTGGCCGCCACAATCCCTTCGCGTTGCCGTTCGCGGCGAAGATTCGTTTCAAACTCGGCGAACACCCCCAGCATATCCAAGAAGGCCTTGCCGGCCGCACTTTGGGTGTCGATCGGTTGTTCGGTGGCCCGCAAGGTGACGCCGCGCGCCTTGAGGGTGTACACAATGTCTTGGAGATCTTTGATGCTGCGGGCTAAGCGGTCGACCCGGGTCACCACCAGAGTGTCGCCGCGTCGGAGGAATTCCAGAAGCAGTTCCAACTCAGTACGGCCAGCGCGGATCGTACCCGAGGCTTTCTCGGCGCGGATGACCTCGCAGCCGGCGGTGCGGAGGGCCTGCTCCTGGAGGGCGTAATCCTGATCGGCACTGGACACGCGGGCGTAACCGTAAACGGCCATAGGATGGTATTTGTCTCCGTAGGGTTTAGACCCTGGTACGGTACCATCTCAGATTGGCTGAAACAACCCTAATGAGACACCCAAACTGTCTCACCTCAGCCACCTCACTGGGGTTTACCCTATGGCGACGGTGCCGTTAGCGACCGGAGGAGCCTGTCCGTTCAGTGGCAAATAATGTGGTCCTGAGCCGGATGATTGCAGTCCTGCCCCGCTGATTGCAGTCTCAGTGGCAAATAATGTGGTCTTGGGGGTACCGATAGTGGCATTTAATTCGGTCCTGAAAATGCGTTGAATTCAGTCCTGGCCCGTTTCGATTGCAGTCCACTACACCTATCGGGCGGTTTATACCGTTCGCTTTACCGGTGCTGTCTATGCCCTTCATGCGTTCCACAAAGAGATCCAAGAAGGGCATCGAGACCCCCAAGCAAGAAATTGACTTGATTAGTTCTACTTTGTCAGATTTATCTGTTTGATTTATAATCAAAAAAAGATAATCTAATTTTGATCAAAACACAAGATTCATAAGGTAGCGTATGAAAGAGACATCCTCGGACGCCTCAAAAAAACTCGACCGCCTCTGCGGAAGTGGGATTGTTGGCCGGGATGGGTCAGCGGTTCCTGGACTTTTGTGATCGCTTCCGAGGGCATTTCCGCCAGCGGACGCGGACGGTCGAGACGGCGGCTCAGCAGTATGTTCAGGGATTGATCCAGGCGGAAACCAAGAACATGGAACGCATAGAAGAGGTCGTTCCAGCGACTGACCATCAAACGTTGCAGCATATGGTGAGCGAATCCGCTTGGTCCGAACGCGCGGTCCTCGATCAGGTGGCCCAAGATGCCAACCGGTTGTTGGGGGGCATGAGGACAGCGCCCTGCTCATTGATGACAGTGGCGTACCCAAGAAGGGCATGCACTCCGTCGGGGTGGACCGGCAATGGTGCGGTCAGTTGGGTAAAGTCGAGAACTGCCAAGTGGGGGTGTTTGCCGCGTTGAGCCGGGGCTCCGACGCGACGCTGATGGACGAACGATTGTTTTTGCCCGAAGACTGGACTCGTGATGCGGCGCGCTGTCAGGCAGCGGGCATTCCCAAGGCCCAGCGCCGCTTCCAGCGCAAAACCGACTTGGCTTTGGCCATGATCCTCCACGCCCGTCAGCAGGGGATCGGTTTTGCCTGGGTGGGTTTTGATGGCTTCTATGGCAGTGATCCGGCCTTCCTGCGCGCCCTTGAGGCGCAAGGCGAGGTCTTCGTCGGGGATGTGCATAAGGACCAGCGGATGTACCTGGCGGATCCGCAACCGATCGTCCCACCGCCCGCGCATCCGCGCGGTCGCCCGCCGCAGGTGTTTCAGGCGGGTGCATTCCAATTTTACACACTGGCTCCCTGATGGTGTAATCGGCAGCCCCCTGAGTTGACGGACTGGAGCCAGACCCATGACCAAAGACGAATTCCTTGCCCTTGCTGGAAGCCGTTACGATGACCTGCAACGCCTGAACACCGAACAGACCCATTTTTATGATTACGAGAAGGGATTTGCTGAACTCTGGACCGACCTGGGTCGGGCGGTCCTGGAAGGAAACCTTGGGGAACGGCCTGAATCGCCGAGAAAAAAAGTATTGCCAAAGCCGTTTCGGACGCATTGCCATAGCGGATGACCCTGCGTTCCAGGCCAAGACCCACGGTTTTTTCATCAGCCCCTACCTGCAAGACCTGATGGCGCGGGCGGGTGTCAGCGATGTTTACAGCGAGGCGAATGACCTATTGCAACTGTTCCTGGGCATTGAGGTGGCCACCACGCAAGTGTTCCGGGTGACGAATGCCTTGGGGGAAGCCCTGGAGGACCAGCAGGAACAGGCGATCCCGCATGAGGAGTTGCCGGAAGGCGAGGTGGTGTACGCCTCGATGGACGGCAGCATGATCCTGACCCAGGCCGGCTGGAAGGAAGTGAAGCTGGGGCGCATTTTCCCCGGCAGTGCGGTGGAAGCGGTGGGCAAGAAGAAGCGCCACCGGATTGTAGAAAGCATCTACAGTGCCTGCCTGGGCAGTTGCCACGAGTTCCTGCCCCGTTTTGAAGCCAGCCTGGGCCCGTGGGCCGACCGACCGGAGCAATGGGTGTTCATCACGGACGGGGCAGAATGGATCCGCACCTACATCCAGGACCGGTTCCCGCAAGCCACCCACATCCTCGACTACTTCCATGCCGTTGAAAAGCTGGCGGAATTTGCCAAGATGATGTTCCCGGATGAAACGCGGCGGCACCGCTGGATGGAAGGCCAGGAAGCGGAGTTGTCTGCCGGGAACGTCGCCCATGTGCTGGAAACCTTGGGCAAGCTCGTCCCCCTGACCAAAACGGCGCGGGAGGCGCGGGAGGCGCTCAAGACCTATTACCGCAACAATGTGGAGAGGATGGCTTACGACCAGTACCGGGCGCGTGGCCTGATGATCGG
>JAKLIY010000083.1 GCA_022709365.1 Pseudomonadota bacterium
CGACATTGTTGGTGGCAAAGCCGCCGCCGTCCGGTAAATCTGTCATGCGTTCCGACTTGAGAAACTTAATATCGCTGGCGAGAATAGTCATTGGCGTATCAACTGGCTGAGCGTTTCGCGGTTTCGAGGGCCGAAAGGAACCCGGTGGGGTCAGACGCGGTGGTGGTGCGCAAGGTCTGGTTCCCCACGGTCAGGTTGAGGTTATAGGTGCGTTCCGAAGACGCCAGCCCGCCGCCCCGGTCAGGGGTCGCGGTGCGCGTTTCGGCGCGGGTCTGCTGCTGCGTGCTGGTGTCATTGGCCTGCGCTTCTTCTTCTTTTAGTTGTTGCATTTTGAGTTGGTGCAATTCATTGGAGCGGCGCTTGGCTTCTTGATATTCGGCGCTGCCCATCTGCCCGGATTTCTCATAGAGTTCGTCGAGTTGCGCCAACCGCTCTTGCTGTTCGAGCGCCAATAAGGCTTTTTGGTCGCCTTGCAATTGCAGGATTTGCTTGCCGAAATCTTGCGCCAAGTCCGCCAGTTGCTCCCGCGCCGCCTGGGTTTCTGCCTGCATTTGCCGGAGCTTGCTGTTGGCGCTGTCAATGGCGCTTTGCAAGTTGCTCAGACGAGCATCGTCAAGCAGGCTGAACTGATCAAGCGCCCCTTGCGAAGAGCGGATCAAGCTTTCTAGGCCGCCCCCCGCCTGCGTGGAGTCATCGCCAATCTTGTTGAGTTTCTCTGTTAATCGTTCCGCCGCTGTGGCTTGACCTAAAAAGGCTTTTTGCACATCAACAGAATCCACAGTGATTTGCTGCAACCAGGCGGTAAAACGGTCATGACCGGTGCGCGAATTTGCTAAATTTTGCTCAATCTGCTGAATGCTGGCGGCCAGCGCACTCAAATCATCGCCCGCTGGACCCGCCTCGCCACGCATCTGCCGAAAGCGCGCAACTGCCCCTTCGCTCAGGCTGGACAGGGCGCCAATGGCCGAATTGTAAAAATTGCTCACGATATCGCCAGCGGCCTTGGCATTCTCCGCGCTATCCTTGACCGCCTGATCAGCAGATTCGGCCATGCGCTGGATGCGTTGTGCGCCATCTTCCAAGACGGTCGCAACGGACTCCCCAGCATCGGCTTCTTCGCGCAGGGCGTCGGCGTGATTCCCGGCTTCTATCGCCGCCGCCCGTTTCATCTCGGCAACGGCTTGCAAGTCGGCAATCTGCTGTTGATCCGCTGCCGACAGTTCACCGTCCGCCGCCAGTTCCAGCGTTTTCGCCGCGACGGCGTTTTCGGCATCCGCAGCTTCCTGCGCCCGGTTCGCGGCGATTTGATCGGCTTGTTCGATCAGGACTTCCTGCTGTTCCGCTTGCAAGCGGGCCGCTTCCGCTTCATCGCCCCTGGCCTCGGCGACCCGGATAGACCCTTCAATTTCTTTCATCCGAACGTCGGCGTATCGCTCGCTGATGTCGGCGGCGCGCTGATGTTCGTCGGCCTGTTCCCGGTAAAGCCGGGTCAGTTGGCCGATGGGGCCGGCCAGAATTTCCGCCTGCTTAATCTCCTCTTCCCGCACCCGTATCCCTTCCCATGCGGCTTGCTGTTCAGCCACTTTTTGCTGAACCGTCTCTTCCAGCAGGCGGATTTCCTGCTGTTGCCCGGCGTTGCTCTGGATTGTCAGGGCGTATTCATCGCGCTTAGCGAGCAGCAGCAGTTGGGTTTGGGCGGCTTGCTGCGTCTTGTTGGCGGCCAAGTCCTTGGCTTGCTGGACTTCCAGCCGGGTGATTTCCAGTTGGGCCTCGGCGGCTTTCTGGTCATCGCCACGGGCCTGAGCCAATTCCAGCAGGGCCTGTTGCTGGGCGATTTGCGCCGCACTGGCCGCTTCAATCGTCGGAATTTCTGCTTCCAGAATTTTCAGGTTGCGTTCGGCGGCTTCCGCGCCCAGTTGCGCCGCGCTGGTGTACTCCTTCTCCGCCCGCGTCTTGACCAGCTTGGCTTCTGTGACCTGTTGATCGGTCGCCAGGCCCTTGCGGTTCTGTTCCTCCAAGCGCTGCACCATCGCCGCCGACACTTGATAGGCGACGTGCAACTCGCTCAGGGATTTCGTGGTCGTCTGTTGTACGGTGGCCTGTTGCTGGGCCGTCGGCAGTCCTTTTTTCAGTTCGGCGTCATACTGGGCCTGCGCCTCCCGCACCCGCTCCAGGTGCAATCGTTGCACGTCGCTACCCGCCGCCGCTTCATTCGCCAGGCGGGTATGTTCCCGAATCGCATCCTGCAACGCCTCCAGCGCCACTTTCTGGCGCTCGGTCGCCTGCGCCGCCCCTTCCGTGGCGTTTTTCTGGCCTTCGGTGGCGGCTTTCGTCTTGGCGTATTCGGCGCTGGCGCCAGACAGGGCGCGTTGAATCGCCGCCAGACGCTCGTTCATTTGCGCCTGAATCTGGTTGGCTTTCTCGGCATCGCCATTCCAGGCGGCGATCCCCAGCCGCACCCCGTCAATGCTGGCCGTGACCGGCGCAAAGCCCAGCGTCACCCAGTCCGATAGCGCCTGCCGGTTGTCAGTGATGAAGCCGGTTAGGGTTTTCAGGCTCTCAGTCAGGGCCGGCAACACCGGCTCGGCCAGGGTCTGCCAGAACTCGCTCCAGGTGGCGTTCAGGCTCTGCACCTGACTGTTGAAGGTCTGGCCCATGATGTCCGAGGCTTGTTGCGCGCTCACCCCGACGGCGGTGATTTGCTTCACCTGTTCCCGATAAAACGGCAGGGCGTTGCCGAGAATCCCGGCGGCGGTCAGGGCGGTTTCGCCGAACGCGCCCAGCGCGGCGTTCGCTCGCGGGCCGCCTTCCGCCAGAATCTGCAACACCGCGTTGAAATCGCCGGTCGATACGCCCACTGAGCGCAACGCCTCACGGGCGGGGCCGCTGACATCGCTCAATTCCAGCAACATGCTTTGCAAGGCTTCGCCCGCGCCGGCGGCGTCCTGGCCGTTCTGCATCAGGGTGTTCAACGCGGCGACGGTTTCCTGCAAACTCAATCCGGCTTTACGCGCCTCCAGCCCGGAATTCTCCAGTCCCTGGGCCAGTTCTTGCACGGACGTGGCGGCGACATTCGCGCCGGTCGCCAGGGTATCGACCACGGCTTTGCTGTCTTTGAAACTCAGGCCGAACTGATTGACGGTCTTGATCACCAGCGTGGTGGCCTCGTCCATCGCCAGCATTTGCCCACTGGCCAAGGCCAGAATATTCGGCAAGGTGCCGATGGCCTCCTCGGTGGACAGGCCGGCTTTAATCAAGCCCTCCAGGCCCACGGCAGCCTCGGTCGCGCCAGCGCCGGTATCCTTGCCCATTTGCTTGGCGGCGTCGGCGACCTTTTTCAGTTCCGCGGCGGAAGACACCCCAGCCGCCTGAATCCGCGCCATGATCGTTTCAAAGTCGGCGGCGCTGCGCAGGCCCTGAGCGAAGGCGGCCCCTAAAGCCACGACTCCGGCCACCAGCGCGGCCAGTCCGGCCTTGGCGACCGTCGCCGCCATACTGCCCAGACTGCCGATGCGCTCACGAATTCGGTTGAGGATGTCGCTGGCCCCGTCACGGGCGGTGATCAGCAGTTGCAAAATCAGATTGCTATTTTGCGCCATGAGCTATCCCCAGAATCCGCCCCACCACAGCAGCGCAAACAGCAGCGCAAACCGCAACAGGCGGGTTATCGGGCTGTAGCGCAGTATCCAGTACTTTTCATCGTTCGCGGGAACGAACAGGACGCTAATGATCATCAAAACCAACAGAATGACTTGCGGGATAACAGTCATGGGCTATCTTCTGAATACAACAAAGGCGCAAAAAACCCCGGCGAGCCGGGGTCATGAAAATATCCGGCACGATGTCATCGAGCGTTTTGGCGTTAGCCCGCAGGGTAAAGAGCGCGGCAGTGGCGTCTTCCGGCAAATCAACATCAATGAGCGCGTCTTCCAGCGCCGCGATCTTGTCGAGGATTTCGCCCCGGACTTTAGTCAGTTGCGCCGAGACTTCCGCCACAGCGGAGGACAGTTCAGAAAGTTTCATCAGGATTTCCTTGGTACAGGGTGAAAAGATATTGACGGTGTGAATCATCATGAGCATTAAGCCGTGAGCAATTTCAGCGACCGCAAGACATACCAGTGGCCGCTGGCCGGGGACGCCGGGGTAAATGAGCGATAGACCGGCAAGGGTTCCGCGTCCAGCGGATCGGGCGCGGCCATGACGGTAAACGTGCGGGCATCATGCAAGGTCAATGTCCAGCGTGCGCCAGCCACGTTTAATGCGGCTTGCAGGGCCAGCAGATTCGTCCGGCTGATCCAGACCGTATAGTTTTGCCCGTCGCTTTGCCCGGTCAAAGTGATCGGGCGTCCGGCCAGTTTCGTCGATTCCTGCACAATCAACGCACCGGTGAGCGAGTATTCGCTACTCTGCTCAACCGGCGACCAGGCAAATTCATCCTCCCAGGTCAGGCCATCCGGGAGGGTGATTGCGCCTAGCGTGATTGCCATGGTTTACGGGTTGTATTCAAACAGATACGGCGATCCGAACCCGGTCGGGGTGATCAAGTCGCCGGTCAGTGACCCGGTTGCGAATCCGCCTTTAACCCAGTCGTAGGCGCTGGACGGGGACACGCTGGCCTTGTAGATGGTCAACAACCCGGCGTTGCCGGTGATCTTCTCAAGGGCCGTGCCGTACAGCTTGATGTAGGCGGATTTGGCCTTGCCAGCGGCATACGATTCGCCGGCGGTAATCGCCAGCTTCTTGTACGTCGCCAGTTTGCCGACGCCGACCGCATCCGCATGAAGCGCCCGAATCAGCCCGGCGTTGTAATCCACCTCGTATTTGGTGGTAGCAATGACCGTAGACGGAGAGGTTTCCAAAACCAGCGGGGTCGCCGAATCCAGGAACCGATTAGCCAGTGGCACCCAGGTATCCAGCACGGTCGTAATGACCTCATCAGGCACCGCGTCATTGGTCTGAGTCAGCGCCGATACATCCGCGCCGATGACCAGCGACAACAGTTCCTGCGGCATCGAGTTGAACTCCATGGTTATGGTACCCGGATCCGTCGGCTTGGCGACGGACGCCAGCGCCTCGCCCCAGGAGCCTTCCATGTTGGAAATCAGGCGCTCCTGTTCCTGCTTGATGCTGTTGAGTTCCAGCTTGGTGATGTTGACCGGCCCCAGGTAAGTCGTGGGGGCTACGTCACCGGTGTACAGGCCATAGTTCAGCCGGCACTGCACATACATCGGGCGATGATCGTAAGCCATGAGGGCGTCTCCTAAACAAAGCGTTCTAAATAATCAAATTCGAGAGTGACTTGAACCACAGCGATTTCACTGCCGTCAGCCGGAGCAAAAAAGCGGGCGGCATTTTGCCGGAGTGCGGTCGCGTATCCAGAAAGCGGAGACCCGCTCATCATATCTTCCCGCAACGCCCGGCGAATCGCCGTGAGTACGGTATCCAGCGCATCGTGATAGGTCGCCGTGGCGGACTGCTTGCTTTCGATGGTCACTGCACGGGTGAACTGCATGGCGTATCCGTAGCCCTGATCATCGGCATGCCGATCCTCGGTACTCCAGATCGTGATGACCGGCAAATCCGCGCTAGTAGTTTCCAGTGCCGCCCGGCCCGCGCGAACCGGCGCAACCACTGCCAGTTTCGCCGCCAGATCGGCCAGAGCGAGGGTAGCGTCGCTCATAGCCCGCTCCGTACCGCGAACGTGCGGAAATAGCCGTCATCGTTCAGCAGTTGCGTAGCCGTCCAGACCACATCATCGGGATAGGGGTCATCATCTGTCACCGTCCCTGCCACCGCGAACGTCTGTCCCACCAGCGCCCCGCTGGCGACCGGAATCTCCAGCGTCCTTTGCAGTTCCGCCCGTTCGCCGAATTCGCCCACGGGAACAATCTGCTGACTGAATAGCACAGTGACCGGCACTTCATCCCCGTCGCTGTTCGTGTGAGTCGCGGGGATTCCGAATACTGCTTGAAGCGCCGGTATTCCAGAATCCCTCATGATCACGTCAAACAGCGACTCAGGCATATCAGCGACCGCTTAGGCCAGGACGCCAATCGGCCCGCCGTGCAGCTTGACCTTGACGGTCGTCGATGCAGCCGTGGCGGTTTCCCAAATAACCCCAACCGAATACTTCCCAGTTCCGGCAACGCCGGACACGGTCGTGATCTTCA
>JAKLIY010000084.1 GCA_022709365.1 Pseudomonadota bacterium
GGTTGTGAACTCATTTTCCATATAAGCGTTTTTCCCATCTCTCGTGAAGGGGTTTATCCGGGAAATGGGTTCACACTGTTCACACTGTTCACGCGCCAGCAATCCGATACCCAGCCAGAAAATACCGTTGCGCCTCCGAACTTGCTCAAACTCGCGTTCTTTAAGCCTTGATCCGAAACGGGTTTGAGTTTCGGCGCGTTCTCCATTCTGTTCACGCCACTGACCATAGGAGCGGTACAGGTCAGCGGCGGATGCCTCAGCCTGCTTCGCAATGACACAGCAATCCGTCAGCCATGCGGCCAAAACATCCATTTCATCCCGATAGGCTTGCGTTGCGGCGGTCACAGCCTGTGGTGGATTAAGCCCTTCCTGTTGCCACAGCAGGACACCCTCCAACATCCAGTTCAGGATGCCGGGCCGCGCTTCCGTAGCGCGCAACCGGGCTTTCAGACCGTCATCTTTTTCAACGTCTGGAATCTGTATTGTGAAGGGAATCAGCTTGATGCGCCGCCACATGCCCAGGTCGGTTCCGCGAATCGTCGGCTTGTGGTTAGTGGCCAGCCATAGCTTGTGAGTCGGCGTAAACGTGAAAAAGTCGCCGCGCATGAAGCGGGCCGAAATCCGGTCACCGCCGGTCAATTGCTTAACCAGCGGTTCGTTGAGGCGGCGGCCTTCGCCAGTCTCAATCGCTGTCACCAACCGCATCCCGCGCAAGGCCGCTAGTTCGGTCGGGTGGCGGTCATGGGTCTTTTGCATCAGCAGTTCCGGCGCGGCCTGTTGCGCGTAATCCTCGCCCAGCAGCGCCGCGAGGGTTTCCAGCAGCGTCGACTTGCCATTGCGCCCCACGCCGTAGCAGACAAAAAAGGCTTGTTCCCGGTCGTCGCCGGTCAGGCTGTATCCAACGGCTTTTTGAACGTACCGGATGATTTCCGCGTTGCCATCGAAAATCCGGGCAAGGAACGCCAGCCATTCCGGGCAGGTGGCGGCGGAGTCGTAAACCACAGGCGCGGCTTTGGTCAGCAGATCGGCGCGGTCAGCCGGTCGCAGCTTGCCGGTGCGCAGGTCAAGCGTGCCATTGGCGACGTTCAACAGCCAAGGATGGGTATCCAGATGCTCAGGTCTTACCGAAACGTCGGATTGCGCCAAAAACAGCATGGCGGCCAGGCGCTCGCGGGCTTGAGAGCGGAAAGACCATGCTGCCAATTTTCTGGAATCGTCCGTGTCATCTAGCGTTGCTGCTTCGGCTAGAATCTTGCGGGCCGTGTCCTTGGCTTTGTCCAGCGCCGCACCATCGCGGTCTATCGCCCAGCGGACTCCATCCCAAACCAGCCACTTTCCAAAGTCGAAACAGTAGCGAAGATCGCGGCCATGCCGGGCTATCAACCGTTCGGAATTACCAAGATCGGTTTGGAACCGCAGGGCCAGATCGATTAACTGGCGCTGTTCTCCGGGGATCGCCGACGGCCGATCATCCGGCACTTGGAGCTGCTCTCGCCGTTTGCCCGGCTGGCCGGCTTTGTCGATAGCATCCAGAACAGCGTCCAGCCCGTGCAGCGCCGCGAGGTCGTTGAAGTCCGTACCGGCTTCGCCGTCCGCAAACTGCGGAATCGCCAGCGTCGCCTTGATCGCCTTGGCGGCGGCGGTGGCGGCCTTGACCCCTGGATTGCCCTCGGTGGCGCGGTCGTTGTCGGCGGCAACGATGATGCGTTTGCCCGGATACAGCACCCGCAACGCCTCGGCCACGGGTTTCAAGTTTCCAGCGTCAACCGCCATGACGGCGGCGTATCCGGTCGCCTCGTGGAGTGTCGCGGCGGTCGCGTAACCCTCGGCGAGGATGACGGTGTCGGCGGAATGCAAATGGCCGATGGCGAAGAACGCGCCTTTCGTAGTTCCGCCCTTCAAGAAATCCTTGTCGCGCCCGGTCGCGGGTTTGTCCGGGAAAATAGCCTGCACGGTCACCAGTTGCCCGGATGCCGTGCGCAGTGGAATGAGTAGACAGTTCTCAATCTGGCGTTGTGGCCAGGGGCCGGCCAGGACGCCGGGGTAGGCTTTGACGCCTTTGCGCACCAGGTACGGATGCTCAGATGTGGCGGGCGATGCAGCATCCAGGATGGACTGGGCCTTTGTACGCGCTTCATCGTTCAACCGGCGGCGTTCGGCATCCCGTTCGGCCTGTTGCTGCTTCCATTTCCGGTCGCGTTCAGCGCGTTCGGCCTCGGTCAACGTGTCGCCAGACTTGGCGCACCACGTTTCCGAGATTCCGCGCTTCCAACAGCCAAACAATCCGGCGGCGATACCGTCGGGATGGAGCACGTAGAAACTGTTCGGATTGCGGTCGCCGTTGACTTTGATGCGATGCAAGCGCCCGTCTGGGATGATTTCGCCGTGATAATCCAAGCCGGCGGCGGACAAGGCGGCTCTAAATTCTGAGTTCATGGCGAGGGTTCCTGCTTGAGCTTGGCAGCGGATGCTTTGGTGGCTCTATACACCCGAACCATCTCCCGCAGCGCCGGCGCAAGTTCGGCAGGGCATGAAACGATTTGCCGCCACGGCTCGCCGCTTCTCTGTTTACCTCGCTTTTTCGCCGTGCTCTTCTCTGTCTTATCTGTCATGCTTTCCTTCCTATGTTAATGTGTTTACACTATTAACATAATAACAGGAGACTATCATGCCTGCAAACCCATCTCCCCTTCGCCTCGTGTCCAGCGACGGCAAAATACTGCCCTGGGCTGGGCGAACGCCGCGCGCTTGGCAATCCGAATGCCTGCCCATCGCCCTAGCGGCGTGCCGAGCGCGGGAGCGGGGGGTGATTTACGCAACGATGGGGAGCGGCAAAAGCCTACTCCTTTCTGAGATATGCGCTTCTGGTCGCGGGCGCGTCCTCGTAACGACAAGCACGGTGCGGCTCGTGGAACAACTGGCCGAGACTATCTCCGAGCGGTGCGGCCACGACAGCGTAGGCCGATATTACACCTATGCCAAAGAGGCCGACCGGCGGCTCGTGGTCTGCTGCTTGCCCAGCGTGCCTGATTTGATCGCCGATCCGAACTGGCCCGGCCCTCCCGCGTTGTGGATTGCAGATGAGTGCCATCGGGAGAGCGACGCCATCCGAGCCTGCGCGCCAGCTATCGCAGCCCCCCGCGCTATCGGCTTCACCGCCACTCCCTACCGGTCGAGCGAAGCGGAGCGACTCCAGCTATGGGATCGGGAAATCTACGCCTACGGCGTCGCTGAGGCGCTACGGGACGGCGTGATCGTGCCGTTCCGACAAATCCCCTGGACGGGCGCGGAGACCGAACTGGATGACGCCTGCGTAACGATGATGCAAGGGGCCGTAAAGCACGGCCCCGGGCTGGCGAACGCTCGCAGTATCAACGATGCCGAGGCGTTTGCTGCCCGGCTGAACGCCTCCGGCTTTGTGGCGAAGGCCGTTCACAGCCGGCATTCAAGGGCCGAACAGGCCGCCACGCTGGCCGCGCTGCGAACCGGACGGATTCAGGTTGTTGTTCACGTTGCGCTGCTAACGGAAGGCGTGGATTACCCGTGGCTGCGCTGGCTGCTCATGCGCCGGCCCGTGGCATCCCGTGTGCGGTTCGCCCAAGAAGTGGGACGAGTGCTGCGGTCAGCTCCCGGCAAAACGGAGGCGCTGCTGTACGATCCGCATGATTTGCTAGGGAAGCTGGCACTTAGTTACGAAGCGGTTCTAGGGCTGGCCACAGAAGAGGAAGCGGTTCCGTTCGCCGATGAACTGGCGGCGATTCAGAAGGCAGAAGATAAGGATGAAGACGATGATAGCGAGGGCGGCAACCGCGCGCCGCTCAAAGCCCTCCAGCCGAAACAAGTAGAGGCATGGCGGAAATATTTGCGCGCGCTCTATCTGTCCGCAATGGGCGCTGGGCTGGTGGAATGTAGAGTAAAAAGTACCCGCTGGCGGCCCGCGGAGATCAGTGAGCGGCAAAAGGACATGATCGCTAAAAACATCGGCGGGCTGAAGAGAGATACGCGCATCCCGCTAAATCATCGGAAGGCTCTCGTCGAGATCGGCGATCACGCCGCCTATCTGACAAAAGGCGACGCCAGCGACTTGCTGGCGCTTCTGTTCCTGTTCTGCGACACGCGCAAGGACGCCTCGCGCGCAAAACTGTGGAGTCGGCTTGTCGGAGGTTGAGCTTTTATCTTTCGATCAGCGCCCGAAATGCGGTGCGTAATCCGCAACTTCGTCAGGATCAATGGCCGGCAGGGCGCCAGCCTGCGCATATTCTTGCCGCAACTTGTCGCGTGCATAGCGAGCGATGCGGAAACAAAAAACTTCGCGGGGGCAGGTGGCGGCGGGGGCACAAGTCAGCAGTGCGGCGAGGGCTTCTTCGAGGGCGGGGTCAGGTAGGGACATAGTGGTTCCTGTGATCGATGGGAGCATGATGGTGCTAAACATCTTTAGGCCGATCCCCGGCATACAGCGAACATTCCCAATAACCACTGCCGAATTCGTCATTCAGTGCCTTTAGGCATTCCGGGTGCATCTTTTCGGATTGCCCTTTCCCTTTATAAATGCTCATCCACCGCTGATATTTAGTGCCTGGATCAATCATTTCTCCGCAGTTCATGCAGCGGTGCGGCTTCCTTGCGTTTCTGGTTTCTGGTGGTGTGCAATACATGCATATCCCCTGTATCGATGGTGAGCATGATGGTGGTTTGTTGACCCCGCGTGACGATCCTTGTCCCTTTCCAGCCACAGTCCGGGCAGGACAAGATCATATTGTGGGGCCGCCCACAGCAACAGACTGGGGGTAGGAGGACTGCTTCGCAGCACGGACAGTCAAAGGCTTCAACAGGGGCTGGAAAAGGTGTGGCAGTCATGACGCTCAAGGGGCTGGGTGGATCGGAGTTTGATGGATGGGCGATTCCGGCAGTTCCGCCCAAAATAGGGGCGCGTTCCTGACTTCGCTCTCCCATCCGGGGTACCTCCAGCGCGTGTTAAACGAGCGCACGACCGTACTGATAGAAGACTCATCCCACCAGCCCAGCACCACCAGGCCAATGGGAGGGGCGATGTGGGCGGTTTCATACCAACAAAGTTTCATGCCGTGTGCTCTTTGTTGATATTGGAAGGCGTTGGCGGCTGGCCGAACACGTCCGGGCGCAAGTCATAGCGAGTCACCGCGCCGCCGGTGATGTCCTCAATGGTCATGGCATATTCTGCGGGAACGCGCCCATTTTGAAGCCACTTCCAAATGTGCTGCTGGCGGACATTGCAATGCCGCCTGTTTTGCAGGGCACGGGCAAGGGCAGACTGACCTCCTGCCAGTTTCACGGCTTCGTTTAAGGCTTTCATATCCCCTATTAAACAATGCACATAGTGCTCTGTCAACAAAAATAATAGTTGACACGCAACAACTATAGTAGTAGTGTCTTTCTTAACCCGCCACCCTCTCCCGACTTCCCCCTGAAGCCGGTTGGTGCTAAGGGGGTGACGGGCCAATCCTCCTCTTTGGTGGTTTCCCGCCCTGGCGCGATGCGGGGCGGGCCTTTTCGAGAGGCGGCCAATGGACGAGGGTACGGTGGTCAACCCGCCGGAACGGGTTGAGCGGATTCGGGAAGAAATACGCAGGCTACGACGCAGTATCGTAGCCCTGCACAGGGAATGGCATCGAATTTGGTGGTGGCGCGGATTCCAGGTACGCGCCGCAATTCTAGGATTTGAAATCCGGCACTGGTTGCCGAAAGGAAAATGGAAATGAAAATTCTGATCGCTAATGCTTTCTCCCTGTCCATGCTGGACCGGGAAACTCAGCGTAACCGCGCATATGACGCGGTGTACGATAATCCGCGCATCCCGCGCCCAATTGATAGTCCGGCCGAGTGGCTGGCCGAGTGGGACCAGGTGGGCGTAGAAGTCGGCAGTGTTGTCGGTCACGCCGATACCGCTGCCGTTTTCTCGGCAGTGCTTGGCCGCCCCGTGGCGGTCAATCGCGTTAGCGTTCAA
>JAKLIY010000085.1 GCA_022709365.1 Pseudomonadota bacterium
GGTCGGTCTACGGCCTGCACCAGGCCGACTACGCCGTCAGTCCGACCCCGCTGCGGCTGGAGGACTTCGACCGGGCCGAGCGCGGTCTGGTGCGGCGCCGGCGCCACCTGCTCACCGGCAACCTGTATGCCGCCCTGCAACTCGCCACCCGCGAGAATCTGGGCCGGCCGCAACTGTTCACCGACGCCGAGGGCCAGCGCCAGCGCGGCGTGCTGCTGCACGCGGACTACACCCTGACCGAGCTGCGCGACCAGCCGGTCCTGTTGCGCGGGTCCGCCGTGCTGGCGGCGTGCGTGGCGCACGCGCTCCAGCAGCGCCCGCTGCCGCTCACCGTCCTGATCGCCCAGACCGACGACGGCGGCCATCCGCTCCAGTTCGACCGGCGGCGGGATTTCGTGCTGGAGGTCGAGGCGGACGCGGTGCGGCTCAGCATCCCCGGCGCGCACGCCCGCAACGCGGTCCTGCTGCATTCCCAAGCCTGGCGGGCGTTGCCGCTGGCCGGCGAGCCCCTGGCCGGCGACCGCGCCGTCATGACGATGCGGATCGAACCGGCGGATCGCGCCGCCGTGCTGGCCGTTTTGGGGGAAACGTTCGCCTGGTACGCGCCCGCCAAATACCGGGACTGGTATAACACCCAGCACGAGCCGTCGGCCACGCACCGTTCCGAAAGCGCGGTCGCACGCGGCGAGCCGGCGCGCGCGGCGCCCCCACCCCGGCCTTGAGCCGAACATCGGTCCTACCCGGCTTCCACCGCCACCCCCCCGGAGCGAACTCCATGAACTGCTTACCGATCGGTCCCGAATTCACCGACCTGGTCGGCCAAACGCTGACCCTGGCCGAGTTTCACCAGGCCCTGGGCATCGATCCGCCGCTGGCCCCTGGCGAGGACGTGACCTGGCTGGGATTGAAGGCTCGAACCGGGACCGGGATCAACGCCCTGCTCGCCTGTTACGATCCCGACGTGGAGGGCGAGCCGTTCGACCTGACCCTGGCCGTATATGAAATCGTGCAACAGCGCGATCCCGCCGGCCACGACCGGGGGATGGCTCGCCAGCGGCGGGCGGTACTGGAACTGGTTCGGGAGGCCGGATCGCCCGACCGGCTGCGGGTGACCGCCGCCGCCGTGCCGGAGTCGGATCGAGAACGGCCGCTGGTCGAGGTGCTGCGGGAACTGCGGAGCGTGCTGGCGTCCTGGCCGAGCGAGCGGTCCAACCGACTGGCACCCACCCCATCCGAGCCGGAACCGTGAGGGCGACTCGACCGCGTTCTTCTGTCGTTCCCCCCTTTAAGCTGGCCGGGGTAGGGAACGACTCATCGGCGGATTGACTCACTGACTAATTGACTGACTTGCTCATTGACTCACAGCGATGCAGCATGATCGCCAAGGAATTTTCCAGAATCCCAGTCATGCAACAGTCAACGATATTCATCACGATACCAGTGGTGGCGGTAGGTTCGCTCCATCCTCGGCACCCTCCGGACTCAGTGTCCGCCGGATGAGCGCGTCGTACGCTTCGCCCCGGGGCAGTTCCAAATCCACGGTCAGGCGCCGCCGGATCGCTGTAGTCGCTTGCCCGCTGCGGGGATCAAGACCCGGTTTGGCAACAGTCTCCCAATACACACCGACGCCGCGCTTCTGCCACGCCGGTAGCTCGTTGAAGTTGATGCCGTGCTGGAACAGCAGTTCGTTTTTCGCTGTGACTGACAGCCCCAGCAGCACCCGCGTGGCCGCTCGGGCCTCCTGGCCCATCCGGCGCAACAGCCAATAACAGTGGCCGTTGAGGGCGTTGCGGTGGGCGTCCTCGCTCCGCCAGCGGAAGTAGTCCACGACCCACTCCAGTCTCGGCAGTTGCGACATTCGGCAGTCGAAACAGGCGACCTCCCCCAGGTTCAGGGCAAAACAGGCGCTGGCTTCCCCGGCCAGAATGGACAGCCATTTGCGCAGCTTACGGCCGAAGGCGTCTTCGTCGGGATGGAACAGCAGGGAAATCTCATCGCTCTGGGTATAGCCGTACACGACCCGGAAGCCGCAGTCCATCAGGTGGCGGACGGTGACCGTCATCAAATCCCGGAACCGCTCGTCGAACGGCGCGGCGAAGTGCCGACGCTCCCGGGTCAAATGGGTAAAGCCGCGCCCATCCAGGCGCGCGACCAGGGACAAACCCGGCAACGCGCAGTGATCGTGGGCGGTCTCGAACACCCGCAGCCGCCGATCCAGTTCATCAAAGTTCATCACGCCAAACTTCCACGATAAAACGCTGCCCGCCGACCGGGCGGACATCATGCAGCGCGTCGAAACCTTCGGACCAGGCGGGACGTTGCAACCGCCGATAGGTCGCCAGCACGCCTTTCTCCGGGATCAGTTGCCGTCCCTCCCGCCGTGCGTTCCGCCGCAAGGCGATCTCCAACCGGATGGCGAAGTAATAGCCCACCACCCGGAAGCCGGCGGCCCTGGCCAGCGGGATATAGCGTTGCCGATCTTCCGGAGTTGGATTGGTGTTGTCCACTACGAACGGTTGTTTCATCCGCAGACAGGCCTCCAGCAGAATCGCTTCCCGGTGTCGGGTGCGCAGCATGTCGAGGTTGATCCGCAGATGCGTATCCCGAAAGTGCTGCTGGTAGAACGTGGACTTGCCGGCGGCTTGACCGCCGATGAACAGGATCATTTCCATGGTGCAACACTCCCCGGAACATCATCGCCCATCCTGGTCTCTCCGATCACCCACCTTCGCGCTCGGACTCACCACCTATCAGTTCCTTATCACCGAGCAGCAACGGTAGGTTGGTCACCTCGACCGGTACAGCATCCCCACGGTAGCTAAGGCTGCGCCAGTCTTAGCCTCGTAAAGAGCAGGGTAGCTCAATCGTGTCCAGCTCCACTGCCAGAAAATCACCCAGAGACGCTCTGGATTGCGGCACGGTTCACAGCAGTTTCCCCGCAACCCCGATCTGAAATTTTGCCCACGGCTGTCGGCATTACTTCATAGCAGCGTTTGGCCTGCGTCATCGAACCCAGTCGAAGGTGCCGATCATGACCAAGAATCCCGTTAGAGTTTTTCCCCGCAAGCGGGTCAAGGCAATCCTCCGCCGCTTGGGGTTGCGCCCCGTTCAGGGTGATGGCACTGGCCACGAGGTCTGGGTTGACCCTCAAGGCCATTGCTACCGGCCCGTTTTTCGCCATAACGACGTGCCGTACAGCCAATTGTTCACGCTGGGCAGGAATCTGGAGTTTAACGGCGTCTGCCTGCGTCGCGATTTCCTCGCCTCCGTCAAGAGCGGTACGGCAACGATGCTGAACGCTTAGTCCTGATGAAATTTTCGACCCTGACGGCGGCATGAATGTTTATCCGGGATGCGGCTACCGCATCCCACCTGCCGAGGAGTCCGCGATGAGAGAACAGACCTTCCCTCGCACCTCACCGGTGCGGCAACTCGATGTCTTCGCCATCTATGCGATGCCCAGGGATCATTTTCTGCTGCTCGATCAAGAGACTGGCGCGCAATCCCTGTTCGATGCCTTGCCGCCCGCCCTGGCGGCGGCTCTGGCCCTGCATCAGGCGAAGGTGGACGAAAAGAACCGCCGATGGCTCGGCGTGGATAGGCGCCACTGAGGATGTAGCAGCGACCCGAAGCTCTCCCACCCAGCATGGCTGGGTGGGAGGTATCTCCCCCCGTGAAAAGATCACCTTCATCAATAACCTTGTCAGGAGAACCAAGATGTTGAAAAAGACCCTCTCCCTGTGCCTCGGCACCCTGTTGACCGTTACCGTCGCGGAAGCCGCGATCACCACCGATGTTCTCGGCAGGGATTCCCGGGAGTGCGTCATCTATGCCAGAAGTCGCGTTCCCTCGCTGCCTCGTAATCTGTGGACTTGGAACGACAAGAAGGCCATTAAGAACAGCAGTAGCTGTAAGAAGGGCTCCGTCGCCATCATCGACGTCGGTAACAGCATCGGCCACGTCGCCGTTGTGGAGCGTTGTGATTCGAGTGGTTCTTCCCAGGGGATCACCATAACGGAGACCGGCTGGAAGCGCGGCTACCTGACGAAGCGGACTTCGAAGACCAAAAAAATCTCGAAGTCCCAATCCGAACTCAAAATCTACGGTTACTACCGGCCCTGATTGACTTTCCGCCCCCGGCAACGGGGGCTTTTCCCACGGAGGATACGTGATATGAACATGATAGGTGGAGCTATCGTTATCGTAGTGTGTGCGCTGGTCGCTGGAATCTGGTATGGGTTGACACCCACCACCTACGCCGACCACGAACCAGCCGCGCCCGTACAGATCTTGCCCT
Source organism: Pseudomonadota bacterium (assembly GCA_022709365.1). Classification (GTDB taxonomy): domain Bacteria; phylum Pseudomonadota; class Gammaproteobacteria; order Competibacterales; family Competibacteraceae; genus UBA2383. The sequence goes on from JAKLIY010000085.1 coordinate 4,298, forward strand.
CTGTCACCACGGGGGTGGAGACGCAGACGTCAGAGGGAAAGCTCAACGTGAATCGAGCGCCACCAGCCGCCAATCAACACCATTCCACAGCTCAGTCCAAACTGACGATGGCGGCTCAACCAAGGACCTCGGACCCGCGTCCTGCGGCGACGATTGAGCCAACATCGCCGGTTACACCCGCCCCCTCAGCCTCATCGCCGCAGGTGGGGGCCGATCCCTCCCGCAGGGCGCAGGAGGCCAAGCTTCAGGAGATTGAAATCCAGCGTCTCGGCTTGGCGGATGCCGACCGAGTGCTTCAGGCGGCCCAGGAACATCCCGATGCCCAGGTTCGCGAAGCGGCGGTCGAAAAGCTCGCTCAGCTTGAGGTGGAACATGAAGCCACTGAGGGCATCGAGCGCCGTTCCGGGGAGCCCGGTCAGTTCGTATCGGCGGTAGCGGAAACTTTGCAGAGTGAGTCCAATCCCGCCGTCTTGGACGCGAGTCTGGATTATCTGGTGGAATACGGGGAAAGTGATCCAGGGGTCCGACAATCCTTGGATAGCTTCCTTCAGCGGTCGGACTTGTCACCGGAGGTATTGGCCAGGGTTTACGAGTTGCTGGTCGAGCGTTACGGTTTGTCGCAGAATGCCGCACGGGCGCAGATTTACGCCAGCCCAGCCACGCAGGCCCTCGGCGCGGAGGATTGGCAGCAGCTTGAAGAGAGTTTGGCGCAACTGGAATAAGCCACATTGCCAGAAAGAGGTTAAAAGGGGCGGTAATCGATTCGACAGCTTACCTCCCTTTTCTAACCTCTCCCTATGACCGGTGGATACGGGTATACAAACAAGTCCCATCTAATCCCAAACAGGAGATGAGGATATGGCAACGCTTCCTGATAAGCTTGATAGCAATAATCATGATACGGGAACGCTGTGTGATTACTTAACGCTGCCTGATTACTTGAATAAACAAGAAAACTGGGATACCGTTTATCGAATAATTAGTGAAAAACGTATTATTAAAATAAAAGATAAAGTTACCACTAAGTTTATTCTACCGTATGGCGAACGCGAACCGCAAGACGTGCTACAAGATGCTATATGTCGTATCTATGAAGGCAGGCGCCAAATTGTGCATGTTGCTAACATGCATCCCGAATTGTCCCTGGAGGAGATGAAAAGAAAAAGCGACAATAGAAGTATGTGGAAAGCACTCTTGGATGAACCTGCAGATAGCGAAAAGCCTGGTTACCGATTGCCTTGGTATGCAATCAAGGACATACAAGGTGGAATAATAATTTGGAAGGAAGTTCCTAATAATGAGCATCAAAATTACTCCTGATTAGCAAGATTCTTCAGCCCGACGAAGCCAACGGGCAGGGCGTGGTCCGATGGTGGCGGCGGCGACGAGCAGACGGGCGGGAAGCGTATCGAGATGAAACCGCCGGTTGAAGCGATAAG
>JAKLIY010000086.1 GCA_022709365.1 Pseudomonadota bacterium
GATCAACACCCAAATCCTCAGGAGCGGATCATTCTGGAACAGGTGAAAAGTGGGGAATTTGTCACCTACCCGGATTATTCTATTTTGGCGCCGGTCACGTCCTATCCATTGCGAATGGAGAACATGCACTTTAATGAATATGAGGCGCAGATTTGGAGGTTCAGGGCTATTTCCCTACTGCAATGAGCGATACGATAAATTACGACTATTGCATTTTTTACTCCATTCCTTATTCCATGTCGTCCCGCTAGCCATCATCATTGCATTCTGGTTTCAGTCGAGATTAGAGTGAAGTTGCTCAACCGAAAACAACACGCGATCAGCAATTCCTGGTCTCTTTCCTTCAAACAAATAACAGGAATTGCTGGCATACGGCTGTTTGAAGCAAGTCATGGTATGAACCACCGGAATCCTGGCCCGGAGAAAGCGCAGTCAATCCGGGTTTTGGTGGTCACCCGCGAGCGTTCAGCGGACCGGCGCTATGGCTTGGGCAAGAGCCTGGAACCCGTGCTGGCGGCGCTCGAGCAGCAGGGGGTGGAATACCACTATCTGACTCAGGATGATGCCGGTCAGCGGGGTTGGGAGTTATTGCGCCGTGTTCATCAGTGGCTAACTCGATGGTTGCAGCCGGTTTTGCGGGGAACCGAGGTGGCGGGTGTCGTCTGGGGCGTGCTAGAGCGTGCCAACATGGGGCGGCTCGCCGCCAAGGTCGCCCTAGCGGGAAGCTGGACCCACGTGCATTGTCACGACCCGCTGATCGCCTGGGGCTTGCGCTGGTCCCTGCGCTGGAGAGGCCGCTCCGCACAAATTCGCTGGGGGGTGACGGAGCATGGCTTTGGCTGTTACGCCCAAGCCATCCACGAAGACGGCGCGCGCCTGGGCCGCCATGTGATGAACTGGATGCGACAGTTGGAAACGCGGGTGCTGTTGGCCGCGGATTGGGTGATCTGTCCGACTCATCTTGCTCAGGCGCAGTTGCAGCGCGATCTCGCCTTGCCGCAAGTCCCCGCTAATTTTCACGTCATTCCGCACCCGGCGCCCAGGCTTGATCTACCCGACCGATGCACCGCAAGAAGAGAGCTCGGCTGGGCCGATCAGGAATGGATTTGGTTGGCGGTGGGGCGTCTGGCGCCGCTGAAGGCCTTTGACCTGCTGGTCCGCGCGTTCGCCCAACTGGTGGGCCGGACGTCGGTTCCTCAACGCCTGCACATTGCGGGTGGCGGCGATACGACGCCTCTCCTGGCGCTGGCCAGCGCACTCGACGTAGCCGACCGGGTCAGCATCGGCGAAACCGATCAGATCGGACGCTATTACGCTGCAGCGAATGCTTACATCAGTACGTCCCGCACCGAATCATTCGGGATGGCTAATCTGGAGGCGCTGGCCGCAGGTTTGCCCGTCCTGGCGACTGCAGCGGGCGGCGTGCCGGAAGTTTTAGGCGAGGCGGCGGTGCTCATGCCCATTGATGCGCCTGAAGTATGGGCCGCACTCATGCAGCGCATGGTGGAGAATACGGATGAATGTCAGCGGTGGTCGCGGAGCGCTTTGGAGCGGGTGCGTCGTTGGCCGGATGCGGGGGAAGTGGCGCGCGCCTGTCTGGCCGTTTATGCGGGCGAGTCGGTGCCCGAGGTGCGCCCGCCACCCTCACCGACAATCATTCTCCCGTCGCACCCGCCCCTCTTTCGGGTCATTGAACCGTTGTGCCTGGATGGCGTAAGTCGGGTTCTGGTTCTTGCGCCCCACGCCGATGACGAGACTATGGGGTGTGGAGGGCTAATCGCGCTTCTCACTCGCCGTGGCGTCCTTGTGCAAGTCTGCTTTATCAGCGATGGCCGCTTGGGCGATCCGGAAGCTCGGATGGCTGGCGATACCGTCGCCCGCCGCACCGCAGAGGCGCGCAAGGCCGCCATTGCGCTGGGCAGCTTGCCGCCCCGCTTCATGGGCTTGCCGGATGGCGAATTGAGCGAGGTAGGCGACTTGTCCGCACGGATGGAAGCGGAGATCGCTGACTTCAAGCCCGATTGCATTGTGCTGCCCGACGAAAGTGATGCCCACGCTGATCACGTAGCGGTGGCGCGCGCCGGCCAGCGCCTGTTGCAGCGGACAACGCGGCGGGCGCGGGTGTTGTGTTACGAACTATGGACTCCCCTGCCCGTCAATCGCCTACTCGATGTTTCAGAGGTTTTCGACAAGAAAATCGAGGCGTTGACCTGCTATGAGTTGCCATTGTCCTATGTGGACTATCTGGCGGCGGCCAGAGGATTGGCTCAATATCGGGGAATCCATTTGCCGGAGGGGCGCGGGCTGGCTGAGGGCTATTTGGAACTGTCGTGTGGGGCGATGTGTTGAGTCTGCCTTGAACTGGCATGACCATTTCCAGGAGTGGCTGGGAGCTTTTTATGCAAATTGAGTTTGTTGGCCCTGGCGATCAGGAAGCCTTGTTTGAACTCTTCGAGCGGTGTTTTAGCGTTGCGCCCCAACCGGAAACCTGGCAATGGAAATATGCTGCCGGCGCAGGCGTCGGAGTCGTAGCACGCGACGATGGCCAACTGGTCGCGCACTATGGCGCGCTGATTCGCCGTGTGCGGTTCGAAGGGGAAGATGGACAGGCGCTGGCTCCGGCGGATGTGATGGTTGCGCCCGAGAAACGTGGCGTCCTGACCAAGCAGCGCGGGTTGATGGCCCAAACCGCCCGGTATCTCTTCGAGCGGCAGTTTGGAGAGGGCAAACCCTGTCGGCTGGCGATGGGTTTTCCCACCCGTCGCGCCCGGGCGCTGGGGGCGAAACTGGGGCTTTATATAGACAGTCCTGTGGTGGTGGATGAACTATCGTGGCATCCGCGTCCCTTCGACTGGCGGGAGCGACTGAGATATCGAATAACGCGGTTGAGCAGCGCCGACCTGGATGCCTGGGTTACCCCGGCTTGGCAGGCCATGCAGAACGATTTTCACGAACTGGTGATTGGTGTGCGCGACGCCGCCTGGGTTCGATATCGTTATCTTCAGCATCCAACCCGACGCTACCGGGTGCTGGGAGTGGGGGAACGCTTGGGCCGAAGTAAACAGGGAGTCGCCATTGTCCAGGAAGATGAGGAAGGCGCGCTGGAATGCATGGACTTGATTGCCCCGCGCCCCACCATGCCGTTGCTGGTGAAGGCACTGCGTCAAGACTGTAGCGTATCCGGGTGCCCCCGACTGTATGTGTGGGTCAACCGTCTACTGCGGGAGTGCTTGATGACTCCGGATGCAGCCGTGCTTGACCGCGATATGCGGTTGACGGTCACCGTCGGTCCCAAGAGCGAGTACTACGCCCGCAAGTGGTGGATTACCAACGGCGATACTGATTTTCGGTGACCATAGCCCGGCTCCATGCACACTTCCCAACGTCCCCGGGTGCTTTTTGTCCTGCCGGCTACTGCCATGGGCGGGGCGGAGATCCGCCTGCTAAACATGCTGGACCAATTCGAGCGGATTGAACCGGTGTTGCTGGCGCATCAATCGCTGCTGGAGCGTTGTCCCAACCCGATCCTGGCGCTCCCGTTCGAAGATGATCCGGGCTGCGTCAACCCCTATCCATTCCAATGGGCTAATGCCTGTACCTATGCCCGTGCCATCGCGCGGGTGGGGAACTGGTTAGGGGCGAAACTGGTTTTTGGCTGGATGCACAATGGCGCAATCTTCACCGCGCTGGCGGGAACGCTGTTTGGTTTGAAAAGCCGGCTGGCCGGCAATGTATTAGGCCCGGTTTCGGCGCATTATCGCTTTCAGGGACTCACTCCCACATGGTATGAACGCGCCATTCTTACGTTCACCTTCCGGCGTCTGCACGGTCTGGTCACTCCCTCCGAAGGAACGCGCCAGGACCTGATTGCGTATTGCCATGCGCCTGCGCGGCGTGTACAGCGTATCCACAATGGGATTGACTTTGCCAGAGTACAGGCGATGGCTGAGCAGGAACTGGCGGCAGCGCATGCGGACGCGCCCGTCGTGCTGGCCGCCTCGCGTCTGAGTCTGGAGAAAGGCTTTGATGTGCAGCTACGGGCTTTTGCCCGGGTGCGTCAAGCCGTCAAAGCCCAGTTTTTCATTTTGGGTGAAGGACCCATGCGTCCGCAAATCGAGTTCTGGATTGCCAACCTGGGATTGTCAGATGATGTGAAGCTGCTTGGCTTTCAGAGTAACCCTTTCGTCTGGATGAAACGCGCATCGGTATTTCTGATGGCATCCCGCCTTGAAGGATTCGGTAATGCACTGGTCGAAGCCATGTCGCTGGGTCTTCCCGTCGTTAGCACTGCGTGCCCGTATGGTCCCAGAGAGATCATTGGGCACGGTGAAAGTGGCCTGCTGGCGCCAGTGGATGATGATGAGGCGTTGGCTAATCACCTATTGCGCGTGTTGCAGGATGCTGAATATGCAGGGCGACTGGGTGAAGGCGCGCGCAAGCGCGCGCAAGTATTTACAATGTCTGCAATGATCGAGAGCTATGAACGGCTTATTTTGAATTGTCTTAAAAATTAAATTGTTAATTTAGAAAATTAATCATTTTGAATCCCCTGATCACCGTGATCGTCCGCACCATCGGCCGGGTGGAACTGGCCGAGGCGCTGGCCTCGCTGACCGCGCAAACCTATCCCCGGATCGAGATTGTCCTGGTGGATGCGCGGGGTGTGGGCGATGCGCCGCTCGACACAGCGCAATGCCGCTTTCCACTGCGCGTGGCGCAGGCCGGCCGCCCACTGGGGCGGAGCGCCGCCGCCAATCTGGGGCTGGAATGCGCCCAGGGCGAGGTCCTGATCTTTCTGGATGATGACGACTGGTTCGAACCGGATCACCTGGCGGGCCTGGTCGAATTGTTGGAGCAGGAACCAGCAGCCATCGCCGCCTACGCGGGCGTCCGATGCGTCCGCCGGGCCACGGGCGACGCCTGGGAGACCATGCAGATCTACAATGATCCGTTTGACGACGCACGGTTGCGCTGTGAAAACTTCATCCCGATCCATGCGCTGCTGTTTCGGCGAGAGGCGCTGCGGGGGGAAGCGCCCTGTCGGTTCGACGAGCAGTTTGATCTGTACGAGGACTGGGATTTCTGGCTGCAACTGCGGGAGCGCGGCGAGTTTCGACATCGCCCGGTGATTTCCGCCTGCTATCGGATTCACGACCGGGGTGGGCTGGGCGTGGCGGCTGACGAGCAACAGGCGCTGACGGCGTTTCAGACCCTCGTCACTAAATGGCGCTCCCGGTGGAGCGACCGGGAACTGATGGACATGATCGCCCGGGCGCGGCATCTGGATCGTTTGCTGAAAGACGTTGAGGCGCGTCGCGCCAAGGCGATGCGGGAAATTGATCAGTTGAAGCCGACAGTCCAGCGCTACGATCAAACCTTGCAAACTCTCGAAACGCAGCGCGAGGCCGAGCGGTGGGCCAGCGCGGCACGAGAACGCGAATTGCAGACGCAACTGGAAACGCAGCGCGCTGAGTTTGAAAGGCAACAGGCTGAACTGGAAACACACCGGGCTGAACTGGAAATACACCGGGCTGAACTGGAAACACACCGGGCTGAATTGGAAACACAACGGTCGGTATTGGAGACGCAGCGCGTTGAATTGGAGCGGCAACGCGCTGAAACGGCCCGGATCGACCAGGAGTGGCGAGAGCAGTATGAATGGGTGATGAACTCGCGGTCCTGGCGCCTGACCGCGCCGCTGCGGAATGGCGCGCGCTGGTGGCGGGAAC
>JAKLIY010000087.1 GCA_022709365.1 Pseudomonadota bacterium
CCGGGTAGCTGCCCTGGACGATCGGCGGTAACTGCAAGTCGTCCCCGGCCAGCACCAGCCGCCCCTGTGGCTTGAGACTGGGCAGCGCCAAGACCAGCTCACCGAATTTCATCTGCGAGGCTTCGTCCACGATTAGCACGTCCACGGGGGCCATGCCGCCGTCCTCGCGGGCCTTGCGGAAGCTATAAACCGTGCCGCCGATGATGCAATCGACGCCGCTGACATAGTCGTCAATCGTTTTCTCATCCACGGCCGTCAGCCCCAGATCCATGCCGCGCTGGGTTTTCACTTTATTGAGCTTGTAGATCGCAACCAGCGGGTCCATATCGGCGAGCTGCTGCTGTTTGTAGATTTCCAGCAGCAGGTTCTCGATGGCAGCGTGGGTGAAGGCGGTGAGGCCGATCCGTAAGGTCCGGCCAGATTGGGCATAGGCTCTGATTAACCGCAGCGTCGCTTGGGCCAGGAAATAGGTTTTTCCAGTGCCGGGCGGACCCCATACCAGAGTCAGCCGCTGATCGCAGAGGTGCTGGAAGGCACAGCCCTGGCTCTCGGTCAGCCCTTCGCGCCGCGCTTCTTCCCGCAAGGCGGTCCGGACCGGCTCGGCGGTCGGCGCCGGCCGGGCGAACCCGACCGGATCGCGCAGCAGTGCCAGCAAATCCGAGTCCGGTTGAACATCCAAATCGCCCAAACACTTCACGATGCGGTCGCTGGTGTAGTCCATGAAGCGGGGATGCAACACCGCCTCGGCACCGGGTTTAAACGGATGTTGCCCGCGAATATCCAGCCAGAGATGGGCGATGCCGGTGCTTCCCGCAGGAACGTCCACGTCGGTCACCGCAGCCACCCAACGGTTTTGGCGGGGCTGGGAGTGGCGGTTGCAACGGTAAACGTAGTCGTTATAGCTCATCTGCGCCCTTTCGCCTGTTTCTCCGGCGGGCACCAGCAGCCAGTTAGGGAAATCGCTGATTTCCAGTCGGTTGACGTCGAGCGGGTTCAGCACTTGCCAGCGCCCCTCCGCCACGCAACGCAATGGAATGCTGACATTGTTCCGAAGCCGCTCCTCCCACGGCGCGGTGCGCGCTTCCCGAATCGCCTGCGCTTGCAGGAAAGATTCGTAGCGGGTGATGAAGGTCAGTTGCGACAATTCGGGGTACCGGAAAGCTCGGGCGCCGGGGAAGAGAAACCGCGGCGGCCAAGCGAACAGGGCTTCGTCTACTTGCGCGCGCAACCCATCCACGACTGTGCTGGCCGCCCACAACCGCCGCTTGAGTTCGCCTTGCAGCCAATTCAGCGCTTCGGGTTGGCGACCACTCCACGCGAGAAAAAGCGCGTCGCTCTTGAGCGTGTTGCTCAGCGCGAACCAGTACCGGTCGCTCGGCTGCAAGGTATAGTCGAAATCCGGTGCGGGCAACGCGGCCAGCACCTCCGGGAGCCTCAACACCAGCGGTTGCGGCAAAGCCAGCAGTTGGCGGATGACCCGGGTCAACACCACGACCGGATAGGGCACTTCGGTCTGGGGATGCTCCTCTTCACCGGCCAGAGACTCGTCCTGAAAGTAGAACAACAGTTGCAGGGCGCGGGGCGCCAGGACCGGATCGTCCAACGCCTCGATCAGCATCTGGGTGAACAAGGTCAACTCGTAGCCGTCGAACACGTAGACTTGGAGAGCTTTTTGCCGGTCCCAAGGCAGAGGGGCGTTGTAGCGATGCAAGGTGTCCAGTTCTGCGAACAGGGTTTCGAGCAGCCAGGTTCGGGCTTGAGCGCAGGCTTCCGGCGTCGGAGCGACCCAGGTTTCCAGACGGAAGCCATCGCCGTAGACATCTTTGCCCTTCACCCGCAGCAGACCGGCGGCGTAGAGCTGGCCGCTGTGGGGATCGCTGTGCAAAGTCAACACGATTTTGACATGCTCGTTGACCGGCAACGCCAGCGAAGATCCGCCGTAGGCGATGACTTGGTCGGTCTGCAAAGCGACGACGGCTTTTTGCAGGTAGACCCGCCGCCCGCGCAGGCTGCCGCAACCTTCCAGCGCGGCATCGACCGCAGTCGCCGGACCGGCCAGGAACGCGGCCAAGTCGTCCAGCGTGTGGATCGGCGCACCGCCCCAGGGCGCATCGCGCAGGAAACGACGGCCGCCCACCGAGAGATAGGGCAGCAGAGAAACCGATTGCATCGCATCCGCCTCTTGGCGGCAATGGCCGAAGAACTCGCACCACTCGCAGCGGAAGAATAGATGCCACGGCACCTCGGCCAGCGGGCGTTCCAGAACCCCCGGCAGGTCGTCGCGCAGGAACCGCTCCAACAGCCGAACCGCCGTGCCGAGGGCGACCGATTCTGCGGCAGTCTGGCCGTACAGCCAGACGCCACCCGTTTCCAGATCCACCGGCAGGGACGAGCCGGCGGCGGCGAGCACTTCGCGCAGCAACAAGCCGTACAGGGCAATCTGAATCCGGTGGCTGGTTTTCAGAGCGTGGCTGGCCTTGATGTCGATCACTTGCAGCCGGCGTCCTCGCTCGTCTTCGATCAGGTGCAACAGATCGGGACGGCAAGGGGGAAACCGACAGGGCGTCGAATCCAGCCCGTAGCGGGCCAGGAATGCCTCGGGAGCATCCAAAGTGGGTTGGTACAGGAACTCGCCCGGTTGGAGGGTCGCCAGCCGCGCCAGGGTTTCCTGGATGCCGTGGGTGCGTTCGTGCAGCGCACCGGTTCCCGGCGCGATGTGAACTCTCGACTTCAGATGATCCCGAATGACGATCTCCTCCCAGGCGTAACCATCCTGTACGATCCTGTCGGTGACCGGACTGGGCCGGTCGGTGGGATCGGGCACCCCCTCGGCCGCCCGTATATCGCGCGGGGTGGCGTGGTAACGCAGATAGCGCTCGCACTCGTGATAGAAGTAGCGGGCAATCCGGGAGGGGCTGAGGCGGTATGTGGACATACGGGGTTTCCTGGGGGAATCGGGAGGCGCGAAAACCACTCGGCAGCCGATGGCCAATCTATCGCCGGATCATCAGGGTGCTGAAAGCGATGTTACCGTGCTGGCGCTGCCCACCACGTAAAGCATGGATTTCGCCCGGCTGATTCCCACGTAAAGCAATTCCTCGAGGCTGCTCGAATCGAGCGCATCCAAGCCCCACAGGAAAACAATCGGGGATTCCAGCCCTTTAAATCGCTTCACGGTTTCCAGCAACACCGCGCCGTCGGTTCGCGGCGCTTCCTCGATCCATCGAGCGGGGCGCGGCAGCGGCAAGCGACGCAGTTCGCTGTAGTAGTCCTGCTTGCACTCGGATTCCGCGATCAAGACGACGATGTGGTCGGGCGCAACCGATTCCTTGGCGATCAAGTCCACGACACGGGCATGGATGCGCTTGGCTTGCTGTTCGTGCTGTGGCGCTTCGATGAGGATGATTTCTTCCCCGACATTCGACGGTGGATCGACCGGGATGCCACGGTAGTATCGGTAGGCGGCTTCGTGAATCTTGTCGGTGTTTCGACAGTTGAAGGTCAGCGAGAAAGGGGCGTCCGCGATGGGAAAACTGCGGGCGCGGGAGTAAAGGTTCTGGTTGTCATCGTAAAAGATGTACAGCGGGCTGTTTGCGGAATCGCTCAGGATGAATTCGATGGGCATCCAATAGTCGGTCTTGAAATCCTGCCCTTCATCGCAAACCACGGCATCGTAGCGGTCGGGCAGGAGCATCAGCGAATAGGCCAGCGCGTTGGGCAAGTGCACGTCGAAATAGTCTTTGCCGGGGTAGGTGAGTTGCGCGTCGGCGACGGGGTCGGTGCCACTGGTCTGCCTGGCCTTTTCGATCAGCCCGTGACAAAGCTGGTGAAAGCTCATGACATCCAACCCCGGCGTTCCTTGACAGACCGCTTGAAGGTGATCGGCCAACTGGCGGTTGTAGCAAGTCAGCAAGGTGCGAAAACCTTCGGCGGCCAAGCGGCGGGCTTTTTCGACGGCCAGGACGGTTTTGCCGGTACCCGCGCCGCCGCTGACCGCCGCACGGCGGTGAGAGCGGAGAAAATCCAACAGGCGCAACTGGCCTTGAGTCAACCGGAGGCGGCGGGTTTCCTGCTCCTGGAGAATGGCGGATACCAGCGGTCGCGCTTCGAAGGAGCGGGCGAAAATTTCGCGAAAGACCCGAATGCCTTGGCGCCCGATGGGCGTCTGGCTGGAGTCTTCGTTGCGCCAGTGGGCAAAGGCACCGTCCATCCACGGTTTGACGTGTTGCAGGGTGGCCAAGCTGCCAATCAGTTCCACGGGCATATCCGGCCTGGCCAGCGGTTTGGGGTTGCCGATGTCCGGGAAGAACACGGTATGGCCCCGGACCACGTCGCGGATACCGAGAGCCTGCCAGCGAGGCTGCTCGTTCAGTTTGGCGCGGATCGAGTATTTAGCGCGCAGCGCTTGACTGATGGGGTTCTTGATCGGGTTTTTATCGTTGAAACGGTCGATGGAGTACCACTCGCCGGCGTCGGCGTCGAAACCAACACCACCCCCTTTGACCTCGATGCAGAGATAGCCGGCGTTGGGGTGGCAGGCAACGAAATCGATCTCGCCATCCTTGGCGTGTTCGTCTTCGCGCCGCAGGATCCAGCCGACCCGGAAGAAGACGGTGTATTCGGCGGGAAGTTGGTTGCGCAGAGCGCGGTAGACCTTGGCTTCGGCGGGCGATTCCAGCGCGTCTAGCTGCGACTCGGTGAGGTCAGGAATCAGCTTAGTCATCGCCTTGATCGATGAGTTTAATTGTGTTGATGTTAAATGGAATTGATCTTGCTCCACCGTATCGAAAGTCAACAATCAACCATTTGGATTCACCTGCTGTCCTCAACTCGACAATAATGCCGTCACGACCAGTAGAATCTATTACTTTTGCACCAGGAACGAAACCAGCGGTTGGATCAGCAGGCTCATCGGTGACTGCCTCACGCCAGCCGTTATCGTACATAAATTTATTGACTTTAGACGCCGGATTTTGGATCGGGTAGATGCGATAGTTATCAGGGTCTAAAGCATGTTCAACGACGTATAGCCAGTATTTATTCTCAACTTTTTGGGCTAGGCTAAACTGGGGACGTGAGACACCCACACCTGTTTTATTCCACTCACCATCAATACCTTTGACTTCGATATAACGAAGTATTAAATCAGTCGATGGATCGCGGCTAATAATGTCATATCCTGGGTGAGTTTGTGGCATTTTTTCAGGAGTTCGGTTTCTTGCCCGTTCATATCGACAAACTATCTTTCGTGCCGCACGCTCAACAACCAAGTTATGAGTATGCTGTTTATCAGGGTCGGTCATGTCATCCCCTTGTTCTTTAAGTCTTCTTACATAAGACAAAAGTTGTTCATCCCATTTTTGTTTTTGCTTATTGTCCTTAGTCTTACGGGTTCTTGGCGAGTTCTCGTCGGGGTCGCCGTCTGGTTTGCGGTCGGGGTCGCCGTCTGGTTTGCGGTCGGGGTCGCCGTCTGGTTTGCGGTCGGGGTCGCCGTCTGGTTTGCGGTCGGGGTCGCCGTCTGGTTGGCGGTCGGGGTCGCCGACCGTACACAGAGCCAGATC
>JAKLIY010000088.1 GCA_022709365.1 Pseudomonadota bacterium
GATGCCGAAAAACCGGGAGCTGATTCTGCACGCGGATGGTGAGCCGTTTTTCGGCGACTGGAACAGCGAAGTGCGGATTATCGGCTATCGGTGAGGATTGGGAGCCGTCCTGTTAATAGCCCTGAAACAGAAAATCCAGGGCGTTGATGATCGTAGTTTGATGGTCGGCCAGCGAAGCCACGGGTGTTTTCAGGAGGCGCGTGGGTACGGCGGCCAATTTGGGCGTTTCCATCAGGCACGCCTGCCTTCGATCTCGAAAGCAGGCATCAGGCGGTCGGGAATCTGGCTGGACGGGAAGCGGTCCCGGCGGCGCAACGGCGCTACCACCCGGGTATCTCCCGCCGCGCGAGCGAAAACAACCCCCTTCGATACCGCCGACTCCCTCGACAGTGAAGAAACCATTTAAGCCGGTGCTTCAGCCAGAAGAGCGACGTTGACCGGCGCCCGCAAGCCTTCCCCGTAATACATTCCCCGGTATTTCGGCATCTGCTTGATGCGGTCAGTGTACAGCCCGACCTTGTCCGCTGCGGCGAAGGTTTTGGCCATCAGTTTGGCGTCGGTTTCGCTCAGGCGCAGCGTCAGGTAATTGGCGACCGCCGTGAACAGCGAGGGATCGAAGTCCTTGGCTTCCTGCGACGCCACCACAAAGGCGATGCCGTATTTGCGGCATTCCTTAACCATGGTGGGGATCAGCTTGAGCCGGGCCGCCCGGTGCGCTTCGTCGAAGATCACCGCGTGGGTGATGCGGGACTGAGGGCCGCGCCGGAACATGTTCTGGTACAGGTTGTACAGCACGAAGGTGGCGAACGCCCGTTGCAGGTAGTCGTTCTGCGTGCCGTGAATTTCGATCAGCGCCGGACGGGTTTGATCCAGCAGGCTGGGCAAAGTCCCGCCGGCGTCAAATAAACCGTAGTCGTCCAGTTCGCTGAACCGGTTGAGCAGGGTCAGTAACCCCCGGTCCGGTTTGGCGTCGGCACGCAGCAGGTCGAGAAAGGCGCGGAAGGGAGGCGTCGCGCCGCGTTGTCCCGGTTCCCAGCCCTGATCCCGGTAGCTTTGTTTGAGCGCTTCCCGCAACCGCCCCAGTTGCACGTCGCCCAATTCGGGGAAGATGGCGGCGAAGATGTCGCGCAACATGCCGACATTGTCGAGATAGGCCAGCGGGGCGTCGCCGTCCACTTGCAAGGGGTTGAAACCCAGCCCGGCATAGCGCACCGCCAGCGGCGGGTTGGTCAGGCGCGCGGTCAGCTTTTCGTCAATGTCCTGGTGGTAGGAGAAGATGATTGGGGTGATAGCGTGCTCGGTCAGTTGCAGGCACAGGTTGATCAGGCAGGTGGTTTTGCCCATGCCGGGCTGGCCGAGAATCATCAGGTGGGGGTTGGCCTTGATGGTGGCCCGCCAGATTACCGGCTCGTTGCCGCCGTCGCGGTGGCCGAGCAGGATGTCGGCTTCAGGCGAGGGAGCAGGTTCTCTTTGCGTATTCGGCACCGCCGACTCTCCTTCACTCCGATCCATCGCTGTAGGCAGCGAGTGTTTGGCGGGCTGGTCTACCGGGGGGGAAGGCGGGGTTTCCGGTAGAACAGCGGCGATGGGCGATTCCGGCAAAATTCCTGGGCCGAACAGCCACAGTTGTGCTTCCCCGTCCTGGCTGATTTCCACTGGCTGGCGTCCGTGGTATTCCGGGCAGAAGACGAAGCCTGTCCGCTGGAGTTCGCTCAGCGACGGCAGGTCGGTTTCCTTCTTCACCATGCGGTCAATCTCGCGCATGACCCGTTGGAAGGCATCCTCGCTCAGGGTATGGCGGCGGCCTTTGCGGGCGTAGAACCGCAGAATGCGCGCCAGCCAGGCGCGGTTGACGGTCTTTTCGAGAGCGGAGGTTCGGGGGCCGAACAGTTGTTCCCAACGCCGGCAGGAGGCGTCAATCTGCTGTTCCATGGTTTCAGCCAAGTCCGAAGCGCGGGCGGTTTTGAGATAGCGGCGGAATTTGACCTCGATGAAGGTGATCCGCAGCCCGCTGCGCTTGGGGGCGCTGAGGTAGAGGAGATCGGCGCGCTGCTCACTGCCCGCCGGGGTTTTGCCCGGTTCGCGGAACAGTTCCGGCACGTCGTCCAGGGGGATGAAGAAGCCTTCCGCCAGCGGCAGCCATACCTTGTCGGCATCGCTGGCCTGGGCGCAATGGCGATGGACCAGGGCGACGGCGATCATTTCCTGCGGGGTGTGGCCCAGTCCCGCCAGCCGCAGCGCCAGCCGGCCACTAACCGCCCGCAAGGCGTTCAGCAGAAACTCGCAGTTGCGCTGGCTGGCGGACAGACCCATTTCGCTCAGCGCGCCGTCCAGCAGATGCCGGACCTCGTCGAAACTGCTGGTGGAGGTGATCAGTTGCAGGAAGCCGAGATCGTCCCGTTCCGGTACGCAATCAATGAGGTAGGCGTCGTAAACCAAGGGCAGGTCGCGGGGCGAGTCGAAGTATTCCAGTCCGGCGTTGCGGTCGGCGGTGATGACCCAATCGCACAGGTGATGCAGGTTTTTCAGCAGATCAGCCTGATCGGTGTTGACCTCGGTCAATAGCACCGGCCAGTCTTCAGGGCCGCCGCCCAGATGGCGGACGACAGATCGCAGGAGGGTGTTGTGCAAATTGATCTGGCGGACGGTCAGGAGTTTGGTAGCAGGATGCGTTTCGCCTTTTGGCTCGGAAGGGATGAAGCTGAGCCAGTGCGGGGTCGGGCCGGGCTGAAATTCCCGCGTCGGCATCAGCGTGAGGCCGTGCGCTTCCAGGACGCCACTGGATGGCAAGCTGGAGAGCGGGCGGCATTCCACGCGCGAGGTGAAGACATCGAAGGTAAGCGCCAGATGCGCGGGGGTTTCCGGAATCGGAGTATCCCGTCGCGCCCAACGCAAGCGGGGCAAATTTACGCCGCCGGGGCGGGATACGCTCTCCATGAACCAGCGATCCTCTTCCGGCACCGAACCGGCGCCGGTGCGGCGGCGTTCCACAGTAGCCGAGAGGAAACGTCCGGTGAGTTCCGTGGGCTGGGCTGGATACAGGTCCAGTTCGTAGCAAAGATCAGGGTCATCGCGCCGGGGGTGTCCGTCGTCTGGCAACTCCACCTCTTCCTCATTGAGGGTTGGAAGCGCTTTGCCCAGGGCGCGGGCGACCGGCATGGCATCCCCGGCGCGCAGGGCGTGAACCTGAATCCGCCGGTAATCGGGATGCAGTTGCAGGTAGCGACGTACTTCCTCGGCGAGAGCCGCCGCCGCGCTTTTACCCACGGTCGGCGCGGCATCTTCGATATCGCCCAGCAAGCGGGCCATCAAGGCCACAGTGGCCTTGGGTTCCTGGTCGTGAACGGGAGTCAGGGCGACCGTATGAAAGCCCAGGGTGTCAGCGAATACGAAGGTTTCGCCCGGATTCAAGCCGGGCAGAAAAGCGGGGTAATGAGCGCCGGTAATGGTTTCCAGGAGGCGCCTGATTTTGGGTGCTGGCAGCTCTTCAGTATAACGGTGATGTTCTACAAGTAAATCAAAACCTTGTTGCCACGCTACGCGCAGAGGATGGGTAGGCAGAACAATCAAGCCCAGACAGCGCCCACACAGGGAGATCACTTCCAGCGTTTGAATCAAGGTCAGTTCAGGCAGACTGGTTTTCCAAACTTCATTGGCTGCCAATACGTATTCATTAAATACTTTCGCATCATTGAAAATAATACCTAGTGGTCCTTGACTGCCATTAAGTGAGTCTGCCAGCTTACGGGAGGTCTGAATTAGTTTTTCTGCTGAGGCGTCAGCGGCGATAGGGATAAATTCTGCCTTGCCCACCGGCGTGCCATCCGCCCGTACCCGCAAGCGCCAGCGTCCCAAAGCGCCTTCCTGGTTTACCCAGTCCTTGGCCAATTCAGCCAATAAGGGCGGGCCATAGACTCGTGCGATTTTATTTTCCCAGCGACAGGTAATATGGCCCTTTTTGTCGTGACTGAAGAATTGCCCGTTATAGATTTGTTTTACCAAATGTTTCTCTGTACAGGACAAAAATCTTAACCTTATGAATTTACTAATAAATTGCGAGCGGTATGGAGTCAATAGTGGGTGAAGATCGGCTCTTTTGGGGACGCCATCCCAGTCGTTTAAAGAGTTGTTCGAGCGTCTGATGGAAAGCATATTGCCGGGCGGATTCATGATGGTGGAATAAACAGGCCCGGAGATAATCGAATCCATAGCGAAAAAGGCTGTGCGCAGGTCGGCCATGGTTTTTCAGGGTGATGGGTTTTATTTCGTGTAACCATTCGCCGACGACATGAGACCAACAAAAGGCGATGGCGAGAAACGCCAGTAGTTTTTCGAGTCGTTTCTGGTCAGTGATATGGGTCGCTTCCAAATCAAAACCTCGGGTTTTCAAACAGCCGAACAGGGTTTCAATTTGCCAGCGTTCTTTGTAATCGGCCAGCGCGGTTTCCGGCTGGTCTTGGGTTGCAAGAATCACTAATTCCCCATCGGCCATTTTGAGACCGATGATATGAAGTGCATGGCCCCATAATTGTCTTTTTCCAGATAAAACTTGGTACCCCCTTCGGGGCAATCCGCGAAAGAGATTTTCGACGGGAACGAGCGCTCCTCGGGAGTTGGAGACTTGGCTGTTGCACTTGATCCGTATTCTAAAATCAATATGATGATCAATGAGATAACGAAACCATTTGACTCCGACGAACTCACGGTCAGCGAAGAGGCAGGCGATTGGCTGCGGGCCAAACAGCGTGAGGAACCGCTCCATGATTTCGATTCTTTCCGAGGTGTTGGAATTCCCTTTTTTGTCTAATAAAATCCAGAGTAATGGAAAGGCAATTCCCCGATAGACGATAGCCAAAACAAGAAAATTAAGATTGTAACTGCCGAGTTTCCAATTGGTTCGATCCAGCGTCAGTTTGAACGGAAGGGGAGGAATCAGATGGGCAATAAATCGGGCGATCTGATCTAAATCCAAGGGAAACTGACGGAATAATCGTTGCAGACGTTTGTAATGAGAAGCTGATTGGGCGGTTCCCGGAAAAGTGGCCGCGATCTTGGATAAATTGACCGTTCCTAATTGAATCATTCCGATAATCAAGGGAACAATACAGCGAATCCGAGCACGGTTCCAATGAAAGAAATGGTGAAATAATTCTTCTAAATCGTTGAGATGATGCACTGAATTAACCTCGCCTGTTGAAAAATTAGTTATAACTATCAAATAGTTATGTTATCATGACGCACAAAAATCCGCCATCCCCAGAATTGTTACTATTTTATTATATATTTTTCAATGACTTATTTTTGTCCTGTACAGAGAGGGGGGAGTTAGAACACCACTTATTTTACGC
>JAKLIY010000089.1 GCA_022709365.1 Pseudomonadota bacterium
GGGGGTAAAATGGCTCGCCTGACCTACCGCGAGAACTTCCCATGCACGACCTGCCTCGCCAGAAACTCCGTGACCTGATCATCGAATATGGCCGCTCTTTATGTGATGACCCGCGCCGCTGTGAGGCACTGCTGAAGGATTATTGCGGGCAGTACAAGCGGGAGATTTTCGTGCTGGTCAGCGCCCTGAAGAACCGGGTGGCGGAGGACTTGATCAACACCCCCGCTGGCGTGCCGTCTGCGCTGCTGTTGGGCCGTCTGATCCAGCGGCTCGAAGATGAGTTGGGCTTGGCCGAGAACGCCGCGCGCTGGGCGGTGGAATCATGGGCGCTGGCGCTGGATTTGTCTGTCGCTAATGTCGAACAACCCCGACCTGCCCCGGAATCCCCGCGCCGTCCCGTTGCACCGCCTGCGCCCTCGTTCTCGTCCCTCAAACCCTTCACGGTGTTCCGCGACCCGCTGCGCGACGGCGGTGAGGGGCCGGCGATGATCGTGATTCCAGCGGGTGAATTCTGGATGGGGTCGCCCGAGAGTGAAGAGGGACGGAACGATGACGAACGCCGGCATCGGGTGAAGATCGAACGGCCCTTCGCTGTCGGCCAATACGCCGTCACCTTCGATGAATACGACCGCTTTTGTGCCGCGACCGGACAGTGGAAACCTGAAGATGCAGGCTGGGGTCGTGGTAACCGGCCAGTGATCAACGTCAGTTGGTACAATGCGTTGGACTATACCAAGTGGCTGTTGGCGCATACAGGCCAAGCGTACCGACTGCCGACCGAAGCGGAATGGGAATATGCGGCGCGGGCGGGGACGGAGACGGCGCTCTGGTGGGGGGACCACATCACCAAGTACCAAGCTAATTATGAATTGAATCATAACGGAACCGTGCCGGTGGATTGGTTTCAGCCAAATCCTTGGGGTTTGTATCAAATACATGGCAACGTGTGGGAATGGACCGGCTCGTGTTATGACGAAAATTATGGTGGAGCGGAGATGCAGTGTACTGACAATAATGAGGGCGGCGCCCGCGCGGTGCGGGGCGGCTCCTGGGACAGCCTACCCGGCGGGGTACGTTCCGCCTACCGCTTCTGGAGCGTCCCGTCTAGCCGCCTCACCATCCGAGGGTTCCGTCTCGCCAGATCCTTATAACACTTTGATCTTTATGCTTTTACTCTTTACCGCGCGCGGAGCGCGCGTTTTTCCGCGCCATTTTTCGGCCTTGAATGATGGCTGAAGCATCAGGAATCCCCCATGCACCAACTCCTCCAACTCTGCTCCACTGTCCAGGCTGCTTCCGGCCATCCCTGCACCGTGGAAACCTTCCTCGGCGGCGGTGGACAGGGCGAAGTCTACCGCGCCCTGCTGGACGGCAGGCCGCTGGCCCTCAAGTGGTACTTCCCCGAACAGGCCACGCCCGCGCAGCGGCAAAACCTGGAAACCCTGATCCGCAAGGGTCCGCCCAACGGTCAATTCCTCTGGCCGCTGGAACTGGCGACCTCGACGACCGCGCCCGGCTTCGGCTACCTGATGCCGCTGCGCGAACCGCGCTACCAAGGGATCGTGGATCTGATGAAAGGCCGCATCGAACCCTCGTTCCGCGCCCTCGCTACCGCCGGCCTGCAACTGGCCCAGGCGTTCCTGGAACTGCACGCCAAGGGGCTGTGCTATCGGGACATCTCTTTCGGCAACGTCTTCTTCGACCCCGACACCGGTGGCATCCAGGTCTGCGACAACGACAACGTCGCTATAGACGACCAAGGCGGCAGCGGCATCTTGGGCACGCCGCGCTTCATCGCCCCGGAAGTGGTGCGGGGCGAAGCCGCGCCCAGCACCCAAACCGACCTGTTCTCGCTGGCGGTGCTGCTGTTCTACCTGTTCCACATCCATCACCCGCTGGAGGGCAAAAAGGAAGCCGCGATCAGATGCTTTGATCTGCCGGCCATGACCCAGCTCTACGGCACGGAACCGTTGTTCATCTTCGATCCCCACGACGACAGCAACCGCCCCGTGCCCGGCATTCACGACAACGCCCTCACATTCTGGCCGCTCTACCCACAATGTCTGCGCGACTTGTTTACCCGCGCTTTTACCGATGGCCTGCGCGATCCCCACGAACGGGTGCGGGAAAGCGAATGGCGGGCGGCGCTGATGCAGTTGCGCGACGCCATTCTCTATTGCGGCCAATGCGGCGCGGAAAACTTCTACGACGGTGAAGCGTTGCGCGCGTCTGGCGGCCAGCCGGGATCGTGCTGGTCCTGCCAGCGCCCGTTGACGCTGCCGTTCCGTCTGCGGATCGGGCGCAGCGTGGTCATGCTCAACCACGACACCCAACTGTTTCCCCATCATCTTGACAGCCAGCGGCTGTATGACCTGTCGCAACCGCTGGCGGCGGTGCAACGGCATCCGCAAAATCCCGGCGTCTGGGGCCTGCAAAATCTCTCGCCCGTCAAATGGGTGATAACCGCGCCCGATGGCACGATCCGCGATGTCGAGCCGGGGCGCCGCGTGACGCTGGCGGCGGGGGTGAAAGTCCATTTTGGCGCGGTGGAAGGCGAGATTCGGATCTGACGACAAGAATGCCAAGAAAGATTCGGGAGTTGATACGGGAGTTGCTGCAAGCCGGTTTTATCAACCGGGGCGGAAAGGGCAGTCATCGCAATTTCACTCATCCCAAGGTGAACAAACCGGTCGTGATTTCGGGTCAATCCGGGGACGATGCGCAACGCTATCAGGAAAATGCCGTGAAAGCGGCGATTGAGGAGTCCAAAAAATGAATAGAGGCGCTTACTACGTTAAAATTGTCGAATGGTCAGAAGAGGATCAATGCTTTGTTGGTAGTTGCCCTGGATTATTTTATGGAGGTTGCCATGGTCAGGATGAGAAACAGGTTTTTTCTGAATTATGCGAGATTGTGGAAGAAATGATGGCACTTTATCAGCAGGATGGAAAGCCGCTACCTCCGGTCACGTCAGGTCGAGATTACGCAACCAAAATGCTGGATGTTGCCTGAAGTTCAGTTTATCTCAGGGCTTCCACAATGCACGACGAACCGCGTCAGAAACTCCGCGAACTGATCATCGAATATGGCCGCTCTTTATGCGACGACCCGCGCCGCTGCGAGGCGTTGCTGAAGGATTATTGCGGGCAGTACAAGCGGGAGATTTTCGTGCTGGTCAGCGCCCTCAAGAATCGGGTGGCCGATGATCTGCTGGAAGCCTCTTCTGGTATCCCGCAATCCATAGTGTTGGCGCGCTTGAACAAGCGGTTGGAGGAGGAATTGGCGATGACCGCCGAGGCGGCCCATTGGGCGGTGGAATCGTGGGCGCTGGCGTTGGGCATCATCGCGCAATCTTTGCCCATGGAGAAATCTGCCCCGGTACCGCCGCCCTCATCATCGTCCATGCCACCGCCTCCTGTAGCTGAAACCTTGATGGCTGATCGCTACCGGGATAACGGCGACGGGACAGCGACCGATGTACAAACTGGCCTACAATGGATGCGCTTTTCTCTGGGGCAAAAATGGCAGGGCGGAACTTGTTTAGGAGGGGCCATCATTTACAATTGGCAACACGCTTTGAATACTGCTGAATTACTGAATCGCCAAAGTGGCTACGCCAGTTATCGGGATTGGCGATTGCCTACCAGAGAAGAGCTACAAACACTGATCTATTGCTCCAGCGGTCTACCTAAAACCTGGAATAATACGGGGAGAAAATGCGAAGGCGACTATGAACGCCCCACCATTTATCAACCCGCTTTTCCAAATACTCCAGATTTTTGGTACTGGTCCTCCTCGACTTATGCTGTCAATCCAGCCATCGCGTGGGGTGTTAACTTCTACAATGGCTACGTAGGTACTAGCAATATGATCGGTGGCGGCCATGTGCGATGGGTGCGCGGCAGACAGTGATCTGGCCTTTTGATTTTGCTGTACATCTAACACCATTATCGAGTGACCGCCCGGAGTACGCTTTGAAACCGCTTTCCGCTAATGACATCGAAGCCGAACTCAGTTACGCCTATCTTCATGCCGTAGCCGCAAAAGCTGGAGTCGGCTGCAAAACCGGATCGCGTCACGATGACAACGCCGGGATTGATGCGCTGCTGACCGGCTGGGGACCGTTTCCCGGAGGCGGTTATCTGGAAGAAGTTGACCTGAATGTGCAACTCAAGGCAACGGTCCAGCCACCCACTACCAGAGGCGAATACTGGTCCTACACCCTGCGCGGCGTCCGTCGCTATGACGATTTGCGCAATGACGCCCTCTCCACTCCCCGTATTCTGGTTGTGCTGTTTCTGCCCCATGACCCGGACGACCGGCTCCAGCACACCGAGGACGCGCTGACTTTGCGCAAATGCGCCTATTGGGTGAGCCTGCGCGGCGCCGATCCTTCGGATAACGACACCGCCCAGACGGTCTACCTGCCCAAAGCCCAACGTTTCGATCCAGACGGCTTGCTGGCGCTCATGGCCCGGCTGTCCCGTCAAGACATTCCTCACTATCGGGAGCAGGTCACATGAACCCGGAGCATCTGATTCCACCCCTCGATCTCCGCGATTTTTTGCAAGCCTACGGCTGGACTCTCCGCCCCGAAGGACTCGCTGACCGGCTTTATGTCCTGCAAAACCCCGGCTTTCCCCGTCGCCAACTGGTGTTTCCGATGGACCCGACCGTCCCGGATTACGCTGAAGCCGTGGATCGCGTCATCGAAAAACTCAGTGAGATGACCAACGAGCGGGCGCAGACCTTGCGGAACCGGATTCAAACCGTGCGCGACGACACCTTGCGCTTGCGGGTGGACGCGCCGCAAAACGGCAACGATTCGCTGCCGCTGGGCTTTGCCGCCGCACTGGTGACGGGCGCGCAGCAACTCCTCAAAGCCGCAGCCTGTACGGTTTTGCGGCCACGCCTGCACCATCCGCGCCTGGCCTTAACCGAAGCCCTCCAACTGATTGAAAAAACCAGATTCGGCCAAACTGAACCGGGCAGCTTTATTCTCACGGTCTCGTGCCCGCTTCACGCACTGGACGTGCAGGGAACCCTGCCTTTTGCTGAAGGCAGCCTGCCGTTTGTCCGGCAAGTCACCCTCACCCTGAAGCGCAGCATGACCCAGTTGATCAACGCCATTGAGACCGGCGCGCTGGATCGCCTGATTGAAGCTTTGAAACAGGACCCCGCCCCGTTGATTTCCACCAATCTCTGCGAAGTGGTCATGCAACTCTATGATGAAGGGTTGAA
Organism: Pseudomonadota bacterium; assembly: GCA_022709365.1. GTDB lineage: Bacteria > Pseudomonadota > Gammaproteobacteria > Competibacterales > Competibacteraceae > UBA2383. Next base: position 5,242 of record JAKLIY010000089.1, read on the forward strand.
AAACGCTGTTGATCTCTCGATGGACTGGTCGGCGCTGGTGCCGATTGCCG
>JAKLIY010000009.1 GCA_022709365.1 Pseudomonadota bacterium
CACTCGGCGTTCATGGCAGCACTCCTCCAAAATAGGCCTTATCTGGATAGACTCTTTACTCCGGTTAGACAACTCCATTCAAAGTTGGTTCACCAGGAATATGGGGATCACTATTAGCAAGACTATACTTTCTCTCCCGTCCGCGCCGATTTGGCAAAAGCCTGTTCCTTGATACGCTGAAGGAACTGTTTGAGGGCAACGAGCCGTTATTTCGGGGGTTGTATATCCATGAGCGCTGGGACTGGCAAACTGCGTATCCGGTGATCCGCTTCAGCTTTGGCGGCGGGGTATTGAAGTCCGTGCAACACTTGCACGAGACGCTGCATCGGCAATTGGATGACCAGGAACGGCGGCATGACCTGCCGGCCCGTTATCCTGATCTACGCAGTCGTTTTCAAGACCTCATTGTTCGGCGCAGCGAACAGACCGGCCAGCGGGTGGTGGTGTTGGTCGATGAATACGACAAGCCGATTCTCGACAACCTGACCGACCGTGAAACAGCCCTGGCGATGCGGGAAGGCTTGAAGGATATTTACAGCATTATCAAGGATGCCGACGCTTCGATCCAGTTTGCTTTCCTCACGGGTGTGTCGAAATTCAGCAAAGTCAGCCTGTTTTCCGGGTTGAATAATCTGAACGATGTCACCATCGATGCGAACTACTCGGCGATCTGCGGCTATACCCAAACCGATGTGGATACCGTGTTTGCCCCGGAACTGGATGGGCTGGATCGGGAGGACATTCGCCGCTGGTATAATGGTTATAACTGGACCGGCGAAGCGGTCTACAATCCCTTTGATTTACTGCTGCTGTTCGACAAACGGCAGTTTCGTCCCTGGTGGTTTGAGACCGGGACGCCGTCGTTTCTGATTAACTTGCTGGCCGAACGTGGCTTTTTTACCCCCCAACTGGCCCGATTGCGCACCGGAATGGAGTTGCTTTCGACCTTTGACGTGGAACGTATTGCGACCGAGGCCCTGCTGTTCCAGACCGGCTATCTGACGATTCACCAGGCTGATGAACCGATTTTAGGTCACTGGATTTACACTCTCGGCTATCCCAATCACGAAGTCGAATCCAGTCTCAACGCCAGCCTATTATCAGTCTACACCAACGATCCGAGTCAAAGTTTTGCCCATCGCCTGTGCCTGCTGGATTTGTTATTGGCCGATGATTTAATGGGATTAAAAGATCTGTTTCAAGCTTTTTTCGCCACCATCCCGCATCAGTGGTACGACAACAATCCGATCAGCCGCTATGAAGGCTATTACGCCAGCGTATTCTACAGCTATTTTGCCGCACTGGGATTGGACATCATTCTGGAAGACGCCACGAATCACGGGCGGATTGATATGACGGTGAAGTTCAATCAGCGGATTTATATATTCGAGTTTAAAGTGGTGGAACTGACCCCGGAAGGGCGGGCGTTACAGCAGATCAAGGACAAGGGCTACGCCGGGAAATATCGGGCGCTCGGCCAGTCGATTCATCTCATTGGCGTTGAATTCAGCCGCGCCAGCCGGAATGTGGTTGGGTTTGAAGTCTATTCTCAACCGGAAACGCCCAGCAGCGCCCCATAGACATAGAGCAGCGCTACCCCTGCGCCCAGACATTTCAGCACATAGGCCCCGTTCCAGCGCAGAAAGGCGTAGCCGTCGATCCCGTAGCGTCCCTGCATCATCAAATGCAGCCCGGACAACGGATTGGCTGGCACGCCAATCGCCCAGGCCATCAGAAGGGTGATCGCCAGCAGGTTCGGTTCGGGATGCAGCGGCGCCAGCCAGACCCCGCAGGCGGCGATGCTGATCACGGGATGCACCCCGAGCGCGGCAGCGCCGACCATGACCATCAGAATCAACCCGGCCTGCGTCGGGCCGAACTGGTTGAAGGGCAACCAGTCGCCGAACTGGCGGGTCAGGCTGGTCAATCCTGCCGCCAGTACGCCTGCCGCCAGAAATAACGCCAATTCATTGACCGTGCTGGCCAACCCCTGCTCGATATGCGCTTTGAGCGGTCGCCCGGCGTGCCGTCCCTCCCGCGCCAGCAAAATCGCTACGGTCAGCAACGGCGCGCTGAGAGTGATAATCGCCAGAATCGACCAGCGCGGAATCAGCGTGTGCAGGGCCAATACGATGGCGACCAGCAGGCCGGGTATCCACAACGCCCCGAAATTCATCGGATAGCCGATGAACGGCGCACCGAGACGGGGATCTTCGGGATCAATCTCCCGAACCGTCAGCCACAGCGACAGCGCCGCCATCGGCAAACCGGCCAGCACGACCAAGCCCAGGTTAGCGCCTGGCGCGTAGGTCAGCGCGGCGGCCATGGCTGAAAAAAACGGCGACCAGAAGGCGGCGGCGGCGAAACCCCGGCTCAACGCTAACGCCCGGCGCTTGCCCAACCGCCCACGGGTGGTCATGCGGTCGCCGAGAATCACCACGGTGGACAAGTTGATGACCGCGCCAAACAGATGAACGCCGATCAGCGTTCGCCACAGGGCTTGCCGGCCACGCGGTGGCGGGGCATCGCCATTGGCCGACTCCGGGCGAGTGACCAGCCGCAGGAACGACACCGCCGCCAGCAGGCTGACCAGTCCCTGATTACCCGCCAGCGCTTGACCAAGGTTTAACGGACCGCCCTGCAACGCGCCCCACGCCATACCCGTGACACCCAGGCCGAGCAACCAGCCGGTCTGAATACGCTGCCGTCGGCCCAACCGACCGCTCAACAGTAAAGCGGCGCTCCACCCCAGCATCCCTGCCGGCAGCAGCGAAATCCCCGGCAGGACCGAGGCGGCGATCATCAGGGTCAGCAGGAAACCCGCGAGCGCCTCGCGGCGGGCGGGTAGGAGAGCGAGGAATTGCGCCATGGGTTCCACACCGGGACGGGCTATAAAATTAACAAGATTATTGTGTCATTATCGTTCAAAATCGACGAATTCAGTCAGTTCGGCATGATGACCGGGTGGGTAGCGCTATGGTAGATGGGCAGGAATCACCACTTCTCGCGGAAATGACCGCGTTGCGGCAGCAGTTGGCCGTGCTGGAAGCATCCGCGCCAGCTCCTATGAGCCATGTGCTGCACGATGTTGCCGAGGCCCTGTGGGAAAGCGCTGGGCGTTTTCGCGCGACCTTCGAACAAGCAGCGGTTGGCATCGTGCATGTCGCCCCGGACGGACGCTTCCTGCGGGTCAACCGCAAAATGTGCGACATTGTTGGCTATGAGCCGGATGAACTGCAAAGGATGAGCTTTCAGCAGATCACCCATCCTGAGGATCTCAGCGCCGATGTGGAGCAGGTTCGTCGGGTGCTGTCCGGGGAACTTGAAACCTATCACATGGAAAAACGCTACTTCCATAAGGGCGGCGGTATCGTCTGGGTTCATCTGACCGTATCACTGGTGCGGGAAAGCGGTGGCCAACCGAAGTATTTCATTTCGGTTATCGACGATATCACAGCACGCAAGCAGGCCGAGGCGCTCAGTCGGCTCAACGAATCGCGATTCAATTCTCTGCTGGCGTTGAGCGAGCAGGCGCCCAGTCTGGCGGAGCAGGACATCATCGTCCTGGGGCTGGAAGAAGCAGTGCGGTTGACCCAGAGCCAGATTGGCTATTTCCATTTCGTCAACGAAGATCAGAGAACCCTGCAACTGTTCGCCTGGTCGCGGGAAACGCTCAAGACCTGCACCGCCGCGCCGGCCAGTCATTACCCGCTGGACCTGGCCGGGGTTTGGGCGGATTGCGCCCGCCAGCGGCGACCGGTCATTCACAATGACTATCAAAACCTGCCCAACAAGCAAGGGCTGCCCCAAGGCCATTCTCATCTCATCCGGCACATGAGCGTACCCGTGATTGAGCAGGATAAGGTGCGGGTGATTATCGGGGTGGGCAACAAGCCGGACGGTTATGACGAAGCCGATACCCGGCAGTTGCAGCTTGTCGCCAACTATGTATGGAAGATTATCTGCCGCCGCCGCGCCGAGGCGCGTATTCAGCGCCTGAGCTGCCTTTACGCGACGTTGAGTCAGATCAACAGAGCCTTGCTCCGCATCCAGGATCGCGCGCTGCTATTCCAGGAGATCCATCGCGTCGCCAGCGATAGCGGGTTGTTCGCTGTGGTCTGGATCGGGATGCTGGATGCTGCGGGTCAAATGCAGGTGGCCGCCGGCGACCTCGACCCGATGTTGGGACTGCGGGCCACCGAGTTGCCCTGTCCCGCTTTGGCTCTGTCGGGGTGCTGCGTCATCGGTGATGCCTTGCAGCGTGGCGCGCCCGTGGTGTGCCACGATTTGCAGGCGAAGTCCCGGCCCTGTCGGGAGGCGGCGCAACGGGCGGACATCCGCGCCTCTGTGGCGCTGCCGATTCGGGAGCAGGGGCAAGCCGTCGGGGTGTTCATGGCCTATTCCGCCGAAGCTGGCTTGTTTGATGAGGCGCTGGTTAATCTGTTGCAGGATATGGTCGATGAGATCTCCTTCAGCCTGGATACCCGACGGGCTGAAGCGCAGAGTAGATGACGACGACCTGCGCCTAGTGGATTACCGCATAAATTCTGACAGATCGCGGTCTGGATCGGTAGGGTGGATAAGGCGCTCTGCGCTGCATCCACCAACCAACCTGACTAGCGCGATTCGCTCAACCGGGTGTGCGGCAGGCATTGCGGATAGTCGGCCTGCAGAAAGGCGATAAAGCGCTCCCGCACCAGACAGCGCAAGTTCCAGGCGGTTGGAGCGTCGGGGGCGCTCATCAAGGCGCGCAAGGTCACGGTGCGCTCGGTGGTGTCGGTGACTTGCAGGCCCCAGGCGCGACCGTCCCACAAGTCGGATTCGTCGAGAATGCGCTTGAGTTCTTGCCGTCCCGCCTCGACCGGAAAGGTGTAGTCCACGGAGAAGAACGCCGTGCCGAGCAAGTCAGCGCTGGCCCAGGTCCAGTTCTGAAAGGGCTTGGTATTGAAATAATTGAGCGGCACGATCAACCGCCGGTCATCCCAGATCCGCACGACGACATGGGTCGCGTTAATCTCGGCGATGCGTCCCCACTCGCCTTCCACGATCACCACGTCTTCAATGCGGATCGGTTGGGTCAAGCCAATCTGCACGCCAGCAATCAGATTCTCCAGAAACGGCCGGGCCGCGACGCCGATCACGATGCCGGCGACGCCCGCTGAGGCCAGTAAACCCGCGCCCAGTTCACGAATTTTAGGGAAGGTCATCATCATCACGGACAGGGCGATGACCTGCACCACGATCACCACGATGCGCCGCACCATCTGGAACTGGGTCCGAATGCGGCGTGCGCCCAGGTTGTCCTTAATATCGACCAGATAATGCTGCTGCAAGACATCTTCCGCCACCGAGGTCAGGCGCACCAGCAGCCAGCCGATGGCGGCGATGTTGATCAGAACCAGGGCATGTTGCAGGCGGTCGGTCAGTAGCGCGGATAGTTCCAGGGTGGGCAGCAATAACTGAGCGGCGATCACTGGCGCCAGCCAGCCCAGCGGTTGTCGCAGATGGCGGATCAGGGCAGCGCCGAAAGTGCTTCGGGTTTGTTCCACCAGCCAGCCGGCCAGAATCAGGAGTCCTTCATAGCTCACCAGGACCAGGGCGAAGGTGATCAACACCGGTCGCCAGGCCACCGACGTCCAGAAGGTGAAGAGCAGACCCTGTTCACTGTATAAATCCAGCAGAATGGCGCCCGCCATCAGCAGGAGCAGCCAGTGTAACGTGTTGTTCAGAGGGGCGAGAATGTCTTGGGTCCACAGCAAACCATAGTTGCTGTGGGTGATGGCCCGGTTTTTCAGCAAGACGATCCACTCATCGATCAGGCTGCGCACCAGTAACCAAATGAGCAAAACGCCCGCCAGCGTCAGCAGTCGCCAGACGATCACCCAGGCTAGGTTGAGATAACCGGTCAGGCTCAACAGCGCAGCGCCAGCCAGCGCTAACGGCAACAACAGGGTCAACAGCCGCAGGGCTTCGAACCAGAACTGGCCGGTATAGCGTTCCGTCAGCCCCTCCAGCAGCAGACGGCGCAAGCGCAGCAGGGGATAGCAGGCGACTAGCCAATAGAACAGAAACAGGCGGTCCAGCACCCGGATCGCGGAGAACGGCAGTTCACTGACATGGGCCAGAATGACCAGTGCACCGATCAGGCCGCCGCCCAGCAGAGTCCAGAAGACCAGCGTATAGAGGCGTGGACGGCGCTGCGTGGCAGGCAAATCGGGCGCTGCCAGCAGCAGCCAGGCCAGGTCGAGGGGTGTTTTGATGCTGACCCAGAGCAACACCAGGGTCCATAGAATGGCCAGTCCCGGTTGCGGAACCCCCATGATCCAGAGTCCGAGCGCCAGTGCGGCGGCCAGGGCGATGCCCCACAGGTTTCTGCGCAAGAGGCGCGCCACCGTCAGCACAAATTGGTTGGCGAAGCGACCGTCCTGCTCCGTGGCGCACCGTTCCGAAAATCGGGCTAAACGGCGGCGGCTCAGCGTCGCTAGGGTGGCCAGCAGCACAATCAGACCGGTCAGACTGAACCACTGGTTGATGCCCGCCCGGGTGATCACCGTCAGCGCTGATTCGACGCTCAACCAGAGCTGGTGCAACAGAATACGCGGGGCCTGACCCAGTTCCACCGCAGTAGCCGGCCACTGCTCCGGGGTGAACAGGTCCCATGACTCGCGGGCCAGCAAATCCTGGCGGGTGCGTTGTGCGTGAGCCGTTTCCAGACGGTTCCGCAGCAGGTCCAGGCGGTCGCTTTGTTCGTGCAACAACTTCTGGCGCTGGTGGAGTTCCTGCGCTATGTCCGCCAGTAGTTGGCGCATTTGTTCGTTCACCCGCTGGTCACCGGCGCTGCCCAATTCTGGTGGGGTGAGGGGTTGCTGATTGAGCCGTTCAAAGAGGGGTTCGATTTGCTGGCCGGTTTCGCGCAGTTCACCGCGTAGTACGGCGAGTCGGTGCAGACCTTCCTGCAAGCGGCGGGGGGCCATATTTTGGGCATTGGCCACTCCCTCCCAATGGGCCAGTTCGTCGCTGATCGTGGACAGGCGGTGGTCCCAGCGCAGCAGTTGGGCGCGCTCTTCAGCGGTCTGGATACTGATTTTCAGGAAGGACCGTTGCGCCTCGGAGAGTTTTTCGCCGTCGCGCTCCAAACGGGTGCGCAGTTCTTCGACCTTGCTCAATTTCGCCTGTTGTTGCCGTTCCAGCCGGGTGGCTCGGTCCTGTTGCGCTTCCTGGCGTTCCTGGGACTGCTGTTGCAGATAGAGTTCTTCCAGACGGGCGCGCCATAAACCTGCCAGGGTCCGACGCTGGGTGAGCAACGTCAGCCATTCGTTGAGGTTTTGCAGGTTTTCCTGTTCGAGTTCGAGGTCGGTGCGGCGCTGTTCCAGCAGATGATTGACTTGCGCCTGTTGTTCAGCGCGGCTGCCGCTTTCCGGAAGGTCGCTCTTGGCCGGATTTTTCAGCAATTGTTCCTGGGTCTCCAGCGTCGCAATCGCCTGTTCGAGCACTTTAATTTGGCGCTGGGCGCCGTCGATGTCCGCTTGCACATTCGCCTGCTGGAGTTGCAGGGCGTCGTGGTTGATTCGAGCCTGATCCATCAAGGCTGCGGTCACGGCTTCGTCTTGCAGGGCGTGCAGTTTGCCAGGTTGTTCGGTTTCGAGTTGGGCAATGTCCTGCCGCAATTGGTCGATGGCAGCCCGCTGCTCAGCCAATGTTTGGCGCAGCGTGTTCTGGCGTTCCGCTATTTTGAGCGGATCGGTGTTCAATAGCGGCAGGGTGAGAGCGTCCTGCGCCTGCACGGCACCGGCGCTAATCGCCAACAGCAGTAGCAGCCACGATAGGGACAGAATCGATGGTAGCCAACGGTTGTACAAGGAAATCGAGAACGGCATGAGCTTGAAAGTGAAAGGTTCGGCGGATCTGAAAGTCGCAGCCAGAGAATTTTAAAGAAGCTACGAACTCTGAAAGGTTCAAGTCAGATTAGGCGATCTTTGCGGGTTTCTCTTGGCGAGGAATAGTGATAACCGCTCTAGTTGCTATAATCGCCGTTAAATTTCACGCTAACAATGCCGTTTCGCGGCGAGGTCAACCATGCAATTGATTAAAACGACAGCAGCAGTAACCCTGGTCTTGGCCGCCGGCCTGATCCTGAGCGGCTGCCCGGCGAGTACGTCCGGCGGCGCCTATAGCCGAGACCAAGTCAGACAGGCTCAGGATGTGCGCCTGGGCTATGTCGAGAGTGTGCGGCAAATCACGATTGAAGGCACGCGCAGCGGGGTGGGCGCGGTGTCCGGTGCAGCGCTGGGTGGTGTGGCCGGCAGCACGGTTGGTGGGGGCCGAGGCCAGATCGCTGGTGCGGTCGGCGGCGCAGTTTTAGGGGGCCTGGCGGGTTCCGCTATTGAGGAAAGCGTGACCCGTCAGCCTGGATTGGAAATTACGGTCCGGTTGGATAGTGGCCGGATGCTTGCGGTGACTCAGGGTGCTGATGAACCCTTCTATCCCGGCGACCGGGTGCGAGTGCTGACCGGTCAGGACGGTACGGCGCGAGTGGCGCATGACTTCTGATTACTGAACACCCGGCGATGAACCGCAGCGCCACATCCTTCCTGCAGGGGATGTGGCGTTTCTGGCTCAATCAAAAATCTTCCCTGGATTCATGATCCCGTTCGGGTCAAACGCCTGCTTGACCGCCCGCAGATAGCCGATTTCGGTTTCATCGCGGGTGTAATGCAAATACGGTTTTTTGAGCAGACCGACTCCGTGTTCAGCAGAGATGCTGCCGCCATGCCGTTGCAGGACGGTGAAGAGCTGTTCGCTCACCGTCCCGCATTTTGCCGCAAACGCCACGGTGTCCAGATCAGCCGGTTTGAGAATGTTGATATGCAGGTTGCCATCGCCGATATGGCCATACCACAGCACCTCGAAATCCGGGTATTCCCGCGTCAGCAAGGCGTCCGCCTCGGTCAGGAACGCGGGAACGCGGGAAATCCGCAGGGCAATATCGTTTTTGTAGGGCTGATAGACGGCGATGGATTCGCTGATATCCTCGCGCAGCCGCCAGAGTTCCTGCGCCTGGGCCTGGCTCTGGCTGATGACGCCATCCGCCAGCCAGCCTTGATCGGCGCAATTTTCAAACAGGGACAGCGCCGTGTCGGTGTGCCGTCCGTCCGGATTTTCGAACTCGACTAACACGTAATAAGGCGTTTGAGCTTCAAAGGGGCGATGCAGACCTTTAGCGATCACATGGCGCAACGCCAGTTCCGAGAAAAATTCGAAAGCGCTCAGTTCCAGCTTGTTTCGGAAAATGTGGTACAGCGACATGATGCTGTCCAGATCGGGGACGCCCAGCACCATCACGACCGGCTCGCGCAGGGGGCGAGTGAGATTCAGGGTCGCCTCAACGATGATTCCCAATGTGCCTTCACTGCCGATAAAGAGATGCCGCAGGTCGTAGCCGCTGGCGTTTTTGATCAGCCCCCGGTTGAGATCGAGTAGGTCACCGCGTCCGGTAACCACCTTCAGGCCGGTGACCCAGTCGCGGGTCAGGCCATAGCGAATCACTTTAATGCCGCCGGCGTTGGTGGCGATATTGCCGCCGATCTGGCTGGAGCCGCGCGAGGCAAAGTCCACCGGATAATACAACCCCCGGTCGCGGGCGAAGTTTTGCAGGACTTCAGTGACGACGCCGGCCTCGCAGGTCACGCTGCGGTCGGTGGGATCGAAGTCGAGAATCCGGTTCATCCGTTCCATGGACACCACAATTTCGCCCTGGCAGGCGACCGCCGCGCCGCTCAGGCCGGTGCGGCCGCCCGAAGGAACCAGCGCCAGCCGATGCTCATTCGCGTAGCACACCAGTTGTTGTACCTGTTCGATGTTCCCCGGCAGCACGACCGCTAGTGGATTCGGCGTGTGCAATCGGGTCCAGTCGCGCCCGTAGTGCAGGCCACTGTCAGCATCGGTGCGGACGTGGGCAGGTTCAATAAAAGCGCGGATACCGTCAAGCAGGGCGGCGGAGGCATTCGGGTCATGCAGGATCACGGCAGTGGGCGCTCCAGGTTACAAGGGCAAAGGTTGCCAGTCCGGTTCAGAGGGATTATTTTCAACACTCTTTTATTCTAACACCGGCGAAACCGTGCGCAGCCATGAGTCAGATTTCACTCGATAAGAACCGCATCAAGATTTTATTGCTGGAAGGTCTTCATGCCAGCGCCGTCGAGGCGTTTCAGGCGGATGGCTACACCCACATTGATTTCTACCCCAAGGCGTTGCCTGAGCCGCAGTTGCTGGAAGCGATCAGCGACGCTTACTTCGTCGGTATTCGCTCGGCGACCCAGTTGACAGCCAAGGTGTTTGAACACGCTCCCCGATTGATTGGGATCGGCTGTTTCTGTATCGGCACCAACCAGGTGGACCTCGATGCTGCCCAGGAACGCGGTATTCCGGTCTTCAACGCGCCCTTTTCCAACACCCGCAGTGTGGCGGAACTGGTACTGGCGGAGATTATATTGTTGCTGCGCGGCATTCCCCAGCGTAATGCAGCGGCCCATCGCGGCGGCTGGATCAAGACTGCGACGGGTTCCCGCGAGGCGCGCGGTAAATGTCTGGGCATCGTCGGCTACGGTCATATCGGCACCCAGGTGGGGTTGCTGGCCGAGGCGCTGGGGATGCGCGTGGTGTTTTACGACATCGAAACCAAGCTGGCCCTGAGTAACGCCCAACCACTGCCGTCGTTGAACGCCCTGCTGGAAGTGGCGGACCTGGTGACCCTGCACGTTCCGGAAACCCCGCAGACGTTTCAGATGATTGGCGCAGAACAATTGGCGCGGATGAAGCCGGGTTCAGCCTTGATCAACGCCGCCCGGGGGACGGTGGTGGAGATTGACGCGCTGGCCGCGACGCTGGAAGCAAAACATTTGGCCGGGGCGGCGATAGATGTCTTTCCCAAGGAACCGAAGGCCAATGATGACGAGTTCCTCTCGCCCTTGCGGGCGTTTGACAATGTACTGCTGACCCCGCACATCGGCGGCAGCACTGAGGAAGCTCAGCAAAATATCGGCCTGGAGGTCGCTGGCAAGTTGATTAAATACAGTAATAACGGCTCAACACTGAGCGCGGTCAACTTTCCGGAAGTGGCGCTGCCCGAACATCCCGGCAAGCATCGCCTGTTGCATATTCATCGCAATCAGCCCGGCGTACTTTCGCAAATCAACGCGATTTTCTCGGAGCAGCAAATTAATATCGCCGGCCAGTATTTACAAACCAACCTCCGAATCGGTTACGTGGTGATCGACATCGACGATCCTGGCCAGGCTGAAACCCGGCAATTACGTAAGCGGCTGGAAGAGGTGGCCGGCACCATTCGTACCCGGATTTTGTATTGATCAGCGCTCTTCTCCCTGAGTGGGAGAGGGGTGAAGGGGCAGCCTTCGCAACAGGGGTGGAGTTGATGTCGCTACGTGATGAATTATTGAAAGCCGGGTTAGTGTCAGCGGACAAGGCTAAAAAGCTGGACGCCGATACCCGCAAGCAGGATCATCAGCGCAAGAAAAGTCAGGCGTCGGCGGTGGAGGAGGCCGCACAACAGGCTGAGGTGCGGCGACAAGCCGAAGCGGAGGCCGCCCGTAAAAGGGAGCGGGATCGACAATTGAATCTGGAGCGGGAGGCGGAAAAACAGCGTCGGGAACGGGCCGCCCGCGCCCAGCAGTTGATCGACAGCCATCGCCTCAACAACCCGGACGCGGAAATTCTCTATAATTTTTTGGACAGCGATGGGCATTGGATTCGGGCGATCCGGGTTCTGCCGCCCCAGCGCAAGGGTTTAGCCATGGGTCGGCTGGCCATTGTGCGCGGCGACCGGCACGAGTTCGACTTTCCACTGGTTCCCCAAGAGATCGCGCTGAAGCTGGCGGAGTTCGCCCCAGAGCGAGTGCTGCTGCTACATCCGGAAAGCGATGGTTCCGAGGCGGAAAGCGAAATGAATGATCGGAGCGAAACTTCATGACGGACCCTGTTTCATCCCGCCCACTGAGTCGGGAGCGTTCTCAACGCATCGGCGATTACCGCTCCCATTCTTGGAGCCGACGCAGCAAATGGTTATTTCTTGTGGTGTTGGTGTTGGTGCTGATTGATTTTTTCACAGCACTGCTGCTGGGCACACAGGTTTACACCCTTAATCGCCAGAACCAGACCTTGCGCAGCAGTTTGGCGCAAGCCGAGGAGGAGTTGCACCGGGTCACGCCTGAATTGCAGAAATTGCGCGGCGACTTGGATGAACTGGTTCGCGGCAAGCTGCCGCGTCTGCGTAAACTGGAGTATGACCGGGTGTTGCCGTTGGACGATCAGTATTTGAAAAACATCATCTTTACGGAAATCATGAACCGCGACAGCCGGGGTCATGAGTACAAATTGGTGGTGCAGAACAACACCGGCGCGCCGCTCTGGCCAGAGGTTCAATTGCTGCTTTTCAATGAACAGGGCATTCAAGTCGGCAGCGCCGAGATCGGCACCGGCCAGCCGAACGCGCTGAAGGCCGGCAGCCTGGGGGTCGGCGAGGTGCGTTCCTATACGGCATCGGTGAATCTGATGGATAGGAGCGCTACGCCCGCCTATTTCATGATCCGCCTTCCGGAGTCATCCGGCGGCAAGACCGTTTTGCTGGAAACGAAAGAGGGCCGTTGAGTGGTGCCGTTTTTATATCATCACCTTTCAGTTATGCTGCGCCAGATTCCGCCGCATCCGGTGCATTCCCCAGCCCACCACTGCGATCACAACCGGAACAGCCATACCAGTCACCAATTCAGGATTCAATGGCAGCCCCAGTTTGTACAGCGCCTTGACCGCATAGCTGACCAGGCCCACCAGATAATAGCTCAACACCACCACTGACAGTCCCTCAACAGTCTCCTGTAGGCGCAATTGCAACTGAGCGCGCCGGTTCATGGACTGCAACAAGTCACGGTTCTGCTGCTCCAGCGCCACGTCCACCCGGGTGCGCAGCAGGTTAGCGGCGCGGGAGATACGGGTCGAGAGGGATTCCTGCCGCTCGCGCACCGAAGCGACCGTGCGCAAGGCTGGCGCCAATCGCCGGTCCATGAATTCCCGCAGTGTTTGTACACTGGGCAGCCGCGCTTCGTGCAGTTCATCGATACGTCGTTCCACCAGCGTGTCATAGGCCCGGCTGGCGCCGAACCGATAGGTGGTAGTGGCAATGATTCGCTCCATTTCCGCTGCCAGTTCCGACAATTCAGCCAGCAGGGCGTGATCCTGTTCCAGTCCGACCCACTGGTTCATATGGTCCGTCAAATTCGCCAATCGCTCCTCAATTCGGGTGATTTCAGCGCCGGTCTGACGAGCCAGCGGGAAAGCCAGCATTGCCATGATTCGGTAGGTTTCGATATTCAATAACCGTTGAACCAACCGCCCTGCCTGAGTTTCGCGCAGACTCCGATCAAACACCAAAATTCGGGTGAAACCGTCCGGGTGAACGCGGAAATCGCTCCAAACCGTCGCGGCGTCATCGGCTGCCCGGCAGCCATTCAGCGGTCCCGCACCCAAGAGAGTTTGTAATTGCTCCAGCGTCGGCGGCGGATTCGGCTCGCGGCGCAGATCGAGATGAGTTGCTACCAGCAGTTCACCCGCTAATCCGGCGAGCCAGTCTGGGGGAAGCTGCTGAATCGGCTGATCGGCAAACGACTCAGCGCTTCTTGCCAGGGCGATGAAAGTGTAAGCAGAAAATTCCGAATGCCGCTCCCATTTCAGCCGGAACGGCCCACAGTCGACGCTCAGATGCACCGCACCAGGCGCAGGGGGCGCAACGCTATAATGATCGCAGAGACCGGCGATCTGCGCGCGATCCCGGTCAATAGCCTCACGACCCGGCCCAGACAGCAGGGCCAGGTGGGAAATCAGTGACGGGGTTTTCAGCCGCTCGAAGGGTCGGGCGTGAAATTCCTGGTCCAGTTCGTCGCGCTGTGGATGGACCGTCAGACCCAGCGCAGTCAGGGAGAGCAGAGACATGCAAGGTTAAAGATTAATCAATAACGTTGATACCGTAATCTTCATGTTCATGAAGATGCGGTTTCATAGGTGAGCGCGAAGACCGTCACGGCGCGTGGTTCCATCTGGAAATCATCACCGTTGTTCAGCAGGAACTCGCCGGGCGCCAGTTGTGGCTTTGCGGTGTCAAGCAGGCAACGCCAGTGGCGGGCGCCGCGCACCGTCGGCATCTGTACCGGGATGGACGTATATCCAGCGTTGAAGATAACGAACAGAGTATCGTCGATTTCCGGATAGCCATCCGGTGTGAAGTATTCCCCGGCGTCGCCAGCCAGCAACATGCCGATGCAGCGCGCTTTAGGTTCCTGCCAGTGATAATCGGTCATAGGACCACCACCCGGGCTGATCCATTCGATATCGCGCAGTCCAGTGGTTTTGGAAACCTGTAATCCGTGCAGAAAACGGGTACGGCGTAGCACTGGGTGTTCCCAACGCAGACTGATCAGGCGGCGCGTAAAGTCCAGAAATTCCTGCTCGTCAAGCGGCTGGTTTTCCCAGTTCAGCCAGTTAATCTCGTTATCTTGACAATAGGCATTGTTGTTGCCGCCCTGGCTGCGGCCAAATTCGTCACCGGCCAGCAGCATCGGTGTGCCTTGAGCCAGCAGCACGGTGGCCAGCATATTACGGCGCTGGCGCAGGCGAAGTTGTTGAATGGCGCGATCGGCAGTGGGTCCCTCGACCCCATGGTTATTACTGAAATTAGAGGGATGGCCGTCGCGATTGCCTTCGCCATTGGCCTCATTATGGCGTTCGTTGTAGCTGACCAAGTCGGCCAGGGGAAAACCATCGTGGCTGGCGATGTAGTTCACCGAAGCCCAGGGCCGCCGGCAGTCGTGTTCAAACAGGTCGCTGGAGGCCAGGAGATTAGGCGCTATCCGCGATAGCATCCCGTCATCCCCACACCAGAAGCGGCGCACGGTGTCACGGAAGCGGTCATTCCATTCTGCGGTTCCGGCGGGAAAACTACCCAGTTGATAGCCGCCCGGACCGATGTCCCACGGTTCGGCGATGATCTTGACCCGTGACATAGCCGGGTCCTGACGGATGGCGTCGAAGAAGCCGCCGCCCCGGTCGTAGCCATAATCCTCGCGGCCGAGCGTCACTGCCAAGTCGAAACGGAAGCCGTCGACATGCATCTCGTTGACCCAGTAGCGCAGGCTGTCCATGACCATCTGCAATACCCGTGGATGAGTCAGGTTCAGGGTATTGCCGCAGCCGGTGTCATTGATGTAATAGCGGCGGTCGTTGGGCCGCAACCGATAGTAGGAAGCGTTGTCGATCCCCTTGAAACTGAGGGTGGGACCCATCTGGTCACCTTCGGCGGTGTGGTTGTAGACCACATCCAACAGCACCTCGATGCCGGCATCGTGCAAGCGTTTGACCATCGTCTTGAATTCTGTCAAATCGCCGCCGCTCAGATAGCGCGGCTCAGGGGCAAAGAAACACAGCGTATTGTAGCCCCAGTAGTTGCGCAGGCCACGGTCGGTGAGGAAACGGTCATCGACGAAGGCGTGAACGGGCATGAGTTCCACCGCAGTGATGCCCAACGACTTGAGGTATTTAATGATCTCTGGATGGGCCATGCCGGCAAAGGTGCCGCGCAGGTGATGAGGGATGCCTTCGTGGCGAATAGTGAAACCGCGCACATGGGTTTCGTAAATAAGGGTCTGCGTCCAGGGGGTTTCGGGCTGCCGGTCACCTTCCCAACTGAACGTCGTATCGACCACCACGCATTTAAGCATGTCGCGGGCGTTGTCGCGGATATCGAACGACAGATCCGAGTTGCTATGGCCGACCTGATAACCGCAGTGTTCATCACGCAGGTGGAGTGAGCCATAGAATTGCTTGGCGTAGGGATCAAGCAGCAGTTTATGGTGATTGAAGCGATGGCCGAGCTGCGGTTCGTAGGGACCGGAGACGCGGTAGCCATACAAAGCGCCCGGCCACAGACCGGGTACATAGCCGTGCCAGATTTGGTCGGTATGTTCGGGCAATGTCAACCGTTCGATCTCGCGCTGGCCCGATGAATCGAACAGGCATAATTCGACTTTTTCAGCGTGGGCGGAGAAGAGCGCGAAATTGACGCCCTTGCCATCCCAAACCGCGCCGAGCGGATAGGACTTGCCTGGCCATACGCGAGCACGCGACGACATGATGGAGCCTCCAGAGGTTCAAAAGTATGATTGTTATCGGTCAATAAAGCGTCGATGGGGAAACGCTTTGCAGGATGGTCGAACCTGCTGATCTATTTTATGACATTTTGCGGCGCGGGACTGGCGAATTACCCTTTTATGACCGATAGGGTAGGCGATACCGATGAATGCGGATCACCGGCAGAAAGGGTTCATCCTCAATGCGTACATCCGTGCGGCGCAGACGGGGATTGGTCAGCAGGTCTGGCGCGACCGGCACAAACTCTGGCAAAGACTCGCCAGGTTGCAGGGGAATCAAAATTGGCAGTGGCGTTTGCATCAGTCGGCGCAGGACGCCTGAGCCTTCCGGGGCAGCAAAGACAATGTTCGCCCGCAGATGGGGGCAGACGCTCCGCACGCGGGCCAGAATTTCATTGCTCGGAATTTCCGCCAGACGTTGTAATTCCTGATGGATTTGTGGGGTTTCGACCCGCTGTTCCAACAGGCGCCGGGCTTCCACTACCCGGGTGCGTTGAATTACCCGGCCCTGTTTGGACCAGGTAAAACCCACTTTGAGCGGCCGTCGCTCGAGGAGAGGAATATGTCGGTAGGCCTGCTTGAGGTTCAGGCGAGCGGCGCCCATGCGACGCATGGCGGATGCTACCTGCTCCTGGCGATGGTGGAGATCCGCCATAGCTGCAGTGATTTCGGCACGTTCTACGGACTTTAGGGCCAGCACCGCAGCTTTGAAACCGTCTTTGGCCGTGTTACAGGCATGGGCCGCGACCATCGTTCCCGGACTGGCACCCACGAGACCGGGGCAAGTGAGCGTTTCCCGCCCATCCTGACGATCTTCGTACCATAGCGCCCGGTAGAGTTCGATTGCCTTGAGCCGCATATCCAGGCGGTCCAGTAATTCGGTATCAGTGCGTGAGACCCAAGCGGGCAGTGTGGTGTCATGACGAACTGCAGTGCAAAATTCGTCCAAACGCGCTAGCAGGGCCTCAAAACTTTCCAGAAGCGTGATACGCAAAATCGCTGATGATGAGTCAGGCATAATAATTCCCCTTTTTATATCATCACCGTTGACTACAACACAGGCAAATTTAAATCCGCAAACAAGGCATCCACCTCTTCAACCGATTGCGCCTGTTCAACTCGCTGAACTCGCTCACGAGTCAGATGAGGCGCAAAGAGTTGAATAAAATCGTACATATAGCAACGCAGAAAAGTGCCTCGCCTAAAACCGATCCGAGTCAAGTTAGCCGCAAATAAATGTCCCGCGTCTAACCGCACCAAATCTTGATCATAACGCGGATCATAAGCCATACGAGCCACAATCCCTACACCCATCCCCAAGCGCACATAAGTTTTGATAATATCAGCATCAGTCGCAGTAAACACAACATTCGGTCTCAATTGCGCACTGCGAAAAGCTTCGTCCAATTGCGAACGACCGGTAAAGCCAAATACATAGGTCACCAATGGATATTGAGCTACATCAGACAAGCTCAGGCAACCCAAAGCAATCAACGGATGGCCAACCGGCACCAACACACAGCGCTCCCAAATATAGCAGGGCATCATAATCAAGTCCTCAAATAACTCTACAGCCTCAGTCGCAATCGCAAAATCCACCCCGCCAGACTGGATCAACTCAGCAATCTGCACTGGCGAACCTTGATGGACTTGTAGAGTCACTGCCGGATAACGCTCACGGAACGCTTTAATCACCGACGGCAACGCATAACGAGCCTGCGTATGCGTAGTCGCTATCGACAAATTACCCCGCCGATCATCACGATATTCCTCAGCCAATATCTGAATATTATTCACCTCCCGCAGAATACCCTCCGCCTTAGCGATGATCTGCCGACCAACCGGTGTCACTTCAGTCAGATGCTTACCATTACGGCCGAACAACTCAACTCCCAATTCCTCCTCCAACAAACGCAACTGCTTACTAATTCCTGGTTGAGATGTATATAAAGTCTCAGCCGCCGCAGAGATATTCAAATGACTACGAACAATCGCTATCAAATAGCGTAGTTGCTGCAACTTCACCTCAATCAGGCCTCACACCCAATTTCCCCTGATCTATCTGACAGGGTATCAACACTAATCCAGCCAACGGCGGCAAATCCACCAACAACGAACAGAGTTGCCCCATATGCGGGACCGGAAATGCCTGAACATCACCATTAACCGCCCCATTACCAGCATAGCACCGAGCATCCGAATTCAGTGCTTCCCGATACAACCCAGAAAATGGCACACCCACCCGATACCCTGAGCGAGCTACTGCAGCAAAATTAAGAATCACCACAGTTACTCCTCCCACTCCACCACTACGCCGCAAATAAACAACAACCGAATGCGCAGCATCATGGCAATCCAACCACTCAAAACCTTCTTGGGCAAATTCACAGCCATGCAAATCCGGCAATTCCCGGTACACGCAATTTAGATCATGAAGTAGCCGTTGAAGACCGCTATGCTCTAATTGTGCCAAGAGTGCCCAATCCAAGACGCCAGCATGATCCCACTCACGCTCCTGACCCAATTCATTACCCATAAACAGAAACTTCTTACCAGGATACGTCCACATATAAACATAGAGTAACCGCAAATTAGCAAAACGCTGACAACGATCTCCCGCCATACGGGCCATCAGCGACCCCTTGCCATGCACCACCTCATCATGAGAGAGAGGCAACATAAAGTTTTCCGTAAAAGCATACAACAAACCAAACGTCAGTAACTCATGATGATGACGGCGCAAAGCCGGGTCGATCATCAAATATTCCAAAGTATCATGCATCCAGCCCATATTCCATTTCATGCCAAACCCCAGACCGCCCATCCAAGCCGGGCGGGTCACCAATGGCCACGCAGTGGACTCCTCAGCAATCATCAGCACTCCTGGATAGCGCCGATGAATGATGTCATTCATTTCTCTTAGAAAGGCAATAGCCTCAAGATTCTCATTACCACCAAATGGATTCGGCACCCACTCACCGGATTCCCGAGCATAGTCCAGATACAGCATGGAAGCGACGGCATCCACTCGCAGACCATCCAAATGACACTCTTCCAGCCAGAAACAGGCGCTGGCCAGCAGAAAATTCTTCACCTGATTACGCCCATAATTAAAGACCAGCGTCCCCCATCCCCGATGCTCACGGCGGGCTGGATCTTCATACTCGTACAGGTAGGTACCGTCGAAGCACGCTAAACCATGCGCATCCTTAGGAAAATGACCCGGCACCCAGTCGAGAATCACACCGATACCTGCCTGATGACAATAATCCACAAAACCACAAAAGTCGTTCACGGTTCCATGTCGGCTAGTCGGGGCAAAATACCCCGTAGGTTGATAGCCCCAAGAAGCGTCCAGGGGATGTTCAGTAATCGGCATCAGCTCAATATGAGTAAAGCCCAGCGAACCTACATAAGCTACCAGTCGCTGCGCCAACTCCCCATAGCTTAAATAGCCTCCATCCTCACCCCGTTGCCAAGAACCCAGATGTACTTCATATACCGCTAACGGCACTTGATCCGACTTCAAACGCCGCCGACGCGCCATCCAAATCTCATCACGCCAAGGATAAGCCTTACTATCGACCACCAGCGAGGCAACATCCGGACGACGTTCAAAGCCACGCCCATAAGGGTCGCTTTTGCGCAAGAGTTCGCCCGTATCCAGCACACAAATCTCAAACTGATAACGCATACCTGCGTCAATACCGGGCATAAACAGTTCCCATACTTGGCCGCGCCGCCGTAACGGATGGCATCGACCATCCCAGAAGTTGAAATCACCCACCACACTCACTCGACCCGCATTCGGTGCCCAGACCGAAAACAGGATTCCGGCAATGCCATCCACTTGGCGGGGGTGAGCGCCCAGCATCCGATAGGCATGCAGATGTCGACCTTCATTAAATAAATGCAAATCATATAAACTCAGTTGCGGGGCAAAACTATAAGGGTCGTATGCCCAGTGCTCGAGACCACCCGTATCCAGCCACGCCAACCGATAATGCAACGGCAACGCATCCACCGCGCCACGCCATTCGAACAGGCCAGTTTCCGCCAACTGCTGCATCGGTTGACCGACATCCACCAACCGAACCTCAAGAGCCTCCGGCATAAACCAGCGAACCGCCACCTGATCACCATGACCGTGGCGACCGAGCACCGCAAACGGATCGGGATGTCGTCCCTGGGATAACAAAAGCGCGTCATCCCGCAAGCAATGATCTTCAGCCTGAGCCATATCGTTATTATCAGAATCAATAGAGTGCGTCATCGGGAAATTCGATCATCCAGTCGCTCTGTTCACCACTCGACAGGAGGATGAGACGTCACGAGTGACAGGAAACTACGTTTAGAAACGTCTACACTAAAAAGTTTGAGCAGCTAAGATGATCTAAAAATTCCTAGCCGGATCACTGCGCGTCACTGCCATAGCTTTCAAACCCATCATCAGGAAAGCATACCAAAGAAGGAAATCCAACGCATGAGCGCCGCCATCACCTCACGTTTTGTGAGCCGCCTGACCCGGGAAACGCTAGCGCTAGTTCTAGCTGGTGGCCGCGGCAGTCGGCTTAAGCAGCTCACCCTGTGGCGTGCCAAGCCCGCAACGCCCTTCGGTGGAAAATATCGAATCATCGACTTTCCTCTATCCAATTGCATTAATTCAGGCATTCGACGGGTGTGCGTGCTGACCCAGTATAAGGCTCATTCCCTGATCCAGCATATCCAGCGAGGCTGGGGATTTTTGCGCGGTGAGTTCGGTGAATTTGTTGAGCTGCTGCCCGCTCAGCAACGCCTCGATGAGGCCTCATGGTACAAGGGAACGGCTGATGCGATCTATCAAAACTTAGACATTATTCGCAATCATGCACCCGAGTTCGTCCTAATCCTGGCCGGAGATCATATTTACAAAATGGATTATGGCCCCATGCTGGCGCACCATGTCGAAAGCAAGGCGGATGTAACCATCGGCAGCATCGAGGCACCACGCAAGCGGGCACACGAATTCGGAGTGCTGACAGTCAATGAGCGAAACGAAGTCATCCAATTCATCGAAAAGCCTGAAAACCTGGATGGATTGCCGGGGCGAGGCGACATGATGCTGGTTTCCATGGGCATCTATGTATTCAACACCGCCTTCTTATATCAACAACTTATTGAGGACGCTGAGCGTTTTGACTCCAGCCACGACTTCAGCAAAGACATTCTCCCCGGCCTGCTCGAACCCTACCGAGTCATCGCCTATCCTTTCCGTGATGTGCAGACCAAGGCGCAGAGCTATTGGCGCGATGTCGGCACGGTAGACGCTTTCTGGGAAGCCAATATGGAAATGGTCGGCATCGACCCGGAACTGAACCTGTATGACCGGAACTGGCCAATTTGGACTTACCAAGACCAAGCGCCTCCCGCCAAGTTCGTGTTCAACGATGATGGACGGCGCGGCATGGCGGTCGATTCCATGGTAACAGATGGTTGCATCGTCTCTGGCGGCTATGTGAATCACTCCTTACTCTTTCCTCAGGTGCAAGTTCATTCCTACGTTCACCTGCGTGATGCCGTCGTGTTACCAGAAGTCGATATTGGTCGTTACTGCCGCTTGCGAAAGGTTATTATCGACCGGGGTTGCATCATTCCACCGGGCACCGTGATCGGGGAGGACGCCGAGGAAGACGCCCAGCATTTTTATCGCACTGAGCGAGGCGTAGTGCTAGTGACCCGGGAAATGCTCGGCCAAGAAGCGCATTATATCCGCTAATTCATTCATCAACCCATTGAACACTCAACCCAACCGAGGTTAATCCTTCATGAGTATGGCTTCGCCACTCGAACGGCGCCGCGCAGGACTGTTATTGCATCCGACTTCACTACCTGGCTATTACGATAATGGCGATTTAGGGCCAAATGCTTATCGATTCATAGAATGGCTAGCGGCCTGCGGATTCACCGTTTGGCAGACGCTGCCGTTAGGGCCACCGCACGACGATTTGTCGCCGTATTCAGCACAGTCAGTTCACGCGGGCAATCCACGACTGATTGCATTAGAGCCGTTAATCGAGGCGGGCTGGTTATCTCCGGATGCGGAGCGCCGGGCGGGCGAAAATGGCTGGACGTACCGCCAGCGACGCCTCATTGAGGCGCATCAAGGCTTCCGGGAACACGGTGGTGCCGAGCGGGACGCTTACGCGGTATTTCAGCGCCACCATGCACATTGGTTAGACGATTACGCGCTCTATCAAGCGATTCGCGCTACACACCGGCAGAAAGCCTGGTTTGACTGGCCACTCACGCTACGAGACCGGCTCCCGGATGCACTAGCGGCGGTGCGTAACGAATATGCAGAAATCATTGATCAGCGCAAATTTGAACAATTCCTGTTCTTTCGGCAATGGATAACCCTCAAACAGCATGCCAACGAGCATGGCATCCTGATCTTTGGCGATATCCCGTTATTCGTAGGTTATGACAGCGCTGATGTCTGGGCGCAGCGCGAGGCGTTTCTCCTGGATGCAGAGGGACGACGTAAGGTCGTAGCGGGTGTGCCACCGGATTACTTTTCGGCGACCGGTCAATTGTGGGGCAACCCACACTATGACTGGGACGCGATGCGCGAGAATGACTTTCAGTGGTGGAAGGAGCGGATCCGTACCCAGTTCACCCAGTTCGATCTGTTGCGTATTGACCATTTTCGGGGGCTGGAGGCGTACTGGGAAATTCCCGCCGATGCAGAGACGGCGATCCATGGCCGCTGGCAAGCCGCGCCAGGCGATGAACTGCTAAACGCCTTGCGGGAAGAGTTTGGTGACCTGCCACTGGTCGCTGAGGATCTAGGCATTATCACGCCTGAGGTCGAGACGTTGCGTGATACTCATGGGTTACCGGGCATGAAGGTGCTGCATTTCGCCTTTGGCAGCGGTGCGGATAATCCGTATCTGCCGCACCATCATTTGCCTAACGCCGTGGCTTATACGGGTACGCATGACAATAACACCACGCTCGGCTGGTTTCATGAACTGGACGCCGGAACTCGTAATCACCTATTCGACTATCTGGGCGGAACATCGGAACAGATGCCGGAAGTGTTGGTGCGGGCGGCTTTCGCGTCGGTAGCACGACTGGCTATCGTACCGATGCAGGATGTATTGGCGCTGGACGGCGAACATCGTATGAACCGGCCCGGCGTTGCGGATGATTGCTGGCGCTGGCGGTTCCGCTGGGAACAGGTCAAACCGCAGATCGCCGGACATTATCGGCATCTGCTGGAGTTGTACGGTCGGGTGTAAGTCGTCCTGTTCGATGCAATTCCCCTAGAGGTTTAGGGGCCAGTAGCGGGGACCGTGAAGGACATTCTGGGTGGCCTGCGCTCCGCAGATACTTATAGCCTTGTATTTGAAGGAGTTAACTAAGCGCACCTGCTTTGTCCGGGTGACTGAGCAGGAAAATCTGGTGTTTATGGATCAGTGATCGCCCGTTTGAGTACAGTTCAGGAACTTCGAGATCAGCATCAACTGAGAGAGGATCATTGACTGCATGTCACCCCATGATGTCTGGACACGGCTGGTTGCCGTGCGTGAACAAGCCCCACTGATTCATAACATCACCAACTTCGTAGTGATGAATAATACCGCTAACGCCTTATTGGCGGTGGGTGCTTCGCCGGCGATGATCCATGCCACCGATGAGGTGGAGGATTTCGTCACAGTGAGCCAAGCGCTAGTGGTGAATATCGGGACGCTGTATTCGGAACAGGTTGCGGCTTGCAAACTGGCGGCGGCACGGGCGAAGACCGTTGGCGTTCCGTGGGTTCTCGATCCCGTGGGGGTAGGGGCGACGCCGTATCGACGGGCTGTAGCGGCGTCGCTATTACGGCTGGGACCGAACGTGATTCGCGGCAACGGCTCGGAAATTCTGACATTGGCGCCGCACGCTCCGTCGGGAGCTGGTCGGGGGGTTGATAGCCTGGACGCTTCTGACGCCGCGTTGACCGCCGCCCAGTGGCTAGCATCAGAGAGTCATACGATAGTTGCCATCACCGGAGCGGTGGATTACGTGACCGATGGCGCGCGCGTGGCGGAGATTCACAACGGCCATCCCCTTATGGCGCGAGTCACCGGACTCGGATGTTCAGCTACGGCAGTGATCGGGGCATTTCTAGCCGTAGATCCGGAGGCGTTCGCAGCGACCGTTGCGGCGCTGGCGGTGTTTGGGGTAGCGGGGGAAGTGGCTGCAGGCTGGGCGGCGGGGCCAGGGAGTTTACAAGTTGCGCTGCTGGATGCGCTGTACACCCTGGATGAGGCGACGCTTCAGGCCAAGCTGCGGGTCACTGTCCGGTAAACTGAACTCCCCCGCGAGGGGGAGAGTGGGGGATTAAACCGGTAATTCCGAATGGCCCATCAGAAATTCGTCGACCGCGCGGGCGCATTGCCGACCTTCCCGAATGGCCCAGACCACCAGCGATTGCCCCCGGCGCATATCGCCGGCGCTGAAGACTTTGTTCAACGAGGTTTGGTAATCAGTGGTGCTCGCCCGGATATTGCCACGTTCATCCAGGGCGACGCCCAACTCCGATAACAACCCCTCGTGGACCGGGTGGACAAAGCCCATCGCCAGTAAGACCCGTTCTGCCGGAATCTCAAATTCGCTACTGGGAATTTCCACCATCGTTTGTCGGCCATTGACCGTGCGCCATTCCAACCGGGCGATTTGCAGTGCGGTCAAACGTCCTTCGGTTCCGATATAGGCTTTCGTGGTTACCGCCCAATCGCGTTCGCAACCCTCCTCATGCGAGGTGGAAGTCCGCAACTTTAGCGGCCAGTTGGGCCAAGTCAGCAGCTTGTTCTCATGCAAGGGCGGCTTGGGCATAATCTCCAGTTGGGTCACGGAACAGGCTCCCTGCCGAATGGAAGTCCCTACACAGTCCGAGCCAGTATCGCCACCGCCGATCACCACGACGTGTTGGTCGGTGACGAGAATTTCCTGATCGGGTGGGATCTTTTGCCCCGCCACACGCCGATTTTGCTGGGTCAGGAAATCCATGGCGTAATGAATCCCATACAGCTCCCGGCCCGAGGCGCTCAAATCACGCGGCTGTTCGGAACCGCCGGCGAGAACGACCGCATCAAATTCGGCCAACAACCGGCGGGCGGGCAGGTCCAGGCCCACATGGCTGTTAGGCCGGAATTCCACACCTTCGGCCTGCATCTGCGCCAGCCGGCGGTCGATCAGCGAGGTCTCTAACTTGAAATCGGGGATGCCGTAGCGCAGCAGGCCGCCAATGCGATCATTTTTCTCAAAAACCACGACCCGATGACCGGCCCGCGCCAGTTGTTGCGCACAGGCCAAGCCCGCTGGACCGGAACCGACCACCGCAACCCGCTTACTGGTGCGGTGGGCTGCGATCTGCGGTGTGACCCAACCTTCCGCCCAGCCCTTGTCAATAATGGCGCATTCAATATCCTTGATGCTGACCGGCTGGTCGTTGAAATTCAGCGTACAGGAAGCCTCACACGGTGCCGGACAGATGCGCCCGGTGAATTCCGGAAAGTTATTGGTGGAGTGCAATACTTCCAGCGCTTCCCGCCAATTGCCCCGGTACACCAGATCATTCCAGTCGGGGATGATATTGTGGACGGGGCAGCCGCGATGGCAATAGGGAATGCCACAATCCATACAGCGCGCGGCTTGTTCACGGACCTCTGACTCCGGCAGAGGAACCACGAAATCGCGAAAGTGCTTGACCCGCTCCGCGACCGGCGTATAGCCGTGGTCATAGCGGGCGATTTCCAGAAAACCGGTAGGTTTACCCATTATTCATCTCTCTTAATCGCATTATGCCGCTACACTGGCTTTTTCGCTCAAGAGAGCCAGGTGTATTTTAGCTTGTTGCTGTCGCAAATCCTGCAAGGCGCGCCGGTAGTCCAGCGGCATGATCTTGACGAACTTTGGCAATAGTTCGCACCAGTGCTCCAGCACCCGTTTAGCCGGCTCACTGCCGGTGTAAACAGCGTGGCGGGCGACCAGAATCTGGAGGCGATGAGCATCGTGCCGCAGTGGGTCGTCAGGGAGTTCGGCTTTCGCCAGGGCGCTCCAGCCATCGTGCAGGACACGCATTTTCAGAGTGTCTTCCTGGTCGTTCAAGGTTTCCAGGGCCACCATGGCTTTGTTGGCGCGGAGGGCGAAACTGCCCTCTTCATCCAGTACGTAGGCGACGCCACCGCTCATGCCAGCGGCAAAGTTGCGGCCCGTCGGCCCCAGCACCACCACGACACCGCCCGTCATGTATTCGCAACCGTGATCGCCCGTGCCCTCGACGACCGCCAATGCGCCGGAATTGCGCACGGCAAAGCGTTCACCGGCCACGCCCCGGAAGTAGCATTCGCCAGCAATAGCGCCATACAGGACCGTATTGCCAACGATGATGTTGTCTTCCGCACGCAGGCGACTGGCCGGGGAGGGGGTGATGATGATGCGGCCGCCAGAGAGACCCTTACCGACATAGTCATTGGCCTGGCCGGTCAGGTCGAGAGTGACGCCCCGGGCCAGGAACGCGCCAAAACTTTGGCCAGCAGTGCCGGTGAGACGAATCTGGATCGTGTCATCCGGTAACCCGGTATGACCGTAACGGCGAGCGACCTGACCGGACAGCATAGCGCCAGTGGTGCGGTCGGTATTGCGGATCGGCGTGTCGATCCGCACTGTCTGACGGGCGTCCAATGCAGGACGGGCTTGGGCAATGAGGCGATGATCCAGCACGCCGTCCAGTCCGTGGTTCTGCTCTTCGCAATGGTAAACAGCAACGCCGGGACCGACGGGGGGGGCAGCCAGCAGGCGGCTGAAGTCCAGTCCCCGCGCTTTCCAGTGATGAATGGCGCGGCGCATATCGAGCTTGTCAGTACGGCCAATCATCTCATCAAAGGTGCGGAAGCCGAGCTGCGCCATCAGTTCCCGCACTTCCTGAATTAGGAAGGTGAAGAAGTTGATGATATGGGCGGGCTGACCGGGAAAACGCTTGCGCAGTTCCGTGTCCTGGGTGGCGACACCGACCGGGCAAGTATTGAGATGACATTTGCGCATCATTACGCAACCAGCGGCAATCAGTGCGCCGGTGCCGAAGCCAAATTCGTCCGCGCCCAGTAATGCGCCAATGACGATGTCGCGGCCGGTCCGTAACCCGCCGTCGACCTGGACGGCAATGCGGCCCCGCAGGAAGTTGCGTACCAGCGTCTGATGCGTTTCAGCCAGACCGATTTCCCAAGGCGAACCGGCGTTTTGAATCGAGGTGATCGGGCTGGCGCCGGTGCCACCGTCTTCGCCGGAAATGGTGACGTGATCGGCATGAGCCTTGGCGACGCCCGCCGCGACGGTGCCGACCCCGATTTCCGAGACCAGCTTGACGCTGATCAGGGCTTTGGGGTTGGCGTTCTTCAGGTCGAAAATCAGTTGCGCCAGATCTTCGATGGAATAGATGTCGTGATGGGGCGGCGGGGAAATCAGGCCGACGCCGGGCGTCGAATGGCGCACCCGGGCAATCCAGTCGTTGACCTTGTGCCCAGGTAATTGACCGCCTTCGCCGGGTTTCGCCCCTTGCGCCATTTTGATTTGCAGGATGTCGGCATTGACCAGGTACTCGGTCGTGACGCCGAAACGGCCAGAGGCGACCTGCTTGATCGCTGACCGGGTGGAATCGCCGGTGTCCAGCGGCGTATAGCGCACCGGATCTTCGCCGCCCTCGCCGGTGTTGGACTTGGCACCCAGCCGATTCATGGCGATGGCCAGCGTGGTGTGCGCTTCCCAGGAGATGGAGCCGAAGGACATGGCACCCGTTGCCAAGCGGCGGACGATTTCGCTGGCCGGCTCCACTTCGTCCAGCGACAGCGGCTGGTTGGCCAAGCGGAACTCGAACAGGCCGCGCAGATTGCGCAAATGATCGCGCTGGTCGTTCATCGTCCGGCTGTAGACCTTGAACTGTTCGTAATCACCGGAACGCACGGCGTGTTGCAGCAAGGAAATGGTTTCCGGGGTCCAGGCGTGTTCTTCGCCGCGCAGTCGGAAAGCCAGTTCGCCGCCGACATCCAGGTGGTTACGGTAAAGCGGGGCATTGCCGAATGCCTGCCGGTGGCGACGAACGGTTTCCTGGGCGACTTCGCTCAGGCCCACCCCTTCGATGACGCTCTGGGTGCCGGTGAAGTAGCGGTCGATGAACTCGCTGGACAAACCCACCGCTTCGAAAATCTGCGCGCCGCAGTAGGACTGGTAGGTGGAGATGCCCATTTTCGACATGACCTTGAGAATGCCCTTGGACACCGCCTTGGTGTAGTGTTCGTGCGCTTCCGCTTCGCTCATTCGGGGCATCAGGTGGGGCAGGGCAGACGAAATCGTGTCGAAAGCGAGCCAGGGATTAATCGCTTCCGCGCCATAGCCGGCCAGCAGACAAAAATCGTGAACCCGTTTGGCTTCGCCGGTTTCCACCACCAGGCCGACTTCGGTACGCAACCCGGCGCGGATGAGATGGTGATGAACGGCGGCAGTGGCCAGCAGCGCGGGAATGGCGATGTGGTCGGCATCCAGGTTCCGGTCGGAGAGAATCAGGATATTGTTGCCTTGGCGCACGACATCGGCGGCCTCGCGGCAGAGGTCTTCCAAAGCGCGGGCCATGCCCTCCGCGCCGCGCTCGACCGGGTAACACATTCTCAGCGTGGCGGTGCGGAACGCCCGATCAACGTGGTATTCGATGCGGCGGATGCGCTCCAGATCCACGTTGTCGAGAATGGGCCGCTTGACTTCCAGCCGCTTGTGGGAGCCGCCGCTTTCCAGATCCAGCAGGTTGGGGCGCGGGCCGATAAAGGAGACCAGCGACATCACCAGTTCCTCGCGGATCGGGTCGATGGGCGGATTGGTGACTTGGGCGAACTTCTGCTTGAAGTAGTCCGACAGCAATTTAGGCCGGTTCGAGAGGACCGCCGGCGGAATGTCACGGCCCATCGAGCTGATCGGATCTTCACTGCTGATCGCCATAGGCGTCAGGAAGGCGCGCACGTCTTCCTGGGTATAGCCGAAGGCTTGCTGGCGGTGAAGCAGGGTCTGCGGGTCGGGGGCCATCGGGCCGACTTCCGTCGGCAAGTCTTTCAGGTGAATCTGCGTCGTATCCAGCCAGGTTTGATAGGGATGCGCGGAGGCGAGTTGTTCCTTGATTTCACCGTCGTCGATAATGCGGCCCTGTTCCAGGTCGATCAACAGCATCCGCCCGGGCTGGAGACGCCATTTTTTGACGATTTTCTCTTCGGGAATGGGCAGGACGCCGCTTTCCGAGGACAGAATCACTTGATCGTCATCGGTGACCAGGTAGCGCGCCGGACGCAGGCCGTTACGGTCGAGGGTCGCGCCAATGCGGCGGCCATCGGTAAAAGCAATCGCGGCGGGACCATCCCAGGGTTCCATCAGTGCAGCGTGATATTCGTAGAAAGCGCGGCGTTGAGCGTCCATCAGCGGATTGTCAGACCAAGCTTCCGGCACCATCAGCATCATGGCATGGGGCAGGGAATAGCCGCCGGCCAGCAGCAGCTCCAGGGCGTTGTCGAAGGTGGCGGAATCGGACGCGCCGTCGCCGATCAGCGGCCAGAGTTTGTCCAAATCCGCGCCGAGCCGCTTCGAGGTCATGTTATGGCGACGAGCCAGCATCCAGTTGATGTTGCCGCGCAAGGTGTTGATTTCGCCATTGTGGCAGAGATAGCGGAACGGTTGCGCCAGCGCCCAGGTGGGGAAAGTATTGGTAGAGAAGCGTTGGTGAACCAGCGCCAGCGCCGAGGCCATGCGCGGATCATGTAGTTCCGGGTAGTAAACGCCAATGTTGCGGGCCAGGATCATGCCCTTGTAGATGATCGTTCGGGAAGAGAGCGAGGCAATATAGAACTGCTGGCGGCCCAGCAAATCACGATCCCAAATGGCGTGATGGGCGACTTTGCGAATGACGAACAGTTTGCGTTCGAAGGCGTCGGCGTCGGGGCAGTTCGCCCCGCGTTTGATAAAGACTTGGCGAACCACCGGCTCGGAGGGACGCACACTGCGGCCCAGACAGGAGTTGTCGGTGGACACATCGCGCCAGCCCAGCAAAATTTGTCCTTCAGTGGCAATAGCGCGTTGCAGGGCGGCTTCACTTTGGGCACGGGTGTGGTTATCGCGGGGCAGAAAGACCATGCCGACCGCGTAGTCGCTGATGGGCGGCAGTTCAATGCCTAAATCCGCGCATTCCGCCCGCAGGAAACCGTCGGGGATTTGCAGCAGGATACCCGCGCCGTCGCCGGCTAATGGATCCGCGCCGACCGCGCCGCGATGACTCAGATTGGCAAGGATTTCAAGACCTTGGCGGATCGGCTGGTGACTCTGGCGATTTTTGATATCGACGACGAAGCCAATGCCACAGGCGTCATGTTCGTTGCGCGGGTCGTAGAGGCCCTCGGCGGGGGGTAGGCAGGCAATACTCATAAGTGTTCCTCAAATAACAGCGACTATTCTTAAACCATACTCTAACGACCCGATGGCTATTCACGCAACCGCCAGGATGTCGGCGTCGTCGGCTTTGGCCAATAGCCTGGCCGACGACGAAGGATTAACCGAAGATCACACGACGCCTTGATCAATCATGGCATCAGCCACCTTGCGGAAACCGGCGATGTTGGCGCCCAGCACCAGGTTGCCCGGTGACCCGTATTCCCTGGCGGTCTCGCTGGCGGTGTGGTAGATGTTTTCCATGATCCGCTTGAGCTTGGCGTCCACTTCCTCAAAGCTCCATTGAATCATGCTGGCGTTTTGGCTCATCTCCAACTGGCTGGTGGCGACGCCGCCGGCGTTGGCCGCTTTGGCCGGACCGTAGGCGATGCCGGAAGCCAGGAACTTGTCAATAGCACCTGCGGAGGATGGCATATTGGCGCCCTCGGAGATGCAAATGCAGCCGTTCTTCAACAGCTCAGCCGCGTCCTCGTCGCTCACCTCATTCTGGGTCGCGCTGGGGAAAGCCGCATCACAGGGCACACTCCACACACCGTTACGTCCGGCGGGGTAGTTCTCAATCGGGGTGTAGACCGCGCCGGGACACAGTTCGACATAGCGAGTCAGCCGGGCGCGTTCAACCTCCTTGACCTGCTTGAGCAGGTTCAGGTCGATACCGCGCTCATCGTAGATCATTCCGTTAGAGTCGCTGATCGTGACCGGTTTGGCCCCGACCTGATAGAGTTTTTCCACGGTGTAGATGGAAACGTTACCGGAGCCGGATACGGCGCAAACCTTGCCTTCCAGAGAATCGCCGCGCTCAGCCAACATGTTTTGGGCGAAGTAGACTGCGCCGTAGCCGGTGGCTTCGGTCCGCGCCAGGGAGCCGCCCCAATTCAGACCCTTGCCCGTTAATACGCCTTCGTAGCGACCGGTCAGGCGCTTGTACTGTCCGTAGAGATAGCCGATTTCGCGCCCACCCACGCCAATATCGCCTGCTGGTACGTCGATAGTGGCGCCAATGTGGCGGAACAATTCGGTCATGAACGACTGGCAAAAGCGCATGATTTCATTGTCAGACTTGCCCTTGGGATCGAAGTTCGAACCCCCTTTGGCGCCGCCGATGGCCAGACCGGTCAGCGAATTTTTGAAGATCTGCTCGAAACCGAGGAATTTGATGGTGCCGGCGGTGACGTTAGGGTGGAAACGCAAGCCACCCTTGTAGGGGCCAAGGGCTGAGTTGAATTCGATGCGGTAACCCTTGTTGACTTGCACTTGGCCGCGATCATCAATCCAGGCGACCCGAAACAGAATTTGCCGTTCTGGTTCAACAATGCGCTGGATGATGTTGTGTTTCTGGTACTTGGGATTCCGGTCCAGTAGTGATTTGAGCGAGGACAGCACTTCTTCAGTCGCCTGGTAGAACTCGGTCTGCGCCGGGCTGGACTGCTTGAGGTAGCTGATCGTGTCGTGGATATAAGAAGACATACGGGAATTTTCCCTCGGGGTATTTTTTTGGAGTCGCGAACAATCGCCCGGGGGGATGCCCCCGCCGAAGCGGCGGAAGTTTACTGCTTTCGTGTGCGGTAAACCAAAGCATTTGGGATGTTCATCATTCTTTCAGCCGATGGCGTTCCATCGCTTCATGCCAATCCTTCTCTTCAGCGTGCAGGTAGAGACCGGTGGTATCTATCCGGGCATGGCGGGCATTGCGTTGTAAAAATTGAATGTCGATGCCAGCGTCGGCCTGATGGGTGATGCTGGTATGGCGAAACCAGTGAGTGGACGCCCGCCGCAGTTTATCCGCTTGATAGGTGTCGGTCGTAGCCAAGCGGTCGGCTGCCTTGGTCACCAAATCTTTGACAATCCGATAGATCATATTGTCGCCGATGCCGCTGGTTCCTTTCAGATTCATCACCAGCGGGGTGGATTCTTCCGGGGCGGGCAGGGTGGGCAGGCCATAAAATCGACGATAGTCGCTGAGGGCATTGAGCATGTCCTGATTGACCGGCACCCGGGCTTCCTTGCGGCCCTTGCCGATGACTTGCCACCACCAGCGATCGCGTACCCGAACAAAACTGCCCATGGTGTGTTCAGCCACTTCGCTGACCCGGGGACCCAACAGGTAGAGCAGGGCCACCAAATAACGGGCGCGGGCGTAATGCTGATAATCCCGTTCGGTTTCGCGAGGTAATTCCTCTACTGTCGTCAGCAACACCTGCCATTGGTCGTGTTCCAGAAACCGCTCAATCTCGCGCAGGGGCTGTGTGTTCCGACCCCGCCGCCGGGCCAGTGATAGTGGGTTGCCGGCCAAGTAGCCCGCCTTGACCAGGTAACTGAATAACGAGTTGATGATCAGCAGCGCCTGTTTACGGCTGGTCGGCTGGAGTGGTCCCAGAAAGGGTCGCCATTGGGGGTTGAAGCGGGGAACACGGGGGCCACACCAGCGGTTGCGGGGTTGCGGGTCGGCGAGGAAGGTTTCATAGAGCAGACAATCCTCACGGGTCAGGCTGGACAGTGGTTTGCCGCGCTCCAGCAGCGCCCAGAGCAACAGGCGTTCGGCTTCCTTGCGGTAGTTGCGCAGGGTTTGTGGCGAGTCGTGAAATTCGGCTAGCCAGGCGCGCACCGCTTCAAGGTCGTTGCTGGCGGCCAACTGGCAAACCACGTCCGTCCGGGCGCGGTTGCTGCCCGCCCGGCCGTCAAATCCGTCCGGCGTCCGCAGGCGTTCCAGAGGGATCGGGTCGGTGAGAGGCACCGGCGTTGAAAGTACCGTGTTCATGGCGGGATGGGCATTCTCGCAGCTTGAGGGTTGATCGCCCGTATGGGTTATGATTGCACCGACGCGGGCGCGGTCCGCATGGTTATGATGAACAGTATAAAGAGGGGGAGTGGACAGTGCACAGCGGTAACCGACGACTGGCCACTCACTACTCATCACACGTCAACGGGAGAGCGTGATGGCGGCAATCGATGCACAGGTGAGTACGGGGCTGGCGGGATTGGATCGGGTGTTCCGGGGCATCATGGCGGGCGACAACATCGTTTGGCAAGTGGATGGCATTGATGATTATCGGCCGCTGGTCGAGCCGTTTTGTCGCTACGCGATAGAGAAGGGCCGTAAGCTGGTGTACTTCCATTTTGCCCGCCATGCAGCGCTGGTTCCGGAAGGGCCGGGGGTGGACGTGCGTGTGCTGGATCCCGGCGAGGGATTCGAGCCGTTTCTGGCAGCCATTCATCAGACTATCGAACAGACCGGGCGTGGCGCTTACTATGTGTTTGATGGCCTGTCCGACCTAGTCGCAGATTGGTACAGCGATGAAATGCTCGGCAATTTCTTCATGCTGACCTGTCCCTATCTGTATGACTTGGAGACTGTGGCGTATTTCGCGCTACTGCGCGGTCATCATTCTTTTCACGCAACCGGGCCGATCCTCGATACCACCCAGTTGTTTAATGATATTTACCGCCATCAGGGCGAGCTTTATGTGCGGCCGCTGAAAGTCCAGCAACGCTATTCACCGACCATGCACATGCTGCATGTGTGGCGGGGCGATGAATTTACCCCGGTGACCGACAGCATCACTATCTCCGAAATCCTGACCAAGTTCCCCTGGTCCGGGTTGAAGACCAACGATCCCCGGCTGGATATCTGGAATCGCACCTTCCTGGAAGCGGAGGAGGTGGTCGCGGCAGAGCGCGACCATGCGCATGTCGCTGATCTGGCGCGCGATCTGCTGCAACACACGTTGCGGATGACCGTGTCGCGGGATGATCGGGTCATTCGGCTGGCGGAACAGTATTTGACGCTCAGCGATGTCTTGGCCATTAAGCGGCGGATGATCGGCACCGGACTGATTGGCGGCAAGACTGTCGGTTTATTGCTGGCGCGGGCGATTTTGAAGCGGACTCATGAGCGCTGGAATGAGTTGCTGGAAATTCATGATTCATTCTTCGTCGGTTCCGATGTGTTCTACAGCTATCTGGTGCGTAACGGTTGTTGGTGGGTGCGGGAGAAGCAGAAGCATCCGGCAACCTTTCTGGATGGGGCGGAGACGGCGCGGCGACGCATCCTGCGCGGCGATTTTCCCGACTATATCCTGAAACAGTTTTCCGACATGCTGGATTACTTTGGCCAATCGCCGATCATCGTCCGCTCCAGCAGTTTGCTGGAAGATAACTTCGGCAACGCTTTTGCCGGCAAGTATGACAGCGTGTTCTGCGTCAATCAGGGGCCGCGCGAGAAGCGGCTGGAAGACCTGCTATCGGCGGTGCGCACCATCTACGCCAGCACGATGAGCGAGCGGGCGCTGATGTACCGGGCGCGGCGCGGGATTTTGGATCGTGATGAGCAGATGGGGTTGCTGGTGCAGCGGGTGTCCGGTTCGCAGCAGGGCAGCCTGTTCTATCCGCATGTGGCTGGAGTGGGGCTGTCGTTCAATCCTTATGTATGGAGCGAGCAGATTGATCCGGCGGCGGGCATGGTGCGTCTGGTGCTGGGGCTGGGAACGCGGGCGGTGGATCGTTCGGATGATGATTACACGCGGGTCGTGTCGCTGAGCGATCCGGAGCGGCGTCCGGAAAGTCATTTTGACAGTGTTCGCCAGTATGCCCAGAAGCGGATTGATGTGCTGGATTTGGAAGATAACCAGTTGACAACCAAGCAGTTCGCCGAGGTCGCCAAACTCAGTCCGCATTTGCCGCTGTCCATGCTGGCTTCGGTGGATGATGAATTGGAACAACGGGCGCGGGAACGGGGGATGAAAGAGGTGTTCCCCTGGGTGCTGACGTTCGAGTCTTTGCTGCGAAATACGCCGTTTGTCGCCGACCTGCGGGAAATGCTCAAAACCTTGCAGCAAGCTTATGATTACCCTGTGGATGTGGAATTTACCGCCAATTTTATCAATGACCAGCATTACCGGATTGATCTGGTGCAATGTCGGCCATTCCAGGTGCGTGAAGCCGGCACCATCCCTAATCCGCCGACGCACATCGCCCCGGAGCAGTTGGTCATGGAGGCGCATGGCGCGGTGATCGGTCATAGCCGGATTGGCACCATTGATCGGCTGGTTTATGTCGTTCCCCGTGTTTACAGCCAGTTACCGTTGAATGACCGGCATAAAATCGCCCGACTGATAGGGCAGATTACGCGACTGCGCGAGCCTGGGGCGACCAAGACCCTTCTGCTGATCGGGCCGGGTCGCTGGGGGACTACGTCGCCGGAATTGGGCGTCCCGGTGCGGTTCGCGGAAATTAATAACGCCGCAGTGTTATGCGAGATGGTGGCCATGCACGAAGGGCTGGTGCCGGATGTGTCGCTGGGAACGCACTTCTTTAGCGATCTGGTGGAGACGGATATTTTGTATCTGGCGGTTTTCCCGCAGCGGCAGGATAACCGGTTGAACGAAGCGTTTTTCGATCAGCAGCCTAACCGGCTGGCGGAGTTGCTGCCGAACGTTGCGGAATGGGCGGATTGCGTGCGGGTGATTGATCTACCGAATGAGCAGTGTCAATCGGTGTTGAGGTTGAACGCTAATACGCTCAAGCAGAATGTGTTCTGTTATTTGGACGATATAGGGCAAGCGCCATTGGAGAAAAATTGAAAGTTGGCGCACGGCGATCCGGTGCGTGATTGCGGGGGACTGTTGACCGTTTCGACGATTTAAGCAGGGCGCGGCGAGATGATGCGCTTGAAGGTGTTGACGCCGGTTCAAACGCTGGTGGATGAACCGGCCAGCCGAATTCATGCCGAGGGGCTGGAAGGGTCCTTCTGCCTGTTGCCCCGTCACCGTGACTGGGTGGCGGCCCTGATGCCGGGCATTGTCGGTTTCACAACGGTTGAAGGTCAGGAGCGGTTTCTGGCGGTCGATCAGGGTGTTTTGACCAAACGCGGTTCCGAGGTGCTCATTGCCGTGCGGCGGGCCGTGCGGGAAGATGATCTCAGTCGGCTGCGGCAAGTGGTGGAAAACGAGTTCCGCCAACTGGATGAACAGGAAAAAATAACCCGTAGCGCCCTGGCTCGACTGGAAGCGGGAATGATTCGACGATTTCTGGAATGGGGGGATCAGCGATGACGGAATCTCTTACCCCCAAGCCTGCTCCCTCGCCGGGCGATAGAAGAGTCGATCCTCTGCCGGAACAGGTGGGGTGCAAGGCGGCGCGCAAGTTGCGGGCGCGCCGGGCGGATCGACCGAGCATCTGGTTTGGACTGGGGCTGTTGGGCATTGTCGGCTGGTCCGTGGCGCTGCCGACCGTGCTGGGCGCATTACTGGGATTGTGGCTGGACCGGCATTGGCCCGGCCCGCATTCCTGGACGCTGACGCTGCTGGCTGCCGGGCTGGCGCTCGGTTGCGCCAGCGCCTGGCAGTGGCTGCGTCGACAAAATCCGCCCAATCACCGGGATAACCACGATGACTGAGATGCTGTGGGGCCTGCTGGCGACGCTGGGCGGCGTGGCGCTGGGCCTGTTCTACTTTGCCGGTTTGTGGTTCACCCTGCGCCGGTTGCCGGGTCATCCACACCCGGCGCTGTGGGTCGCGGGCAGCTTCATCCTGCGCCTGGCCGTCAGCCTGACCGGGTTCTACCTGATTCTCGGTGCGGACCGCAGCTTGGCCCGGTTGGGCATCGCCCTGCTGGCGTTTCTGGCGGTACGGGTGGCGCTAACCCGCCGGTTGCAGCCGGAATCTCAATCAAAACCGGGCTAAACCGCGATGAATATTAGCCCCGATCAAACCGTACTCTTTGAATTTGGCTTTATTCGCATCAGCGCCACGTTGCTGTTCACCTGGCTGGTGATCGCGCTGCTGGCGGTGCTGGCCTGGCGAATGACCCGCTATCTGTCCGATGACACCGCACTATCGCCCTGGCAGAACCTGCTGGAGGCGCTGATCGAGGGCATTCTGGGGCAAATCCGCGAGGTGACCCGCCAAAATCCAGCGCCCTACCTGCCCTTCGTCGGCACACTCTTCATCTTCATCGCCACCTGCAACCTGCTGTCCATCGTCCCCGGTTTTGAACCGCCGACCGGTTCGCTGTCCACGACCACTGCGCTGGCGCTCTGCGTATTTGTCGCCGTGCCGCTCTACGGCATCCAGCGCCGGGGCTGGAGGGCGTACCTGAAAGACTATGTGGAACCGACCCCGATTCTGCTGCCGCTGAATATCATCGGCGAGTTAGCGCGGACTCTGGCGCTGGCCGTGCGGTTATATGGCAATGTCATGAGCGGCGCAGTGGTCGGGGCGATTCTGTTGATCATTACTCCGCTGTTTTTCCCCGTGTTCATGCACGCCTTGGACCTGCTGACGGGAATCATTCAGGCCTATATCTTTGCGGTGCTGGCGACGGTTTTTCTCGCGGCGGCGACCACCGTGCAGGAAAAAAGGGGTTAGCGGTGAGTAGTGAGCCATTAATCATTGCCCAGCCTATTCAACCAGAGGACTCCCTCCCATGGATGCAGCACTGTTGATCGGTATCATCTCCATCATTACCGCCGGACTCACCGTATCGATTGGCACGATGGGGCCGGCGCTCGCCGAAGGGCGGGCGGTCTCCCAGGCGCTGACCGCCATCGCCCAGCAACCGGATGAAGCGGCGACCTTGAGCCGGAGCCTGTTCGTCGGTCTGGCGATGATCGAATCGACCGCTATCTATTGCTTTGTGGTCTCGATGATCCTGATTTTCGCTAACCCGTTCTGGAATCACTTCACTGTCGCTGGCCCGTAGCTATGCA
Source organism: Pseudomonadota bacterium (assembly GCA_022709365.1). Lineage (GTDB taxonomy): Bacteria > Pseudomonadota > Gammaproteobacteria > Competibacterales > Competibacteraceae > UBA2383. Next base: position 38,419 of record JAKLIY010000009.1, read on the forward strand.
AATCGACGCATTCACGGTCGTCGCCCAGATCATCAACTTCCTGATTTTGGTGTGGCTGCTGAAGCGCTTTCTGTACGGCCCCATCACTCAGGCGATGTCCACCCGTCAGCAGAAGATCGCCGCCGCGTTGCATGAGGCCCGAAAAAAGGCTGAGCAAGCTGAAGTCGCAGTACGGGAGTATCAGACACAGCGGGCGGAACTGGACGCGCAACATGAGGCGTGGCTGGAGCAGGCGCATCAGGAGGTCGCGGCCCAGCGGGAGCTGTGGCTGGAGCAGGCCCGGCAAGAGATTGACGCCCAGCGCGAGGAATGGCTGGCCGTCTGGCAACGGGAACGGGTGGAAAATCAGCGCGCCCTGCAACGGGAAGCGGCCCACTACTTGACCAAGGCTGTTCGCCACGCCTTGCACGATCTGGCTGATGCCGATCTGGAAGCGCGGATGCTAGCATCGTTATGGGCGAAGCTGCGCGTGCTGGAGGCGGGCGAACGGGCGACGCTGGCGCAGGCGGCTTTGGGTGGCTGCACACTCCTTACCGCCTTTCCTCTCGAAAGTGCGCTCCAGCAACAAAGTCAAGTCGCCCTGTGCGAAGAGCTGGGTGCTGACCTTCCGCTCACCTTCCGTCATGACCCCAACGCCGCTTTTGGCGCTACCCTGGAAATGTCGGGACACCGCCTGGCCTGGACGCTGGACCGTTATCTCGACGGCTTCAGTGAGGCGCTGGCTCAGGTCTTGAATACACCGGCGACGGTCGATCACGATGCTCAGCGTTGATCTGTTCGGCCCCATTGACGCGACGCTGGCAGCCTATCGCCCAACGCTCGCGGTGGTAGAAACCGGCTGCGTGGAGCGAGTTGGGCAGGGCGTCGCCCAGGTGAGCGGCTTGCCGGGGGTAGCGTCGATGGAGCTGGTGCGCTTTCCCAATGGCATCCTCGGCCTCGCTTTCAATCTGGACCCTGAGGAAGTGGGCGTGGTGCTGCTCACCGACAGCTATGGCCTCAAGGCCGGCGATCCGGTCGAACGCACCGGGCGGGTGGTGGATACCCCGGTCGGTCCCGAATTGCTGGGGCGAGTGATCAATGCTCTGGGTGACCCGCTGGACGAAGCCGGGCCATTGACCGTCGCTGAGCGCCGGCCGCTGGAGTGTCCGGCTCCACCGATCATGCATCGTGCTCCGGTCAGCGTACCCTTGGCCACCGGCCTGAAGGTGATTGACGCCGCCATTCCTGTCGGGCGCGGCCAGCGGGAATTGATTCTGGGTGACCGGCAGACCGGTAAAACCGCGCTCGCCGTCGACGCCATCCTCAACCAGGCGGGTCAGAATGTGATCTGCGTCTATTGCGCTATCGGCCAGCGCGGCGCGGCGGTGGCACGGGTGATTGACGATCTGCGCCGGCGCGGAGCGCTGCGCTATACCTTTCTGGTGGTCGCCGCCGGCGAAGATCCGCCCGGTTTGCAAGTCCTGACGCCCTATGCCGCAACGACCATGGCCGAAGGGTTCTTGGTCCGGGGTGAGGATGTGCTGATCGTCTACGATGACCTGACCCGCCATGCCCAGGCGTATCGGGAATTGTCGCTGCTGCTGCGCCGCCCTCCCGGACGGGAAGCCTATCCCGGCGATATTTTCTACCTGCACTCCCGCCTGCTGGAACGGGCCACCCATCTGCGACCCGAATATGGCGGCGGTTCACTGACAGCGTTGCCCATTGTCGAAACCGAGGCGCAAAACCTGTCGGCTTACATTCCTACCAATCTGATCTCGATTACTGATGGGCAGGTTGTCCTGTCGCCGAATTTAGCCCGGAAGGGCATCCTGCCAGCGGTCGATGTTGGCCAGTCGGTCTCGCGGGTGGGCGGTAAAACACAGTTACCCGCTTACCGCGCTATTGCCGCCGAACTGCGGTTGGCCTATTCCCAGTTCGAGGAATTGGAGACGTTCGCCCGTTTCGGGACCCGGTTGGACGAGGCGACTCGCCAAACCATTGAACGCGGTCGCCGGGTGCGGGAAGTGCTGAAGCAACCGCAATACCAGCCTATGCCGGTCGCTGAACAGATCGCCGTATTGCTGGCAGTGACCGAGGGCGTGTTCGATCCGGTGCCGCTGGAAGGCATGGCGGCGGCGGAATCAGCGGTCAGGAAACAAGCGGTGGCGCATTGTCCCGATCTTTGCCGGCGCTTAACAGAGGGCGCTACGCTGGAGGAAGCGGATCGGCATACGCTGCTGGCGACGGCACGGGCGGCGGTCGCCCACTTGGCGACGAGCGCCAGACTTCAGACCCTTCCCGGCTAGGGGTCAGAGTTCGCGTTATGGCCACTCTGGAAACGCTGCGCCATACCTTGGCGACGGTTGAAGAACTGCGCTCCATCGTCCACACCATGAAGGCGCTGGCGGCAGTCAGCATTCATCAATATGACCGGGCTGTTGCCGCCTTGGCCGATTATGACCGGGCGGTGCGGCGAGGTATGGGCGTGCTGCTGAATGAACTGGCGGCGGAGGCCCGCCGGCAAAACGGCGCGCTAACCGATGAGGTGGCGCTGCTGCCACCCGCTGGCCGGATGACCGGGGCGTTCGTGTTCGGTTCCGATCATGGACTGTGTGGACGGTTCAATGAGGCGCTGGCCGAATACGTCGCTCAGACGCTGCGCGACCGGCCGGATCACCATCGCCGAATTCTGGCGGTGGGCAGTCGGCAAGCGGCAGCGCTGGAAGAGCAGGGGTTGCCGCCCGAACAGATGTTCTACACGCCTGGCGCCGCCAGCGCCATCCAGCATACCGTGCATCATTTGTTGCCGGTGCTGGAACAATGGCGTGCGTCGGGCGTTGTGGAAATTTTGCTGTTTTACCATCGTTATCATGGCGCTAATCGTCATGAAACTGCCTGTGTTCGTCTCTTGCCTATCGATCCTGACGCCCTTTGTTGCGAGTCGCCAGTACCGACCCGCTCACTGCCCGGTTATGCAGGTCACCGGACGGAAATTCTGGCGGCGCTGCTGCAGGAATGGTTGTTTGTTGAACTGTTCCGGGCTTGCGCCGAGTCGCTGGCCAGTGAAAACGCCAGCCGTCTGTTAGCGATGCAGGCCGCTGAGCGCAATATTACCGACCGGCTGGATGAATTGAGTAGGATCTATCGCCAGCAACGCCAGGAGGCGATCACCACTGAATTGCTGGATGTAGTGGCCGGCTTCGAAGCGGCAGAGGGATTAGATTGTTCCAGTGTGGGACTTGGTCATCGATGAGTCATTTCTGGCGACAACTCAAAAAACCATTTTTTGTTCTCGCGCCTATGGCAGACGTGACGGACATCGTGTTCCGCCATTTCGTATTGCGTCACAGTCGTCCGGATGTGGTGTATACCGAGTTTATGGCCTGCAAAGCGTTGCTCTCGCCTAAAGGCCGAGCGCCATTCATTCACCATCTCAAGTACACGGAACAAGAGCGCCCAATTGTCGCGCAAGTCTTCGGTTCGGAACCGGATGATTTTTTCGCCGGCGCGCAGCGGATTCGGGCGCTGGGCTTTGACGGCCTGGATATCAATATGGGCTGCCCGGATCGCCGGGTAGAGAAGCAGGGCGCGGGGGCTTACCTCATGCGAGATCCGCAACGTGCGCAAGCGATCATCCAGGCGGCCAAAGCCGGTTTGGCAGGTTTACCGCTGACCGTCAAAACCCGGCTCGGTTATCACACCATTGAAACCGCATCGTGGATCGGCGCAGTGTTGGCCGCAAAACCTGACGTACTGGTGGTTCACGGGCGCACGCGCCAGGAAATGTCCGAGGCACCGGCGCATTGGGATGAAATTGCTTTAGCGGCGAGCATGGCGCATGACGCTGGGGTCTTGTGCGTCGGCAACGGTGATGTCCAAAGCCGGGAGCAGGGCGAAGAATATGCCCAACGATTTGGCGTCGACGGCGTCATGATCGGGCGCGGCGTGTTTGGTAATCCGTGGGTTTTCGCGCCGCGCACGGAACGCAGCGAACCAGAAAAGTTGATCGCGCTGGCGCAACTCATCACGCAATTCAGCGGTTTTTGGCAAGCCACAAAAAACGATGGTCGGCTCAAGAAGCATTTTAAGGCGTATGTCGGTTCCCAGTTCCTGCGGGGGCGATTGATGGCAAGCCGTCATTCGATGGAGGCGATAGAGGTACTTTCGCAGTATTTTTATAGCAAGGATGGGTTTTCCCCGATAGGGTTTACGAACCGATTATGAAATCTTTAATTCCTGATAAGGGGAATAATCTTGAATTTTCTTCTAAAATAATCATTAAAAATACGTATTATGTAATAATTTATTAAATTATAGTTACTATGAATCTCCCATCATCACACACCCAGGAGCCGATTCATGGCCCGTTCCGGAATCCGTTATGAAGAAGTTAAGGACGCTGCTGAAACCCTGCTCAGTCGCGGTCTCTCGCCCACCATCCAGCGAGTGCGCGAAGTCCTCGGCACTGGTAGCAATACGACGATCAGCGATCATCTCAAGCGCTGGCAGCAACGCCTAGCCGAAACGCCCTTGACAATCCTCCCACCCGCAGTTCCCGAAACCGTTATGGCGGCGCTCGAAGCCTTTTGGAAAACCGCTGTGCAACAGGCCGAAGCCGCTTTTGATGAGCAGCGCGCCGTCGCTGTTCAAACAGTCTCGGCGGCGGAACAAGCCCGCGATTTGGCCTTGGCCGAATCGCAACAGGCGTGCGATGCAGCCACTGAGATACGCCACCAGTGGGAAACCCTGCAAATCACCGCCCGCGATCTCGCTGATCGCCTACTGGTGGAACAAGAACGCCGCACGGCAGCGGAAACCGCTATTGCTGCCGCCGAACAACGAGCGCAAGCCGCCATCGCCACCGTCGCCCAAATTCGCGCTGAAACCGAAGCCCGGGTCGCGCAATTAGAGACCGCTCTGCAACAACTGCGCACCGACCTGGAACAGCAACGAACTGAGGCGCAACAACGATTTGAGGCTGAACGCCAGCGCGGTGAAGTGAACGAAACCCGGTTGATGCAGCAGATCGACCGAACACGCCAGGAACAAATCACCGAGCGGCAAGCATTCGCTGCCGAACGTCAGGATTGGAAAAACCGGGAAATCGCCGGGCAAAAACAACAGGAAGCCCTGCTTCAAGAAAACATCCAACTGCGCACAACTTTAGCCGTTGCCGAAGGACGCCAAGACGCTTTAGCCCATGAAATCGATCAGTTAAGGACTCTGTTGCAACAGGTAGAAGCTCGACATCTGGACGCCGTGCGCAATGCGGAAACCCTGCGGGGCGAATGGAAAGCGGCGCTGGCGGATCGAGAACGTCTGCAACAACAACTCGCCAACAGTGCCGCTATCTCAACCGACCCAGCACCACCGGCGGAACCGGGTAAGCATTAACCCTGTTTGACCTTGGGGATAGCTGCTAACATTTCGCCATCTGCTCCGCTTTGGAACCCTATCATGCTCACTGGATTCTGGAAAACCCTGCTCGCTACGGCCATCCTGCTGGCCAGCCTGAATACCGCCTACGCCGTTGATCCCATCAAAATCGGCGCGGTTTTGACCGTCACCGGCCCCGCGTCATTTTTGGGTGATCCTGAGTTAAAAACTCTGCAAATGCTCACCGCGAACCTTAACGCCAAAGGCGGCTTGAACGGTCGACCCCTGGAGCTGATTCACTACGACACCGGCGGCAACGCCCGCGAGGCGGTCAATTTCGTCAAGCGGCTCATCAAGAAGGACAACGTCGATCTCCTTATCGGCGGCACGACCTCCGGCGACACTCTGGCGGTCATCCCGGATGTCGAGAAGGAAGGCATTCCCTTCATCTCGCTAGCCGCGGCGGTCGAAATTACCGAGCCGACCCGAAAGTGGGTGTTCAAGGTCGCCCCCACCGACCGTATGGCGGTCGCCCGGATTTTTGCCGATATGCGCCAGCGCGGCTTGACCAAAATCGCCCTGATCACCGGTGACGGTGGTTTCGATAAATCCGGCCATACCCAAATTCTCAAGCTGGCCCCCGAATACGGCATCACCTTGGTCGCTGACGAGTCCTACGGTAATAAGGACACCGACATGACCACTCCATTGACCAAGATTCGCGCCACTGACGCCCAGGCGATTCTCAACTTCGGTTTCGGCCAGGCGCCGGCCATTGTGACCAAGAACATCAAGCAACTGGGCATCACCCTGCCCCTCTATCATTCCCACGGCGTCGCGTCCAAGACCTTCATCGACTTGGCTGGCGATGCAGCGGAAGGCGTGCGCTTGCCCGCTGCGGCGCTGGTCGTCGCTGAACAGTTGCCGGATAGCGACCCGCAAAAACCGGCGCTGCTCGCTTATAAGAAGCAGTACGAAGCGCAGCATGGGCCGGTATCCACCTTTGGTGGCCACGGTTACGACAGTCTGATGATCGCCAAAGCCGCCATCGAACGGGCAGGCAGTGTCGATAAGGCCAAGGTGCGCGACGAAATTGAAAAAACCCAGGGATTTATCGGCACCGCTGGCGTATTCAACTTCAGTCCCGAAGACCACATGGGCCTGGGTCCCGACGCCTTTAAAATGGTGGAAATCCGCAACGGCGCCTGGAAAATCATCGAATAACCCGCTTGCCGGACTTATACACTTTGCCAATTGATTCTTTAGCGGCGGGTTTCCACCGTCGCCACTCACGAGGTCTGTATTACCCATGAATGCTGTGGTTCACGCCAAGGCGGCCAGCCGTCACTTACTGTCGGGTAACGAAGCGGTCGCCCGCGCCGCCTGGGAAGCCGGCGTCCGGGTTGCCGCCGCCTATCCCGGCACTCCCGCGACGGAAATTCTGGAATACATCGCCCTGTATCCCGACATCTACTCCGAATGGTCGGTCAACGAAAAAGTAGCGGTTGAAGTCGCTATCGGCGCGTCACTAGCGGGCTCGCGAGCGCTGGCCGCCATGAAACACGTCGGCATGAACGTCGCTTCGGACGCCTTTATGACCCAGTCGCTGGCCGGCGTGGTCGGCGGTCTGGTCATCGTCGTCGCGGATGACGTCGGCTTGTCCTCTTCACAAAACGAGCAGGATTCGCGCTACTGGGGACGCTTCGGCCACTTGCCCATCCTGGAACCGGCGGATTCGCAGGAAGCCTATGCCATGGTCAAGCAGGCTTTCGCGCTCTCCGAAGAATACGAAGTGCCGGTCATCGTTCGCATGACCACCCGTGTTTGCCATGTCAAGGCCATGGTCGAATTCACTGGGGAACGCATTGAACGCCCGGTTACCGGGTTCCAGAAAAATCCCCAGCGCTGGGTCATGACTCCAGCGAACGCTAAACCGCGCCTGCCGCTCATGCACGAACGCGACCGGAAATTGCGCGCAGTGTCCGAAGCCAGCGACCTGAATGAAACTTTCCAGGGCAACGACCAGCGCATCGGCTTTGTCACCTCCGGCCCCGCGTTCATGCATGTCCGCGAGACCTTCCCCAATGCGCCGGTCCTCAAACTCGGCTTCAGTTGCCCGGCTCCCCTGGACAAAATCTGCGCTTTCGCCGATACGGTCGATACGCTGGTCGTGGTTGAAGAAACCGAACCGCTGCTGGAGATCGAAATTCGCGCAGCGGGCGTCGCCGTTCAAGGCAAAAACGTGCTGCCGCGTTTCGGCGAACTGGCCCCCAGCATCCTCCGTCCGGCTATCAAACCGCTGTTGGGCGAACCCTACGCCGTGCCGAACCGCGCCCAAACTGACGTGTTCCCCCGTCCACCGACCATGTGCGCCTCCTGCCCGCATCTCGGCCCCTACTTCGCCCTGTCCCACATCCGCAATCTCAACATCATCGGCGACATCGGCTGCTATACCTTGGGCGCGGGCCATCCCTGGAACGCCCTGGACACCTGCACCTGCATGGGCGCATCGCTGAGCATGGCCCATGGCATGGACAAGGGGCGCGGCGCATCCGACGAGAAGAAACACATCGTCGCAGTGATCGGCGACTCCACCTTCCTGCACATGGGGATGCAGGGCCTGCTGAACATGATCTATAACCGGGGCAACGTCACCGTGCTGCTGCTGGACAATCGCTCGGTCGGCATGACCGGCGGTCAGGAAAATCCCGGCACCGGCGAGAATTTGCACGGTCTGCCCGCCCCCCGCGTCGATTTCGCCAAACTGGCCGAAGCGCTCGGCGTCCGCCCCGAACGCATCCGCATGGTCGATCCCTACGAGCTGCCCACCATGGTCAAGCTGGTGCGGGAAGAAGTCAAAATGGAAGAGCCGTCGGTCATCATCACCAACCGCCCCTGCTCGCTCACTGACCGTTTCGAGCGTTTCAAACCCTATGAAGTCATCGATGAGCAATGCACCGGCTGCGGCAACTGTATCGACCTCGGCTGCCCGGCGATTTTCGTCGCCCGCCGGGAGACCGTGACCGCCAAGAGCGGCAAGAGCAAGGAACTGGTGTTCGCCCGCATCGACACCAACGCCTGCACCGGCTGCCATATGTGCGTCGAGACCTGCGCCCCGGAAGCCATTGTTCAACCGCCGACACCCAACCGCGTCATTCGGATTCAGCCCCATGCTTGACCGCATCACCAACATTCTCGTCGTCGGCATTGGCGGTCAGGGTGTGATGACCGCCGCGGAAATGCTCGCCCGCACCGCCCTGAGTCAGGGCTACGATGTCAAAAAAACCGAAGTCGCCGGCATGGCTCAACGCGGTGGCGTCGTTTCTTCCCACATACGCTTTGGCCCCAAGGTCTATTCTCCGCAGATTGATCCCGGTGAGGCCGACCTGCTGATCGGTTTTGAAGCCGCTGAGGCGCTACGCTGGTTGCCCTATCTGCGCCCGACCGGCGTCGCCATGGTCAACACCCTGCGCATTGCCCCGCCCGTCGTGTCGGTGGGTCTGTATGACTACCCCGTTGACCCCATTGGCGAACTGGCGGCGTTCGGCGTTGAAGTTCACTCCTTTGACGCTGGGGCCATCGCCGACCAACTCGGCAATCCCAAACTGGTGAACACCATCATGCTGGGCGCGATCAGTGACCATCTGCCCTTCCCTGCTGACGCGCTCAAAGACTGTATTATGGAAGGCTTTCGCGCCTACAAACCTAAATTGGCGGAGATCAACGCTCAGGCCTTTGCCGCCGGGCGGGAGGCCGGGCGCGTGTAATCCCCTAAAAGAAAAATAAAATTTCTAACCCCGAGGAGGAGAGAACTCATGAGTAGTCGATGGTGGAAAATAAATCTGGCGGTATTCCTGCTGCTAGTCGGCGGTTCACTGTCCAGCGCTGCTGAGCCGATTAAAATCGGTACCTTCCTGAGCGTGACCGGACCAGCCTCATTCTTGGGCGATCCCGAGCTGAAAACCCTGCAAATGGTCATCGGAAATCTCAACGCCAAAGGTGGCTTGCTGGGTCGGAAAATTGAGTTGATCCATTACGACACCGGCGGCAACGCCAAGGAAGCAGTCGATTTCGTCAAGCGCCTGATCAAGAGTGACAATGTGGATATTATTGTCGGCGGCACAACTTCCGGCGACACTCTGGCCGTCATCCCGGATATAGAGAAGGAAGGTATCCCCCTCATTTCGCTGGCGGGTGCGGTGGATATTGTTGAACCCGTGAAAAAATGGGTCTTCAAAGTGGCTCATAGCGACCGCATGGCCGTCGCCAAAATTTACGATGATCTACGCAAACGGGGCCTAACCAAGGTCGCTCTGATCACTGGTGATGGCGGCTTTGACAAGTCCGGCCGTGAGCAATTACGCAAGTTGGCACCTGAATACGGCATGGTCATCGTCGCGGATGAAGCCTACGGCAATAAGGATACCGATATGACGGCGCAATTGACCAAGATTCGCGCCACCGATGCGCAGGCGATCATCAACTTCGGCTTCGGCCAGGCACCGGCGATGGTCACGAAAAACATTAAGCAGTTAGGCATTAAATTACCCGTCTACCAATCCCACGGCGTGGCTTCCAAGACGTTTATCGACTTGGCTGGCGACGCTGCGGAAGGCGTGCGTCTGCCCGCAGCGGCGCTGGTCGTCGCTGAGCAGTTGCCGGATGCCGATCTTCAGAAACCGGTATTGCTGGCTTACAAAAAGCATTACGAAGCCCAATACGGTCCAGTATCGACTTTTGGCGGCCATGCTTACGATGGCGTAATAATGGCTATCGAAGCGATCAAACGAGCCGATAGCGTCAACAAAGCCACAGTTCGCGACGAAATTGAAAAAACCAAAGGTTTTATTGGCACCGCCGGCGTATTTAACATGACCCCGGAAGATCACATGGGCTTGACGCTGGACGCCTTCAAGATAGTGGAAATCCGCAACGGCGGCTGGAAGATCGTCGAATAACCCCCCGATGCCTGAGCAACTCTTTCAATTCCTGGTCACCGGCATCACGGTCGGCTCCCTCTACGCCCTGGTCGGACTCGGTTTCGCTCTGATCTATAACGCTTCCGACGTCGTGAACTTCGCCCAGGGCGAATTCGTGATGCTCGGGGCGATGACCGCGATTGGTTTGCTCGCCGCCGGCTGGCCGCTGGTGCTGGCGGCGATGGCCGCGACCCTGCTCACGGTACTGGTGGGCCTGCTGCTGGAACGATTCGCGATTGAACCGGCCTGGGGCGCGTCGGTGGTTGCCACGATCATCATCACCATCGGTGCAGCAATCTTCCTGCGCGGCGTGGCGCTATTACTCTGGGGCAAGGACTTCCACGCCATGCCCCCTTTTTCCGGTGATGCGCCGATTCACTTGGGCAGCGCGACCCTGTTGCCGCAAAGCCTCTGGGTACTCGGTGGCGCGGTGGTACTGGTGACGTTGGTTCACCTCTTTCTCAACCGCACCTTGGTCGGCAAAGCGCTATTGGCCTGTTCGTTCAACCGCGCTGCTGCTCAACTGGTGGGTATTAACGTCAAAGTCATGCTGCGGCTGGCCTACGGGCTATCGGCAGGACTGGGAGCGGTCGCCGGCATCCTCATCGCCCCGATTACTTTCAGTTCTTATGAAGCCGGCATCATGCTGGGTCTCAAGGGTTTTTCCGCCGCGATTGTCGGCGGCATTGGCAATCCGATGGGCGCAGTCGCTGGCGGTCTAATCCTCGGCGTTCTGGAAGCGCTCGGCGCAGGGTTGATTTCCTCCGGCTACAAGGACGCCATCGCTTTTCTCTTTGTACTCATGGTGTTGTTCTTTGAGCCAACCGGCCTGTTCGGCCACAAAGTCGCAGAGCGGGTCTGAATCATGCGGCTGGTCGGCTTTTATCTGTTTGCCGCCGTCGCGGTGTTATTGCCGATACTGTTCCCGGACAATTACTTCGTCACAGTCGTCGGCGCATCCGCCGGGCTGCATGTCATTCTAGCGGTCGGCCTCAACCTGCTCATGGGCTACGCCGGGCAGATTTCCTTGGGTCACGCGGCCTTTTTCGGCATGGGCGCCTACACTTCCGCGATCCTGACCACCCGCTTTGCCTGGCCAGGATTGTTAGCGATGGCCGCGGGTCTGCTGGTTGCGGGCGTCATGGCCTGGCTGTTCGCCCGACCGATTCTGCGCCTGCGCGGCCACTATCTGGCGATGGCAACTCTCGGTTTTGGCATCATCGTCCACGTCATCATGGTTCAAGCGATGCACTGGACGGGTGGTCCGGATGGACTGGCCGGCATTCCGCCGCTGAATCTGTTGGGTTGGACGGTTGAGGGCGATCAACAATGGTATGGCGTCATTATCGCCGCCATGTTGTTAACGATTTGGCTGTCTCTGAATATCGTCGATTCCCGGATGGGGCGCGCGCTACGAGCAGTGCGCGGTTCGGAATTCGCCGCGCAGATGATGGGTATTGACACCGCCCGCGCTAAAACCCAGGTCTTTGTCGTTTCCGCCCTGTTCGCCGCCTTTGCCGGCAGCCTGTTTGCCCATCAGCAAGCCTTTATCAGCCCGGATTCCTTTAATCTGATGATCTCGGTGGAACTGGTCACGATGGTGGTGTTGGGCGGCATGGCGTCCACCTTTGGCGCGGCTTGCGGGGCCATCGCTCTGACCTTGCTGCATCAGGGACTCGTCGTGTTCGAAGATTACGAAATGCTCATTCACGGTGGGTTGCTCATGGTCGTGATGATCTTCCTGCCTCAGGGGTTATTTGTCGGCTTGAGTCAGGGAGTGCGAAGGGTGATGAATAACTCAAGTATAGTACTGAGATATCGGGAGATAGTAAGTACAAAATTATCATCCTCCAGCAGATAAACAAATAAACACGTCCCACAATTTCGAGAAGGGGTTTCCTATGCTGCGCACTCTGCTACCAAATATATGTTCTACATTATTATTAGGTATTTTTTTGGTCTTCGTGCTTAATCTACCCACTGTCGAAGCGTCCAGTCGCATAGTTTGGGAGAACAACAGCCACTCTTACCAAAGGATTGAAAATGCTTTAACTTGGCCGGAAGCCAACACCTACTGCGAATTGCAGAGTGGTTATTTAGCCACTATTACATCAAAGGAAGAAAATGACTTTATTTTCTCCCAATTTGGAGACCCCAGTATTTTACTATGGCTAGGAGGATCAGATGCAGGTAATGAAGGAACATGGACTTGGGTAAGTGATGAACCTTGGATATATTCAAACTGGGAGGCAGGAGAGCCGAATAATTTTATTAGTGAAAACTCTTTAATGATGGGAGACTGCTACGGTGATCCATGTAAAGAATGGGTGAATAAAGGAAAATGGAACGACCAAAATTCAGATACCGCACTTTGGTTCATATGCGAATGGAATAGTGATGGGCAGAACGATAGAATCATAATGGCGCTGGAAGAGCCGGTTAATAGCAGCATTTATTCGGGTATTTCTAATGTACGTGGCTGGGCCGTGGCCCCACAGGGCCTACAAAAGATCGAGATGTACGTCGACGGCGCCCTCCAGGGCAATATCCCGCTCGGGGGTCGGCGCAGCGACGTCGGCACAGCCTATCCCGGCTACCCCGGTTCAGCGGATTCAGGCTTCGCCATGGCCTACAACTACTCCAACCTGAGCGCCGGATCACACACTCTCACCGTGCGGGCGTATGACCCGACCGGCGGGGCGCGCGACGCCAGTGCATCCTTCACCGTGGCCCGCTTCGCCAGCCCGTTCCTGACCGACCCGGCGGCCGTCAACCTAGACCAGGCCACCCTCGCCCGCTCCAGCAACACCATCGCCGTCCAGAACCTCTTGGCCGCCGGCCAACCCTATACCGCGCAACTGACCTGGCGAACCGCCACCCAGGGCTTCGCCCTCACCCAGATCAACCCGGCGGGCGGTAACCCCACGGCGTTCAGCGCCAGCTCACCCACGCCGAGTGATCCCCTCCCCTCCATTCCCGCCAGTGGAACATCCACCGGCTCGGGCGCTGACGTCACCCCGCTGTCGGCGCAACCGGCCGCAGGTGAAACCATCGTGCTGGCCTTGGAGGAACCCACGCCGGGCAGTGTCTACTCCGGCATTTCCAACGTGCGCGGCTGGGCGGTGGCCCCGCAAGGTCTGCAAAAGATCGAGCTGTATGTGGATGGCATCCTCGAGGGCAACCTCCCGCTCGGCGGCAAGCGCACCGATGTCGGCGCCGCCTACCACAGCTACCCCGGCGCGGAGGATTCCGGCTTCGCCATGGCCTACAACTACTCCAACCTGACCGCTGGTCCCCACACCCTCACCACGCGGGCCTATGACGCCTCCGGCGGGGCGCGCGACGCCAGCGCTGCCTTCACCGTAGCCCGCTTCGCCGAAGCCTTCATGGCGGACCCGGCGGCGATCAACCTGGATCAGGCCACCCTCGCCCGCGCGGGCAATACGATCACCATCCAGAAGCTCCTCGCCGCTGGGCAACCGTACAATGTCCAACTGACCTGGCACCCGGCCGCCCAGGGCTTCGCCCTTACCCAGATCGAGGGGTCCATGAATAGTTGCCGCGCTACGCTTTCGCAGTCGATCCTCAATGTTCCCGCCAGTGGCGGAACGGGCAACATCAGCGTGTCGATCCCTAGCGATTGCCCTTGGACCGCCAACAGCGATGTCCCCTGGGTCATCATTACTTCAGGAGCCAGTGGCGTAGGATCGGGTGACGTTGCATTCACGGTATCAGAGAATTTGAGTAACGTACTGCGGTCTGGCACTCTGACCATCGCTAGCCAAGCGGTAACTCTCCGACAGGAGAGTGGTGATCCAGGGGGCGGCGGTCAATAAGTGACGAGGATTTAGAGGATATTACTGTGAGCTTCAAAGGTTCACCCTTGGTCCCATTTCCTGAAGCAAGCCAGGCTCATGAAAGTCTGGCTTGCCAAGGAACAGTGCAAATTCCGGGTTATGACCTTGAATGTGAGATTGGCCGAGGCGGGATGGCTACCGTGTACCGTGCTGTACAGCAATCACTAGGGCGTCGAGTTGCGATCAAGATATTGGCCCTAGAACTCAATGACGACCATGAATTTGTAGAACGCTTCAAAAAAGAAGGTCGGATTCTGGCGCAATTATCACACCCTCATATTGTCACGATTCATGATATTGGCGTCTCTCAAGATAACCGGCTTTTCCTCTCCATCGAATATTTGTCCGGTGGTACACTTAAAGACCGAATCAAGCAGGGTTTACCTGTTGATTACACCCTTCAAATTATTACAGCTATCGCCAAGGCCCTCAGTTGCGCCCACAAAAAAGGCGTCATTCACCGGGACGTCAAGCCCTCTAACATTATGTTTCGACATGATGGCTTACCCGTATTAACAGATTTTGGTGTTGCACGAATAGTTTGGGCAAAAACGATTTATACATCGGCTGGATTCATTGTTGGTAGCCCTGGCTATATGAGTCCTGAACAGGCTATGGGAGAAGGCGCTACGATTCAGTCCGATCTCTACGGGCTGGGCGTAGTATTGTACGAGATGCTGGTCGGGCGTTCTCTTTATCAGGCTGATAATGCACTGGCCATCATGCTCAAGCATCTGAATGATCCTATCCCGGAATTACCTCATCAATACGCTTATTTACAACCCATTTTGAATCGACTATTGGCAAAAAAGGCCACGGAGCGATATCAGAATGCGGATGAGTTTTTGGATGCCATTCATCTAATTACTCCTGGTGATATTAGCACAAAACCTGGAATGCCTATTACCAGCGACCACCAAAGCATCATAGAATTCGTCAGTGGACAAATCCAACGCTTATCCAAAAGGAAATTGCGTTTTTTGGTTGGGGCTGGAATCGCGATTATCGCAATTTTAGCAATCACCGTTGGATATCACTTCAAGCCAGGAGCGACTGAGAGTATTCAACAACCCTTGGCATCAGCAATCCCCGTACAACTATCTGCACCCATTAACTCCCCTACGGAAATTGCCATACTACTGCAACAGGCAGATAAACAATTGAAAGCTGGATTGCTCACCGAATCTGGGCAGCGCGCAGAGGCCACCTATCAACAGATATTGAAACAGGATCAGAATAACCCTCAAGCACTAGCAGGTTTAGAGGCCATCGCTAAAGAATACGAACGATTGGCGCGGCAGCGCTTAGAAGTAGGAGAGTTGCAGGAAAGTTTAGATCACGCCAATAGAGGTTTATCTATCGCGCCAAAGCTCGAAGGATTACTGCATTTGCGCCAAGACACCGAACAACTTATAGCTAAACGGAACGCCCAAAAAATTGAGCAACAGCGACAGCAGGAATTGCAACTACAAGCCCACCAATGGCTCACTCAGGCACAAAGCAGTTTTCAGGAAAATACGTTACAAGTCAGTTTAGCATATATTGAACAGGGCCTATTAGTAGTACCTAATCATCCAGATCTTCTAGCCCTTCGTGACCAGGTCAAAGTACGAATAGCTGAACAGCAACGCCAAGCGGAAGCCGGTCAGCAGCAAGAGGAAGAAGCGCGACTTGTAGCAAAAGCCCATCAACAGCAAGAGGAAGAAGAAGCATGGCGTCAAGCGAAAATTGCCGAACGCCAGAAAGCGGAACAGGCGCGTCAGCAAGCAGCAACAGAGCAACGGCACAAAGAATCTAACCAGTATCTAGCACGGGCGTTGAATGATCACCGGAAAGGCCGATATACCGCCAGTTTGCAGCAGATTGAAAAGGGCTTGGCGATAGTGCCGAACCACGAGGGCTTATTGGGCTTAAAAGTGCAGGTACGCGAAGCATTAGCCGCGCAACAACAGGAAGAAGCGATTCGCCGTCAAGCAGTGAAAGAAACTAAACAAAAAGAAAGCGCTCGGCGTCAAACTCAAGCGCCTAACGTCTTGCCTAATCAAGAACAAAGTGATGAAGCCCTCAAGAAACTCCAAAATATTAGAAATGCCGTTGATGCACTCAACAAATCATTAGACAAGTAACCGTGTCAAAAGTCGATCTGAACAGGAGATTGCTATGAACTTTGCAATCAACAGAAAGATTCATATCGTCCTGCTGCTTGCAGGATTTTTAATCATTGCATTAACGGATGGAATGGGGATTAAATCTGGCTATACCCAAACTAATTTGCAAGATTTGCAGAATCGAGTCACCGAGTTGGAAAAGCGATTAACAGATGCCAAATTGCGGCAAGAAAAGGCGTATGTGGTACAGATGCAGTTGGAAGAGCAAGAGCAAAAACTTGCTAGTTTGGCAAAGTTAGATAAATATAGAATTGAAATCGTAGAAATTCGTGCAGATATTAAAAATGTCCGCACTAAAATTGAGTCAATCATAAAAGAAAAGAATGATTTAGAAGAAAATCTGCGCCTCGCAAAGAACTTACAAAATATTTTAATAAATGCACAAACGACAGCAAAATCAGATAGTCAAACTTCATCTACTCTTAATCAGACCAAGGTTTCTAGTAGACAGAAACCCAAGACTGAACGACCTGTAAGTGAAATAGAAAGTACCTCTAGTAAAATAAATAACTGGCAAATAAAAAATGTAAATATTGATGACCACTTTAATCATGATGAACGTAGCAGAATCATGAGTATTTTTACAACTACCCGTCGCGTCAATCGCGATGACATCCTAAATAGCTCTTATCAAATCTACACAGATATAGGTACAATTTTGCACTTTGTAGTCCATTCTGAAGATGGAGATATTGCCGACTTAGATGTCATTCTTGACCAAAGAGAACCTCGTAATTCGAATTATAGCTCTAATTCATCTTTCCCCTTCTATTCGACAATAAAAACCCTTAATGAATTTAAAAGAGATCACTTTCAAATTACGATAAAAAATGACTAAACCACCATCGTCACTACTGAAAATCGAAGGACTGGAACAAAGTTTCGGCGGCGTTATGGCCCTGGCCGGCATCAGCTTCCAGACTCCCGAAAGCCTGATCTACGCCATCATCGGTCCCAACGGCGCGGGTAAAACTACGCTGTTCAATGTCCTGTGTGGGTTTTACCAGCCTGCTGCCGGTTCTCTGCGTCTCAACGGCCAGGAACTGCGCGGCCTACCGACGCACCGCATCGCTGCCCTCGGCATCGCCCGCACTTTCCAAAATCTGCAACTCTTCTTCAACATGACCGTGCTGGAAAACGTCATGGTCGGCGGCCATCTGCGCGCCAAAACCGGCCTGCTGACTGCCGCCCTGCGCCTGCCTCGGGTTCGGCGTGAAGAACAGCAACTGCGCGAATGGGCGAAAGAGGCGCTGGAACTGTGTGAATTGGCTGACCGGGCTGAGCAGTCGGCCAGCGCCCTCCCCTACGGCCTGATGAAACGGGTAGAGATCGCCCGTGCCCTGGCCGCCAAGCCTCGCTTGTTGCTTCTGGATGAACCCGCTGCCGGTCTCAACGATACCGAAACTATAGCCCTGCGGGACCTGATCCAACGCATCCGTGCAACCGGCATCACCGTGCTGCTGGTGGAACACCACATGCCGCTGGTGATGAGCGTCTCGGATCGACTGTTGGTGCTGGATTACGGCAGTGTATTGGCGGAAGGGACGCCAGCCGATATTCAGGCTGATCCCCGGGTGATCGCCGCCTATCTCGGCGGAGCGGTGCAATATGCGGTCTGATTCTCCCCGCGTCTCCAACAAACCCTCTCCCCCGAACAGCGCAGGAAGCTCACTGCTGGAAGTTGCTGGCCTGAACAGCCACTATGGCCCGGTGCAGGTCCTGCATAACGTCAACCTCAACGTTTGCCCCGGTGAACTGGTCGCCTTGGTCGGCGGCAACGGCGCAGGGAAAACCACCCTGCTCCATATGCTGTCCGGTCTGCATCGCCCCAGCGCGGGTTCCCTGCATTTCGACGGGCAGGAGATGACCCGCTGGCCCTCACACCGTATCGTCGCCGCTGGCGTTTGCCAGGTGCCCGAAGGTCGTCAGATTTTTGCCCCGCTCAGCGTCGAGGATAACCTCAAGCTGGGCGCTTACCGACTGCGCCGCAATCACGACTGGGTCCAACAGGAGATGGCGCATGTCTATACCTTGTTCCCCATTCTCCAGGAGCGCCGCCAACAGTTAGCCGGCACCCTGTCCGGGGGCCAGCAGCAAATGCTGGCGATGGGCCGCGCCCTGCTCGGTAAACCGCGCCTGCTGCTGCTCGACGAGCCTTCCATGGGGCTGGCGCCGCTGCTGGTCGAGGAAATTTTCCGGGTCATTGTCGAACTCAATACGCAGGGCGTTACCATCCTGCTGGTGGAACAAAACGCCCGCGCCGCCCTCGCCATTGCCGGACGTGGATATATTCTGGAAACAGGCCGAATTGTTAAAACCGCTTTGGCCACCGATTTACTGGCCGACGACGACGTGCGCCGGGCTTATTTGGGTTATTAAATGCTCACCCTGGGGGTGAGGGAGCGAATCGAACCATGTACGTAGATCGGATCATGAGCCGCGAAGTCTTACAGGTCACGGAAGACACTCGCGTACCGCACATGGCGGCGTTGATGCGTGATCATCATATCCGCCACTTGCCAGTAGTGCGCGACGGTCGGCTGGTCGGATTAGTGACCTCCCACGATCTGGAACGGGTTTCACCCTCGCCGATTACCACCCTTTCCGTCGGTGAAGCAAACTACTTGCTGGGTAAACTCACCGCCGCCAAGGTGATGCGCGCCAAAGTCATCGCCTGCACCCCGGAAACCCTGGTCGAGGAAGCTGCCCGCCTGCTGCGCCAGGAAAAGATCGGTTGCCTCCCCGTCGTCGACCGCGACGGTCATTTGGTGGGTATGCTGACGCACGAAGATCTGCTCGACTTCTTTCTCGACATCACCGGCTGCCTGATGGAAGACACCACCCGTATTGCCGTGCATCTGCCGGACACCATGGGTCAGCTAGGCCGGTTGTTGGCGGCCATTAATGAAGCCGGCGGCTATATCGCTACAGTCGTTTCACCCCTGCATCCCGACCAAACCGGCCTGCGTATTGCCGTCGTCCGCTACCGCGCCCCCAACCCACGCGCACTGAATCAACAACTGCGCGATCTCGGCTACGACCTGTTGACTGAAACCTTCCCTGCCTAACCACGGAATCTTGAATATGATTTTGGACATCGAACAGGAAACGCTGCCCCGCGAAGAACTCCAGGAACTCCAGTTACGTCGACTGCGCACTACGGTCGAACGCTGTTACCAGACCGTTACCTACTATCGTGAGGCGATGGATGAACTTGGCGTCAAACCGCGTCATCTCCAATCGGTGGCTGACGTGCGCCTGCTGCCCTTCACCAAGAAAGAGAACCTGCGCGAAAACTACCCCTTTGGTATGTTCGCTGTCCCCACTGACCAGGTCGTGCGCATCCACGCCTCCAGCGGCACGACCGGCAAACCGACGGTCGTGGGCTACACCCGCCGCGATATTCACACTTGGGCGCGCGTCATGGCCCGCAGTCTGGCCGCCGCCGGCTTACGTCCCGGCGACCGTCTGCACAATGCCTACGGCTACGGCCTGTTCACCGGCGGGCTGGGACTCCACTACGGCGCTGAAGAACTGGGCGTCATGGTCACGCCGATCTCTGGTGGCCAGACCCAGCGCCAGATCATGCTGATCCGCGACTTTGAACCGACCGGCCTGTCCTGCACACCTTCCTATGCGCTCAATCTCGCCGAAACGGCTGAAGACCTGAAAGTCGATCTGCGCAAGCTGCCGCTGAGAGTCGGCATTTTTGGCGCGGAACCTTGGACCGAGGAGATGCGCTACGAGCTGGAATCACGGCTGGGCATCGACGCGATTGATATCTACGGTCTGTCCGAGGTCATCGGACCTGGCGTCGGGATCGAATGTATCGAGGCCAAGAACGGCCTGCATGTTTTTGAAGACCATTTCCTGATTGAAGCGGTGGACGTGGACACCGGCGAGCCGATTCCCTACGGCGAATCCGGTGAAATCGTTATCACCTCACTGACCAAAGAGGCCTTCCCGGTCATCCGCTATCGCACCCGCGATATTTCCATCCTCAATCCGGCCCCCTGTCGTTGTGGCCGCACCCATGTTCGTATGAAGCGGGTCACCGGACGCACCGACGACATGCTGATCATTCGCGGCGTCAACGTCTTCCCCTCGCAGGTCGAAGCTATCCTGATGCAGACGGAAACGCTGTCGCCGTTCTACCAACTGGAAATCTCCCGCGAAGGTAATCTCGATCTGCTGATCGTCAACGTTGAAGGGAGTCCACCCCTGGTCGCCCAGGGCCAGGAAGCGATGGACCGGGTCGGTCACAAGGCGCAGAAAGACATCAAGGATTTCATCGGCGTCACTGCCAAAGTCGTCGTCAAAAAAACCGGCGATTTGCCCCGTTCCGAAGGCAAGGCCGTGCGGGTCATCGACCACCGTAAACAGCCGAAGTAATGCGGGAAATCAGGGAGACCGCGAGATCGGGAATATCCTGTCTCGCGACTCCCTAATTTTGAGCGCCCCGCGCTGTCCAATTTCCCATTCCGCTTGCAGGAGGCGCGCCGCCATGGCAAAACCCAGCGAACCCGGCCCAGATATCACGTCAGCCGTTCCCACTCAGACGACAATTCCGACCGCTGAATCCGTTGCTGATCCGCATCCCCCAGTGCTGCCCAAGCCGTCGGCTCGTTCCCCTCGGACGCGCGCGGGGGACAAATCGTCAACCTACCGCGCCTATCACATCGAACGATCGATGCTCGGTTCCCACATTCCGGAAACCATTGACCGCATGGTCAACGCCAATCTCGCACGCGGCACGGCGGGCATTTCCCCAGCGGTGCTGGCGATGGCCTATCTGGACTGGCTGATGCATCTGGGTCTGGCGCCCGGTAAACAGGCGCTACTCAACGAAAAAGCCATCCGCAAAATGGTGCGGTTGGCTTTATACGCCTTCAAATCCAGTCAGAATCCTAATATCTCGCCCTGTATCGAACCGCTTCCCCAGGATCATCGCTTCGACGGTGAAGGCTGGAAACAATGGCCTTATAACCTCATCTACCAGTCATTCCTGCTCACTCAGCAGTGGTGGTACAACGCCACCACCCGTACTCGCGGAGTCGACAAGCGCAACGACGCCATCGTTTCCTTCGTGACCCGGCAAATCCTCGATATGTACTCACCGTCGAATTCGCCGCTGACCAACCCGGAAATTCTCAAAGCGACCATGGAGGAAGGTGGCCAGAATCTGGTGCGTGGCTGGACCAACTTCATGGCGGATATGGAGAAGATGATCGCCGGGAAGCGGTTGGACGAGGATGGCGAACAGTTCGTCGTCGGCCGTGATGTGGCGGTGACTCCCGGTCAGGTGATCTTCCGCAATTCCCTGATTGAACTCATCCAGTATCAACCGACCGCACAGAAAGTCTACGCCGAACCGATCCTGATCGTCCCCGCCTGGATTATGAAGTACTACATCCTCGACCTGTCGCCGCACAACTCCATGGTGCGTTACCTGGTCGAGAAAGGGCATACCGTTTTCATGATCTCCTGGATCAACCCGACCGCTGCGGACCGCGATCTCGGCATGGATGACTACCGGGAAGATGGCGTCATGGCAGCGCTGGACGCAATTGCGACGATTCTGCCCGGACGCAAGGTGCATAGCGTCGGTTACTGCCTCGGTGGCACCCTGCTCACCCTCACTGCCGCCGCCATGGCCCGCGATGGCGATCACCGCTTGAAGACCGTGACCCTGTTTGCCGCCCAAACCGATTTCTCCGAAGCCGGCGAATTGCTGTTGTTTATCAATGAAAGTCAGGTGGCGTTCCTGGAAGATATGATGTGGGATCAGGGCTATCTGGACGCCGGGCAAATGGTCGGTGCATTCCAGTTGCTGCGCTCCAACGATCTGATCTGGTCGCGGATGGTCCACGACTACCTGCTGGGCCAGCGCCAGTCGCTCAACGATCTGATGGCGTGGAACGCCGATCAGACCCGGATGCCGTTCCGGATGCATTCCGAGTATTTACGTCATATTTTCCTCGGCAATGAACTGGCGACGGGTCACTACAAGGTCAAGGGTCGCTCGGTGGCTATTACCGACATTCACGCCCCGATCTTCACCGTCGCCACTGAGCAGGACCATGTGGCCCCCTGGCGGTCGGTGTACAAGATCAACCTGCTGGCCGACGCCGATCAGGTCACGTTCCTGTTGACCAGCGGCGGTCACAATGCCGGGATTGTCAGCGAACCCGGGCATGGCCGGCGCAGTTATCAGATGGCCTGTCGTACCGATCAGGATCGCTACATCGACCCGGATACCTGGCAGGCGACAATTCCCAAACAACCGGGTTCCTGGTGGCCAGCCTGGCAGACTTGGCTAGTCAAACATTCTGCTGAGCATCAGGTTTCGCCGCCGCCAATGGGTGTACCGGAGAAAGGTTTATACCCGCTCTGCGCAGCGCCAGGAACGTATGTATTGCAGAAGTAGAATACGGGTCCTGTTCGCTTAATCGGTGAGTGCATTGAAACAAATTCAACCGACCGGGGATTTTTCCCAACCCGCCGAGATCACTGAATTTCTGCGACGGGCAGCGCGCACCCCCACCGTAGCGACTGCACAGGGCCGGCTGATTTTCGCTCTGGACGCCACTGCCAGCCGGCAGCCGACCTGGGATCAAGCCTGCCAGCTTCAGGGGGACATGTTCGCCGCCGCCGCCGAACGAGGCGGCTTGGCTATTCAACTGGCTTGGTATCGGGGTTATGGCGAGTTTCAGGTTGAACCGTGGTTGACCGTCGCCGCTGAACTGCAACGTCGTATGAGTTCGGTGCAATGCCGGGGCGGATTGACGCAAATCAGCCGTGTCCTGGAACATGCGCTCCAGGAAACACAACGGCATCGCTTGAACGCTCTGGTGTTCGTTGGCGACTGCCTGGAGGAAGCTGTGGATCCGCTGTGTCATCAGGCCGGTCAATTGGGCGTTCTAGGCGTACCTACCTTCGTCTTTCAGGAAGGCCAGGATGCTGATGCTGCCCGGGGTTTTCGGGAAATAGCCCGACTGACCCTTGGCGCCTACTGCGCTTTCGATGCGGGCAGCGCGGGTCAACTGCGTGAATTGCTTAAAGCCGTAGCCATCTACGCCACGGGTGGCCGTCCGGCGCTTGAAGACTTCGGCAAGCGTCAGGGCCGACTGATTCAACAACTGACCCGACAACTCTGAATACCCCATGCTGGCGCGCGCCCTGCTGATTGCTGCGGCCTTGATCGGACTGTATGTCCTGGTTCGCTGGCTGCGCCGTTCTCCGTGGAGCGCATGGGCCGGGCGGGCGGTAATCGCTCTCGGCATCGTCGGCTTTCTGCTGTTGCTCACCGTGCGCGGCGGTGCTGAGGTCACCCTGCCCCTGCTGGTCGGCTTGGCTCCGTTCCTGCTCCGCTGGCTGAATGCCCGACGTCCCCCAGCCTCGATCACTGACTCGAACGCTCTTGGTCAATCCACCGTCGCCACCCGTTTTTTGAACATGACGTTGGATCACACCACTGGTGCGATGAGCGGTGAGGTCCGGGAAGGTTGTTTCGCCGGGCGTGCGTTGCTGGAACTGAACCTTCAAGAGCTGCTGGCGCTTTGGCGGGAATGTCAGGCAGACTCGCAGTCGGTGGCGGTTCTGGAAGCTTACTTGGACCGTCATGCTGAATCGGGCTGGCGGGAAAGGCTGCACGAAGCAGAGTCAGCTGCTGATTCGCCGGCGACGATGGGCATCATGAGCCGCGCTGAGGCGTACCAGATTCTCGGCTTGTCGCCCGGTGCCGCCGAGGCAGAGGTCCAAGCAGCCTACCGCCGTCTGATCCAGCGGTTGCATCCGGATCACGGTGGCTCTGCCTATTTGGCGACTCAGTTAAACCGGGCGCGGGAGGTGTTGCTCCGTTCTTAAAGCCGCCCGTATTGGTGCTGTTCCGCCAATTTCTGGCGCTGTTGGTAGCATTGCCAAGCGAGGGCAATATCCTCTAAAAACCAGTCCAGTTCACTCATCAGCATCGCCTGTGGCCCATCTACCAGGGCTTTAGCTGGCTCGGGGTGAAAATCTACCAGCACCATATTGGCGCCGGCGATGATGCCCTGAACCGCAGTATGCATCAGGTCGAGGATGCCGTCCGGTGAGTTTTCACGGGTTCCCACAGAATGCGAAGGATCAACGCATACGGGCATGCGGGTCAGTCGTTTGAGTACTGGCACATGACTGAAATCGACTAGATTACGATGGGGATCGCCCATGTTGGTTTTCACCCCGCGCAGGCAGAACACCACCCGTGAATTGCCTTCGCTGGCCAAGTATTCGGCGGCGTTTAGCGATTCGTTCAGGGTGATGCCAAACCCCCGTTTGAGCAGTACCGGAAATTCTTGCTGGCGGCCGACCGCTTTCAGCAGTTCGAAATTCTGGGTATTGCGGGTGCCGATCTGGAGCATCACTCCGGTAGGCTGACCAGTTTGCTCCAGGCATTCATGAATTTCCGCGACATGACTTTCGTGCGTCACCTCCATGGCGATGACCTTGATCCCGTACCGCCCGGCCAGCTCAAAAACATAAGGCAGGCAAGACTTGCCGTGGCCCTGAAAGGAATAGGGATTGGTGCGCGGCTTGTAAGCGCCCATGCGGGTGCAGATCTGACCGCGTTCGTGCAGGGCCTTGAGCATGATTTCCACATGTTCCGGGGTGTCAACGGCGCAGAGTCCGGCAAAAATATTTAGGTTGTCCTGGCTGAATTTCACCCCGTTGTATTCGAAGCCGCTAATTCGTTGCTCGTCCCGATGGCGGCCTAGAATGCGGTATTCTTCGGAAATGCGGATGACCCGCTCGACTCCCGGTAGCGCGTGCAGATCCTCGATAGACAGGGTTTTGGTATCCCCGATGAGATAGATCTCGGTTAAGGTCTGCTGAGCGCCTTGCACTTTATGCACTCGGGCGGCGATGCCAGGTAGCCGGGACAGATAGTCCAGTGCTTGCTGGTACTCTTTGGAATTTTCCGTAGCGTTGGAATCCAGAATGACAATCATGACGTGTTTTATTCCTGCGAATGATAATGAATTCCCCTGCGGTGCGGGGAGCGCCATACTACCATTGCCCAGCGTAGATGTTAGCTTCCTCTCGCGGGCGAATCTTTTTCTCTAAGCTTCTGCTGTTTCCCGTGAACAAGATTTACCTTGAGGTTCGTGCCTTGCTCCGGATTGGCGGCCCGTTGATGGCAGCCCAACTGGCGCAGATGGGTATGGGGTTTTTCGATACGGTGATGATGGGTCGGGTCGGCCCTACCGAATTGGCGGCGGTCGCGATTGGCACGGGACTTTGGCATACCCTGTTTTTGTTTGCGTTGGGTGTTTTGATGGCGCTGAGTCCCTCGGTAGCGCACCTGCATGGGGCTGGGCGGCTGGTCGAGATTGCGCCTCTGGTGCGCCAGGCGCTCTGGCTAAGCCTCGCGTTGGGGTTAGTCTGTTTTCTGAGCCTGCGTCATCTACAGGGATTGCTACGGGTTATTGGCGTTGAATCGGCGATTGTGCCTATTGCTGATGACTATTTGCGCGCCCTGTCTTGGGGGATGTTCCCTATCTTTGCCTGTATGACCCTGCGCCTGTTTAGCGAGGGTATTAGCCGTACCCGTCCGGTATTGTTGATCAGCTTGTTGGGGTTAATAGTCAACATCGTTGCTAACTATGTGCTGATTTTTGGCCGCTGGGGTTTTCCAGCCTTGGGCGCTCTGGGCTGTGGGATGGCGACGGCGATCAGTATGTGGGTGATGTGGGTTGGAATGACTATTTTGTTGTTTCTGGATCGCAGCTACCGTGTTTATGGTCTTTTTCGGTACTGGGATTGGCCGCGCTGGCTGATGTTGCGCTCTTTGCTGGCGCTGGGTCTGCCGATTGGTATTGGACTATTTCTGGAAACAGCGGTGTTTGCTACGGTAGCTTTGTTGCTGGGGACGCTGGGTGCGGTGGCCGCTGCTGCTCATCAGGTGACGCTGAACGTTGCTGCTATGACATTCATGATTCCGTTAGGCTTGAGTATGGCGACGACAGTTCGGGTGGGTCATGCCATGGGGCGTGGTGATCCTCATGCCGCCCGTTTTAGTGGCTGGGTCGGGATTGGCTTAGGTGGGTTGTTCATGGCGGTGATGGCGGTGTTGATTTTTGTCAATCACCAGACGATTGCCCGTTTTTACACTGATGATCTGGACGTAGCGGCGGTGGCAGCAGGGTTGTTGCAACTGGCGGCCTTGTTCCAGATTTCGGATGGTTTGCAGGTGGGGGCCTTGGGGGCGCTGCGGGGTCTTAAAGATACCCGGATGCCGATGCTGATTGTGGTGGTCGCCTATTGGTTGATTGCTTTTCCGCTGGCTTGGCAGTTAGGCATTCGGCAAGGCATGGGGCCGACGGGGCCATGGATCGGGTTGATCGTGGGCCTGACCGTCGCCGCAGTGCTGCTGAATGCCCGGTTTTGGCGGTTTAGCGTCCGTCTGGAACGATTGAATCCAGTCCGCCAAGGTAAGGTTTGAGGGCTTGGGGAATGCGAATGTGGCCTCGTTCATCTTGGTAGTTTTCCATGATGGCCACTAGAGTGCGTCCCACAGCCAGTCCGGAACCGTTAAGGGTGTGAACCAGTTCTGGTTTGCCGGTGGTTGGGTTGCGCCAGCGAGCCTGCATCCGTCGTGCTTGGAAGTCTTCGAAGTTGCTGCAGGAGGAAATTTCTCGGTATTTCTGCTGTCCGGGTAGCCAGACCTCCAGATCATAGGTTTTGGCGGAGGAGAAGCCGATGTCGCCGGTGCAGAGCGCGACGACTCGATAAGGTAATTCCAGGCGCTGTAATACGGTCTCGGCGTGTCGGGTGAGTTCCTCCAGTGCCTTATAGGACTCTTCCGGGCGGACGATTTGGACCAGCTCCACCTTTTCGAATTGGTGTTGGCGAATCATCCCGCGCACATCCTTGCCATAGGAGCCGGCTTCGCTGCGAAAGCAGGGGGTATGGCAGACATAGCGTAGTGGCAGGTACTCGGCGTCGGTAATTGTGTCGCGTACCAAATTGGTTACTGGGACTTCAGCAGTGGGAATTAGATAGTAGTTTAGTTCGCCGCTGAGTTTGAACAGATCTGCTTCGAATTTGGGAAGTTGTCCGGTGCCGCGCAGGCTGTCGGCGTTGACTAGGTAGGGGGCGTAGATTTCCTGGTAGCCGTGTTCTTGGGTGTGTAGGTCGAGCATGAATTGGGTCAGTGTTCGGTGCAGTCGGGCGAGTGATCCTCGGATGACGGTGAAGCGGCTGCCGGTGATTTTGGCGGCGGCGTCGGGGTCCAGCCCGCCCTCCCTGCCTAAATCGATGTGATCGCGTGGTTGGAATTCAAAGTGGTGTGGTTCACCCCAGTGGCGGATTTCAACATTATCGGCTTCGCTGGTTCCAATAGGTGTGCTGCTATGTGGTAGGTTGGGAATGCTGAGTTGCAGGTTGGAAAGCTGGGTTTGTAGCGTCTCCAGTTTGTTTTCGGCTTGCTGGAGTTGTTCTCCCAGTCCGGTGACTTCATCTAATAATGGTTGAATATTTTGTCCGCTGGCTTTAGCGCGGCCAATGGCTTTGGAACGGGTGTTGCGCTCGTTTTGCAGCTCCTGGGTGTGGACTTGTAGTGCTTTGCGCTGGGTTTCCAGTGTGTTGAAGAGTTCTGTATCTAGTGTATAGCCGCGTTGGGCTAGGCGGGCAGTGATGGATTCCAGTTCGCTTCTGAGTAGTTTCGGGTCTAGCATGAAGTAAGACTTCCTTGGTTTGGGTGGAGTTGGCTGGTAGTTAATGGCGGATTATATCGAAAGTTGGGTTAGTATTTACTAAAAAAATGATGATATAAAAAGAGATCATTTTAAAGGCGGCCCGGGTATCGAGCCGCCTGGATTAAAGTCGCCTGATCAAATCAACCGGTCAGATATTGCGGGTCCACAACGAAGCCATCGACGGACCAGTGCCGACGCACAATGACGCACCGCCTGTACTCTTACCCAACCGCTCGAGTTCGTAGTACAGGCTGACGATAATACGAAGGCCAGTGGAGCCAACTGGATGACCCAGAGCAATGCCGGAACCGTTAAAGTTGCAGTTATCCGGAGTCAACAGCATGTTATGTTCTTCTTTTAACATGCGCCCGACACCCAGCCACTGCGAGGCAAACGCTTCGTTGACTTCCCAATAGTCGATGTCGGTAAACTTCAGGCCAGCCTGGCTCAGACAACGGGGAATCGCTACCGCCGGACCAAGACCCATCACTTCCGCGGCTACGCCAGCATTGCAGATATTAACCAGCTTCATCAGCGGCTTGATGCCGAGCGCCTGGGCCTTTTCCAGCGACATGATCACTACCGCACTGGCGCCATCGTTAATACTGGAAGCATTCGCTGCGGTCACCACGCCATCTTTCTTGAAAGCCGGCGACAACTTGGCCATCTTCTCCAAACTGGCGTCCGGGATGAAATTCTCGTCGGTATCAAAGAAGGTGGAACCCTTCCGGGACTTGAGTTCGACCGGGACGATCTCGCGCTTGAAGATCCCTTCCTTGGTTGCGGTGGTGCAGCGGGTATGGCTAATGAGCGCCAGTTCATCGCATTCCTGCCGGGTGATGCCGTACTTGACAGCCACGTTCTCGGCAGTCATCGCCATGTGGCCCGGCACCAGTTCATCGAACAGGCCATCGTGGATCATGCTGTCCTCAATGTTACCCTGCCCCATCCGATAGCCCATGCGGCCTTTGGGCAGCAGGTAGGGAGCGTTGGTCATGCTCTCGACGCCGACCACCAGCCCAATTTCGGTTTGGCCCAGCATGATATTGTGGCAAGCGATTTCCAGCGCCCGCATCCCGGAAGTGCAATTCTGGTTGACCGAGACTGCGCTGCTGCGGTCCGGCAGCCCAACCCGTTTGCCAACCTGCCGCGCTGGCAGTGAACCTTGCATACCGCCGTACAGTTGGCCCATGCAAATTTCGTCGATCTGGTCGGCGGGAACGCCAGACCGTTCAATCGCACCCTTGGCGGCGGTCATCGCCAATTCCCGTGCGGATACGTCTTTGAGCGTTCCCATGAATTTGCCAATTGCCGTCCGTGCGGCGCTAACGATCACGACTTCTTTGAGAGCCATAGCTACTCCTCAGTTTAGGTGGTAATGCAGGGTTTACTGCGTTTGATGAAGGCCCATCCTGGCCTGGTTGTTGAGACTTCCTGCTCATGCGTCTGCCGCCCAGTGCGGCGTCGCGTGAACCGACTTGGAAAGTAAAGCTTATCTTTCGCGGATGTCAATTATTCCGGGGCAGGATTCTTGTTTGGTGTTCTACTATGATGAACGCTTTATGATGATGGTATAAGAAGCGCAAACTAATAATGTCCCCAATAGATGACCATGACCGGGGCGTTATGAGATTATAAGATTTGGAATGTCATCATCATTTTTGCAACGGATACCGACTGCGTGGATTCATTCAAAAATCCCACTCTCATCGATTACGCGCGTTTCGGCGCCTTGGCCGCCGCCCGCGCCCAGCGCCTGCTGCGGTTGACCTGCCAACTGTCTGCGCCGCGTCCAACGCCACTCACTCGCCCGCTCGTCGCCGATGTGCTGTCTCAGGCCATGCAGATGGAAGAATTTCTGGATGCCTATGGGGCGCGCAACAATCGCCTGTGGTCGCGGTTCCGGTCGCTGACGGCCACGCTCAAACTGTTCGCCGATGTCGTTTACAAACTGCTGCATATCCAGCATTCCCTGCCCTTCTACCGGCTGCCGCCTGCCGAACAGGACTTTGCCCTAGCCACTGCGCAGTCGCTGGAATTCACTCACGAAACCTTGGTGAAAGCAGCGCACCAGATCATCATTCAGGCAACCCGTCTGAATCTGACCGTCTCCCCCTATGAACCCGACGAAAACGAATATCTGGAGCCTCTGCCGCCGGGCCGCCTGCCCCGCGACCGGGCCACGCGCAAAGTCAGCAGCGCTGCCGAAACGGTCATTTATCTAGCCACCGCTTACCTAAATCTGGCCTCGGAAAGCGAGTTATTACATATCGTCGATTGGGTGAAGCCTGCCCAATACTTCAGTTGTTTTCCTGACCCCATCAGTGAAGATAACCTGCGTTATCTGCAATTCCGGTTTCACAGCCTGCAGGCGCTGTATGACACCCATGTCTCCGAAACGGAACTGGAATCGCTGGACACCGATTTGCCCATCCTGCGCGGCCACATCAGCATTGTCTTTCATCTGCTCGAAATCGCCACGCAACTGGTTCATTACTACGAACGCCACCTGAACGCCAAAACCGGCGATTCTTTGCTACGCCGCCAACCGGTCATCTCAACCCGGGCTTTGCTGACGCTGCTGATGAACTACGCCATCGCTTACGCCGGTCATTATCTCCGCGAGGGCCAAGGCTTCTGTCACGCCATGCTCAGGCGCTACGCCGAAGTGGGAAAAATCGAGGTGCCGGTTCCATCCTATCGAGGTTTCCATGTCCGTCCGGCCACCTTGATCGCCAAGATCGCCCAGCATTATGGCAGCCACATCACCATGGAACTGGATGGTCAATACTACGACGCTAACTCGCCCATGGACATTTTCCGGGCCAACGAACGCATCAACGCCCGTAAGCGGCGCTGGCTGGCGGCGGAAATCGGCAATTTGCGGTTACCCGTAGAGGATCCCAACGATCACCAGGTCCGGGCTGCTGTCCTGGATGTGGTGCTGAAACTGGCCGAGCAGGGCAAACTCATCATTTACCAGCAACCGCTCAATCTGTCGGATGAGTTCGGCCAGGAGAGTATCTTGCTGGAAAAAGTCACAGCGGAGATTGCCCGTTTACTGGCGACCGGGCAAATCGACATTCAGACGGACTTGAGCATCGCCTTCACTGGCGATAAACGGGTGTTGAGTGACCTCGAACTGCTGGCCCGGTCGGGCTATGGCGAGGACAGCTTCGGCAATAACGTCACGCTACCCAAGGAACTGGCTTATTTGCGCCGATAGGCGAATTTTCGCGTTGGGCATGGCAAAACATTTTTCCAAAGCTATTTTTAATCCATTCCATTCGGTCTTCACTTCACTAATTGAGGTCAGTACCCCCATGAACAAGCCCAGAAAAGTTGCAATCCTCACCGCTGGCGGTTTGGCCCCCTGCCTGAGTTCGGCGGTTGGGGGCCTCATCGAGCGCTACTCCGAGATCGATCCCAGCATCGACATCATCTGCTATCACAGCGGCTACAAAGGACTCCTGCTCGGCGACTCCTATCAAGTCACGCCGGAAATTCGCGAAAAGGCGCGGCTATTGCACCGCTTCGGCGGCTCGCCCATCGGCAACAGCCGGGTCAAGCTCACCAACGTCAAGGACTGCGTGAAGCGCGGCCTGATCAAGGAGGGCGAGGACCCGCAGAAAGTCGCCGCTGACCAACTGATCAAGGATGGCGTCGACGTCCTCCATACCATCGGCGGTGACGACACCAACACCGCCGCCGCCGATCTCGCCGCTTTCCTGGCGAAAAATAACTACGGCCTCACCGTCATCGGTCTGCCCAAGACCGTCGACAACGATGTGTACCCGATCAGGCAGTCGCTGGGCGCGTGGACGGCGGCGGAACAGGGCGCGCATTACTTCCACAACATCGTTGCCGAGAACAACGCCAACCCGCGCATGTTGATCATCCACGAAGTCATGGGCCGCAACTGCGGCTGGTTGACCGCCGCCACCGCGCTGGAATACCGCAAGCTGCTGGATCGCGCCGAATGGCTCCCCGCTATCGGACTCGATCGCTCCGGGTTCGATATCCATGCCGTCTATGTCCCCGAGATGGAAATCGACATCGCCGCTGAGGCCCAGCGCCTGCGCACCTTGATGGACCAGGTCGACGATATCAACATCTTCGTCTCCGAAGGCGCGGGCGTGGAGTCGATCGTGGCCGAACTACAGGCGAAGGGCCAGGAAGTGCCCCGCGATGCCTTCGGCCATATCAAGCTCGACGCCGTCAACCCCGGCAAATGGTTTGGCGAGCAGTTCGCCCAGATGATCGGCTCGGAAAAAACCCTGATCCAGAAATCCGGCTATTTCTCACGCGCTGCCCCGGCCAATCTTGAGGATCTCCGCCTCATCAAGTCCTGCGTCGACCTGGCGGTTGAATGTGCCATGCGCCGCGAACCCGGCGTCATCGGTCACGATGAGGATCGCGGCGGCGTGCTGCGCGCCATCGAGTTCCCACGCATCAAGGGCGGCAAGCCCTTCGATATCGACACCCCCTGGTTCACCGACATGCTGGCCGCCATCGGCCAGCCGAAAGGCAAAAAAGTTACGGTCAGCCACTAAGGCCGGGGGCGCAAGTCTTCGGGACGGTTATGCCAGCCGGGCGACGGGTGCCCATAACCGTTCCAGACAGGGCAAATCATTGCCCAGCAACGGCCGCAGGT
The DNA here is from genome assembly GCA_022709365.1 of Pseudomonadota bacterium. Lineage (GTDB taxonomy): Bacteria > Pseudomonadota > Gammaproteobacteria > Competibacterales > Competibacteraceae > UBA2383. Next base: position 71,170 of record JAKLIY010000009.1, read on the forward strand.
AATCGCGGAAGGCATCGGTCACCTGATTGCCCTCAGCGTTGATGAATTCATCCGGCAAGTGGCGGGTCTTGGCTGCAATATCCGCCAGTTGCGCCAGCTCATACTTCACCGCGTAGTCGCCAGTGCGCTTGATCACCACCGAGCCGTCCACGTTATGCCAGCAGGCGTAATGCGCCGCCTTCTCACCCACCTCGCGCGCCTCGCGGGCGTCCACATTAGACACCACGCCGGGGAATGAGCGTTGCAGATAGCCGAACGTATCCGAGCGCACCCGCTTGATGCCCAACCGCTTCTGCACGATGTCGGCCAGTTCATCGGCCAGCGCCCCGCCGGACAACTGAATGTTGCCATGGGCATCGACCTGCGGTTCGCGGCCCGCTTTGGTCATCAAATCCGCTGCTAGCGGCACTTCCCTGCCCTGCTCATTCCGGGTTGCCCACACCCCTTCTGAAAGCGCCACCAGGCAGCGGCCCTGCTGCTGGTAGACGCGGTCGATATCGCCCAGATAGCGGTCGATAGAAAATTGCCGCTCCGGCACATAAACCAGGTGCGGACCGTCGTCGTCATGCTTGCGGGCCAGCGCCGCCGCGGCCGTCAACCAGCCGGCATGACGCCCCATGACGACTGCGATATAAACGCCCGGTAGCGCGTTATTGTCGGCATTCACGCCACTGATCGCACAAGCGACAAAGCGGGCAGCGGAGGGATAACCCGGACAGTGATCATTGATCGGCAGATCGTTGTCCACCGTTTTGGGAATATGAATGGCCCGCAGCTCATAGCCTTCCCGGTCGGCCTGTTCATTGACGATCCGCACCGTATCCGACGAATCGTTGCCGCCGATGTAGAAGAAATAGCGGACATCATGCTTCTTGAACATGTTGAAAATCCGGTGGCAATACTCCGCATCCGGCTTGTCGCGGGTCGAACCCAGCGCCGAGGACGGCGTCCCGGCGACCAATTCCAGGTTATGGGTCGTTGCTTCCGACAGATCGATGAAGGTTTCGTTAATAATGCCACGCACGCCATGCACTGCGCCCCACACGCGGGTGATCTCTGGAAATTTCCGGGATTCGAGCACCGCGCCTACCAGACTCTGATTAATCACCACCGTGGGACCGCCGCCCTGGGCGATCACGACTTTTCCGCGCAAGCGACTCATTGGGCCTACTCTCCTCATGGCATTGGGGTTCGTGGTGTTAGCGAAAGCGCATATCGCTGGAGCTTAAGGATAGCAAACCGCTGGGAATTGAAGAGACGACTTGCAGCAATGCGGCGCTAACCCGCATCACCGACCACGTCAACGCCGGGCGGTGGAGTGAACTTCAGCAAAGCAGGATCGAGCGTCGGATTGCGCTCCAGTTTCTGAAAGTCCAGTCGGGTTCGCTGGCCGAAACGGTCTTCCAGTTCCAGACTGACCAGCGCCTGGCCCTTGAAGGCGACCCGCAGCAGTCGAAACTCGGGCTGCGGCTGCTTAGGCGTCAGATCGTACCAGTCCAAGCCATCGCGGTGTTGGACGTTGCCGACCTCAAAGGTGTCTTCAATCGGTGCAGCGCCGCTCAGCAAGGCCAGTGGCGTCGAACTGAGCGCCGTATCCAGCTTGCGCACCGTGACCTGCGCCAGATCCACGTCATAGGCCCATAACCGCTCGCCGTCGGCGACGATGATCTGTTCGGCGGGCGTTCGATAATCCCAGCGAAACTGGCCAGGCTTCCGCATCAACATCTGGCCGCTGGAGGATTGCACGATCCGCGCCCGCTCGTCGTAGACCCGCTGGATGAAATCGGCCCGCAGCGATTGCAAATCCTGGAAATAGCGTTGTACCGGCGTTGCGGCCCATGTCGGCCCGGCCAGTGGCAACATCAATAGCAAAATGATCAATGAACGTATCAAGACGATGCTCCCAGATAAACCAGTTCCCAGCATAGACCGTCTATGCTGGAGTCGTTCCACTCATCATCACGGCAGCGGCGCCAGCACTTCACGACTGCCATTGGGCTGCACCGAACCAACCACGCCAGCCGCTTCCATTTCTTCCACCAGTCGCGCTGCCCGGTTATAGCCGATCCGCAGCCGGCGCTGCACCCCGGACACCGAGGCGCGGCGGGACTCGATCACGATGCGCACCGCCTCGTCATACAGCGGATCGCTCTCGCCGCGCCCATCCCCCTCGCCGGTTCCACCGTCGATCTCCTCGCACGGCTCGGCCAGAACTTCATCGACATAGTCCGGTGCGCCGGTCCGCCGCAGATAGTCCACCACGCGATTGACCTCGTGGTCGTCGACAAATGCGCCATGCACCCGTTGCGGCAAGCCCGTACCAGGCGGCAGATAGAGCATGTCGCCGTGACCCAGCAATTGTTCCGCGCCCATCTGGTCGAGGATGGTGCGGGAATCCACCCGCGACGAGACCTGAAACGCGATGCGGGTCGGAATATTCGCCTTGATCAGCCCGGTGATCACGTCCACTGAAGGGCGTTGCGTGGCGAGAATCAGATGGATGCCGGCGGCCCGCGCCTTCTGCGCCAATCGGGCGATCAACTCCTCAACCTTTTTGCCGACGATCATCATCATGTCGGCCAGTTCGTCGATGACCACTACGATAAACGGCAATGGCTGCAACACCGCGATCTCGCCCGGTATTTCAGCGCTGTCCGGCGTCCAGAACGGATCGGCCAATCCCTCACCCGCTGCCAGCGCGTCCTGCACCTTGCGGTTAAAGCCGGCGATGTTGCGCACCTTCAACGTCGCCATCAGTCGGTAGCGCCGCTCCATTTCGGCCACACACCAGCGCAGCGCGTTGGCCGCTTCCTTCATGTCGGTGACGACTGGCGTCAGCAAATGCGGGATATCCTCGTAGATCGACAATTCCAGCATCTTCGGATCGACCAGGATCAATCGCACCTCGCTGGGTGGAGCCTTGTACAACAAGCTAAGCAACATCGCGTTAATGGCCACTGACTTACCGGAGCCGGTCGTCCCGGCTACCAGCAGATGCGGCATTTTGGCCAAATTCGCCATCGTCGGCTGACCGCTGATGTCCTTGCCCAGCGCCAGCGTCAACGGCGATGCCGACTGGTCGTAGATCGTTGATTCCAGCACTTCCCGCAGATAAACAATCTCCCGCTGCCGATTGGGGATTTCCAGACCGACCACTGATTTGCCGGGAATGACCTCCACCACCCGGACACTGATCACCGACAAACCACGCGCCAAGTCCTTGACCAAGTTGCTGATCTGGCTGACCTTAACCCCCGGAGCCGGCTCTACTTCGAAGCGGGTGATCACCGGCCCCGGCTCTACTGCTACCACGCGAACGGCAATACCGAAGCTTTTGAGCAGGCTCTCCACCCGGCGCGACAGGCTCTCCAGCACAACCGCGGCGGTACCGGCCGGTCGAGGCGGTGGAGGGTCCAGTAAATCCAGCGGCGGCAATGCAAACGGTGCAACGGGAGGCGGCGGCGCCAACCGGCGGACCATCACAGCTACCGGCGCAGAAGACTTCCTCTCCTCCAATCTCTCTCCCCCAATAATCTCCTCACTTTCTTCGACCAAGGGAGAGCGCGTTGAAACCGGCGGTAGCGGTGAAGTTGACACCCCCCCACCCCAACCCTCCCCCACCAGGGGGGAGGGGGTTACGTTTTCCCCTCCTTGGATAACGAGGGGCGGCGCATCAGCGCCGGGGAGGGGTGATCTTTCCAGCGACGGCGATGAAGGAATAATGGTTGCTTCCATGACTGATTCAGAAGCGACCCCCGACACCATTGAAACAGAAATCAACTCACCTTCTCCTTCAAGCGACTCTGCCTGTGGATGGAAGACCGGCTCGATTCTCACCGGCGGCAACGACGACTCTTCTACCGCCGCCGGCAACGGTGCATTCCCTGTTTCCACTCCCGCACGGCGAATCCGCCACCAGGCCCGCGATTTTTCAATCGCCAACCCCACCCAATGCGTCAGGATCGGTCGCCATCGTTCCATCACTTTTTTAACGACCGGTGTATCTACCGAATCGGTGCTAATTGACTCTGCTTTCTCTCTGCGCTGCATCTTCATACCCATCATCCAGCGCAACGGCGCCATGATCAGCCAGCCCGCGCCATCCAGCACTTTCAGCAAGGCGGCGCCGATCCAGTCCACCATCGTCAACCAAGGAACGCCGGTCATCAGGGTCAATCCGGCCAGCAGCAGCCCGACCATGAACAGATTGCCACCGGTGAAACCAAACGCCTGCCCCAGAAACCGGCCAACATACACTCCTACCAGACCACCCGCCGTACCGTCGCCAGGTACGGTCCCCGGAAACACCTGCAGATGCATCGCCGCCAGTCCGCAGGCCGTCGCCAGCGCCACGGCAAATCCCAACACCCGGAACAGCACGATTTCCGCGTCCAGTTCCAGCAAGGCCCCGCGCTTGAACAGCCGCCAACCGGCGAATGCTACCCCCAGCGGCAACAAAATCGCCGGATAGCCGAAGAAATACAAGGTCACATCGGCGAACCAAGCGCCAGCCGTCCCGCCCAGATTGTGCAATTGAACAACCTCAGCGGTCTGGGTCCAGGCCGGGTCTTGCGGATTGAAGGTCGCTAAAGCGCCGATCATCCCCAGCGCGATGGCGACCATCAGCCAGAAGCTGATCTCGCGCAGTATCCCGTTAAAAAAGCGAAGAATACCCACCCGGATCACGGGCTGATTCGTCTTGATGCGTTGTGCCTGCGCCAAAATTCCTGTCCTGTCATGTGAATGGATAAATGGCCCGCCGCCGAACCGACGCGCCGTTTCGAGTTCCAAATACCCTGTCTCCACCATCGATCCCTGGATCATGCGCCTCGAACGCCTTGAATGCCTGAGCGACCTCCCCGCCGCCGAGTGGAACACCCTTGTTCCTAACCATCACCCGTTTCTCAGCCACGAATTCCTGAGCGCCCTGGAGCGCCACGGTTGCGTCGGCGCAGCCGTCGGCTGGCAACCCTGGCACATCATCTGCCGGGGCGATGAGGGGCGACTGCTGGGCGCGGCGCCCTTGTACCTGAAAACGAACTCCTATGGCGAATTTGTGTTTGACTGGGGCTGGGCGGAAGCTTATCGGCGCCAGGGTTTGCCCTACTACCCCAAACTGGTCAGCGCCATTCCCTACACGCCCGCCACCAGTCCCCGGCTGTTGCTGACGCCCAACCAACCCCGACCGCAAGAGACCGCGCAGGCACTGGTCGCCTTCGCGCTGGAGGAAGGCCGTCGCCATCAACTGTCCTCCATCCACTGGCTGTTTCCCATGCCTGCCGATCTGGAACCCCTGTTAGCGCAGGGCTTTCTACCCCGGCTGGGCTGCCAGTTCCACTGGCAAAACCGGGGCTACCGGGATTTTCAGGACTTTCTGGACACGCTCACCGCCAAGCGCCGCAAGAATATCCATCGCGAGCGCCGGTTGGTGCGTGAAGCGGGATTGGAACTACGCACCCTGTCTGGCCGGGAACTCAGTGAGGCGCAATGGCAGACGGTCCACAAATTCTATCGCTCCACCTTCGACCGGCTCGGCGGTCGGCCCACGCTTACCCTGCCCTTTTTCCAGGACATTGCTGAAATGCTGGGTGATCAACTCCTCCTGGTTCTCGCCTTCGCTCAGGGTCGCGAAGTCGCCAGCGCCATTAGTTTCCGCAGCGCCGATACGCTCTATGGTCGTCACTGGGGCTGTCGGGCCGATTATGACAGCCTGCACTTTGAAGCCTGCTATTATCAGGGGTTGGAGTATTGCATCCAGCACGGCTTACAGCGTTTCGAACCCGGCGCGCAGGGTGAGCATAAAGTGTATCGAGGATTTCTCCCGACGCTGACTTACTCCGCTCACTGGATCGCCCATCCCGGCTTTCGGCGGGCCATCGCTGATTTCCTCGACCGGGAAACGCCCGCCCTGCGCGACTATGCCCGACACTGGTTACAACATTCACCCTACCGGGATGAGGTAACGCCCGATGCCCCTGCCGTGGCTGGATCCACGCAACGATAACCAGCCCTTTCCTGTGTCCAATCGCGCCTTGACCGAACCCAATGGTCTGCTGGCCGCCGGCGGCAGTCTGAGTCCGCGCCGGTTGCTGCACGCCTATCGCCAGGGCATTTTCCCCTGGTACTCGTCCGGCCAGCCCATCCTGTGGTGGTCGCCCAACCCGCGCCTGGTACTGTTCCCGGAATATGTCAACATTTCCCGCAGCCTGCGCAAGACCCTGCGTAACGGGCCGTTCACCGTCACTGCCGATGCCGCCTTTCCCGCCGTCATCGACGCCTGCGCTGCGCCGCGCGCGCCCGGCGAGGGCACCTGGATCACGGCGGACATGCGCCAAGCCTATTGCCGGTTGCATCGCCTCGGTCATGCGCACTCCATCGAAACCTGGCGGCAGGGCGAGTTGGTCGGTGGTCTGTACGGAGTCGCGGTGGGCCGGGTATTTTACGGTGAATCGATGTTCAGTGGGGCCAGCAACGCTTCAAAAGTGGCGCTGGCGGCGCTAGCGACCCAGTTGCGGCGCTGGGATTTCGCCCTGATCGACTGCCAGGTGCGCACCGACCATCTGCTGCGCCTGGGCGCTGTGGACATTCCACGGGAAATGTTTCTGCAACTGCTTGAACGCTACTGTCCGCTGCCGGGACGGGAGGGTCTCTGGCAGTTGGACGACGACTGGCTTACCGACCTGATTTCTGTACCGTTATCATGAGTAACCCCCGCGACTCGCTGTACGATCTGCGGATGTTCCTGACCACCGATTATCCGTGCAGCTACCTGCCGGGCCGGATGGCGCGCAATCTGGTCGCCGATCCGGCGGTGACTGACAACCGCTTGTACACACAACTGGCAGCGCTCGGTTTCCGGCGTAGCGGCGAACACATTTACCGACCCCATTGCCGGGGCTGCACCTCCTGCCGATCGCTGCGCATTCCCGTCGAGCGCTTTCAGCCCAACCGCGCCCAGCGGCGGATTTGGACGCGCAATCAGGATTTGCAAACGCGGGAGATGGCGGCGGAATTCCGGGAAGAACACTTCGATTTGTTCGCCCGTTACATCATGGTGCGGCATTCCGGGGGCGGCATGGACCCCGCCAGCCCGGAGAATTACTGGTCGTTCGTGGCGTCGCGCTGGTGTCCGACCGGGCTGTGCGAATTTCGCCTCGACCAGACCCTGCTGGCGGTCGCGGTCGTTGATCGGCTGGACAACGGACTATCGGCGGTTTACACCTTCTTCGATCCGCTGGAAGAAGCGCGCGGCTTGGGGACGTTGGCGATTTTGTGGCAAATTGCCGAGGCGCGGCGCTTGGGGCTGGACTGGGTCTACCTGGGCTACTGGATCGAGCGCTGCGGCAAGATGGCCTACAAAGCCCGTTTCAATCCACACGAGATTTTTGTCACGGAACGCTGGGGATGGGTGGCAGGAAAAACTAAATGATGCGCAAAAAAGGCGGCCCGCAGGCCGCCTTCGATGTATCAAAATCCGAGCGATCAGCTTCGCCGACGCTGCGTGAAGCCAAGACCGGCCAAACCGATAACGAACAGGGCAAGGCAAGCGGGTTCCGGTACTACCGCCAATCCTTCAAAACCCGCCAGCCGGGTTCCAGTTCTATTCAGCGTCACATCAGCAATATGAGTGGCCGCCCCGGTAGCCGTACTGATCTGATAGATCTCGCCGAGGTTGTTAAGCCCCCACAGGATTCCTGACGGATCGAAAGACAGACCAAAATAACTGTTTTGATAACTTTGGGCGGTGAGACCTAGGCTTCCTACACGCGAAACAGCGCCGTCGCTCAAATCTAACCGGTACAGCGAGTCGCTGAATATGCCATCGATCACAAAGGCTTGCCCGATCTTATCAATCGCCAGCCCATCGGCGAATTGATCGTTCTGGCCAATTAAAGTCGCGGCGCCAGTGCTTGAATCAATGCTGTAGAGCGCCCCCCCGGAAGTACTCCCCTCATAGGCGTAAAGAGTCTTGCTCTTGGCGTCATAGTCAAGCCCGGCATCGACACCGCCACTGATCCCGGTACGCCCCACCCGGTTTCCGGGCGGGTCAGTGATATTCCATAGCTGATGATTCGAGGTCGTGCCCGTACCGATAGCGTATAGCTGCGACCCTATGAAGGCCAAACCCTCTGCGTCGCCCACTCCAACCTGACCCAAATCCGCCGCGACGCCCGTCAGCAAATCGATCCGATAAAGATGATCGTCACCCTCGGAACTGACCGAAAACCCAATCGGCCCTGCGATAGCGCTTTCTATCGCCACGAACAGCGCGAGAACCAAGCCGCTGACGCTGGTGGAAAACAGCCGTTTGATCAAGGCGTTCATTCCATTTTCCCCTTGAACTCATGGCAGGAATTTATCCAGGAAAGCATTGCCGATGCTTCTACCCTGGTTCGCGTTGAAGGCATCGTTGTACGTCGGATACCGATGTGGGCCGCTCGCATCCGTGCGATCTCCCAGCGCGTCGAGTACATCCGTGCCCAACAGGCACAGTTCGGCGCTTCTGGACTGACAGTTTGCTTCCAGGCACATCGCTTCGCTGAAGTCGTGGTCTTCCGTCGGGAGAACGCAACCGTTTTTTCCAGCCAGGAATTGCAAACCGGGTTCGACGGGCGGCCAAATGTGCGCTTTACCTCCGCCGAAGAAGGGCACGTTGACATCTTGCAGGTTATGCACATGGAAAAGCGCCGGGTAGCCGCTCGTGCTTGCAGGAGTACAGGTCGCGTCTGTCCGCGTCGCAGCCGTAACACCGATAGCGGCAAACTTGCTGGGTTGGTCGCAAGCCAGACTATACGCAAGCATGCCGCCCAGCGAATGGCCGAATGCCAGAACCTTATCCATCTTCACCGGATAAATACTGTTGGCGTCAGCAATGACCCCGTCGTCAATAACCCTGCCGTTAGTAACCTGTTCCGGGTTCACGATAAACCCCACGTCATTGATCTGGCACAAATCACTCAGGGTGGACATCGGTGGACTCGATTGGGTATTCCAGTTTCCACCATCACAGATCACAGCGCCTGCGTTCACCCGGCACGCATTCGGATACGCAGTGATAAATCCTTCAGCAACCCCCCTCTCCTCAAATTTCACCCGATCGCGGAATGTTGTTCCATTCGCAATTTCACTTGCATCACTCCCGCCATGTAACGCCAGCACCAAGGGTACGGCTTGCCTACCCGCAACCGGCTGCGCTCTGAGAGTCGGAGGTATGCAAAGAATATAAGAGCGGATGAGCGTCCGATCTCCCTGAATCGGGCAACCATCAACATTGGTGGGTTTGACATAGGAGGTAACTATGGTGCGCAGCTCGCATCCATACTTATCGGGAGCGGTGTTGGCATCGCTCCAAAAAAGCGTCAACATGATTCCCAGTATGGTCACCTGCAAGCAATGCGCAGGAAAAATATTGTCTTTTCTCATAAATCCCCCTTAAGGCTTTGTGCATATAGGGTCAATTTTGGAAAAGCAGGCTGGCTTGCATCCAGCATTGGAAAAGCAGGCTGGCTTGCATCCAGCACTTGAACGACCTGACACATATTTGGTCGTCTAATAATTTTACACAAAAAATATGGTAATGTCTATTCCGAATGACTAAATTGATTTTTATAGACACCGGGGCTAAGGCAACCAGGACCACATCTCCACAGTTACAAAGCGCACCAACCGATGGGTAAAGGCCACCGCCAGTGGTTCCTCCCCCGCAGCAATCTTGGCGTAACCGGTCATGCCCGGCTTCAGCAGACCTTCCGGGTTCGGTACCTCCAGGATAACCTTAACGACCCGACCGGTAGGCGTATCACTGGTGGCCGTATCAATTTGGGTGACCTTGCCGGTAAAGTAGCGCTGAGAAAAAGCCCATAGTTTGAGCCGAGCCTGAGCGCCCAGCGTCACCAATGGCAGATCCGCCTCCGGCAGACTGATTTCCGTCCACAGCACCCGATCATCCAGCACCGTGGTGAATAAATCTTTTTCTTCAAGATACTTGCCCGTCAAATTCCGCAACTTCAGATCCATTAACCGCCCGTCAATCGGCATGATCAACCGGGTGCGCGCCAGCAATTCCTCATCCAACACCAACTGCGCCTTGAGCCGCGCCAATTCGGCCTGCGCGGCGGTAATATCCTGAAGATAAGGACCGGCCTTGACCAAATCCAGGTTAGCCTGTTGTTTCTGTAATTGCTGGCGAGCGACGTCCAGCTTGCTTTCCGTCGCTTCATACTGTTGCTTCGAAGTAAAGCCTCGTTGTAGTAATTCCTTCTGCCGGCTCAATTCGCTGCGCTGAAATTTCTCCTCAGCCACCGCGACCTGCAATTCACGATCAGCGATGGTCACTTCCTCCGGGCGCGGCGTGTTCAGCAATTTATCCAGATTAGCCTGTTGGCGGTCGATAGCCGCCCGCGTAATAGCCACCCCCTGCTCCTGACGATAGGATGACTGTCGAGCGATCAGCGCGCCGGCTTGCAGCCACTCGCCGCCCTCGTAGAAGATCTCCTCCACGATACCCGAAGTCTGGGCGTAGATTTCCCGGCTCTGAATCGGCATCAACTCGCAGGGACCGCCGGTTTCATAGGGATAGGGCAACGCTCCGACCAAGACCGCAAGACCCAGCAACAGCGGCAGGGTCCAGTGCCGGGTTCGCGCGGGAGGAGCAGCAGGCTCACTCAACGGTGAGGGCGCAGCCGCCCGGGCAGGGCCATCCGTTGATCGTGGCCGATGACGCCTTTGGCGCTGGGCGGTCCGCTGGCGAAAGGCCCGCAGGAGACTCCAACCCATCCAGATGAGCAAGATGAACCACAGGGCAACGCCCGTGCCGCTGAAATGCAGCCGCAGCCAATCGCCCATCAGATAGAGCGCTAACCCCAACAACATGAGCAAGTAAACAAAAACCGCCAATGCATAGGCGATAAAAGCAGGGCGCTGATCCTGTGTATCCTGCTTGGCCGAACGCCAGCGGAACAAGGCGCGAAAAGCCTGAGCGCGCAAGTTCCGCATACCCAAATAGGCCGTCAACCAGCGATAACCATCACCCGCGCCCAGAGGATTAGCGCTTAACAACAACATGATCGTGGTCATCAACACCAGCATCAAGCAGAAAAACGGCAACTGGGTTCCAGTGTCGCGACTCAGGATCCACCCCAGCACGCCCAAGCTAAACAGAGCAATTTTGACCAGAATGGGAGTTGCCAGCACCCAAAGCAGATGATTTCGCGACAAGCGGTCAAGCTCGTCCAGTTCCACATGAAAGCGCGGCAGAACGCCAAACGCAAAGTAGATGCCCATCCCTTCGACGCGCCCACCCAGCACGGTACCCACCACACCCTGTAGCCCATGGCTCAGGAAATTGACTAACAGGAGGTTAATCAGCAGATGCAATAGCAGATGTTCAAGAGGAGTGACCGGTCCCCAGAAATAACTGAGATCAGTTCTCAGATGCCTGGCGTTGTACATGAGCGTGACCAGCGCCAGACCAAAACCGAGCGGCAGCAGGTAGATCAAGGACGCCAGCGGTCGAGCTAGCCGCGCCAGAAAATCCATGAACGCCGTCGTTTTCGCTAACCGCCAATAATGAGCAGGGGCGTGTTGACCTGGCTTACGACCGCCCGGTTTGAGCATGGACAGCACAGCGTCGGCAGCCTTTGCGTCAGCGGCACGTGGGTTAACATTGGACGACTCGACCGGTTCCGGGGCTTGATCCCCGTTGACTGTCACTGCCGACAGCGGGGTTTCAGGAGCCTCCGCCAGTAACCCCCAGCCGGAAAGATTAGCCAGAAATTTATCGAGATAAGTCGGGGTCAGACGTTGCCGGTAGCGTTGCTGAAAGGCTTGCAGCAGTGACTCCGGCGAGGTGCAACCATCGAGATGGGTGAGCAGGAAGTACTCCTTCTCGCCGAACTCAAAGGTTTCGTTCCAAACAGGATCGCGGATGACATAGACGGTTCCCTGCTCCCGAGGTTCGCCGACAATGACCAGATCATCCCGCAGCTTGGGAAGACTTGACACGGCTTAACGGCGACCCAGCCAGATTTCCAGACCGCCCTGGGGGTTATCCTCATAACGCCACTGGTTCTCATGCTGGACCGCTACCCGGGGACCGAACGGGTTAGCGGTGCCGAGAAAGAAACCTTGGGGCGTGGACACCAGAGTGCGAAGTCCATAATTGTAAGGATTACCAAAGCCTTGGCGATTCACCGGCAGCCAATTCTCGCCATCGCTACTGCGCCACAACTCAAATCCGCCCTGTTGCGTAACGATGTTTTCGACGCCGATCAGTTCGTAAAGACGGCGGATTTTTGGAGAGCGCCGTTCCAGTTGCGCATAACGCACGGTGTTACTCCAGTCCATGGTGCCCGCGTAAAGCCAACCGTCATGAACACCCATCCGCCAGATATAGGCATTGAAGAAATTGCCAAAACCCGCGTTAAGACCACTCAGAGGACGTTTGAAACCCTGGGAAGTCTGCCGGGCGTTACCGACGATCAAATCCCAGGAGCCGTCGTCCTGCACCCGAAGGATCTCAGCGCTGGCCGGGCCAATTTTATGGACGTAATCATAGCCGCCGTTTTGAATGCCGGTGCCCAGATAAAGCGCATCCTGGAAAACCTGCATGCTGACGATCAACTGGTTCAGCGGGCCGCGTTCGGCACCGTGATCAAGGACTTTTTCCCAACGATAGGGGGGGCGACCCTCGGCGGCGGTGCGCCATAACTGGAAACCCTGATTATTCAGCGCACCGGCGTAAAGATGATCAGCGAAAACCGTCATCTCGAAAATGGTCAGATTATCGGGATCACCAAAGCCAGGTTCGTTCACCAAAACCCAGTCGCTGCGGCCAGGATCGCGACTGGTGTAGATTTCCGGCACCCGCGAGGCATTGGGACGACCCTGGGCTGCGCCGGTGGGCGCAATAAACAACTGCCCCTTAAAAGGCGTCAGGGTTCGCAGACTGGTCACCGGCTGACCACCGATCCGGCCCAACTGGGCGGCCACCTCGAAGGTCGCGCCATCGCGGCAGCGCAATAATAAGGGGCCATCGCCATGCGCCCGCGACCAGTTGCTGGTGTACAAGGCCGGTTCAGGATCGCTGGCGCTTTGGTAAACCACCATGCCCCGATAGCCCAGATCACGGCTCATTACGCCGCCGTGACTGCCGACGACCAGTGGCGCCCGGTAAATCCGGGTCCAGACATTCCCAGCGGGATCATACTTCCAGATTTCGGCGCGGGCCTGCAGGGTTTCAAACTCCTCCGATAGCAACTTGTAGGGACACTCCACCGGCCAAACGCCGATATCAATATTCAGCCTTTCCTGAATCAGGCAGAGATTCGCCCGAGTCGTGCCCACGAATAAGGCGTTCTGGTGCCAGGCCATGCAGTGGGCATAGGCATTGTTGCCGTCGCCGAAGCCGTTCACGCAAATCTTGCGGAAATTCTCGAAACGCAAGCCCGGCGCGGGGGATGGATGAAGGTAATGGGTAGTCAGTCGGGGGGGAGCGGTCATCGGAGCGATCGGAGTAGAGAGAGATCGTGATCAACCCGTTGGGGTCGATCCAAAAGTTTTGCCGGCTTCCTCAAAAAGGGCCAGTTCCTCGCGGGTCACGGTTAATAAGGCTTCCAGCCAGGCAACGCGGTAGCGCAATTCCCGGCAACGCTGGTCAATTTCTTCCGGAGTGCTGGAACCCGGATCAAAGACCTTGCTGAGATCGAAGTCCGGGGGCTGTTTGTCGAGCAACCATTCCAACTGCTCGGCGGTTACCCCCGGAATGGACGCTGGTGGGGACAACACATCCAATAAGTGATCGACCGTAGGCGCCGGTTCTTCAACCGGAATCAGCGCAGCGCCAGATTCATCATCGGTTGGCGGAGTGGTCAGACCAAAGCGCCCCTGGGCGCGCAGGCGTTCCAGGGCCAACAAGCGTCTCTCTACAGTACGGTCCATTCACGACTCCGTGAACTTAAAGCGAAGCAGTGCTGGGCTAAACTATGCATAACCCAGTTGTTCAGCCAAGCGCAGCGTTTGCGCGTTAAACCCTTGCCCATCGGGTCGCCAAGGCAAGGAACCTGCCAGATGACTCGCGGCGATGCGTCCGGGACGAAAACCGGGTTCCTTGAGAAAATGGATGTCGTTGCCCAGATGCGCTCCGAACGGTCCGAGGCAGGCATAAGGCGACTGCTCCGGATGCAGCATGGCCTCCACGGCTTGCGGGTGATCGGCCACCCCCAGCCAAGCGCTCAACGCTCGCAACTGCGGCGCGGGATCGTTCAGAAAACCCTCGCCGCGAATCACCCGTTGCCGTTCCCAAGGGATGTCCGCCAGAAAGGACAAAATATGATTCTGCGTCCGGCTCCAGGCGATCTGCGGATCGAGAGTCGGCGGCAAGGTACTATAGTCGTAAGCGTTTTCCATCGCAGCCAGCAGCGGATTCAGCCGCAACAGCGATTCTCCCTGGGTGCGTGGATGCCGGACCAGGTGGATATAGCGGGCGTCGGGAAACGTCTCGGCCATACGCCGCAAATAGCGCGGACTGGCGCAATAAACCGGACTCTTATCCACGATGCGCAAGGGCGCCACCCGGGTGACCAGTTCCTGATAAATCTCACCCGTAGCGCAGGAAAGCCGCCGCAGGATCCAGCGACGCGCCATATCAACGCTGGCCAGGGTCTGTTCCCCGGCATAGACTTGGGCGATCGTCCGCAGTAACCCATGCATCATGAACTGGCGCTGACCGGTCAGGCGCAGCCACAACCGCCGTAGATCGGGTTCAATGAACAGATTGAGTTCCGGCACTCCGTAATGAGCCGGATGCTGACCCAACATTGCACAGATGACTGAGGTAAAGGAACGCGGCGAACCGAGAATAAACAGCGGCGCGGGCGTAGCCATAAATCCATTCACAGAGACCACCGCCAGAGTGTCAATCCGGGCGGCAGGGAATTGGCGTCGGGCGCTGCCGCAGAGGAATCCGCCGCGCTGGATGACGCCCCATCCGATTCCATCGCGCCAGCGCTCACCAGGACGAAATCACCCAGATCAATCAACGTCAGCAGGGATTGAGCGGCCTCGACCAGCGGCCCCGGCCATTCCAAAAGATCAAACCGCTCCCCGTCATGACTCACCCAAAGCTGCTGGCGAACCGGCTCCCCGACCTCGGGCAAAGCACTGGTTGCGACATAGAGAGCGTCGCGGCGACTGAAACAGCCTAATAAGTTGACGTGCGCAGGATCGCCAAAACCAGGGCCTATCGCTGCCAGCGGCGCTTTAAGACCTTCAGGGGTAAAGCGCACCCCACCCGCCAGAATTTCCCAACGGTCGTCCCGGTCCACCCGCAATAATTCCACCCCCAGTGGCCGGGCGTTAGCCACGGTCTGCCCCGTTCGACCGGCGGCCAGATACAACTGATCATCCCAAACAGTGAGTGCGAGCAGCTCGCGATTGCCCGTATAGCGCCCAGCGCCATCTCGCAACACGCAATGCCAATCGTCTGAAACTCCCTCCGGAGTCAGCCCGGTCCGCCAGAGCTGCAAGCCTCGCTCAGCGTTGGCGATGGCGACGTAGAGTTGTCCACGCCACACGATCAAATGACTGATCATGGCATCGGTGGGATCGCCAAAGGGTGATTCGGCCATCGTGCGCCACCCTTCCCCCACTGGATCCTCGCTCCACCACAGGGTAGGCGCGTTACCGCTTACCGTATCGCCAGCGACCGCTGCAAACAGCCGATGCTCGTGCGCCAGCAATGCAGTGACCGGACCGTAGCCCTGAGGAAATCCAGTGACGGGCCGGAAGTTTTCATCCATGTCCATCCAGGCCAACGTGACCCCGCTTTCCTGAAAGGCATTGGTGAACAGACGAGGAATGCTCCCCTCTACCATGGCGAAGGCCAGCGTCGGCAAGAAAGTTCCTCCCACCAGTTCGATCAGCGTCAAGGTCTCCCCGCCGATTGGATCTAACGCCTGCCAGCCGGACTCGCCCCATTGACACCGGGCGACGCCCACACCGGCTGGTGTCCGCGTCGCCAGATAGCAGGCTTCGCCAAAACGGATCGCCGCAAGCGCGGTCACGGTAGTTGGCCCCGAACCCATCACCAGGCGCTGGATCGGATTGAACGAATCAAGTGCGGACATTTAACCGTATCCCATCTGTCTGGCCAGTTCGCTGACTGCGCCCACCAGTTCCGAATCCGCAATTTGCGCCAGCAACGGATCATCGCGCAGAGGTGGCCAGCTCAGTTCGGGGCGACGCAAGGTCGGTGATAATAAAAACTTGCGGTCATCGCCCCAGCGGGCATTGACTGGCCCTGACTTGGCGTAGGGCGACTGCTCAGGGTGGCGCATCGCCTCAAGCGCCTCGGCATCCTCCCGAATACCGAGCCATTGAACGATTTGTGGCAAGTAGCAGGCATCCTCGGCTAGCAGGCGTTCGCCCTGAAGGCTCACGCACTGCCCTTCCGGCAGTACCGATACGAAATCCAGGATCGCGTTGTGCCGATGCAACCACGCTTTCAATGGCTGCTGTAGCCATCCGCCGCCTTCCGGTGGGGGCGCTTCGCGCTGTTCCAACAGGGCATGGGCAACCGCCAGGGGGTGAGTCGTGAGGTGCAGGAAATTCGCCTGCGGCAGGGTTTGATAAGCGCGGATGAGAAAGTCCCATTGGGCGGCGCTGGTCGAACTCTTTTCCACCAGGATTCGGGGCGCTACTGCTGCGGCAAGATGCTCGAAGATCCGGGCGATGCTCCACTCGCGCCGATCCGCCAGCCAACTCCAGGCGCGCCGGACGCTGGCTTCGCTCTGTTCGCCTTCATGCAACTGTGCCAGGGCGCGCACCAACCCGTGCATGGCTTGGGGCCGGTTCTGGCAGCGGGTATGATCATCGTGCCACTGCGCCAGGGTATCAGCGACAAACAAATGTAGCTCCGGCAAGCCGTACAGTTGCGGGTGCTGACCGAGCATGGCACCGGCCAGCGAAGATAGCCAGGGCGAGGCGCTGAGAATAATGACGGCATGGATGACGGGAGATCCCGAGGGATTCAAGGCTGGCGTCCGGGCAGCGAAACACTTGGGATATTGTTGAGCGCATCGAAGAAACGCCACATCTCGCGGCTGGCGGAAATCGAGCGGCTGGAGTACTCATTACGCCCTCGCGGGTCCGTGCGCTGGCCGCCCGGCCAGGTATGCCCGCCGCCGCTAATCGTCACCAGCACGATAGGCCCACCCTTGCGGCAACTGAACTGTTCGATATTGGCGTCGCCTGTCCGGGCGTCCCGGCCCTGACTCTGGCATTGATGAAGTTGCCGCAGCCAGTCTATGGTATTCGGCACCGAGCGATGTGATATGCCGCCAATGGAACGAGCGCCAAACCCGCCCTCGAAGGGCGCGTTCTGATCCGCGAGACCATGAAAGTGGATCACCGGAATCGGACGATCGGGGTTACACCGCTCGATCATCATGGCGCCAGCCACGGGAGCAATGGCGCTGATCCGATCCGACAGATCGCAAGCCAGCCGGTAAGCCATCATGGCCCCGTTGGAAATCCCCGTCGCATAGACCCGACTCGCATCGATCCGGAACTGGCGGGAGACTTGATCGATGATCGCACGGGTAAAGCCGACGTCATCGACATTCCTGCGCTGGGCGATGCCACAGCAGGCACCGGCATTCCAGGTGAAGCGGTTGCCCTCAGGATCGCGTCCGGTACCGTTGGGATAAACCACAATAAAACCTTTCTCTTCGGCCAGTTCGTTCATGCCGGTGAGCGGCGGCATTCTCTCGGCATTGCCCAGCCCGCCGTGGAACACCAGGATCAGTGGCGCAGGACGGCCAGGGTTATAGCTGCGCGGCACGTAAATTAAATAGCTGCGCGGCAACCCTCCATAAAACAGGTTGACCCCCTGGAGGCCCCCAGCAATGCTCTCCCGCCCTTGAACCACAGTTTGAACGGGTTCGGAGGCAGAAACATCGCCATCGCCGGCATTGCATCCCGTCATCAGGCTAAGGCCGATCAGCCAACAAATCAGTAAGTTAAACACTTGACGCATGATTAACGAGTCCTCGCGAAGGGTAAAGTCTTCCCGGTCAATCCGGTGGGCTATGCCCCCAGCCAAACTGCGCATCCATCACCGCTGACAACTCTGCTCGTGCCTTGCCGCTGACGGCGCCGGGCAATTTCCTGGGAACTCCCCATGAATAGCCCTATCGGCGTTGAGAGTAAAGTTCGGACGCCAGCGTGGAAAGGATCGCCAAACCCGGCGGCAGCCACAGCCTGCCACTGATCCCCATCCTCGCTGGCCCACAATTGAAACCCTCCTTGCAGTGGCTGACCCATTAGGACGCATTCGAAAGGCTCCCAGTGAAAGGTGCCAACGTACAGGCAGTCATCATGAGCGACCATGCACCAGAACACAGAATTATAGAAATCGTCGAAACCCGGCCCTCGGACTGCAAAGGGCACTTTCAAACCGGTGGGAGAGAAGCGCGGCTCGCCTACCACCAATTCCCAACGGTCATCCGAGTAGACACGCAATAGTTCGGCAGCGGCAGGACCGACATTATTGGCAGAATCGTAGCCCAATCCTGGCAGTCCCGTGGCTATATACAAAGCACCCTGGAAAACGGTCAAGGCGGGCGCCAGGGCATTCAGATTGTAGCGCCCGGCGCCGTCCCGTAGCACCGGCTGCCAACGATAGGGTGGCTTGCCTCGGGCATTGGTCTTCCAAAGTTGAAAACCGCGTTCGGGATTGCCGGTCGCGGCGTATACCTGGTTAGCGAAACTCGCCAAGGAGGTAATGGTACGGTTGGCAGGATCGCCAAATCCGGGTTCCATAGCGGGTTGCCAAACGCCATTGAGCGGATCGTCCGTCACATAGACCGTCGGATCGCCACTGAAATAGTGGTCGAACTCTTGTTCATCCACCGCGCCGGTGGGGGCGATAAACAGTTTA
Source organism: Pseudomonadota bacterium (assembly GCA_022709365.1). Classification (GTDB taxonomy): domain Bacteria; phylum Pseudomonadota; class Gammaproteobacteria; order Competibacterales; family Competibacteraceae; genus UBA2383. The sequence goes on from JAKLIY010000009.1 coordinate 90,107, forward strand.
CGACCATGACCAAGCAGGGCGCGGAAAGAGAGCAGGCACCCGTTATCCAGGCCCGTTAGAGGTACTGCCTCAAAGTACTCGCCATCCAAAGAACGGAGTAGATCTACCCCCCAGTGACAAATGGTGCTGACATAAAGGGCGGGCGCAGGATCAGAACGGCCTTGAAACACGGTCATCCCGCGAAAACCGCGATAGCGTGGCACGGCGCTGGCGCTGTTCTGGCGCGGAGCGCGATGACGAAGAACGTCTTGCGCGAAGACGCGGCTATCAGGCGCGGTCAGCGGCGAAACAAACACCGTACTCCAAACTCCCTGGAGCGGGTCGTAGCGCAGAATACGCGCCCGATCCTCGGGACCTGCGCCACGCGGATGGGTCACCCCAACATACAGAGCATCCTGGAAATAGGCCATGGACTGCGCCACTCGGCTGCGCGGGTTGCCCAACCCTTCCTTGCCAATCAACTTGAATTGCTGGCTGTTCAGCATTGCGGTTTTAGGTTTATTCGTCATTGGTAGCCGAACTCTCGGGCCAGCTTCAGGGTCGCGGGTGAGAAATCACTGCCGGGACGCCAGTCCAGTTCTCCCTCCAGACGGGGCTGCTCCTGGGCGCGGGCCGGACGCAGGCGTGGATCTTTGAGAAAGTTGGGATCGTTGCCCATCCGGGCGTTAGCTGGTCCCAGACAGGCATAGGGCGAAGTCTCCGGATGTTTCATGGCTTCAATTGCATCCGGGTCGGTCCGTACCCCCAACCATTCCGCAATCTGCGGCAGATAAACATCAAGCGCAGATAATAGGTCTTCGCCCTTGATGCGCATGTGTTGGCCTAAAGGCAGGGTGCGGGTGAACGCCACAATATTACGGTGGGCGATAGACCAAAGTCGTTCCGGGTCGACCCGTTCAGGATCGGCTGGACCGTTCCATTCGTGATTGCGCTGCACGAGGTCCAGGATGGATTTGCCCGTCGTGCGAGGATGACGGGTTAAATGCAGGTAACTGGCGTTGGGACAAATACGGTGCGCGATCTGCAGAGAATGCGAACTCATCACCGTCGCCGGACTTTTGTCGATCAGCATGCGGGGAGCAACCAGATCGGCCAGATAAGCGAACACCTGCTGGGTGGACCAGCTCAAACGCGCATTGAGCCAGTGCTGGGCGCGGCGCACCGTCGTTTCGGTCTGCTGGCCGTCGTGCAGTTGCGCCAAGGCGCGTAACAAGCCATGCACCGCAAAGGGACGGGTGCGCTGATGCCGCTGGAGCAGCGCACCGAGATTATCCTCCAGAAACAGATTCAGTTCCGGCATCCCATACATCTCTGGATGCTGGCCCAACATGCCGCAAACCACTGAGGAAAAAGAGCGCAACGGACAGAGGATAATCAGAGGATCAGGCATCTCGCATTCCACACGCCAACATGAAATCCCGCCAAACCTGAATGAGCAGATCTGGTTTGGACAAGGGGAAAAAATGCCCCGCCTGGGGCACCAGTTCAATCCGGGCTTGTGGCCACAACATCCGTAACCCCTGCGCGCTGGGCAGCGTCTGGGAATACTCGCCGTACATCGCCAGAGTCGGCAAGCGCAGAGATTGCAGTGTAGTCAGCGACAGACCATCCTCAGTCAACTCGCGCCGTGCGCTGGTCACTTCCAACAGGCGCAACCAGTGGCGCGCCGCTCGGTGACCTACCGGCCCGGTAAACGGCAGATGTAGCGCGGGCAACCGCCGCATCCGCTCAGGGGCGACCAGATAAAGCTTGGCCATTTCTTCGAGCAGCCGGTGACTGAACAAAGGATCACTTTCATCCAGTTGGATACCCAGTTTTTCCAGCAACGGTTGAATGCGCCGCGAATAAGCCAGGTTGCGGGGTTGGCGCACCTGCAATACGGGAATCCGCGTATCCAGCAAGGTCAGACTGCGCACCCGTTGAGGCTGACGCAGTGCCAAATGCAGAGCCACCAGTCCCCCGAAGCTGTGCGCCACCAGATGCAAAGTCGCGATGCCCAAATGATTCAGCAATTGCCATAAGTCTTCGGCCATGATCCGGGGCGAGTAGCCACTGGCGCTCATCGCGCTGCGCCCGTGGCCGCGCAAATCGAACAGCAGGGTGCGATGGCTGGCGGCGAAGGCTGGCGCCAGCCGGGCATACCAGAACGCCAGATTGGCCGCCAAGCCATGCACCATGACCACTTCGTCGCCTGGCGCGTCCGGGTCCGGTCGTCGATCCATACGCAGATAGTGCAGGCTGGTCTCGGGCAAGTGAATGACCGGCACAACTACTCCATATAACCCAACATGTGCAATTGTTCGATAATCTTCGCTTTTTCCGCTGCGCTGGCCTCAACGGCCTGGCGGGTTCCGTCCGCGACCGGCAGCGTCGGAGCGCCCTGACGAATCGGATGGGCCACCCGTTGTTCGGCGGTAAAAAACGCCTCGGGCGTCCTACCCTCCAGGTCCTCGGGAATCTCCAGCCCCAGGCTGTACAGCAACGTGGCCGCCACATCCACGATGTCGCAAGGTTCACCGCGCTGACCCGCTACAATGCCCGGACCCGCCGCCAGAAAAATCCCCTCGGGATGATGCGTACCGACTGGATAAGGGCGCGGCAACACCACCGGCTCCAGATTTTTAATCGAAACGAAACCGAAGTCGCGCAACGTCAGCAACAGATCGGGGGCCTGATGCATGGCCGGCCCCGGGAATGCTTCCTCACGGGTGCGGATGGCGCGAATAATGCGCTCGCCGCTGTGCGGATCGCACAGGGTTTCAAGATCGCCGATCAATCGGGCGCGAAATGCTGGATAATCGGCGGCGGCAATCCCCGGCTCGCCAGGATGCCGGGCAATGCGAATCGTGATGCCGTTACTGGAAGGCGTATGGCAGTAAGCCAAAGTCTTCTTCCAGTCGAGATGCGTAAAGAAAGCGCTGGCCTCGCGCCGGGTGAACTGCTCGCTGCCGTCAGACGATTTCCAATACAGGTACCCTTTCTCATACAGATAGCGGTTGATTCGCACCACCTCGGTGCTGTGCGTGAAGCCGTGATCCGAGGCCATAAACACCTGGGCTTTGGGGCCGGCCAGCGCCACCAGTTGCTCCAGATACTGATCCAACTGGCGGAAATAGCGCAGGCACAACGCCCGCATCCGCCGTTCCCAAGGCGATGGATCGCTGCTAACCAAGGCCGACTCCAGGAAGCGCCAAGCCTGATGCTGAATCTTGTCCGTCCCATCGAACATCACCGCCATCAAATCCGGTTGCTCGCTAGCCAACAGATGACGGGCTACCCGGAACCACTGCTCCTCGCGAGGCAGGTGGTAACCAACCCAAGCTTCGCACTCGGTTTCAGAGAGATCGTCCAGCGATTGATTCTCGCGCTCGAAGTCCCAGGCTAATTCTTTGGGATTAAAACCGTCCAGGGCTTTCAACCGTTCGTAAAGCGACTCGGGATAGCTATTGCGGCGCAGATGTTTCCAAGGTACGAAACCGGGCAGCAGGAAACCGTTGACGGGCCGAGGCGGCGCAGTGATCGGAAAGTTGAGCGCTGCCACGCGCTGCTGCTGGCGGCTGGCGATGGCCCAGATCGTCTCCACCCGGATATCGCGGGCATCGTAAAGGGTCGTAAAACCCTCGCCATTCTGCTCAGCGACCCGCAGAAAATCGAACACTCCATGCTGGCCCGGCCAGCGTCCGGTCATCAACGACACCCAAGCTGGCGGCGTCAACGGATTAGGGGTAGAGCGCAACACCGCTCGCGTCCCGCCCGCTATGAAAGACCTGAGAAACGGCATGACGATCTCACCGTCAGACGCCGGCTGGGTCAGCACATCCAGGAGGGTAAACGTGGCGCCATCCAGACCAATAAACAGGGTGCGGATCATGGGTCATCTCCTCATGACAATTTCCGCTCGACAAACGCAACCAGCTCGCCGACGGTCAGATCGCTCACATACTGGTCGCCGTGCATCAGCAACTCCTCGAAACCCAGACGGCCCCGCCCGAAGTGTTCCTCAATCGCCACCACCGTGTGGACGATATCGATGGAACTGAAGCCCAGATCCGCGACTAACCGGGTTTCCAGAGTGATCGGCTCATCCAGGGTGATCTCCCAATCCCGAATCAAGTCTTCAATGAGCGTGATAATGCTGAATTCAACTCTAAGCATGGTGATTTCCAACCCGTTGAGGCCCGAACTGGAATTTCATGAAGCGACTCCCTCAGCCAGCGCGACCACCCAGCCGGCCTGTTCGTGAATGATCGCTGCACTTTCCACGGCGGCGTGAGTCAATCGCGCACGCTCCATGACCGCGTCACTGTATGGCGGGACAAGCCACGGTTCAGGCGATGCGTCACTGGACAAACCCAGCCATCGGGAAACTGCCGCCTTAGCACAAAGCAAGCGTCGGGCCAACCTCCCCTGTTGTGTCGTCGATTGCCGGGCCAGCCAGTCCCGCTCCCCGGACTCCAGACGTTCCACGAACCGGGTTTCCTCAATTGCCGCGTCGAACCTCAGCGCGGCAATCCCTAATCGGCGACGACTGGCCACGACAAACACGTTGCCCTGGCGGACCACCGCTGCTAAATAGAGAGGAACCGCGTTGCCGTTCCGATCCGCCACCGCCGTCAACCAGGCCCCCTCCCGGGTCTGCAAATGCAAATCGGCGGCATAATGGCGCTGTCCCTGCCGGGACCAGGCCCAGTGACGCGCCGCCTCTTTGAGAGCGATGCGCTCCAACAGCCAGGGGTTGCGCGCCTCCACCGTCTCCGGCAAAGCCCGCCAATGCTGGCGCTCATCACGATTCAGGGCAATCCGCGCCAACACCCGTCGCCAGAGCGCACCGGCCTCTTCCAGGAAACCGTCCGGTAATGCCGCCACACACCACACTACAGCGTCGCTGTCCGGGAACAACGCGCTCCAGTCCTCGCCTAGATAGCCGGTCAATGGTTGGTGCCGCACTTGGTAAAAACGATGCGGCACCGGCAAATAGCGGTCCCACCAGCCCTGTACGCGAAACAGCGGCGTTCCATCGGCACGCAGGCACCAGTAATCGCCCTGCACAAAGGTTCCCAACGCCGGACCTGGGGTCGTGAACCGGCCCTGCAAACGCAGAATTTCATCTTCCGGCCAATCCGTCGTTATGAAGTCGATCCGCTCAATGCGCGAGGGGAAGGAACTGAAGTCGACGCCAACCTGTTGCGAGATCCAGTAAGCGGATAATTGCCCCACTGCATCGAGCAGTGCCGGAGAAAACAGCAACGCGGGGCGCTCGTCGGCGCGCAGAAAGCCGTTGATCGTCGGCGCAACCACTTGGGCGTCAATGCCATAGTCATCCCATGCCTCCAACCGGCGAATGCTTTGAAACAGGGGACCGTGGAACATGCCGATCGCATATAACTCTTCATCCCGCCAGCGCGAGGGCCGGCGTTCCCGCAAAGTCAATGGCGGGGGAGGGTGATCCAAGCCACTGGCTGCGAACCTCACATCCGCCTCCACGACCGGCTGCCCCTCAACCCACAGGATCGCGTGCAACACCTCCTGATCTACTGTCGGCGCGGATTGCCGGACCGCTGTAATCCGCACCGGCAGATCCTCCTGCTCATCCATGGCGATCCAGCGATGAGCGCGGACATTGCTCAACCTGATCAGTCGGGTGAATCGAGCCAGACAGGTCGCGGCCTCGGCCAGCATCTCCAGAGCCACAGCTAAGGGAGCTACCGCCAATCCTGTCAATCCCGGATCCATCGAGACCGGTCCCGAAAGAATATGGTGGCTCAGAAAACGATCCCGGCCCAGCGCCAGTCGGTATTCAACCTCCACCCGCTCTGGTTGCAGACTGATCACGCGATGAACAAATGGGAAACGCTTCACTGGATAGCCGGCCCGTTGCCCGATCATCATCGCGCTCTGGGTGGTCAGAAAGTCCTGCATCAACTCCAGGTGGCGCAGCATGACCCCCTGGCGAGCTAACTGTTCACCCCCCCCACCCTCTCCCTCCCCCGCCAGGGGTGAGGGAGTCTTGTGAAATAGCGGGATACTGGATGAATCCGGCTTAGGCAAAAGCGTGACGTGTGGACGCAATTCTTTCAGTTCTTCGGCGCTAAACCGCAGATAAGGCAAGGTATTATCCAACGCCGGTTCAGGGCGTGGTCTGCGCCTGGAAACCCCCTCGGCTGGCTCTTCTGCACAAAGTTCTGCAAGATTCAACGACCGTCCGTGAACAAACAGCACAGATAAAGCGTGTAGCAGTTGTTCCCAGCCAGAACGGTGACGATCATTGACCGCTATCGCCAGATGCGCACGGCCCTTGAGAATATCCTTGACGAAAGCGGTCAGATTGCCGCCAGGACCCACTTCCAGGAACAACCGTGCGCCATCGCTGTACATGCGCTCGATGGTCTCAGCAAAGCGCACTGGAGCGGCCCATTGCGCAGAAGCCAGTTCCCGAATCGCGTCCGGCTGGATGGGGAAAGGCGCAGCACTAGCGCAGGAGTACAGGGGGACGTCTGGAGGACGAACCGGCATCTCTTGGTAAAAACGGGCGAATACCTCCACCACCGGGGCAAACAGCGGGGTATGGTAAGGCCGATCAAAATCCAGATAGGCGCACAATCCGCCCCGCGCTTTAAAGCGCTCTGCCGTGCGGGCGATAACCTCCCGTTCACCGAACAGCACGACCTGTTGTGTGCAGTTATCCATCGCCAGATACAATCCATCTCCTGCCGCAGCCATTTCCTCAACAATCACCCGCCGGTCCAGCGCGCCTACCGCCAGCAAGGCACCCCGGGGAATGCCTTGTTCCTCCGCTCCGGTCTGGTAAATCCGCCGAAGTTTCAAAATAGGCTCGCGCAATAATTCGCGACGTGGATAACGCACCGCGCCTGCTGCTGCCAGAGCGCTATTTTCGCCGGTGCTGTGTCCGACCATCAGATCGGGGCGCACTTCCAGGCGTTTCAACACGCTTAACAGTGCCTGATTGGCGATAAACAACGCTTCGGAACCGAAATAAACCGTATACAGGCTTTTCCGCAAAGTCTCGCGCTCAATTTCCGTGAGGCCCGTGGAGGGCGGAAATACGCTGTCACTCGGTAAAACGTCCGTTGCTTCCGGATGCAGGGTATCCCAGAAATCGAACCAGTCGCGCACTTCAGGAAACTGGCAGGCCAAATCGGCCAACATGCCGGGATACTGGGATCCCTCACCGGGGAACAGGAAAGCCAGTTGGCCCTCCAGAGGCTGGTCGCAAAAATAGAGGCCGCCCCGGGTCCGTAACTGATGACACTCGGAATCAGCAGTTTTTTCAACGACCTGGCACAACTTGCGGCGAAGATCCTCGCGATCTCGAGCGACCAGCGCCAGGCGTTGCGGACCCTGGCTCAATGACTCAACCGTTTGCCTGGCGATGGCGTGCAGGGAAAGCGGACCGTCCAGGCGAGTCATCAGTTCGCCTACTGCGGCCTGTAAGGCCAGGCGATCCGCTGCCGCCAGCACGATCAGTTCCGCGTCGCGCAGCGGCCAACGCGGCGGCGCATTCGCGGCAGGCGGCGCTTCCTCCAAAATGGCGTGCGTGTTGACACCGCCAAAACCGAACGCATTGACGCCGGCCCGGCGTGGCTCCACACCGCCGTGAATCCACGGGCGTGGCGCCGTGTTGACATAAAGCGGCGTCTGCTCAATGCCCAACGCTGGGCTGACCGTCTCGCACAGCGTCGGCGGCAGAATTTTATGGTGCAACGCCAGCGCTGCCTTGATCAATCCCGCAATGCCCGCTGCGGGAATACAATGGCTGATCATCGACTTGACCGACCCCAGCGCGCAACGCGGCGGTTGACCGGCCCGGCGGTCGCCCAACACAGCACGCAACGCGGCGACTTCGGTCTGGTCGCCTAAAGGAATGCCGGTGCCGTGCGCCTCGATCAGCCCGAGCGAACGGGGTTCAACGCCCGCCTGCTCGTAGGCGCGACGAATGGCCAGCACCTCGCCCTCAAGGCGTGGCGCCAGCAGACCCAGCGCCCGTCCATCACTGGCCTGACCGACGGCCTTGAGCACCGCATAGATCCGGTCGTCGTCGCGCTGGGCATCGGCCAGACGCTTGAGGACGATCACTCCCAATCCCTCACCCAGGAGCGTACCGTCCGCGGAACTATCGAAAGGGCGAATCGTGGAACGGTGCGACAGGGCCGACAACTGACAGAAAATTTGTTGGGCCTGGGGCGGTAGCGTGGCGTTCACCCCGCCCGCCAGCATCAGATCAGCGCGGCCATCGCGCAACAGATCCATTGCCGACGCTACTGCCAGTAACGAAGAAGCACAAGCGGCGTCGATCAGGAAATTGGGGCCTCTGAAATCCAGCCGGTTAGCGATCCGCCCGGTCATCACATTGGGAACCAGTCCTGGCGCTGTAGCGGCGTTGAAGGGCGGTAGCTTAGCCTTCAACTTGTGGCGCAAATCCGCCAACGCTGCCGACTCCAGATCAGGGCGCAGTTGCGCCAACAATTCCAGGGTTTGATCCAGCACGATGCTGTGCTGGATCAGAGTCGCCTGGCCGCGATGCAAATAGGTGCTGTGTCCCAGGATAATGCCGGTGAGACCATGATCGTGTCCTGGATCGAGATAACCGGCATCGCGCAGGGCGGCGGTTGCAATCTTCAGAGCCAGGAATTGATCCGGTTCACCGCCATCCACCGAATTGGGCATCACCCCGAACTCGGCGGGATCAAAGCGCGCCAAGTCCCGCAGAAAACCACCCTTCTTGGTGTAAATACGCTCGCCGGAACGGTCATCGGGATCGTAGTAGCGTTCAGCACCCCATTCCGGCAACGGTTCCCCGATCGCATCCACCTTATTGAGGATGTTCTCCCAGTACTGGCGCAAATCCGCCGCGCCGGGAAACAGACAGGCCATGCCAATGATGGCGATATCGTCGCCGGATACCGGGTGGCGAAAAGCCGCTTTATCGGTCATCAATTCAGTCCACGACGGCGGCCAAAGTCCACGCGCCGCGCTCTGCTTCACGCTGTTCCCACGGTCCCGCGCCAGCGATCAACTCCACTTCGTCCAGGGAACCGTGATCGAGTTCGTTCAGGAAAAATTCAGCGCCTGCCGCCACCCCCACCAGACTCACGCCCTGAGCCGCGAATTTGCGCTCGGCTTCCGGGGTCACCATGCCCGGGCCGTGGCGGGACGCAGCCCATGGCCCCCAGTTGATCGCCATCACCTTGACCTGATCGCCCCAACGCCAATGAAGTTGCCAGGCCAGCCGGTTGACCAGTTCATTGCTGGCGGCATAGTCGGTCTGCCCGCTATTACCATAGCGTCCAGCCACCGAGGTAAAGAACGCCAGAAATTTGAGCATGGATGGGTTCAGTAGCCGCGCCAACAAAAAAGCGCTATCGCTCTTGGTATCAAACACCCTCGCCCAACTAGCCGGAGACTTGTCCAGCAACAAACCGTCCTCGATGAGGCCCGCGCCATGGATCACGCCATCCAAACGGCCATAGCGCTGATGAAGATCCGTCAATAAGTCCTCCAGTTGCGCCGGATCAGCGACATCGGCCTGCCGATATTCGACGCGGGCGCCCGCTTCACTCAATTCCCGAAGGTTGGCAGCGACTTCCCGATCGCGTAACACAGTCCGCACCCGTTGCTCCAGCACGGCTGGGCGCGGCGACTGATCTTGCGTCCGGGCCTGTTCGATAAAATAGCGGCGCAGGGCAGCGGCATCCGGCAAAACTGCCGTTTCCGCGGATTCAGGGCCGGGGGCCGGCGAGCGTCCCACCAGCACCAGGCGCAGCCCGTAACCGGCCAGACCGCGCAGAACTTCCGCGGTAATGCCCCGCGCACCCCCCGTCGCTAATACAACCCAGTCCGCTTGCGGGGTACGCGGCAGCGTCTTACCCAGAGTCAAGGGCGACGGAACGGTCGCAAAAACTGTCCTTTGTCCGGCGGGATAACCGACCTCAATGCGTCCGCCAGGCAGGCGAAACTCAGTTAACAATTCATCGACAATCTCGGCGGTCGGGCGATCCGACGCCACATCCACTGCCTTGCAATAAACGTTCGGCCACTCTTCGTGCAGCGCTTTTAGCAGACCGACTGCTCCCCCCTGGGCATGGAAGCCGGTCATCATGGGCGTGCGGCCAAAACAACCGCCGAGCGCGCTGGTGGCCAGCACCCGGCCACCGGAACGCAATTCTTCGCCCAATTCCCGTAGCAGCAAAAACAGCGCCTTATCATGAACCGCAGTCTGCCTTCGCCAAGCACTCAGATCAGCGTCCGCGGACAGTGGCGATGCACTCAGCGCCGCCAGATGCCACAGTCCCCGCACGGTTCCCTGCTGCCGGTGGCTCACCAGCGCCCGGTGCAGGAGTTCAACATCAGCCAGCATCGCCGGTTCCAGTAACACCGGAACGACTCCAGGCCACTGGCGCAACCGTTCCCGGAGGATCGCGACGACGCCCTGATCTTCACCGGTCAGAAAATGCACCCCTGCCTCCAAGTCCGATAGCGGAACCTCCGCTACCGCCTCAAGCCGCGCCTGCATCGAAAACCGGGGCAGCGTGGCGCGGTCACGGCAGGCGACCACTACCCCGGTTGACTCAAAAGGGCGCGCCGCCTCCGGGCCGCCTCCGATTGAATAACACTGGTTGAGAATACCCGCCAAAGTGCGCTGGGTGCTGAGCGCATCCGCTTCACGCCCTGAAATCCGGTCAAAGGGCGGCGGCAACGCCTTGAGTAAAGCACCGACAATCTCCACCCGCTTGATCGAGTCAATCCCGAGATCCGCCTCCATATCCTGTTCCAGTCCCAGCATATCGGGCGGATATCCGGTGTGTTCAGCGACAATGCCCAATAACAACCGGGTCAAGCGATCTCGATCAGTAGCTCCGGCGGATGTGGGAACAGACACCGGTGAAGGCGACTCAGTCATTGTCGGCGGCGACGCGACGAGTGGAGGCGAATCGGGCTTAACCGCTGGCGGCGGAACCGATGAAATCGGCGCAACCCGCGCCGGTGACTCCGGGATGGCAGCGACGGGGGATGGAGCCACGGGCGGCGGCATCAGGATCGGCGCGGGCAACGCTGGCCGGGAGGGCAGCGTCGCTATTGGACGGGCCATGGGTGGCGGACCACCGGTCAGGTAGGCCACCATGACCGCCTCCTGAGTCTCCAAAAAGCGGCGCATGGTGTCGTGGTAGGCGCTCATCACCGCCTCTTGCCCTCCTTCCAGGTCATAGCGGGGGGGTATCATTGGGTCTGCCATGTATGTTTTATCTCCCTCCTCGGTAGGCGGAATTGAAAAAGCGAAACCGGACGCTGGCCTCGACGTGAAATCGGCGCCGGCTGAGCAAGGCGCAGCCACTACGTCAACCTCGTCTGCAATCGTGGAATTCAAAACCGGCGCTGGAACTGACGGCATTTCCCGAGCAACCGCCGGCGCACCTGCCGGACGGGCGCTGCTGCCATTCAGCATCCAGATATACGGCGACACAGGTTTTGGGCGGGTGGCCTCAACCAACTGTCCCCAATCCAGCCGCTGGCAGGAACGTCCCTGAAACAGGGGCGTTAAATCCAGCGTCACGCCCTCCGCCAGCAACGCCGCCAGGGCATGGAGCAACCCGGGAAGACCCCCGCCGCGATCGTCGACCGCCACTGCCCGATGGGGCCGTTCCCGCAGAATCTGTTCGGTCAACTGCTTCAAAACGGTCTTGGGGCCGAGTTCCACGAACAGTCGGGCGCCATCCCGGTACATCGCCTCGATTTCGGCGACGAATTCCACCGGCCGCAGCAGATGCTCCGCCAACATTCGCCGCATCTCGTTCACATCTTCAGGATAGGGCTGAGCCGTGGTATTGGAATACACCGGGAAAGCCGCCGGGTGGATCGCCAACCCGGCGATGAACGCTGCGAGCGGCGCCTGCGCCGGAGCCATCAACGGGGAATGAAACGCCGCCGCCACCGGCAAAACCCGCACAGTAATGTTCTCGGCGACCAGTCGCTCGCTGACCGCCTGGATCACTGGACGCGGCCCCGATAACACGCTTTGCCGGGGGGCGTTGTGATTGGCCAGCACCAGTTCCGGATAAGCCGCGGTCGATGGCTGGACAGCCTCGCGAGGGGCCGTGACCGCCAGCATTCCGCCCAAATCTCCAGCGGCAGCGGCCTCCATGATGAAGCGTCCCCGGGCCTGCGAAACCCGAAACAGACTAGCCCGATCCAGCACCTCCGCCGCGTACAGGGCCAGGTATTCACCGTAACTATGACCGGCGACCATATCCGCCCTGCCGCCCAATTGCTGCCATAGCGCCCATAAACCCGCACCCACCGCGCCCAGCGCCGGTTGGGCCAGTTCCGTGTGGGTTAGAGTCGCGGCGGCGGCTTGAACAGCGACCTCATCGTAAGCGCCCGGCGGATAGATGGTCTGGCTCAGCCGTTGCCCTCCGGTGTGCTGGGCGACCGCCTCAGCCAGCACGGTGTCGGCCTCGGTCAAACTGTCGGCCAGGACGGGAAACAGCAGCGCCAACTCCCGCAACATATCGGGGTATTGGGAACCCTGGCCAGAAAACAACACCGCCACTTTGCCCTGAAACGCCAGCGGTTCCCGACTATACTTAGCGTTCGTCGGCCAAGGTTGCGCAGGATTTTCCCAATGAGCGATCACCTGAGACAAGCTGGTGGACAACTCATCCCGCGTTCCGACGACCAGGGTCAGCGTGCGCCCTGGACCGGGAGCATTCTTCAATTCCAGCGCCAGGGTATAAGCCAGGTCGCGCAAGGCGGGCACTGCCCCTTGTTCCAAAGCCGCCAGCAACTGTCTTAACGATGCGAGCAGTCCGACTTCGTCCGCAGCCCGCCAGCACAGCAATTCCACCGGCCATTGAACACGACAGGCGGCGCTCCGGCAGGAATCCTGGTAAGGATCGCGATACTCTTCCAGGGTGACGTGGAAATCAGTCCCCCCAAAGCCAAAGGCGCTGACGCCGGCCCGGCGCGGCTGGTCGGGTGCGACCAACCAGGGTTGCGCCTCGCGCGCCAGGTATAGGGGAGCAGACGCGTCAGCCAGTTGCGGATTGGGTCGCTGCACCCCCGCATGAGCCGGCAGGATGCGGTGATACAACGCCAGCACCGCTTTCACCAGCCCTGCAATACCCGCAGTCGCTTTGGTATGGCCGATCAAGGTCTTGACTGAACCAATCGCGGCCTGGCGCGGACCGGCTCCGGCCTGTTGCAATACCCGGGTCACGGTTTCCAGTTCAGCGCTGTCGCCAGCGACGGTACCGGTGCCGTGCGCCTCGAACAACGCTACACTGGCTGGCGAATACCCGGCCTGGGCATAGGCCCGCTGCAGGGCGCGCATCTGGCCAGCGGGATGAGGCGCAGTCAACCCCTTGGCGCGACCATCGCTGGAGCCGCCGATCCCTTTGATCACCGCATAAATCCGGTCGCCATCGCGGTAGGCGTCGGCTAGCCGCTTCAACACCACCACTGCCAGTCCTTCGGAGATCACGATGCCGTCGCTGTCCGCATCGAACGTCTGGCAACGGCCGCGTGGCGACAGGGCCTGGGTTTTGCTGAAACAGAGATAGCCGAATGGCCCCTGGACCGTATCCACTCCGCCAGCCAGCGCCAGATCGGCGCGGCCATCCACCAGTTCCACCACCCCCTGGTAAACCGCCGCCAGCGAAGAGGCGCAAGCTGCGTCCACGGTAAAGTTCACTCCGCCGAAGTCGAAGCGGTTGCTGACTCGTCCGGCAGCGACGTTGAGCAGAATTCCGGCGAAGGTATCCTCGCTCCATTCCGGGAGAATCTTCGCCACCGCTTCAGGCAACTCCCCCAGAAAGCGCGGCAGCTCAGAACGCATGGCGTACTGCACTCCGACATCGCCGGCCCCGCCGCTGGCGCCCAGAATGACGGAAACCCGCTCACGGTCGTAACCCCCATCGGCATAACCGGCGTCTTCCAACGCCTGTCGCACGGTTTCCAGCGTGAGCAATTGCAAAGGATCGATGGACTTCAGCGAATTAGGCGGCAATCCATAGCGCAGCGGATCAAAGGGTTGATCGTCGAGAAATCCGCCCCAACAGGAATAGATCTTGTCCCTGGCCCGGCGGTCGGCAGCGAAGTAGCGTCGCCAGTCCCAACGGTGCGGGGGAATTTCGCGGATCGCGCTGACCTGATCCAGGATATTTTCCCAATACTGGCGAATATCGTTGGCCCCAGGCAACAGCACGCCCATGCCGATGATCGCAATATCCGCCGGCGCTGGCGGACAGCCCGTCACCGGCGCCGGGTGCGTCGCCACATGCTGGCGCAATACCGCCAGCGCGCCGTCGCTGACCGCGTGATGCAACTCGGCCAGACTGATCCGGGCATCGCGCAGCGTCGCCGCCTGGCCGATCATGTACATCCCTTCCTGGCGCTGGCGCTCTTCGGAAACAGGGCGCAACCGTCCTTCGGTATCCCGCTCCTGGCCCTTGCTGGCCAACCGCAACCGCCCGAGGTTGAGCTGTTCCAGGGCCATGCGCAGCGCCTCGCCGCGCAATCCCTGTTCACGCAGTCGCTGGCGGGCGATAAAGAATTGCTCGGCGAAGGGCGTCGCCGCACAGCGGCTGGCATGACCCGGACCGGTCTCCAGACTGACCGTGCGCCGGCATTCCAGAGCCGCCTGTTGAAAAGCCGGCGTGATAGCGCCGCTGGCAGTGATTTCCGGGGTAAACAGATAGGCGCTGCCCAGCAATACACCGATTTTCACTCCCCGGGCGGTCAGCGGGGCAGCCAGCACCGCCACCAGCGCCGCTGAACGTTCATCGTGGATGCCCCCGGCAAACAGCAGATGAATCTCACCCGGCTCCGGGATGTTCGGTAACTGCGCCAGCAGGCTCTCGACCATGCTCTCCCACAACACCAAACTGGCGAGCGGTCCAATATGTCCACCACATTCCCGGCCCTCGAAGATAAAGCGCCGCGCGCCCTGTTCGAGGAATAGCGTCAACAGGCGCGGCGAGGGAACATGCAGGTAACTGGGAATGCCCTTCGCCTCCAGGTCCAGTGCCTGGCCTGGTCGTCCCCCGGCGATGATGGCCAACGAGGGCTGAAACTCGCTGGCGACGGCAATCTGTTCGTTCAATAAGGGCGGATCGGCGAAGCCCAGGAAGCCGACGCCCCAAGGCCGTTCGCCCAACCGTTCCCGGGTTTCGGCCAGCAGGTCGCGCACCTGCTCGCCCTTGAGCAACGCCAGCGCCAGCATCGGCAGCGCACCCGCTTCAGCCACCGCCTGAGCAAAAGCCGAGTTGTCACTGACCCGTGTCATAGGTCCCTGAACGATGGGATAGACCGTGCCGTGCGCCAGCGCCAACGGCGCCCCACGGGCTAAAGCGGCGGCCTGCAACGCTTGGCGTGGATGGTCGACGACGCTGCGTTCAATCGCCTGGAGCGCCCGCGCCACTGTGCCGAAATCCTTCGCCCAGACAGCGGCAAAAGCCGCCGCTTGCCCCAGCGGCAAGAGTTGCTCGCGGGAGTCTATCCAGCCGCACAGGCGAACAGCCTCACGTCGCCAATCTTCCGCACCGCCCTGCTCCACCACCGTGCGCAGCGCCTTGACTGCGTTGAAATCGGGGCGGTCGAGTACCCGGAAATACCGCCCTTGAGCCGGGTCGCCCAGCGCAACGGTCTCATTGCCCACTAAAGTGCTGAGCAACGGTGCCAGACTCTCGCGCACGGGCGATTCCCGCAATAGCAGCGCCTGATCGTCGATAACGACGCCCGCTGCGCCTATCGCATGGCAAGCCGCCGCGCCGTGGCGACCAACGCTGCCCCGCACGTAGACCGGACGTGTCTGTTGCGCCAGAAATTGTTGCAGAAGAATAAAAGCGCTGTCTTCGCCCACTGCGCCGCCGGCTTCATAGCCCTTGACGATCCAGCCATCGCATTCCGGCTCAGCGCGATATTCCTCACACCAACCCACGCTCTCCACCAGCACTCGCCCGCCCAGGCGCCGGAAAGCCGCTAGCCAGTCCGTCGCCAGGGCGCTCACTGCGGTTTCGTCCACTATGAGCCAGCGCAGGCTCAGATTGGCCTTGCTGAGCAGCCAGTCCTGAATAACCGGGTCGAGAACCGCCAGCTTCACGCCACAGGCGTGCTGCGGCGTGGCCTGAGTCAGTGCGGTCAACCGCTCCAGAATCCACCCGATAGCAGTAGAGTCGTGCGCTTCCGCATTGAAGACGCCGACGCCGCCCGCCCGGCTGGCGGCAATCGCCAAAGACAGGTCATCAAGTCCGGCGGGAGTTTGAACGAGGCAATGGAAACCTTGCATGGTAGCGCGGCTCTGTGAAGTTCGGCGCTGATCAGGAACGCCGCTGAGTCCTGTTGATCAGGACCGATTGACGACTACGGGCGCCCAGGGAAATGCTGTTCGCCGTAGCAGCCCGGGTTTTAGCCTAACGCTTTTGCAGTTTGTCAATCAGCTCGAGTTCCTTGAGTCCCTTATCCAAAGCTTCCTCCAGCCACGTAATGCGTTTTTCCAACTGAGCGCGATAACGACGCAACATTTCCGGCGAGAAGGTACTAAAAGGTGGCGAGGATTCACCCGCCATGGCGATGTCGTCGTCAACCGTCGGCGGTTCTGGCTGCGGCAACGACGGTGCAGCGGGCGCAGGCTTTCCTGCTTCTCCATCCAGTGTTGCCCGGAAACGTCCGCCACGTCCGCCGCCCTGTTGCGCCCGCTGGGCCAACATCTCCCGCAACCGGGGGAAGCGTTCCAAAGCCGCTTGAGCATCGCCGCCACCGCCCATCCGCCGATTGCGGAACAGGCCCGATCCTGCGCGCATTCCGCGTTGATCTTGGGCATCATCCTCAGCGAATGGCGGCGGCTCTGGAGATTTCAGAAGGGACGGTTCCAGGATTTCCGGCGATTCCGGCGCCTGATCAAGTTGTTGGTGTTTGGCCTTTAGCGCCTGCAGCCGTGCGCGCCGCGCCTGAGCATCGTCTTGAGCCATGCTTGTTTCACTCGGTGAACAAATCTTGAAGAGCTAGGGGCATTCCCCCTCGCGCCATACTTGACCCGCCATGATGAACGAGTCATGAACCACGATCGCCGCCGGACGCTTAACGCGGTGCCCGTCCCTCTATGAAGGGAACTTCGAAAACCTTCTCGTGCATGATTGGCCCATGGCCGAAATAACCCTCTTCACCAAACAATTCGCCATGATCGGCAGTGATGATGAAGTGTGTGTTGTCGGGGCACCGGGCGAACAGACGACCCATCAATGGATCCAGGTATTCGACACAACGAACCTGCTGCTGATGCAGGGCGCGCATCTGCTCGCTATCGAAGAACTCGCCATCCTCTTGAGCATTTTGACCGCTGGCCAGCGCCTTGTAGACGCCATGCACTCCGGAAATATGCGGCAGGCTTTCCCTGGGCAGCATATAAGGGTAATGGGTTTCGCCCAGGTTGAGAAAGTAGAAGCACGGCTGCCCGTCCTCAAATTCAATGTCCTCGATCATGCCGGCGAAATCATTATGGTTCTCCATCAACCGATAATCATCGAAATGGCGGTTCAGCAGCGTGAAGGAGTTCAGCACCGGCAAGGAGACACGCGCCACACAGTAATACCCCAAACTTTGAAGCACCTTGGGCAAAGAAAGCTCCGGCACGAAGGACTGGAAAGATAGATTGGGACTATCCAGCCGTTCAACCCATTGAGTGAATTCCTGCTTATAGACCTCGGAAGCGAATACGCCGGGCGGGCTGGTATGCGGCATCATCCCCATGAGAAAGGCATAGTGAGCTGGCGCGGTCCAGGAGGCATAACTCCAGCGGCGCTCCAGGACGCCCACCCGCGCCATGTTCGGGGCATTAGCCCGGGCAAAGCTGTCATAACGACAACTGTCGAGAATCACAAAAACCAGATGATTAGCCATGGTTAGACGCCAAAACCGCGCAACATTCAGGTGCGGCGCAACGATGGGCGGCGAGCAGGCCGGGCTGGAGCGCCTTTGCGCGAGCGTCGACGCTGACCAAAGGGGATGCGAATCCCGGTGAAGACTTCATGTAGACGCGCCGCTCTAGCGCGGTCATCACCCGGAATAATATTCTGGGTCAATTCCGGATGCTGCTCGGCCAGTTCTGGCGCATGTAGCAATACCGCCTGATATTCCTTAAGCGCTTCTTCAGGATAATCCAGAACCATATAGATATGGCCCAACAGGGCGTGAACGGCAGCGGCGCCATTCTTGCCGCGCAGCAATTCACGCAAGAGGTCCAGGGCATCATCGTAACGCTCTTCGCGAACATACAATTTCGCTAAATTGTACTTGGCTCCGCTGGATCGGGGCTTAAGGCGCAACACGTCCTGGAAGCAGGTTTGCGCCAGTGCATAGTCACCGCTTCGCGCTGCGCAAAATCCCAGGAAGAAATGCGCTGACACCTGATCAGGATGGTGGTCGAGTACTTGGCGGAAAGCGGCGATTGCGTCCGGATAGTTTTTCTCACGCAGATACAGCCGACCCAACTGGAAAGCGCCCTGCCAGTATTTGGGATTCTTGCGCAATGCGGTACGCAACTCGGCGCTGGCTGCCTTGAGATCGCCCTGCGCACGGTGGATGGTGGCTAATAAATTATGTGCAGCCAGCAACTGGGGATTAGCGCGCAAACAGGCTTCAGCCTGCTGTCTGGCCTCTGTCCATTCCTTCTGTTGCGCCAAAAGGCGTCCCAGTTGCAGTTGCACGCCGGACAAAGTAGGTTTTTGGATCAACGCTTCGCGGAAGTAGGCCATCGCCTGTTCTGGCTTGTCGAGGGCAGCATACGCATTGCCGGTCATCGCCAAGGCCGCAGCCGACGGGCGCGGGCCACGCAGCGCTTGCTGGAAATGTTCAATGGCGGCCTGATAGTTGTCTTGCCGGTAGTCAACGCAGCCGATGAAGAAATGGGCCATAGCCAGCTTCGGCTCAAGGCGTAACGCCTGTTGCAAAGCTTCCCGGGTCTCGTTGTAACGCCGTTCCCGGAAATGCCGCACCCCGGTCCGTGCATAGGCTAGCGCTTCCTGACTGGACGGACCCCTGCTGACCCGTTCCAGATGCGGCTCCCATTCGCCATCCTCTGCCAACATGCTATCGGTAATCTCGTTTTCAATCATCATGCGTTCCGGATTTGCTGCTTTAAGGTGACGCGACTGGTTTCCCGAAAATCAATACAGGCCTTGTGCTGGCCTGCTATGTAGACACGATATTACCGATTTTTCTCCGCAGCCGATAGGTTCCTTGTCACACCCCGTTCATCACTTCGCTCAACCGGGTCACGCCGCGCGCTTCCAGCCCCTCCACCCGGCTGCCGCGCCGGGGCAGATTGGCGCGGGGCACAATGGCCTGTTTGAACCCATGCTTGGCGGCTTCCCGCAACCGCTCCTCGCCGTTCGGCACCGGGCGGATTTCCCCCGCCAGTCCCACCTCCCCGAACACCACCAAATCGGTCGGCAAGGGCCGGTCGCGGAAGCTGGACAGCGCCGCCAGTAATACCGCCAAATCCGCTGCGGTCTCGTTGATCCGCACTCCGCCAACCGCGTTCACATAGACATCCTGATCGTACATCGCTACGCCGCCATGCCGGTGCAACACCGCCAGCAACATCGCCAGCCGGTTCTGTTCCAGCCCCAGGGTCACCCGGCGCGGATTGCCGCCATGGCATTCATCCACCAGCGCCTGAATTTCCACCAGCAACGGCCGGGTGCCTTCACGAGTCACCATGATGACGCTGCCCGGCACCGGCGTATCGTGGCGGGAAAGAAAGATCGCCGAGGGATTGCTGACTTCTTTTAGACCGCCCTCGGTCATGGCGAACACACCCAGCTCATTGACCGGCCCGTAGCGATTTTTCACCGCCCGCAACACCCTCAACCGGCCACTGGGATCACCCTCGAAATACAGCACCGTGTCCACCATGTGTTCGAGAACCCGGGGTCCAGCGATAGCCCCCTCCTTGGTGACATGACCCACCAGGAACAGCGCCGTCCCGGTGGCTTTGGCATACCGCACCAACTGCGCCGCACTTTCACGCACTTGGGCGACTGAACCCGGAGCCGATTGCAGCCGCTCCGTATACACGGTCTGGATCGAGTCAATCACGATCACCCGGGGCTGTTCGACCTCGGCGGTGGCCAGAATGCGCTCGACATTAATTTCCGACAACAACCGCAACCGGTCGCGGGATAATTGCAGGCGCTGCGCCCGCAAGCTGATTTGCTGGGGAGATTCTTCACCGCTGACGTACAGGGTGCGGTCGCGTTCCGCCAGCACGGCCAGCACCTGCAACAACAAAGTCGATTTGCCGATGCCCGGATCGCCGCCAATCAGCGTGACTGAGCCTTGCACCAGCCCGCCGCCCAGCACTCGATCCAGTTCGCCGTTGCCGCAGGTCTGACGGACTTCCGCGCTGGCGTCCACTTCCGAAAGGAGACGCACTTCCCCGGCGGTAGCGGCACCGGCGTAACCGGCGAATTTCACCGCGCTTTTACCCGGAGACGGCGCAGCGGGCGCTTCCTGCAACACATTCCAGGCGCCGCAATCGCCGCACTGGCCGGACCATTTGCTGGCCTGGGCGCCGCATTCCGTGCAGACGTAGAGCGTGCGGGCCTTGCTCACTGTGTTAGATCACTCGCGGATTCACCAGTCGGCTCAACCACCTCCACCTTGACCCGTGCCATGATCCCGCACATCAGGGTGTAAGAAATGGTGCCGGCGGCCCGGGCGATGCGCTCCACCGGCAAGCCCTCGCCCCACAGCACCACCGGATCGCCGATGCGGGCTTCGGGATGCTGGCGCAAATCCACGGTGATCATGTCCATCGACACCCGGCCGATCAGCGCCGCCTCACGACTGTTGACCAGCACCGGCGTTCCCGAAGGCGCATGGCGCGGATAGCCGTCGCCGTAACCCACCGCCGCCACCCCCACGTCCATGTCTTCGGGACAAATCCAGGTTCCGCCATAACCGACTGGATCGCCTTGCTGGAGCCGCTTGATGGAAATTAACCGGGTCTGAAAGGTCATCACTGGGCGTAAATCCTCGTCAGCCGCCAGGCTGTCAACAAAGGGAGAAGCGCCGTAGAGCATGATGCCGGGCCGCACCCAGTCAAAATGAGTCTGCGGCCAGCCGAGAATGCCCGCGGAATTGGCCAGGGAACGTGGACCCGGTAAATCGGCGATTGCCTTCTCGAAAACCTGCAATTGCTGGCGGGTAACGTCACCATCCCGCTCATCGGCCCGGGCCAGATGACTCATCAGACCGATAGCCGGAGCGACGGATGGGCAGTCCATCAATCGCCGGAAGATCGCCGGCGCGGCGCCCGGCTCCAGCCCAAGCCGATGCATCCCGGTATCGATTTTCAACCAGACCCGCACGGGATGATCCAGTTGAGTCGTTTCCAGCATTCGCACCTGTTCGGGATGATGGACAGCGATATTCAAGCCATGCCGGGCGCAGCGCGGCAATTCGGCGGCGTCGAATACACCTTCCAACAACAGAATCCGTTGCTGAATGCGGACTCGACGCAGAGCTTGTGCCTCTTCGACAGAGGCCACCGCAAAGGCATCGGCGTCGGTCAACGCACGGGCGACCCGGACCAGCCCGTGGCCATAGCCATCGGCTTTAACTGCGGCCGCTACCCGCTGGCCGGGGGCTGCCGCCCTTACCCGCTGGAAATTGTGAACCAGTGCCCCCAGATCGAGGCGCACTGTAGTTGCTCGACTCATGACCGGAACCTGTAGAGTAGGATTCGGGAGCATAACTCTCGAAACGGGTGTATTGCCCCAGAAAAGTCAACTGGAACTTGCCAATAGGGCCATTGCGTTGTTTACCAATAATAATTTCCGCAATGCCTTTTTCGGCAGTTTCGGGATTGTAGACTTCATCGCGGTAGATGAAACAGATCAGGTCCGCATCCTGTTCAATGGCGCCAGATTCCCGCAAATCCGACATGATCGGCCGCTTGTCGCCGCGCTGTTCCAGTGTGCGGTTGAGCTGCGACAGCGCCAGCACCGGCACGGACAGTTCCTTGGCCAATCCCTTGAGTGCGCGGGAAATTTCGGAGACCTCAGTCGCCCGGCTTTCATTCGTGCCCGGCACCTGCATCAATTGCAGGTAGTCCACCACAATGAGTCCGAGATGCCCCTCCTGCCGATGCAAACGCCGCGCCCGCGCCCGCAGCTCGTTCGGACTCAGACTGGAACTGTCATCAATAAACAGGCGCGTCGCCGACAACATATTCACCGCCGACGTCAATCGCGACCAGTCCGCATCATCCAACTGCCCGCTGCGCACCCGTTGCTGCTCAATGCGCCCCAGCGAAGACATCAACCGCATAATCAGACTCTCGCCTGGCATTTCCATACTGAACACCGCCACCGGACAGTTCACATGAATCGCCGCATACTCGGCGATATTCATGGCGAAGGCCGTCTTGCCCATCGACGGCCGGCCCGCCACCACGACCAGTTCGCCGGGCTGCAAGCCCGCGGTCATCCGGTCGAAATCCACCCAGCCACTCGGCAGCCCGGTCACCGGGTTATCGCTCTGGAACAGCATATCGACCCGTTCCACCGTGCGCGCCAACAAATCCTTGATGTTGGCGAACCCGCCACGCGCCCGCGCCCCGCGTTCCGCGATAGCAAACACCCGCTTCTCGGCGTCGTTCAACAAATCCTGGCTGTTGCGCCCCTGGGGATCGTAGGCGCAGTCGGCAATCTCGGTTGCGGTGCGGATTAAATCACGGCGAATCGCCCGCTCGCGGACGATGTTGGCATAGGCGCGGACATTAGCGGCGCTGGGCGTCTCTCGCGCCAGCAGGTAGACATAGGCCATGCCGCCCGCCTCTTCCAGATGGTGGTGCGCTTCCAGCCATTCAAACACCGTGACATGATCAAAGGGCTGGCTGTCCTCGGCCAGATGGCGGATCGCGCGGAAGATCACCCGGTGATCGTTGCGATAGAAATCGTCCTCGCCTAGCTGGTCAGCAATTTGATCCCAGGTGGTGTTCAGCAGCATCAAACCGCCCAGCACGGCCTGCTCAGCCTCCAGGGAATGGGGTGGCGTCCGCAACGCCTCAGCGGCAGGGTCCTTGCGATGGGGCAACGGGGAAACCGGCTGCATGGCAGAGTGAGATCAGGGATTCGGGCAAGCCGGCCAGGGGCCGATTCTATCTCGGGATCAGGGCAAACCGGCCAAAGGCCGGTTCTACCTCGGAGTCATTCAATGCCGCCAAAACGGCAGAGAACCTTCAAGCTTCAGCAATGACGTTGACCCGAATCTGCGACTTGACTTCGGGGTGCAGATGCAGATCGACATCGTATTCGCCAATCTGGCGAATTACTCCGCCCGACAGCCGCACTTCATGTTTCTGCAACTCAATGCCGGCGGCGGAAACCGCATTAGCAATGTCCGCTGCGCCCACCGAGCCAAACAGCCGACCTTCACTGCCGGTCTTCACCGACAACGTCACGATCAACTCGGCCAATTGCTCAGCACGCGCCTTCGACCGGGCCAGTTGCTCGGCGGCGACCCGCTCCAACTCGGCGCGGCGCGCCTCGAAACGGGCGATATTCGTCGGGGTCGCCGTCGTGGCCTTACCCTTGGGAATGAGATAGTTGCGGGCATAGCCGGGCTTGACCTTGATCCGGTCGCCCAACAGGCCCAGGTTATTGATTTTTTCCAGCAGGATGATTTCCATGTTCAGCTCCGATAATCGATAGCGGTCGCTTAGTGCCGGTCGCAAAACGGCAATAACGCCAGGAACCGGGCGCGCTTGATCGCCACCGACAACTGCCGTTGGTAGCGGGCCTTGGTGCCGGTGATCCGGCTGGGAACGATCTTGCCGGTCTCGGTGATGTAGTTCTTCAGCACCGCGATGTCCTTATAATCAATTTCCTTGACGCCTTCGGCGGTGAAACGGCAAAACTTTTTACGACGGAAAAAACGTGACATGGTCTAGTCCTCGGATGATTCGGTATTCAGAACATCAATATGAGCAGCGTGTAGCGCCAGCCGATACTCGCCTTCACGATAATTCGCACGGCCCACGAAGCCCCTTACGCGCACCCGGGCGCCCGGCGACAATCGCCCAGCAGCCTGCGCCAGTGCCGCGCCACAGGCCACGACGGGAATCCGGCAACGTACCTCGCGCGGCAAACCCGCTTCTACCTGCCCAGAATGGTGATCCAGCAAAAATTGGCCAATGGGCACCCCCGCAGGCGTCGTGCGAACCCCATTGGATTCAGCAACCTGACCGGCGATGATCAAACAGTTGTCAGCGAATGGCGCAGACGACGGCATGGCAACAGGGCATGGCTTAAGCCGCCTCGTCTTCGATCTCGACGTCGTCATCAGCATCGTCGCGGTCATGGCGGCCGCGATCGTCGCGATCATCACGGTCTTCACGATCGTCGCGTTCCGGACGCTCATCGCGCGACCGGATCAGTGGTGAAGGCTCAGTTTCGGGGCCGTCGCGCTGGATAATCAGATTGCGAATGACGGCATCGTTGAAGCGAAACGCGCTCTGCAGCTCATCGAGTACCGTAGGGCTACATTCGATGTTCATCAACACATAATGTGCTTTGTGAATCTTGTGGATCGGGTAGGCCAGTTGACGCCGGCCCCAGTCCTCGAGACGATGGATGTGGCCACCATCTTCCTCGATCAAGGCGCGATAGCGCTCGACCATAGCGGGAACCTGTTCGCTTTGATCGGGATGGACCATAAACACGATTTCGTAGTGTCTCATGCAGACTCCTTACGGATTCAAGAAGCCTCCCGCAGCGCGGTGAGGCAAGGAGGAGCAGCCCGGACGGACCGCAAAGGGAGGGTATCTTAGGCGGAAAGGTCGGGGGGCGCAATTGATTCGCCGACCCGCCCCGCGCCGGGCGATTGATGAAACGGCCAGAAAGTAGTCGGCTGCGCTATAATCTATGCCTCTCCACGATCACCGGGACTCACTGGCTATGGCGTTTTGGCAGCATCTGCGCGAAGACATCATCTGCGTATTCGACCGCGACCCGGCGGCGCGCAATGTCTTCGAAATCCTCACTTCCTATCCCGGTATCCACGCGGTCCTGTTTCACCGGTTCAATCATGCCCTGTGGAATGTGGGCCTGAAATGGCTGGCGCGGTTCCTGTCAGCCCTCGCCCGCCTGCTGACCGGCATTGAAATCCATCCCGGCGCGAAAATCGGTCGGCGGTTTTTCATCGATCACGGCATGGGTGTGGTCATCGGTGAAACGGCGGAAATTGGCGATGACTGCACGCTCTATCAGGGCGTGACGCTGGGCGGCACTAGTTGGAACAAGGGCAAGCGCCACCCGACGCTGGGCCGAAATGTGGTGATCGGCGCGGGCGCTAAAGTACTGGGACCCTTTACGGTCGGCGACAATGCCCGCATCGGCTCGAATTCCGTGGTGATCAAGGCAGTGCCGGTGGGGGCGACGGTGGTTGGCGTGCCGGGCCGGGTGGTCGAGGCTGGCGGCGCTGAGGATGTCCGCCGGGAAATCGCCCGCAAGCTGGGGTTCGACGCCTATGGCGCGACGCCGGACTTACCCGATCCGGAAGCCCACGCGATTAATCAGATGCTGGATCACCTGCAAGCGCTGGATCGCACGGTTCGCCAATTGTGTCAGACCTTGCGCAATGCCGGCATTGACCCCGGCGAATTGCAGTTGTGCGAGTTGCAAGGCTGCGAGCTGCATTCAGCGGCCAGCACCAATGGCTGGCATGAGCAAAACCGCGAAGACGCGGTCAAAGCGGAACCCTGAGCGGCAATTATGCGGGAACTGAGCGCCACCGCCCGAGACTATTTCGCTAATCCCCGCCATGCGGGCGGTCTGAACGTCGATGAACCGGACGTGACCACTGTTCGGGTGGAGGTCCCGATGAGCGGCGAAATTTTGCAACTGCAACTGCGCGTCAACGAGCAGAGCGTCATCGCCGAGGCCTGGTTTAAAGCCTACGGTTGCGGTTGGCTGATCGCCTGTGGGTCGCTGCTGACGGAGCGGATCACCGGACTGACGCTGGCGGACGCCGGGCGATTCCGCCATCACGAGCTGGTCGAGCGGCTGACCGTGCCGCCGGAGAAACTGCATTGTGCGGTGCTGGCGGAAGCGGCGCTGCAAACCCTCACCCCCATCCCCTCTCCCACTAGGGAAGAGGGGGGTTAAGCTGAATTTTCTACTGAGGAGATGACCATGATTACCCTGACTGAAAAAGCGGCGGACCGCGCCCGGACCTTTCTAGCCAAACAGAGCCAGGCGGCAGGATTACGGCTGGGCGTGCGGAATACCGGCTGTTCCGGTTATATGTACGTGGTGCAACTGGCGGAACAGATCGATCCTGATGATCAGGTGTTTGAATCACAGGGTGTCAAGGTGGTGGTCAGCGCCAAAAATCTGCCCTATCTGGATGGCGTGGAAGTGGATTACGCCAAGTCGGGATTGAATGAGGGCTTCCGTTTCAATAATCCTAATGCCAAGGACGCCTGCGGCTGTGGTGAAAGTTTTAGCGTTTGATGAATCTCGACCCTTGAAGGCGCTGAGAAGCGCTTTCGGCAGGGACACATGGAAATTATCAGGAATCTATATTTCGCCATTCAACAGCCCCAGTCGGCGTAAGCGGGCGACCAGCTCTTGGCAGAGACCGCTCGACCCACCGGGTCAACCGGGTTTTGGTTTTATGGATATTGATTTGCTGGATCATCCAGTTAGCCGCGTTGGGTTTTGAATAAAGCCCCGCCTCGCAGAAAATTCCATTTTCAATCCAGAAAAAAATGACGGAAATCGGGACGATTCGCATGAAGCGCTTTTTGTTGCTGCTGATCCTAGTGGCGATTATAGGCGGCGGGTTCCTGCTGCGCTTCCAGGCCGTCACTTACACAGAGGTCGATAACCCTATCCGTGCAGATGCCGCCAAGTATATATTATATGCTTATAATTTAAAAAATTTTGGTGTTTATACCCATAGTAACAGTGGAATTTCTGGCAACCCGCAGTTGCTTAAGCCTGATGCGTTGGTCACGCCAGGATATCCATTGTTTCTAGCGCTTTTTCTTGATAACCAACGTATTACCGCCTATCAGTATTACCAGATCCAGTTATTTCAGGTTTTATTGAGTACGGCTACAATTCTTTTAAGCTATCTACTGTGCATACCATTATTAAATAGAAATTTGTCGCTGGTCGTAGCGACGCTGGTCGCCTTGAGTCCACATCTGATCAATATGAATGTTTATCTATTGACAGAAACTTTATTTTGCTTCTTTCTAACCGCCTTCCTAGCGGTGATGGCGTGGATAAAATCACCTACAGATTATGGAAGATTGTTTGGGGCAGGCGTGCTTTTTGGCCTAGCAACCCTGACCCGGCCTTACACGCAAGGATTCGTTATTGTAAGCGCTTTGCTTCTGTTAGCGCCATCGTTTCGCTTGGGATTATGGCGCGTACTGGCTTTATTATTAGGGTTTTCAGTGATTGTCGCTCCCTGGGTGATTCGTAATCTGGTTGTACTGGATCAAGTCAGTGATCCTACGTTAACCATCACCAGCCTCTATCACGGCTTCTATCCGGGAATGATGTATGAATTTCGTCCGGAGTCATTAGGCTTTCCTTATCGTTTTGATCCAAAAGTCAATGAGTTCGTATACACTTTACCCGGTTTCGTGAATGAACTGAGCCAACGAGCGGCACGTCAGCCTTGGGTGTATTTTGAATGGTATCTATGGGGTAAAACGGCAACGGTATTTTCTTGGAGTATCCTCGCGGGTATGGGCGACGTATTTGTTTATCCCGTAATAAAAACGCCTTATGTTGATTTATCATACTTCAAATCGACCCACGAATTTATGCGGTTTACTCATGAACCTCTGATGATTTTATCATTAGTTGGAGTGATCCTGGCATGGTTGCCAGCCAAGATTGCGCCAGTTTCTCACAAGGCGCAATGGGTAGGGCGATTTCTGGCGCTGTTTATATTATATTTTATGATATTGCATATTTTAGGAGCGCCATTCCCTCGCTATTCCATTCCGATAAGACCCGTCACCTATAGCATGGCTTTATTCAGCCTATTAGTATGTTGGCTTATTTTAAAGCAACATTCCGTCAGTCACTCTGCCAGCTCCATGGAAAACAAGTCATGATAAAATGTATGGCCTTGCTGATTCCTGCTTATCAGCCAGATCATCGCCTAGTTGAGCTTGTCAACCAGATTGAAGCGCTTAATAAAAAAAATGGAATATTCACCGCGATTATCATTATTGATGATGGCAGTGGCGCAAAATACGATTCGATTTTTAAAACTGTGGCGCAACTGCCACAAGTCACCGTCATTCATCATGTGATCAATCTCGGCAAGGGCGCGGCGCTGAAAACCAGCTTTAATCATATCCTGATTCAATGGCCAGACGTGACGCATATTGTCACCGCTGACGCCGATGGGCAGCATGCGCCAGGCGATATCATGACCGTAGCGCATGCCGCCGTGAATGATCCAAGGACGCTGATTCTGGGAGCGAGAACCTTTCAACGCACGATACCCTTACGGAGCCTGTTGGGTAATCAAATCACTCGCTTGGTCATGGGGTTTTTTACGGGGATAAAATTAGCCGATACGCAAACCGGTTTGCGTGCATGGCCGAGGCAATTCGCCATGCAGTCCTTGCGGATACCGATCAATGGCTATGACTTCGAGATGGAAGCTTTGGTCCGGGCCAAGGAATGGCTCGGCGGTGATTTGCAGTTAAAGGAAATGCCGATCACGACCATTTATGAGGAGGGCAACCGTCTTTCTCATTTTGACCCACTATTCGATTCCATGCGGATTTATTTTGTATTCATTCGCTACTGCGGTTCAGGTTTGTTAACAGCATTGGTAGATAATGTTGTTTTTATTATTGCGTTTTCTATTTCAGGTAGCATATTGCGAAGCCAAGTCATCAGTAGAGCCGTCGGTGCGGCAGTCAGCTTTCTCTTTTCCAGGCATATTGTTTTTCACAGCAGCGCGAATTATGTTTACGCCATGGCAAAATTTCTCACATTAGTGATCGCATTCGGTTTTTTATCTTATGGCATGATCCATTTTTTAAATTCATCCTTGGGCATGAGCGTCATATTGGCCAAGATACTGGCCGAATTGATTTTATTTTTAGCATCCTTCGCTATCCAGCGGGAGTTTATTTTTAAAAGGTAGCTCTCTGTATTTTATATTAAGTACAGGTAGTGTTTCAGATTTGGCTGAAACACTACTTGAAAATCCAGCAGTCACGACAGAAATTTGGGTCCTGTAAATTTTCCCGTGATGAAATATTAGTATATACTAATATCGAAAATTTATAACTTAACATGAGGAACAACGAATGCCTACTACTGAATGGGTTCTGCGCGATGACGATAACCAAATTATCGATCAACGAGCCACAAAGAAATATTCGTTGAATTTAAATGGACAAAGCGTTCATGACATTGAAGGAGCCGTTGAGGACTTTAGAAGCTGTCTAAAAAATAAGACATTGAATTTAAATAACTTTTTTTTGTAAAATATGGGTAAAAGTAGGGTATGAATTGAAAAATCATTTTAAGCGTAAAAATCTAATGCGAGGTGATCGATGCCATGGCCAAAAGAAGTTCCTGTTGAAAGGTACCCGAGCGATCT
>JAKLIY010000090.1 GCA_022709365.1 Pseudomonadota bacterium
GATGGCCGCGCCTCCGGCGCCGCCAAAAGTCTGTATTCCAATCAGTGCCGTCGTTAGAATCGGGGAGAGCGCGGTAAACGCCAGCGCCAACCCGCCGACCGTACCGGCAAATTGAATCGTCTCAGGACCCAGATTGATCAACCAACGCCCAAGCTCGATCAGCTTTTCCAGTAAAGGGCCTAATGCTTGCACAGTAGCAATGCTAAATTCCGTTAACGCATTGAATCCATTGCCCAGATCGGTAATAAACTGCGCCAGCCCCTCCACTGTATCAAGATTAGCCGCACCAATAAAATTACTGATGGCCTGGCTAACAGCGTTGATGGCGTTCAAAAACCCGGAAAGGTCGGCCTGCGCCAGCGCGGCCGGAATATTTTGGGCAATGGTCGTTAATTGATTGGCGAAATTTCCGAGAAATTGCTCCAGGGCGGCGACAATGACTTGTAGCGGCCCAGACTGAAAGGATTGACCAATCTCGTTAAAAATCGTCGCAATGGCCTGCTGGATTCCTGAAAACTCATCCAGCAGCGGCGTTCCCAAATTGATAAATGCGATTTGAATCGCATTGCTGATTTTTTGACTGCCCAGCGCGATGTTGTCGGCCATTTTGGTAAACGCTTCACTGGTAGCGCCGGTGGCCAGCCCCATTTTCTCCAGTTCAGCCCGGAATTGGCCACCACCCCCGGTAGTCAGCGACAAGGCGGTCTGTAGCCCTTCCGTGGTTGTGAACAACTGCGCCATGGTCTCTACGTTGCCCCCGGTAGCGGTACGCACCGCTTCCAGGATGCTGGCCAGCCCTTTCGACTGGAGCGTAGTGGCGTTGAACTCAATCCCTAACTGATCCGCAACTTTAGCGGCGGCATCCGTAGGCTTAATAATGGCTTCCAGTATATTGCGGACGCCCGTAATAGCCGCATTAGCCGGAACGCCGTTTGCGGTGAGTACGGCCAGCGCCGCGCCAATCTGGTCTACGCCGACATTGACCGCCGCCGCAATGGGAGTGATTTCAGACAACCCACCCGCCAACTCCGCGATGGAGATTGCTCCATCGCGGATCGTGACTGAGAACACATCAGAGAGTTTTCCCGCTTCATCAATCGTCAGCCCATACGCATTCAACGTACCGACCAGCAACCGGGTGGTGTCCTCCAGTTCCCCGCCCTGCGCCACGGCCAACTGTTCCGCAACAGCCAGCAGCTTCAGTGATTCGCTGTACGCGATGCCTTGCCCAATCGCACTTTGCAGCGCCGCATTGATGGATTCGATGGATTGCGTGCTGGTTTGCGCATATTCGAGGATGTCTTGCCGAAACTTCTGGCTGGCGGCCCCGGTTGCGTCAAACAGCGTCGTAATAAAATTGAAGGAGCTTTGAAATTGCCCAGCGTCGTTAATCGCTACCTTGACCAGGGCTGCGCCGGCAACCAGGGTCGCGGTTTCCAGCTTCAGCAGGCCGGCCGTGACATCGGCCAGCGGGGTCACCGCCCCCAGCGCCGCTTGATTCAGTGCCTCCAGCTTGTTGGCAATCGTTATTGTGGTCTGACTGGCGTTGTCTACGCCCTCAAAGACCAGTTGCACCACTTGCTGGAGAGTTGCCATTTACAGTTTCCGTGGTTTGCTCTTGTGTTCGTAGTACTGGCCCCACAACGCCGCTTCTACGTCGGTCAGCCGCCCTTCAGGAAACACATCCGGGAGCGCCTCGAACAGAAACCGCCCCCGGAGATCGCACAGCATCAGGGCAACGAGGACTCGGGGATTGGCGTAGAGGGCGGCGCTTTTCCCAGATCGGGGCCTTCACCGGTCAGTTCCAGGATGCGATTGGTCAGGGTGTACCCGACGATGGGATAGCCCGTAAACAACCGTACCGCCGTTTCCCGGTCAATTTTTGGCTCTACGCTGCCGAAGACCAGATGATCAAATCGTTTTGCCAGATCGGCGGGCACTTCTGTGCCATAGCCGATCAGCGTTTGCAGGGCTTCGGTTTGTTCCGGTTTGGCGGCGGCGGCATTGGCAAGCGCTTGCACCGCCGCCGCAATCGTGGCGGTGCGGGCATTGGCTTCATTGGCGCGCGCCAGTTCCTCACCGGTCAGGCCGCGCACCACCCAAACCGGCTCTTCCTCCGCCGCAAAGAAAAACCGGAGGTCGGGAACCGGAACAGAGGCTTGGCGCGGGGTTAAGGCCGCGCCTCGAAAGCGGTTGAGGTCAAAGCTCATGAGGCAAAATCAACGCTTTCTTGCAGCGGCGATACCGAGAACGTGGCGGTCGGATTCGCGCCCACCCCAAAAACCCGCGCCACCCCCAGCACACCCTGAGTAATTTGGTACGGCGCTTTATTCTTGTCCGGCATGAACTTGAACAGCAGATTAGCGCCCCGTTTGGCCAGCAACGCATCCGTCACGCCATCCCCCAGCGCCGCCTCAAACGAGGATTGGCCGAGGCTGGAACTGAAGCTGCCCAGCGTGCCATCGTAGTACTGTTCGGAGTTGGTGCTGTTCGAGGTTTCGGCCGGCGTCCAATTCCGGGCGCGGCTAATCTCGGCAAACACCGGAGTCGCAACCCGGGCATAAACCAGTTTAGCGGCGGTGGCGGCGGCGGTGGCGCTCGAGCCATGCACGAGCGGCAGGGCCGCGACAAACGTGATCTGTCCCCGGATCGGATCGGTGCTGTACACCGGGTAATCGTACCGTTCCTGGCTGTCACCGACCACCTGAAAAATTTCGGTAGCACTCACGGGGGCGGCGCTGGCAGAGGTCAGCTTGATCTGCGCCAGTTCGATGCTGCCCAGCGGGATCGCCGGCGGGCCGCCCGCCGCGCCCCGCGTCGCTACAAACGCGGTTGACCCGTCCGCCGCCACCATGGCCGCTGCGCCGGCGCTGGTGATCGTCACCGATGAAATCCGGTAGGCGGTGCCGGCGCTGGAACCGCGCGTGGCCGTGAGCGAGTCATCGGTCACGGCATTGACCGTCAGCACTCCGGTGGTGGCGCTGGCGCCGGTGGCGGCGGGCATCATGGCGGTCAACGCGGCCAGGCGCACGGCGTTATCCGCTACGCCCGCCGTTACTTCGCCGCCGGTCATCAGCCCATACGGTGCAACGACATATTCATACCCGGATACCGACGACCAGGGCTTACTGGTCAGGCTGTAGGTCGTGCGGGCGGTATTGCCGGTCATCGCGGCAAACGCCTGTTGGGATTGCGCGCTTTCGTAGTACACAGCGGCAGAACTTAAAACGGCCATGGCAAAACTCCTCGATTCAACTGGGCTGATTCCAGCGGTAACAATAACTACCATGATGCCCCAGCATACGGCTGGCGGTCTGATCAATCATGAGCGGATACCCCGCCGCGCGGGCGCTCCAGAAAAACGGCAAATCCTCGGTCGAATACGTGCCCGACTGCGCATCCCACTGGATCGGAAACCAGGGTTGCGGTATCGCTTGCAAGACCTCCCGCGCAATCAAACACATCCCAAACCCGGCTGCGCCGGCTTCTTCCAGGTCGGGCGAATCCGCCCGCATTTCCAATCGTGTCGCAAAGTCCGGGGCAAAGGCGGAAAACGGCATACCTTGAAACCGGATGCGGTAATTGCAGGCGACCAGCGGCAGGTTTCGGCGCAACAGCATCATGGGCACAGCGGGCGCAAAACTCATGTCGTCGTCAATGAACAGGATATGCGTGGCGCCTTCATCCAGCGCCGTGCGCGCCAGATACTCCCGTCCATTACTGATGCTGGACGATTGGTATTGACGTAGCACGATATGCTGACGCGGCTCCTCCGGGTCTACCGCATCCGTCATAAAGGTCATGCAGAATTGCGCTAGAGAAAGTGCATATT
The DNA here is from genome assembly GCA_022709365.1 of Pseudomonadota bacterium. Classification (GTDB taxonomy): domain Bacteria; phylum Pseudomonadota; class Gammaproteobacteria; order Competibacterales; family Competibacteraceae; genus UBA2383. The sequence continues at coordinate 3,833 of JAKLIY010000090.1, forward strand.
CGGCCCGCAACAGGCCTGAGGTCGGTGTGCACACACTGAGAGAAATCATGGGCGATAGTCAAATTCCAGGGTCATTTGCAAAACGGCTTCATTGCTGTTCGGGGCCGGGGCAAAAAACGCCGCTGAAGTTTCTTGTACGCGCAAGGCCTGCCCGCCCCACCAGGCTCCGGTCACGGCGTCGGGTTGAATCACAGCGCGAAGAGCGGCCAGGGCATCATCCAGGGTTTCGTCATAGAGGGCGGTGGCGGCCACCTTGAGTTCCAGCGTGACCCGGCGGGTAAAGGTCTGATCGCTGTAATCCTGTTCGCTGGCGAAGCCGTCGCCGGTGCTGTACAGGGTGAGCACCGGCAACGTGGCGCTGGTCGTTTCCAGCGCCGCCCGCCCGGTCTGTGTCGGGTAGATCGTCGTCAGTTGCGCTTTCAGAGCCGCCAGGGCCGCCTTGGCGCTCATAGCGTTATCACCGCAAAGCGTTGGAGATAGCCGTCATCGGCCAACAACTGCGTGGCTTGCCACGTGGTGCTGTCTACCACAAAGGTATCCCCGACCGCCGCTTGATGGCTGGCCGCCAGTTCCAGCGTGCGGCGCTCTTCCATCCGCTCCCCCAGTTCGCCAGTCGCCAATAATTCCATCCCTTGCAGCACCGTCACGCCCGCCGTGCTCACCCCGGCGCTGATCGGTTTCAGCGACAAACCGGAGAGCGTGCCGTCAAACGTCGCCGTCGGAGTCATGACCAGGCCCGCTGTACTGGTAGCCGTCACCCGCCACGCAAAACTTCCCGTCACGCCGGCCTTGGTTTGCCCGCCGAGGGTCACGGTCACGCTACCGGCGGTGCGCCAATCCATCGTCCACACCAGCAGGTACGTCACCCCGGCCGTAACGGTAGCCGCGTGGCTCAGTGTGGCGGTGTGGCCCGTCCCGGCTTCGTGGGCGAACGTACCGGCCGGGGCTTGCGTCCAGGCCGCGCCGACCGTCCAGTCCCCGGCCGCCAGCGCCTCCGCGCCGATGGTTTCGGCGGTGATATGAGTGGCCGTTACGCCGAAGACGGTTTCCAGCACCGGCACGGCCACTGTACGCATCAAAGTATCAAACGCTGAATCCACAAAACCGCTCCCGGCGTTACTGCGCCAACTCAATCACCCCGTTCTTCGTGGTGGTGGTAAACCGCAGCGCGTAGACCGGCCCGCTGAGCACATACACGGTCGTCGCCGCAACGGCGCCCGCGGGCCACGCAATCCAGGTGCCGTCTGCAACCAGTTGGTATTCCACGCCCAGCGTACCACCGGACGTGGGGATGGCCGCCAGCGTGCAGGGAGTCGCTTGCAGGGTTTCCCGGCCAATCGTGACCGGGGTTCCCGTAGCGACCGCGATGTGTTGCGTCAAAACCAGTGCCGACATAGGCT
>JAKLIY010000091.1 GCA_022709365.1 Pseudomonadota bacterium
TTGGTGTGAAGCTGGAAGTCGGAGTCTAGGTATTTTAAGAGTTACAGAATTGAATCACCAATGGAAGCACTTTTGGTTCTCCACTGAAGCCGCTAACGACTCGGAACAATTACGATTGGCTGCAAATTCGTAGGCGATCACAGGAAAATTTACAGGAGGATCAATTTCAAGATTTTACTAAATTTGGTAAACTTTTTACAGGAAATCGCCTTATCATTCAGGCCAACTCGGCGCGGGACAAGCAAGCTGACCTGCTCCGGTTGCGCGAACGGCTGGAAGCCCTGCTGGTGCTGATGCGCCTGGCCAAGGAAGTGCGCGCCTTCAAAAGTTTCAACGCCTACGTCCACGCCGTGGAGATCGTAGGTTCCGTTTCCAGACAGAACGAGGGGTGGCTGAGAAGCGTAGCGAAGCGGTAGCCGCTCACCCCCCACCCCGGCCCTCCCCCACAAGGGGGGAGGGCGTTTGGCGGGTTTGGCTCCCCTCCCCTCGTGGGAGGGAGTCGTGCCGGTCTGTAGCGGGTCTGGCTCCCCCTCCCCTCGTAGGAGGGAGTCGTGCCGGTCTGGCTCCCCCTCCCCTCGTGGGAGGGGGTTGGGGGGAGGGGGGTTCTGACGCAAAAGGGAATTCCAGGAAGCAAGTGGGGCCAGAATCTTCCCGTTTCCGAACTGGAAGAGCGTGCCGAGAAACATCATTGTGCGCCGCTCCCGCCTGAGTGATCAGGCATGACGATACAGGGCGGGATACCCGCTGAGGGATTCCCAACCGTTGGGCTTTCGGGCTGAAAGTGGAGCGGCCATGCGCGACCCGACGTGTACTGGTCCGGTACCGAGTACGCGCCGAATACCAACAATGCGTGGAACTTCAACGCCAACGACGGCAACCAGAACGCCAACAACAAGGACAACGAAAACTACGCATGGGCCGTGCGCCCCGGAGAATGATGCCCCTTGCTGTTTTCCCTGGACAATCTCTATCGGCACTATCTCCAGTGCCGACGCAACAAGCGCAATACCCTGAACGCACTACGCTTCGAAGCCCGGCAGGAAGAACACCTGCTGGCGTTGCGGGACGCCTTGGTCGATCACACCTACGCGCCTGCTCGTTCCGTCTGTTTTGTCGTCCAGCGTCCCAAACTGCGGGAAATCTTCGCCGCCGATTTCCGCGACCGCATCGTTCACCATGTCTTGGTCGATGCTTTGGAGCGCACCTGGGAACCGATCTTCATCCACGACTCCTACGCCTGCCGCACCGGCAAAGGCGTTCACGCCGGCGTTGACCGCCTGCAACAGTTCATCCGCCAAGTCACCCACAACGGAACCCGCCGCGCCTGCTATCTGCAACTCGACATCCACAACTACTTCATGAGCATCGACAAAGACCTCCTCTTTGCCCTGCTCGCCCCGAAAATCCACGACGACGACGTGCTCTGGCTGACCCGCCTGCTGGTGTTCCACGACTGCACCCAGGACTACTTGCTCAAAGGCGACTCCGAACTGCTGGCCCGCATTCCACCGCATAAAACCCTGTTCGGCACCGGACCCAACCAGGGGCTGCCCATCGGCAACCTCAACAGCCAATTCTTCGCCAACGTCTACCTCAACGGCCTGGATCAGTTCGTCAAGCATCAACTGAAATGTCGCCACTACCTGCGCTACTGCGATGACTTCGTGCTGCTGGCCCCGGAACGCGAAACCCTGCTGGACTGGCGGGAGCAGATTGCCCGCTATCTCCGTGAAAACCTGCGGCTGGAACTCAACCCCACACGCCAGCGCCTTAGCCCGGTCAGCGACGGCGTGGATTTCCTCGGCTACATCGTGCGCGCCGACTACCGGCTGGTGCGGCGGCGCGTGGTCAATCACCTGCATGAACGGCTGCGCGACTATGAAAAGCGCCTCGTCATTGAACGGCCCACCTACCGGCGCTATCGCTTTGATCCAACCCTGCTCGATCAACTGCACGCCACCCTGGCCTCGTACCTCGGTCACTTCCAGCAGGCCGACACCTACCGTCTTTGCCAAGCGATTTGGGCCGACTATCCCTTCCTCGCCCAATACTTCGACTTCGACCCCGAACGCTCGCTCCTGAGCCGCAAGTACCGCCCGCCCGGCGGCTTCCGGCGCGTCGCCGATCAATACCGCTACTACCGCTGGCGCTTTTCCGGCGACGTGCTGTTCTTCCAGGTCGGGCGCTTCTGCGAGTTCTACCACTCCGATGACGCTGAGTTCGCCCGCCGGCTGAACCTGACACGATTGCAACCCAATCACCGCCGCGCCTTGTGGGGCTTCCCCATTGAACAGACCCGACGCCAGTTCCGGTGCCTGCTGGAACAAGGCCAGTCCGTCGTCTGGATCGGTTCCACCGGGCGCTACCTCACCGGCATTGAGGAACGCTGGCCAGTGGGCCGGGTTGAACCCTATAGCAAACTGAACAAACCACCGGCTTGTTTCAATGCAGATGTAAAGGCAACAATTGCTGTTGATGATGCAGACCATCACTGGCCGAGGGTTGCGCGGGTCGAGCCAGGTCGGCGTGTTTGACCGACTGTTCGTGCTATATTGCTGCATTATTTAGAAACACCAACATCGCCAATACCCTATGACCGTGTTCCGCTTCCACATCACTCCCCTGACCCGGCGTCGGCTGGCGCAATTCCAGGCCAACCGGCGCGGTTGGTGGTCGCTGTGGCTGTTTCTGCTGTTGTTCGGACTGAGCCTGGGGGCCGAATTCATCGCCAATGACCGGCCGTTGCTGATTTACCATCAGGGTGGATTCTACGCGCCGGTATTCAAGGACTACGCCGAAACGGATTTTGGCGGCGACTTCCCCAGTGACGCCAATTATCGCGATCCACACTTGGCCGGGCTGATCAATGAAAAGGGCTGGATGCTCTGGCCGCCGGTGCGCTTTCGCTACGATACAGTAAATTACGATCTACCGGTTCCCGCGCCGGCGCCGCCTTCTGCCGACAACTGGCTCGGCACGGATGATCAGGGCCGCGACGTGCTGGCCCGGCTAATCTACGGGTTGCGGCTCTCCGTGCTATTCGGCCTGTTGTTGACCGTGACTTCTTCGATCATCGGCGTAGCGGCAGGGGCGGTGCAAGGCTATTTCGGCGGACGGGTCGATTTGTTTTTCCAGCGCTTTCTGGAAGTTTGGGGCGGGCTGCCGCAATTGTTCATCCTGATCATCGTCTCCAGCGTGGTGGCGCCGGGCTTCTGGACGTTGTTGCTGATTTTGATGCTGTTCAGTTGGACCTCGCTGGTGGGCGTGGTGCGGGCCGAATTTCTGCGCGCCCGCAACTTCGACTACGTCCGCGCCGCCCGCGCCCTGGGCATGACTGACGGACGGATCATGTTCAAGCATGTTTTGCCGAACGCGATGGTGGCAACGCTGACCTTTCTGCCTTTTATCCTGTCTGGCTCCATCGTCGCCCTGACCGCACTGGATTTTCTGGGACTGGGCCTGCCGCCGGGTTCCGCCTCGTTGGGCGACCTGCTGCGCCAGGGCAAGGATAATCTCCAAGCGCCCTGGCTGGGCATTTCCGGGTTTATCTTGACGGCGCTGATGCTTAGCCTGCTGGTATTTGTCGGCGAGGCGGTGCGGGATGCGTTCGATCCGCGCAAGAACGCGGGTTGAACCGCTGCGTCAAGAAGATTAAGACGCTGGATCAATAACATCATGTAACTTACTTGATTATATTGAGTAAATTTTTAAAGATCATAAGGACGGGTCTCTCGCGTAAATCCTGACATGGTTGTCGCTCCCTCAAGCAGCCTCAGCAGTATTCAAGGCCGGGTAGTCGGTATAGCCTTGCTCTCCCGGGGTGTAGAACGTTGCCTTGTCCGGTGCATTGAGTGGTGCGCCTTGACGGAAGCGCTCGGGTAGATCCGGGTTAGCGAGGAAGGCGGTGCCGAATACCGTCGCATCGGCGCGGCCGTCGGTGATCAGCGCCTCAGCGCCCGCTTGGTCGAGTCCGCCACCAATCAGGTAGGCACCGTTGAAACGCGGCCGCAGCAGCGCGTGGTAGTCGGTTTTGGCGCCAAACAAGGCGACATGCAGGTAGGCCAGCTTGAGGTTGCGCAGTTGGTCAACCAGGTAGGTGTAGGTTTCCTCTGGTGCCGCATCGACAATGTCGTTGAAACCCATCTCCGGCGAAATCTTGATGCCCACCCGGTCACTGCCGGCCTCGGCGGCCATCGCCGCCAGCACTTCCAGAATGAAGCGGCTACGGTTAGCCGCAGAGCCACCGTATTCGTCGTCCCGCTGGTTGCTACCGGAGGAGAGGAACTGTTCCGGCAGATAACCCGAAGCAGCATGCAGTTCGACGCCATCGAAACCCGCAGCCAATGCCCGGCGGGTCGCCTGACGATAATCCTCGACGATGCCAGCTATCTCGGCGACGGTGAGGGCGCGCGGTGTAACAAACTCTTGCATGCCAGCGCCGGTCCAGGTCTGGCCTGCGGGCTTGATTGCAGACGGCGCAACGGGCGGCGCGCTTCCGGGCAGCAGCGAAGGGTGCGAAATGCGGCCACAGTGCATCAACTGCATGAAGATACGTCCGCCGCGAGCATGAACGGCCTCGGTGACTCGCGTCCACGCGGCGACGTGATCACTCTCGATACCCGGTGTACGGACATAGCCCTTGCCCATCGCAACAGGATAGACGCCTTCACTGATAATCAGCCCGGCACTGGCGCGTTGGGCGTAGTAGGTGGCGGCCAAGTCACTTGGCACCCCGGCGTCGTCAGCGCGAGAACGGGTCATCGGCGCCATGACGAGGCGGTTGGGCAAGGTCAGGCGGCCAATACGGACGGAGGTGAATAGCTGGCTCATGCTTTGCTCCTGGGTAGTAAGGTGACATTATGATGATCCAATGCATATTCGAGATAAATCCATCAAAATGGAATTAATTTTTAATTTCTACCCTGCGTTTACCTGCGATTTTATCAAAAAATCATTAAAAGTCAATATGTTATTTTTTAGACATATATGGTCCGCCCCGCGATGCAAGAGGAAATCGCAGCTTGGCTAAAGGAAAAGTTGCGGCCATATATCCGGCATCGTGTTAAGGCGCTATCGCCAGCCCTCGTGCCCTGATGGAAT
>JAKLIY010000092.1 GCA_022709365.1 Pseudomonadota bacterium
CGCCCCCGCACCGATGCCCATCAACTGAAACACACACGAATTCTCTATCAAAACTCTGATCAATCCGCAGCACAGGTCTGCCAAATCTTCGGTTTCTCACGGAGAACACTCTTCAATTACATGATGAAAAAGAAGCAGTCTGCCGCACAGGCATGAGGTGTTAATAAAAGCTGGCGGTTTTTCTGACCGACCCTCCCGTTAGGCCAGTTATGACCTCGATATGGATAAATCTTCGCCGGAACTCGTTTATGATCTTTGGAAATGAGCGTTCACTCTTTGTGGCCCGAAAATGAAGGAATCGTTGCCATACCCCTTCTACAGTCGCACCTCCTTGTTCGAGAACGCTATGACCAACACCCAACTTCTCATTCGTTTCAATCGCACCCTGGTGAGGGTGACCTGTGCCTTGCTCTGCTTCCTTGGCGCGGGGGGCGCGTTGGCGGCCGACCTTGCAACCGATGTGGTCGGTTCATGGAAGCTCGTTTCTCACACGGTCTCCATGAGTGGGAGCACATTTGACTCGCACGCCGCTTTGTTGCAGCAGCGACCATGTGCAACCAAGATCCGCTATGACGTCAAGGCCGACGGCACCTATCGCCTGAATGCCTCGGCGAGTGACTGCGACGAGAAGTACAGGACGATCCAGGAAAAGCTGTACGCCAAGACGAAGTGGAGGCTTGAAGGCAGCAAGATCACAATCTCGGCCACCAACTTTGCAGTTGGACAATCCTACTCAGTCACAGTGTCCGGCAATCGAATGACCTGGGTTGGCACAGAAGGTCAGGGCACCATGGTCTTTCAGCGCTGAAACTTCATTCGCCACGTTTCCCGACGATGCCTAGCCCCTCGCTCAACCCGACGCGCAACGGCATTCGTCCTGCGCCTGGTGGCACTCGCTGCGCTCATGGTGCGCCACCAAGCGCAGGCCCCTGCCTCGCACGCGGGTTAGTTCGAACGTTATTCACAAAAACCTCCTCAACGGCTCCGGTATCCTTTCCACCTCCCGCTCCTCCCCCGGCCCCAGGATCACCGCCGCCTCCCCCGGCCGGAGCCAGAACTGCACCACCCCCTCGCCCCGGACGGCCACGAGATCGAGCCATGGTTCCAGTTCTTGGGCGCGGGCGTCGTGCAGGCGCAGGACGCCGCCCCGGTCGCTGGCCGGGTTGTAGGTGTCCACGCTGTCGAGCCTCCCGGTCAGGGCCGGCCCCCGGCCATCGGGAATCTCGACTTCGTTCAGCAGGTAATACGGCCGGTTTTGATCGATGCGGCTCACCCGCTCCGCCACCACCCGCAGCGGTTCGCCCTCGATGAGTCGGGCCTGGAGCGGATGGAAGGTGGCGGTGCTTTCCTATTTAGACTAAACTATAATGACTTAGTCTAAAGGAGTCCGCAATGCAAACCGTCAACATCCACGAAGCCAAGACGCATCTATCTCGCCTCGTCGAGCAGGCGGCGCGAGGCGAGCCGTTCGTGATCGCGAAGGCCGGCAAGCCACTCGTGAAGGTCATGGCGTTGAGCGCGCCGGCCCCCGGGCAACAGCAGCGGTTGGGGTTTATGGTCGGGCAGATCGCCGTGCCTGAGGATTTCGACCGGCTGGGGAGCGCCGAGATCGAGCGGCTGTTCGGTGGCGAGGCATGAAGTTGCTGCTGGATACTCATCTGCTGCTGTGGGCGGCGGGAGACCCGGACCGTTTGTCGGCGGCGGCGCGCGCGTTGATCGGCGCGCCGGAGAACGAGTTGTGGTTCAGCGCGGCCAGCGTGTGGGAGATCGCCATCAAACGCGGGCTGGGCCGCGAGGATTTTCAGGTGAATCCCCGCCTGCTGCGCCGGGGGTTGCTGGATAACGGCTATCGCGAGTTGCCCGTCGGCAGCGAACATGCCGTGGCCATCGACAGTTTGCCTCTCCTCCACAAAGACCCGTTTGACCGCCTCCTGGTCGCGCAAGCGATGGTGGAGGGCATCACCTTGCTGACGGCCGACGCCTCGGTGGCGCAGTACCCGGGTCCGGTGCGGAAGGTGTGACGCGCGCTCGGCACGAGACCCGGCCAACCCCGGTGTTTCGCATTACCCGGGGGCCGTCCGCGCGGTAAGAACCCGAGAAGCCTGCATCATGAATTCATCCGACGACCTGACGGCGCGCCTCCGACAAATCGCCGAGCGCGCCCAGCACCGTCAACGCGCGCCAACGCCGGAACCGACCCCGAAACCCGCCCGCGTGGTGCGGTTGCCGCTGTGGCCGGAAGAGCTACGCACCTGCCCGTCCTGCGTGCTGCGCTCGGCCCTGCTCGGGGTGGTGCAGCGCGGGCGGCGCAAAGCCCTGGAAGGCGAAATCCTGGCGACCTGGGAAGGCGTCATCATCCGCTACACGGGCTGGCGGCTCGACCAGGGCGACCTCGACGTCTGGCTGGCGGCGCTGCATCTGGCCCGCGAACACCACCTGGGCGTGCGCGTTCCGGTGACGATCAACGCAATGCTGCGGACCATCGGGCGTCCGACCGATGGCCGCTCGCATGAATGGCTCAAAGGCGCGATCCGCCGGCTGACCGCCTGCGCGGTTGAAATGACCCGCCAGCGGCGGACCTATTGGGGATCGCTGATCGAAAAAGGCTGTCGCGACGAAGCAACCGGCGAGTTTGTCATCGTGCTGAATCCAGAGCTGGCCGTGCTGTTCGAGGATGACGACTTCACCTGGCTGGAGTGGGAAATCCGCCGGAGTCTGGGCATGGACCTGGCCAAATGGCTGCACGGCTACATCGCCAGCCACCGGGCCACGCCGCGCAACCCGCACCGGATCGGCCTGGAACGGTTGCAAGCGTTGTGCGGGTCGGATTATGAGCGGTTGCGAGACTTCCGGGAGGATGTGCGCAAGGCGATGGCTCAGCTCCAGGTCGCCGGCGTGGTGACGGCCTGGGGCCTCACGCCCGGTGATGCCCTGGAAGTGGTGCGGCCGAACCGGAAGCGGCGCCTCATCGAGGGTGAAAGTCCTACGTCATAGCGGTCGCGCCCCCCGACTTATTAACAGGATAATATATTGATTTTTAATTTATTTTTTCGGTTCACGCGCGCTTAAAACCGTTTTGAAAACTGATAGTTGGTAAGGAACCGAGCCTTGACAGCCCCTCGGGACGGGAGGAAACTTATAATATAAGTGGTTAAGTTTCCTATTTTTTCTCCGCCCCTCCACAAGTCGCCGCTTCGCTCTGTGCATGGGAGAACGAACGTGAGGCTGTTCATCAATGGTTCGATGTCAGTGAGCCTGCTCCTGCTGTGCGGTTGCCCAATGACAGATGGCGATGCCGCTGCCCGCCCGAAGGCCGAACTCCAATCGGTCTACACCGATCTCGGCGGGGAATCGTGCAGGAAGGAGATCGACAAGACCGACCCCAACGAAACGCCCTACCTGGCTTGTCCCGGCGTTGGCGGTTATACGTTGAACGTGCGCCGCGTCGACGCGGGACGCCGGTCGATCGACATCGTGGATCCCGCGCAACGCGCATTCCCGCTCAACTACCAAGAGTTCGTCACCCGCCACATGTTCACGCTGGATGGCCAAGCCGAGTGGCGGGTCCGGACGAAGGACGGAAGGCAGGCTCCGGTGGCGCTGATCGTTCGCGTGCAGGCGCACGAGGACAACGGCAACCCGGAGAAGGTGACCCGCACGTATCTTGCGGTGGCGAAAATCACGGCGGACGGAGCGTGCGTCACCGACAAGATCCCGGAAAGCACGCGTTCGGAGGCCGAGGTGCGCAGCACGGCGGACTCGGCTCAGATGAGGCCATGCGCACCGCCCCGACCGCCTATGACTGCCGACGGAGCCGTCATCCGGTGAATCCGAAGGAATGTGAAGGAGGATAGTCATGCCAACACCCGTTCAGTTCATGCAGCAGTACCGCAATCTCAGGGTCAATGCGGTTATCGACGACCCCGTAGCGGGCGTTTGCCGAAGGGGTACCCACGTCGTCCAACTCAGGAAGTACTTCATGATGGACTGGGCGGCGGGCACCGAGGAGATGCGTGACTACACTGCGGTAACACGCGAATCAAGGAGCGACGCCTGGTTCCAGGCGAACAAGGATCGCATTCGCACGGCGGCAATGGGAAAGGGCGCTCCGCAGGACTACGAACTGGCCCTTGAATGGGCGGTGCGTTCGAACAAGATCGCGAACGTCACTCAGGCCACACTCCAGACTTACTGCGACGACCACCTCGGCATTGATTGCTCGGGGTTCGTCACCAATTACCTCGTCGCCTGCGGCAAGCGGACGTATTCGAGCAATACGGTGCGCAATACCAGCGCGGCGTCGTACTTCAACGCGGCGAATGCCGTCAACGATCCGACCCAGGTGCGGCAGGGCGACCTGCTGGTCTGGATGGACGGCAATGCAGTCAAGAGAAATCCCGGCCACGTTGCCGTTGTGGAGTCCTACGTGGCTCAGAGCATGGCTGGCGGCAATATGCGTGTCGTCGAGGCGACCGGCGCATCCGGCGCCAACCCCAAGCTGCTCGACTCCATGTACGCCGTCGAACAGATCATCTCCAAGGGCGGCGCTGTCCCGGCGATGATCCTCGTCGTCAGGCGGCACGGCGTATCGGGCAGTCGCGTGGCCGTGATCCGGGTGTAAGCCGCGCACAAGCAACCCGCCCGCCGACAACTTTTGCTGATTTTCTCGTCGCCTTCTCCTGCACAGGGCGGGGCGTCTGCACGTCCTGCAACACGGGGTCTTGGTAGCTGTAGCCGCTCGCCATCATCCAGCCGTCTGCTCGCCATCATCGGCCTTTTTGTACTCAGATGATTTGATTGGGTGTGTTTAAACAAACGACACTAAAGTCCCATAGAATTTTATGAGACTGAGCGCTGTCGTGATGTTTTTAGGCCATGTTTTTTTAGCCAATGGTGCAGGTTAGCCTCGGTGGTGTGATAGCGC
>JAKLIY010000093.1 GCA_022709365.1 Pseudomonadota bacterium
CTTCTAAAATTACAGGAACTTAAAGAAAGAGTTCAATCGTTCTTTAGTCTCCCTGAGACTCAATATGCGGGTTCTCAAGTGTCTCCGGCATAAGCTATGGGGGATCACTATTAGGAAAGCTATAATACTTGCCATGCTCGATCAAACGGTGCGCAAAGCGTGTTTTGTCCACATAGTAATAATCTTCGCTCATAATCTGGGCAAAGGTCTGAATGCCAATGGGCAGTTTGTGGCGGGCAGGCGACATAACGGCAATCCTCATTCAGGCGTAAGCGTTCAGACCCCTCCCCCTAACCCCCTCCCACAAGGGGAGGGGGAGTTCAGTAACCCGTTGTTCCGCAATACTCCCTCCCCCCTCGTGGGGGAGGGCCGGGGTGGGGAGTGAACGGTTACGTTCAGGCTTGTTTGGAAATTTTCGCGGACAGCATCCACAATGCTGACTGTTCATAAACTTGCAGGAACAGTTCGACCGCGCCGCGCATAAAAATCTGTGATAAATCCCGTCAGCCGGTTTCCTGTAATCGCTGCCCGCAATTGACGCATTAAATCCAGGTAATAATACAAATTGTGAATCGTATTCAGCCGGGCGCCGAGAATCTCCCGGCATTGATCGAGATGACGCAAATAGGCGCGACTGTAATGCCGGCAGGTATAGCAACCGCAGTTTTCATCCACGGGTTGGGAATCCGTGCGGTACTGACTGTTGCGAATACGGATATCACCGTGATGGGTGAATAAATGCCCGTTACGCGCATTACGGGTCGGCATCACGCAATCAAATAAATCCACACCGCGCAGCACTGATTCAACAATATCCTCCGGCTTGCCGACGCCCATCAGATAGCGCGGTGCGTGGTCCGGCAATAACGGCGCGGTGCAATCGAGCATCGCCAAGCGCTCCGCCAGCGGTTCGCCGACCGCCAGCCCGCCAATCGCGTAACCGTCAAAACCGATGTCCCGCAGTCCCTCAACGGACACACGCCGCCAGTGCGGGTACATGCCGCCCTGGACGATGCCAAACAGCGCCGCTGGATGGTCGCCATGCGCCGCCTTGCTACGCCGCGCCCAGCGCAACGACAACTCCATGGATTGACGCGCTTCGGCATCCGTCGCGGGATAAGGCGTGCATTCATCGAAAATCATCACGATGTCCGAACCGAGCGCCCGCTGCACCGCCATCGATTCCTCCGGCCCCAGAAACACCATGCCGCCATCGACGGGCGAGCGAAATTTCACCCCGGCCTCGGTAATTTTGCGCAGCGCCGCCAGACTGAAGACCTGAAAACCGCCCGAATCGGTCAGAATCGGCCCGTTCCAGTGCATGAAACCGTGCAAATCGCCGTGCTGTTGAATAATCGGCGTTCCGGGCCGCAGCATCAGGTGAAAGGTATTACCGAGAATAATCTCCGCCCCGACGGCGCGGAGTTCCTCCGGGGTCATGGCCTTCACGGTGCCATAGGTGCCGACCGGCATAAACGCCGGCGTTTCCACCGTGCCGCGTGGAAAGGTCAGTTGGCCGCGCCGGGCCAAGCCAGCGGTTTGCAAGACTTGAAAGTGCATAAGGTCAGGGGAATTGAGCCGTTCGTGGATTGAAAATAGTTCATGTCTGAATCACGGATTCACCGGATGACACAGATTTCACTGATGAAACCCTTCCGTGCAATCCGTTAATCCGTGATTCAGACGGGGCATACTGAGTCGTGATGGTTAATTTTAACATGGAGACTCCGGCGGCCCGGCCCTCGCATGATGTCCCAAACCTGCCTATCCTTGCACAACCGTTCACTGAGGACACCGGTATGAGCCTGGGTTTTGACCGAAACGCCATTCATTCCATCCTGTTCTATCCACTGGCGCTGATCGCCCTGACGATGAACGCCGCGTTCGCCCGGGACCTAGCGCAGGTCACGGTCGGGTCGGCGACGTTTCAGGCCGAAATTGTCGAAACGGCGCACGAGCGGGCGCAGGGCCTGATGTTCCGCCGCGAACTGCCTCCTGATCGGGGCATGTTGTTTGTGCAACCGCCCGGCCCGGCGGTGTTCTGGATGAAAAACACCTATATTCCCCTGGATCTGCTGTATTTCGACACGGCGGGCCGGTTGACGCAGATCGTGACCGAAGTCCCGCCCTGCAAAACTTCGAATTGTCCCATCTATCCCAGCGACACCGCCAACATCCGCTACATTCTGGAAATTAACGCCGGCGCAGCGGCCCAGCGTGGCATCCGGGTCGGCGACCGGTTGCGGCTGGAATCCCGCCCCTGAATGGGCCTCCCGAATCCCTACCCGATCACTGGAAATTCCTGCAAAATCGCTGGATTTCCGACCAGACCCCCGGTAATGCTCATGACCGACTTACCCGATTTCATCCGCTGTGGGCGGGCGCTGTGCGGCGATCTGCTCCAAGCTGAACGGCGCGAATGGCTGGTGACGAACGGGCTGGGCGGTTACGCCGCTGGCACCGTGGCCGGTACGCTGACCCGTCGCTATCACGGGCTGCTGATTGCGCCGCTGCAACCCGGCCGCCGGCTGGTCTTCGCCAAGGCAGACGCGACCCTGGTGGACGGTGAGCGGGAAATCCCGTTATTCAGCAACCGCTGGGCCGGCGGCATCATCAATCCCCACGGTTATGTTCACCTGGAATCTTTCCATCTGGAAGGACGCATGCCGGTATGGCGCTATGCCATCGGCAATGTGGTCCTGGAACAGTGCGTCTGGATGGAGTCGGGCGCCAACACCACCTATGTCGCCTGGCGGCTGGCCCCGGAGAGTATCGGCTATACGCCGCAATTGCGCGTCCAACTGTTGATCAATGACCGTGATCACCACGTTGGAACCGTGATGAGCCAATTCCAGCCGATCATCGACGCGCCGCACCCGGCCCAGCGGCGCATTCGCCATCCAGAATTTACCTTGGGAATAGGGGCCTGCGGCGGCGTCATTGCCGACCGTCCGAACTGGTTTGAACACTTCGACCTGCCGGTGGAACACGAGCGGGGTCTGGCGCATCGCGATCATCATTTCTGCTTGGGCGCGGCGACGTTGACGCTGCAACCCGGCGTTTGGACGGGCATCGTCGCCAGCCTGCATGAAGATGCTTCACTCGATCTGGATGCCGCCCGGCAGCGCTTTCTGCACCGCGAAGCTGAATTGTTGGCGCAGGCCGAAGCGCATTTGCCGGGTGCTCCTGACTGGATTCGCCAATTGACGCTGGCGGCGGACAGTTTCCTGATCGACCGGCCTTTGCCGGGACTGGCCGATGGCGAATCAGTGATCGCCGGTTATCCGTGGTTTGGCGACTGGGGCCGCGATACGATGATTGCCCTGCCCGGCCTGACCTTAGCGACTGGCCGCCCGGAGATCGCCCGCCGCATTCTGCGCACCTTTGCCCGATTTATCGACCAAGGCATGTTGCCTAATCTGTTTTCCGCCGCTGGCGAGCCGCTGGCGTATAACACCGCCGACGCCGCCTTGTGGTATGTCGAAGCGTGGCGGGCGTATCTGGACGCCAGCGGCGATGCGGCCAGTCTCGCCGAAGCGTTTCCCGTGTTGCAGGAAATCATCGCCTGGCATGTGGCGGGAACCCGTTTTGGCATTGGCCTGGACAGCGCGGACGGTCTGATCCAGTGCGGCGAACCGGGTCTGCAACTGACCTGGATGGACGCTAAGATCGATGACTGGGTGGTGACGCCGCGCATCGGCAAGCCGGTGGAGATCAACGCCCTCTGGCATAACGCCCTGCGGAGTGTGGCGGATTGCGCCCGGAAACTGGGCCAGTCGTCGGCCTTTTACGAGGATTTGGCGGATCAGGCGCGATGGGGCTTTCAGCGCTTCGTCCGGCCAGACGGGGAAGGGTTGCTCGATGTCCTCGACGGTCCCGACGGCGACGAGACTCTGGTACGCCCGAATCAGTTGCTGGCGGTCAGCCTGATTCATAGCCCACTTGACCGCGCTGTTCAGGAGTCCGTGTTGCGGGTTTGTGGCCGCGAACTGCTGACGTCCTACGGCCTGCGGTCATTGGCTCCGCGTCATGCCGCGTTCCGGCCTCATTATGTCGGCGACGTTCTGGAGCGTGACGGCGGCTATCACCAGGGTCCGGTGTGGGGGTGGCTGCTGGGGCATTATGCGCTGGCGGAATACCGGGTTCACGGCAACGCTGAAGCGGCGCGGGCCTGGCTGGAGCCGATCCGCGATCATCTCCATGACGCCGGGTTAGGCACGGTCAGCGAGATTTTCGATGGCGCGCCGCCGCACTATCCACGCGGCGCGCCCGCTCAGGCCTGGTCCGTGGCCTGTGTGCTGCAAGCCTGGCAGCAGTTGATGACGCCAGCGGATTGAAGAATTGCACCGAATTCACTCCAAAGCCTGATGCAACACGGCTTCGAGCAGGCGGCGGTTGTTGGCTTGGGTGGTGGTGAGTTGGGCTTCGAGTTGGTCGCACAGGGCCATCAACTCATCGACCTTGGCTACGATGCGGTGTTGTTCGGCGAACGGTGGGAGACCAACAACAAGTGGATAAATCTTCGAGCCGGAAATTACTGGCTGTGCAGTTGCTTTCTCACTTTCTTTGAGGTTTGTTCCTTTGAGGAGCAGAATCAAGAATGCTTGATCAGGACTTTCGCTTGGAGTTCCAGGTTGTTGATTGTTTTGGTATAATCTCGACATGATAACCAAACAGCAATACGTTCAATATTTGATTAGCACGCCAGTCAATTATACGTGCACGAATCTTGCG
>JAKLIY010000094.1 GCA_022709365.1 Pseudomonadota bacterium
TACCATTACTGCGATCGGTCGGTTCTGGATAAACCGCTCGAAGACGTCGCTAAACATGCGGATACCTCAAGATATTTCAAAAATTGCGTTATTATACAATAAATTATCAAGGACCTTAAAAGGGCTGCTCAAGTGAATGCTTATAAAAATCGTAAGTTGATACAAATAAAGTATCCAGAAAATCCCGCCAAAAACCAAAATATTTCTGATCTTTACAGTAATACTAACAGAACAATTACGCCAATACAAAACCAACAGAGGAATTGCCAATATAAAGGCAGCATAACCAAAGTAGGCAAGCAGAAACAAGCCAGCAAAACATTTCGCCCAATAGCGCCAGTCACCGGTTTTTGGCGTAACGCTAAGCCAAATTAAAATTGGAACAAAATAAGCGTACCAGCGAAGGCCGGTGCACCATAATAAAATAGCGGGGTTTAATCCTAGAAGAATGAAAGCCTTCAAACCTGAACCAAAGCCATTTTTTTTCCGAACCGACTCAATTACATATATCAAGGTGCCTGCGGAAAATAAGGCACCGACTAATCTTACAAGCTTCCAATCGTCTAATAGCGCAAACAGCGCCCAATTGACTAGATAAGATCCAGGTGGATGCACATCGGTTTGTTGAACAATACTAATTGCGCCCAGCCCATATCTTTCAATTAATTTTATGTTAAATAATTCATCATCATATCCAAAAGAAGAATATCCAACAATCCCATATAAAACCAGCAAGAAAAAATATAGCAGGGGAAAATAGTTCAGATTTATGAGATTCATCGCCATCTTACCACTTTTATTATTCCTGTCCCTTTCACTGCGAAGGTCAACAGCGATTGAAACTCCCCATCCGGTAGCCCTGCAAATCCAGGGTCACGTAACGGAAGCCACAGCCGGTCAGCGCCGCCACCACTTTACTGCCGACGCTCTCATCCAGCAGCCGGGTTAAATCAGCGCGATCCACCTCAATGCGGGCCAGATCGTCGTGACAGCGCACCCTTACCGCGCCAAACCCCAACGCCCGCAGCGCGCTTTCCGCCGTTTCCACCCGCCGCAGCAGTTCGGAATGCACCTCGGTCCCGTGCGGCAACCGGGTGAGCAGGCAGGCCGAGGCGGGTTGGTCCCACACCGGCAGATTCAGGGCGCGGGCATAGCGGCGAATTTCCGCCTTGCCTAAATCGGCTTCGAGCAGCGGACTGCGAACTTCCAACTCGCGCAGCGCGCGCATTCCGGGCCGGTAGTCGGCAAGATCATCCCGGTTGCTACCATCGGCCAGCCAGGCGCAGCCTTCCTCAGCGGCAACGTTTTTCAATTCAGCGAACAAGGCCCGCTTGCAGAGATAGCAGCGGTCGGTCGGGTTATCGGCGATCTCGTCCGGCATCGGCAATTCCAGCACGCGATGCCGCACGCCCAGTTGGGCGGTCAACACCCTGGCGGCGGTGATTTCTCCTGCCACCATGTACGGCGTCGCCACGGTCAGCGCCAGCACCTGCTCGCCCAGCACCAGCCGGGCCGCCGCCAACAGCAGGCTGCTATCCAGGCCACCGGAACAGGCGACCGCGACCGAACCCAACCCGCGTAACAAGTCCAACAGGCGTTGAAAACCCGGCTCGGCCAGCGCGGCAGTCATGGAGTCAACCGGGCCGGTTCCGACGCGCCCAACTCGTGGCTCAGCAGCGCCTCCCGGACCGCCGCGTAGACCGCGTGAATCGGCACACGGCGTTCCTGCGCCAGACGTTTGCAGTCTTCGTATTCCGGTTTGCCGCGCAGTGGCCGGCCCTGATGATAAGCGATCTTGACCGCTGCCTCACCGTAGCGGGTCGTCACCTGCAGGGTTTCCCGCGCCAGCGCCGTGCGCATCACCGGGTACTGGCGCACGCCCAGCGTGGTGGTTTCGATCAACAGCAGTTCGGTCAGCGTCCGCCCCAGTTCCGGCGCGCACAATACGCCGAGCACGGTCGCTGGCCGGCTCTTCTTCATCAGCGCCGTCGTTAACCAGGCATCGTTCGCCCCCGCTGCAAACAGCCGCTCCAGCACGTGGTCGTAGCACTCCGGGTTCATGTCGTCTATGTTGCATTCCAGCACGCAAAATTCCCGCCGTTCCTCATCCTTCCCGCGTTGCTCGCCCAGCAAAACCCGCAGTACGTTGGGAATAGGGCCGTCGCGATGGCCGATGCCGTAGCCGATCCGGTGGACGATCAGTTCCGGATGTGTCACATATTCATCTACAAAGGTCGCCAGCAACGCTGCGCCGGTCGGCGTCGCCGCCTCGAACGGCACGCCGCCCAGCTTGACCGGAACGCCCTTGAGCAATTCCAGAGTTGCCGGCGCGGGGGCCGGCAGCACGCCATGTTCACAGTTCACCAGGCCGCCGCCCAGTTCCACCGGTGAACACAGCACCCGATCCACGTTCAGCCGCTCCAGGGCGATAACGCCAGCAACGATGTCCACGATGGAGTCCAGCGCCCCGACTTCATGAAAATGGATGCTGTCCGGCGAGGTGTCGTGAATATGCGCCTCGGCCTCGGCCAACCGGCGAAACACCGCAATCGCCCGGTCGCGCACGGTATCCGGCAGGGCGCTGCCACCGATGATCGCCTCGATTTGACGCAAGTCGCGGTGCGCGGACTGTTTGGGGTCGGTCACCACCCGCACCTGAGCGCCAAACACCCCTTTGCGACTGGCCCGTGAAGCCTGTACGCCATAACCGTCCAGGCCGAGGCCGGTCAGGTCGAGGACCAGCTCGTCGTAGTCCACGCCCAAGTCGAGCAGCGCCGCCAGGTGCATGTCGCCGCTGATACCGGCGAAGCAGTCGTAGTACAGGACGTTCATGACCGCCGCGCGCTCATGGCCAACCAATGCCGATCAAAATGGAAATCCACCTTGCGCCTCCCGTTCGAGGGGTTTGGAAACAGGCCGCACAGCTTGTTGCTGGACGGAATGACCGTCCACGTAAATCGCCCGGTGCGGCCAGGCCGGACAGGCATTCTCGCAAGCGCCGCACCCGACGCACAGATTCTCCCGGACTTCCGGGATGGTCAGGCCATCCCGATAGGGAACCATGTGGACCGCCTTGGTGGGACAGTATTCATCACAGGCCCCGCAGGCGGTGTGGTCGGTATACACGATGCAATTATCGCGGACGAAGTGAGCCACGCCGATCTGGACGGTCTGCTTGGCGGTCAGGTCCAGGGGCCGAATTGCTCCGGTCGGACAAACCTGCCCGCAAAGATTGCATTCGTAGCTGCAATAACCGCTGATGTAATCCATGTGCGGTTGCAGCAGACCGGATAAGCCGTAATCCAGCAACGCCGGTTGCAACACACCGTAAGGGCAGGCGCTTACGCACAGATGGCAGGCGGTGCAAAGATCGTTGAACCGGGCCAGATCGCCAGCGCCGGGCGGGGCGATGGGCCAGGTCTTGCGGTTCACCAGAACGGTCGGAACCCGATTGTGCGGCTTGGCTTCAGCCGGCGGCGAATCGGGCAACGCCGCCCAGCCGACCAGCGCCGTCGCTGCGCCCCGCAGCAACGCTCGCCGCGTTTTCCCCTCCTTGGACAAGGAGGGGTGGCGCGCAGCGCCGGGGTGGTTCGAAGGTTCCCGTTGTGGAACAGCCGTTGACGATGAAGGGAAAAAGTTGATGGGCGCCGACCGCGCGTAGCCGATGCCATGCGCCTCGCAGACGGTGATGCAGTTGAAGCAGGCTACGCAGCGGCTGAAATCAATATCCTTGGTTTTCAGCCGGATGCAACCGGCTTTGCAGTGAGTCGAACATTGGACGCAGACAATGCAGGCGTCCTTGGGAATCCGAATTTTGAAGAGGGCGAAGCGCGAAACCAGTCCCAGCAGCGCGCCCACCGGACAGAGCGTGTTGCAGAACATCCGCCCATGCCAGGCGCTCAACCAAACCAGTCCGATCAGAAACAGCGCCGGAAAGGCCAGGGTCGCCAGCGGCGGCGGTTTCCACGCCAGCGGGAACGGGCCGTACAGCCCCAGAGCTTCGAGCAGCGAACCCACGCCGTTGTGGGCGGCGACGTAGAGCGGCCGCACCAGATCGCCGGCGATGCGGCCAAAATTGCTGAACGGGTCCAGCAGGGTCAGCGCCAGGGTGCTGCCACTCAGAAACAGGCCAACCGTCAGCGCCAGCATTCCGTAGCGCAACGTATTGTGCGGTTTTTGGGGTTTGAACTTGACCTTGCGCGGCTTGCGCAGCTTGTCCGCGATGCGAATGATGATGTCTTGCAGAGTGCCGAGCGGACAGATCATCGAGCAGTACACCCGGCCAAACAGCAGGGTCAACGCCAGCACCAGCAAGAAGCCGGTAGCGGCCAGGGCAAAGGTCTGGGTAAAGTTCAGCAGCGACGGTACGAATTGCGGGTAGCGCACGCCTTCGGCGAGCGGAGCGCCGATTCGCTCGAAATCCACGAACAGCAGCGTGGTCAGCGCCAGAAAGACCAGCGAGACCACGACCCGGATTTTCTTGAGCCACATCTGATTCATGGTCGCCTGCACTGTCAGAAGGTCGGAACGTGCGGGACAGGATAGCTTTGACGGGTTCGGGGAGATTACTGCATCACATAGGGCTTTCGCTGATTGAGATCCAAAATAATTATACTAAAAACGTAGTTGAAATCCTGGCTGGAAACCGGGAAGCACTCT
>JAKLIY010000095.1 GCA_022709365.1 Pseudomonadota bacterium
GCCAGATCGCGGATCGCTGCCGTGGCAAGGCGATATTCACCACGCCCCGCTACCTTATGCCAACCGATGAAGTCGGCACGGTGCGGCAAAGTTCTGGCGGCGGCCAGCGCCTCGGTCATTACATCCCTAATTCCGGAGGTGATATCGAGAGTCGCGCCATTAGCCACACTGGCGGCCTGCCAGACCGAAAGTATTGCAGCGTTCTGCTTGAGCGTCCCATCGCCCACCAACAAGCCCATCAGGTAACCTTCGTGAAAACCGTGGTTGCCACCCCATTGCGGGTTGGCGCGGTGATCATTGAGCAGCACGCGGTCGCCTACCCGCAACTCGCCTACTTCGCACCACTCAGTGTCGGTGCTGTAACGGGTGTAGCGCAAGACACGGCGCAGGCGGTGATCAGCCGTGAGCTTCAGGCTGTAGCCTTCCGTGGTTTGCAGGCGCACCACCGGCTTGGCGGCGGTGCGAAAGAAACCCTCAGGGCCGCTGGTGTGATCCTGACCATCCACTCGCGCCAAAAAAGGTTGTCCGAATAAGTCAGAGACTTGTCGAGGGCCAGCAGCGGTTTGTATCCAGGTATCGGCGGTCACACAGGGATTGCTAGCCCTGATATTTTCGCACCACCAGTTGTTATTCATCTCATTGACTTCATCAACGAGAATGAACCCCGGCTCGGCGTAATCATAGGTGGAAGCCATGATCAGGTCCCACAGCCGCCGGGCGCGAATTTTGCGATAAATCTTGCAGGCGACCTGGCCATTTTCGTTGACGATCAAACCCTGATGCGTCGGCCATTCGCGCCAGAGAATCCGGTCGGGATCGTTAAGGTCAATGCCATCCTGCTCGGCTTCCTTGGCCAGAAGCGGAAAGGCCAGCCGCCAGTCGGCATCCTGTTTGACGGCTTCCATGAATTCGCGGGTGATCAGCAGCGATAGATTGAATTGCCGCAACCGGCCGGATTCGCGCTTGGCACGGATGAATTCCAGAACGTCGGGATGACCGATGTCGAAGGTGCCCATCTGCGCCCCGCGCCGCCCGCCCGCCGACGACACGGTGAAACACATCTTGTCGTAGATGTCCATGAACGACAGCGGCCCGGAGGTGTAGGCCCCCGCGCCGGAGACGTAAGCGCCGCGCGGACGGAGGGTGGAAAATTCATAGCCAATACCCGCGCCGCTTTTGAGCGTCAGCCCCGCCTCATGCACCTTGCGCAGGATGTCGTCCATGGAGTCCAGGATCGTGCCGGACACCGTGCAGTTGATGGTGGACGTAGCCGGCTTGTGCTCCCAGGCGCCGGCATTGGAAATGATGCGCCCCGCCGGGATGGCGCCATGGCGCAGCGCCCACAGGAATTTCTCGTACCAGTGCTCGCGCAGTTCCGGCGTAGCCTCGACCTCGGCCAGCGCCCGGGCTACCCGCTGGCGGGTGCCGTCAATGGTCTCGTCCATCGCCTGCCCGTCTTTGGCCTTCAACCGGTATTTCTTGTCCCAGATGTCCCAGGAAGCAGGCTGCATCGGAACGTCGGCAGCAGCGGTCGAACAGTCGACGGGTTGCAGGTGCGCGGTTTTCATGATTCGTTGGTCTCGCGGGGGCCGGTGAGCGTTGAGGGGAACCACCAGATTCTAGAGGATATCGAGAGCAAAATTCCAGACGTGAGTCCGATATAATGTGGATATAAAAAAAATTACCACAACATAATGTGTTGGGGCGCGAAATCAATACCTTGTTCCCCCTCACAATCGGTACTGACAGAAAGAGTGCTGAAAACTTTGATCGCCGGTGAGTAGAAACTTGGTTGTCAAGGGGTGGCGCGGGTGGTATAACCGGCTAAACTAGCGGGGTACCGCCGATAACCGGACACAAAAACCGAGGGAGAACCCATGAAAATCTCGTATGCCCCTCTTGCAATCCTCTGTCTCGGGCTGGGGGCGTGTATGTCCCAAGTGCCCGTTACGACCACCTATCCCGTAAACTTCCAGAAGAAAATGCAGGCCGCCCATCACTGGGATGTCCTCACCGCCGATGTAGCGAAACGATTGCGCGATAACCTGATCGGTTCTGGCGAACCACAGGGTCGTCCAGTGGCTCTGAATGTTCAGCAATCGCGTTACAATAGTCAATTTGGAATCGCCTTCCACAATCTGCTGATCACGCATCTGCTGGAGCAGGGATTCGTCATGAGCGAGAGTCCGTCTGCGGGCTTGCCGGTCAGTTACGATATCCAAGTAATCACCCATAAGGATCGGGGTTTCATCCGGCCGACGCCAGGCATGTTCACGGCGTTAACCGGCACCGTCCTGGTGCTGCGCGACGTGGCGGATACCCAATCGCCTGCAGCAGCGACCATGCTGGGAGCGATTGCGCTGGACGTAGCCAGCGGGTTTGTCACGGATACGCCGAACAGTGAGATCATTGTAACGACTTCCGTGATGAGCGGAGATCGCTATGTGTCTCGCGTTCGGGATATTTACTACATTAGCGACAATAACGTGGATCAATATATTGCCAAGGGACCGGCCCCAGTCACCACCCGCATGGTAGAAGTGGTGGGATGCGTTTCGGGTTCCCAGTGCCCATGACGGGTCATCGCTCGATTGAATCATAGAGGTGATTAAAGCCATGAATTGGAACGTTATGGGCTTGCGCGGGGCTGTTGCCTTGGTAGTCGCGTTCAGCGTAGGAGCCTTGGGATGCGCATCCTGGGGGGAGGAAGAGGCTCCGGTGCGGCCGATTATTCGGGACGCCAACCTGGTTGACGCCAGTTACGCCGCCGCCGACGCCTTGCTGGAACGGGCGCCTTGGCTCAAAGAGCGGCGTGAGCCACTGTTGGCTACAACCTTTGTCGACATCAACAATTTGGAAACCTCGTCCGCTCTGGGCCGGGTCATCGGCGAGCAGGTCGGCTCCCGGTTTGCCCAGAAGGGCTACACGGTGATCGAGATCAAGATGCGCAGCAACATCTTTGTCGCCGAGGGAACCGGCGAATTGATGTTGTCGCGGTCGGTGCGGGAGATCAGCCAGTCGCATAATGCGGCGGCGGTCATCACCGGCACTTACGCGGTCGCGCGCCAATCCGTGTATGTGACCGCCCGTTTGATCCGCGCCACTGACAATCTGGTGCTGGCGGCGTATGACTACGTGCTGCCGTATGGGCCGGACGCCAAGGCGCTGGTCGCTGCGCAATAGCCGGTTCACGCCAGTTTTCACAAAGAAACGCCCTTCTCCCGTGCCCGGGGGAAGGGCGTTTTCATTGGACGGTTGCGTCGCTAGGCGACAGTCAGCCCCAGCCGTTCCCAGATCGCCAGCGTCGGTCCAGCCTGATTCATGGTGTAGAAATGCAGACCCGGCGCACCACCATCGAGCAGGCGTCGGCAGAGATCGGTGACCACCTCCAGTCCATAGGCCCGAATCGCGTCGCGGTCGTCGCCGAAGCCTTCCAGTCGCTTGCGAATCCAGCGCGGAATTTCCGCGCCGCAATTGTCCGAGAACCGCGCCAGTTGGGTGCAGTTGGTGATCGGCATGATGCCGGGCACGATGGGCAGGTCAATGCCCAGCTTTTCGCAGTCGTCCACGAAGCGGAAGTAGGCGTCCGGGTTGTAGAAATACTGGGTGATGGCGCCGTTGGCGCCGGCCTCGACCTTGCGTTTGAAGTTCAGCAGGTCATGTTCGATGTTCGGCGCCTGGGGATGAAATTCCGGGTAGGCGGCGACTTCGATGTGGAAGTGGTCGCCGGTTTCGGCGCGGATGAATTCCACCAGTTCGTTGGCGTAGCGAAATTCGCCAAACTCCCGCATCCCGGACGGCAAATCGCCGCGCAGGGCGACGACACGGTGAATACCCTGAGCGCGGTAGTAGTCCAGAATTTCCCGAGTTCCGGCGCGGGTCGAAGCCACGCACGTCAGGTGCGGGGCGGCGTCCACGCCGCTGTGGGTCTGAATCGCCTGAATCGCCTGGAACGTGCGGTCGCGGGTGGAGCCACCCGCGCCGTAAGTGACCGAGAAGAACGCCGGCCGCATTCGCATCAATGCCTCGCGGGCGGCGAACAGCTTGCGCATCCCTTCGTCGGTGGTGGGGGGGAAGAATTCGCAACTGAAAATCTTGGGATAGCGGGTCTGGGAATCCATGACGGTCGCAGGGCGGGGGTGGCTCGAACAACAGGGCGGTGGCCAGGACGGTGGTTCCATCCCGGCCGCCGCGCATCGCGCACTCAGTAGCGATAGTTTTCCGGCTTGTACGGCCCGTCCAGGGCGACACCGATGTAGGCCGCCTGTTCCGGGGTCAGCGGGGTTAGCTTTGCCCCGATCCGGTCGAGATGCAGCCGGGCGACCTTCTCGTCGAGATGCTTGGGCAGCACGTAGACCTTGTTTTCATATTGCCCGCCACGGGTGAACAGCTCGATCTGCGCCAGCACCTGATTGGTGAAGGAGTTGGACATCACGAAGCTGGGGTGGCCGGTCGCGCAGCCCAGATTCACCAGTCGCCCCTCGGCCAGCAGGATGATGCGCTTGCCGTCGGGGAAGATGATGTGATCCACCTGCGGCTTGATGTTGTCCCAGC
>JAKLIY010000096.1 GCA_022709365.1 Pseudomonadota bacterium
CCTCCAAAAGCGGTTGTCGGTTAGTCGGGACCGCAGGACCTGAATTGCATAGCCAACCGCATTATTTATCAAACTTACCATTTTATGTGCGATAGCGTACAGACCGAGCGGGGACGTTCCAGTAATTTTCATTTCCAGCGCGGTAGGCTGCAAGCACCGGTTAGATACGCCACGACCGCAGGCCCGTCCATCATCGAGCGGATGTATCCGCCATGATTTAGGCAGTTCGCCTTCGCGGTGTGTCACGGGCGGACGATAAGCGCCGTACCGATTTCATTGATCCGTGCGCCAGCGAACAGACGCCTGCCAGGGAATAGGGTAAGTTTTTTCACTCTCATCCGTGTGATATAGGAGAAGCACCATGCCTTTAATTCAATTAATCGTTGCGCTAGTGGTCGTTGGCGTTGCCCTGTGGTTGATTAATAACTACATACCGATGGACGGCACCATCAAGAAAATCCTGAATGTGGTCGTGGTCATTGCGGTGGTTCTTTGGCTGCTAGCCGCCTTCGGAGTCTTGGGTTCCATGCAAGGGATGCGCATTGGATAGCTGATTAACCAGTGAGGTTTTATCGGACCGATAAAATCTTACTTTGAGAGGAAACCCGATGAACGCCATCAAGATTGCAGCCATTGCCCTGATCATCGCCGGCGTCCTGGGCTTGGCATATGGCGGTTTCAGCTATACCAAGGATACGCAGCAGGCCAAGATCGGTCCGATCGAACTCACGGTTCAGGACCGGCAGACGGTCAACATCCCGGTCTGGGCGGGCGTGGCAGCGATCGTGGCTGGCGCACTCCTGCTATTTGTGCCCAAGAACAGCTAGCTGCTGCAGCTTTGTAAGCTGTCCAAGCTCCCTCCTCCAGGATGGAAAAGTCAATCGTCGGAACCACGATTTCCGGCATCCTTCCGACAAGCTTAAAGAGATTCTCGAAATGGCAAAAATGCACAAGATGAGCTTGATGGCCATGGCGCTGATGCTGGGCGGTGGGGTGTTGCCGTCGGCGGGCGCGCAGCAGACGGTTAACGCTCCCCTGACCTACGGCTCGGACTCACCCCCCCGCTATCAGGAACCGATGCCCGTAACGCCCGCACCATTACCGCGCCCGAATCCTTATGCCGGTTCGGAGTCGGCGGCGCCCCCTGCGCCATCCCCGGCTGCCGCTGCCGGCCCTGACGAGTCGCCGGCGGGGTTACCGCAGGTCCACAGCGATCGAGGCATTCGCTACGTATCGGGCGGCGTGGGCGAAGGCGAACGCGCCGCACTCGATGCCCAGTCCAACCAGTTCAACCTGCGTTTGCTGTTCGCGATGCAGGGCAGTGGCGAGTATTTATCGGCGGTCCGGGTGAACATTCTGGACGCGCGCGGGGAAACGGTCCTGACCGCCGAATCGAAAGGCCCCTGGTTCTTCGCCCAACTGGCGCCCGGCGACTACACCGTGGAAGCCAGCGTACCCGGTCAAGCCCAGCAGCAGCCTCAGCGCCAAACCGTGTATATCCAGGGTTCGGGCCAGACCCGCTTGGATTTCCGCTGGCGTTGAGAGCAGTCACTCACTGAAATTCCGGTCAATATGACCGATTCACCGATTCAGAACAGGAGCAAGACCCCATGTTAACCAGAGATGAATATGTAGCAAAGATGAAAAAACAGCTCGATGAATGGAGCGCGGAAATGGACGTCCTGGAGACCAAAGCGCAGAAGACCAAGGAGGCCGCCAAGGAGAAATATCAGGAGCAACTCGTCGCACTGCGCGCCAAGCGTCAGGAAGGTGAAACCAAGCTGGAGGCGATTAAGTCTGCCACTGAAGACTCCTGGGAGCAACTCAAGGCGGAAACTGAAAATGTCTGGGAAGCCTTGAAGGATTCCGCGAATGCGTTCAAAGCGCATTTCAAATGATCGAGCCCTTTACCTCCTCGCGTAAAACCCTCGATTCATCCTTCACCCGGAGTATCACCATGAGATCCTTCAACCGATTCGCCACCTTTTTCTTCGCCATCGTCTTCGCGTCTCTCCTGGGATGCGCCTCGACCTCAAAGCAGGAGGGTACCGGGGAATATGTGGATGACACCGTCCTTACCGCCAAGGTCAAGGCGGAAATCTTCAACGAACCTTCGCTGAAATCGGCCGAGATCAACGTCGAAACCTTCAAGGGCGTGGTGCAATTGAGCGGCTTCGTCAACTCCAGGGAAGACATTAACAAGGCCGTCCGCGTCGCGCGCGGCGTCCAGGGCGTGGTATCCGTCAAGAATGACATGCGGCTCAAGTGACGGGAGACCGAGCCTTGCAAACCGTGAACTGATCTTCAGGCCCCGGGTCCGGGGAGCGGTTCGCTCCACAGCCGGAGACCGCCAACTTGCAGGTGAGCACCATGACGCTTCGCGAAACCTGGCTCCAGTGGAGGACGCGCCTCCTCGGCAACGGCCTGACCCAAAAGTATGTCGGCGACGAGCCGCCGCTGCGCGCGGAACTGTTCAGCGCCGTCCAGATGGAACAGCACGGCAAGCATCTCGCGACTTCGCATCAATTGACGCCGCGACCTGGGCCGGACCCGCTTTTGGCGCGGCTGACCGAGAACGAACGGACCTTGATCGACGTCTGCGCGCTGCTCGTGGCGGCGGTCACGGCGACCCGCCGGATCGCGCCAGCCGGGGAATGGCTGCTCGATAATTTTTATCTGATCGAAGAACAAATTCGCACCGCCAAGCGGCACTTGCCCAAGGGTTACAGCCGGGAACTGCCACGCCTGTTGAACGGCCCCTCGGCCGGGCAGCCGCGCGTGTACGACCTCGCGTTGGAGATCATCGCTCACGGCGATGGCCGGGTGGACCCGGAAAATCTCAGCCGGTTCGTCGCGGCCTACCAGACGGTCACCGCCCTCAAGCTGGGCGAATTGTGGGCCATCCCGATCATGCTGCGCCTGGCGCTGATCGAGAATCTCCGCCGCGTCGCGGTCCGCATCGCGTCCAGCCGGACCGACCGCAACCTGGCCGATGGGTGGGCCGACCAGATGACGGCGATGGCCGAGAGCGACCCGAAAAATCTGATTTTGGTGATCGCGGACATGGCGCGCTCGAACCCGCCGCTGTCGAGCGCCTTTGTGGCGGAGTTGGCGCGCCGACTGCAGGGCCAGAGTTCCGCGTTGGCCTTGCCGCTGACGTGGATCGAGCAGCGGCTCGCCGAGTTGGGCCTGACCATCGAGCAGTTGGTGCAGATGGAGAACCAGCAACAGGCCGCCGACCAGGTGTCTATCAGCAACAGCATCGGCAGTCTCCGCTTCCTGGGGGCGATGGACTGGCGCGAGTTCGTGGAAACGATGAGCGGGGTCGAGTACACCTTGCGCGACGATCCGGGCGGGGTGTACGGCAGGATGGATTTTGCCACCCGGGATCGCTACCGGCACGTGGTGGAGAAGGTCGCGAAAAACAGCCGCCTTTCCGAAATTGAGGTGGCGCGCCACGCGCTTGACCTGGCCCGGGAAGGCGCGGTGAAGAACGACGGCGAGCGCGCGGCGCATGTGGGGTTTTACCTGATCGACCGGGGTTTAGCGCTACTCGAACGCCGGGCGAAGGCGTGCCTGTGTACCCTGGAGTCCCTGCAAAGATGGGGTCGCCATTTTCCCTTATCCCTGTATCTGGGCGCGATGGCGCTGCTGACGGCGCTCTTCACCGGGAGCTTGCTGACGAAGGCGCAGGCCGATGGCGTGCCGGGTGGGCTGCTCCCGTTCCTGGTGATCCTCGCGGTGCTGGGGACCAGTCATCTGGCGGTGGCGCTGGTGAACTGGCTGGCGACGCTGCTGGCCACGCCCTGGCCGCTGCCGCGCCTGGACTTGTCCGGGGGTATCCCGCCGGAAGCGCGCACCCTGGTGGTGACGCCGACGATGCTCGCCAGCGCGCAGAACATCGAGGATCTGATCGAAGCGCTGGAAGTCCGATTCCTCGCCAATCGGGACGATCATCTGCACTTTGGCCTGTTGACCGATTTTCGGGACGCGCAGGAGGAAACGCTGCCGGAGGATGCAGCGCTGGTGCAGTTGGCGGCGCAACGGATCGAAGCGCTGAACGAAAAGTACCCGCGCGACCGGGGCGACACGTTCTTCCTGTTCCACCGCCCGCGCCGCTGGAATCCGCAGGAACAAATCTGGATGGGTTACGAGCGCAAGCGCGGCAAGCTGGCGGATTTGAACGCGCTGCTGCGCGGCGACGCCCAGGATCGCTTCGCGCGGGTCGTCGGGGATCCGGCGCTCCTGTCGAACGTGAAGTACGTCATTACCCTGGACACCGATACCCAACTGCCGCGCGACGCGGCGCGGGAATTGGTGGGCGCCATGGCGCATCCGCTGAATCGGGCGCGCTACGACGCGGACCGGCAGCGGGTCGGCGAGGGCTACGGCATTCTGCAACCCCGCGTGGCCGTGAGCCTGCCCGGCGCCAACCGGTCGCGTTATGC
>JAKLIY010000097.1 GCA_022709365.1 Pseudomonadota bacterium
GCCTTGCCGGCCAGAGGGTAAGACTCCTGTTCGCCGGGACGGTCGCGGGTGCGATAGAGATAGGCGGCCAGTTGATCGCCGGTCATGGTTGCCAGCGCCGCCGGCACGATCACCGAAACCGTCGTACTGTCTTCCCGGCGCAGCCCGCTAAAGGTGTCCATCAGGGCCTGGGCGTCATCGCTGTACTGAAAATGGACCGCGATGCGTACTGGCGACGGCGGTTGCACATCCGGATTTTGCAACTCGGCAGCGTAACGCTCCGTCCAGAATACCGGCGTCGCTACCCGCGCCAGATTGATGTTGAACGCGCCCTTCTCACCCAGCATCTGCATATACGCCGAATCCAGGCCGGGCACGGTGTGCAGCGGCACACCCCGCAGCCGATGCGGCGTCCACGATTCGCCCAGTTTTGGCACCCGCCGATACTCGAATTCCACTTCCCGGCCCTCCGCCATCGCCAGCAGGAAGCAGCGGGCAATCGCGGAAGAGAGTTTGGGTTTCACGGCTGCCCGCAACCACGGCTCGCCTAGAAAAAAACGGACGGCATCGTCATTCGCGTCCACGTCCAGCGCATACCCGGCGCTGCTGCCGCTGATTGGCCGCCGCCCGCCGGTCAGCCGGCGAGTCGGCACGAAGTCGTCGCAATAGGCGGCGTAACCTTCCAAATCCCGCTCCAGCGCCCGGCGCTCGGTACGCTCGCCCGGCTCCGGTATTCCCGCTTCCCATAACAAGTTCTGCAAGTCCGGGGCGGTAATCAGCGCCGTCGCTCGTTTATCGATGCGCTGGTGAACGTAGCGCTCCAGGAACAGCAGCCGCCTGTGGCGCTTTTCGTTGAACGGCGATGCCAGTTCGTACAACAACAACATGCCTAACCCTCCCTACTCCGGGCGGCAAGTCTAGCAAACCAAACCGGCTGACTTGCGAAGCATGATAAACGCCTATTGACAAAACGTCAAAATTTTTTGTATAAATTGCTTAGGCGGTAAATTTAAGGAGAATCTGATGATCAGACGAATGATTCGCGTACCACGTAGCCAGTTTCGGGAGACCCTGGGGCAACGCACCCTTAGCGACCGGGGGCAAGTGGCCGACCTACTGGGTTGTGCTTTGCGCCGGCACGGTTGCGATCCGATCACTAACGGCCCGGCCCGCTGGGGATTCGGCGTCATCGCCCACCCGCTCAAGGTCGCGGGTCCGGGTCGGCGTTACGGCATCGAAGCGATTCACCTGGGCAGCAGTGATCCGGTGATCGCGCGGGCCATCGCCGCGCTGACCCCGGCAGATTTGGTGCTGGACGATGCGATGCCGGGCTGGGAATTGGATCTGCGATTTGCCGAACTGCGGGATGAACCAGACCTGCCCGCCGGGGTAGAGGTGCTGAATGGCTACTGCATTTCGCCGATCCGGGTCACGCGTCCGTTGGGTAACGGTCATCACGAGGACTTGACCGAACTGGGCGATGATTACCAGGACCTGCTTAACCGCACCATGAGCCGGCGGTTTGGACGGTCGTTTCAACTGCAACTGTTACCGGATCGGGTCTACGTGCGCAGTCGCAGCGGCCGGATCAGCGCCGGATTTGCGATCAAAACCCGGCCAAATGGCGCCGTGGTCGTCAAACGTGGCATCGCCCTGCCCTTCACTCTCGTGGGACCCGCCAACGACATTCGGGATGCCTGGTATTCGGGTCTGGGACGCACCACCGCTTTGGGTTTCGGCCTGTTGGGGATGCAGTCATGAACCTGGACGCCCAGCAAGTGAAACAACTTGATCCTGCCGCCGCGTTTGAATCCGATGGGGTGTTCAAACGGGCATTCCAGCCCTTGCAGGATGCTTTAAACGATCAATTCAGGCGTTGTAACGCTCACGCCAAATACCCCAGTGATGCGCTGGACCCGACGCCCTGGCTGACCCGATCCGGCAAGGGTGGGCCGGGTTACGAACAGTACCGTAGCGTGTCGCTGGCCCGGCACTGCCTCGACGTGATGTTTCTCAGCGCGCTGCCGGCGTTCCTGCTGTGGAAAAGCGGGATGCTGAAACCCGACCTCGCGCTAGACGATGAGGAGGGTTTCATCCGGGCCTTAACCCGGCTGTTGGTCATCGCCCTGTTCCACGACGCTGATAAATATGTCGGCGATGGCCGGTCGCGGTCGCCGACCGCAGCGGATGTCGAAACCGTCTACCGTGATTTGGAGCTGGCGCGGTTCATCCCGATGACGCCGGTGGAAATCGCCGCGCTGGTGAGCGAGGTCGAGCAGCGCGGGCTGGCTAATGCGCTGCTCCTGCCAGCGATTTCACCTTTAGATGAACAATTGGCCAAGGCAGTCGCGCTGGCCGACGGGGCTATCGGCGATGCCGCCGGTCGCGCCGCCAGGGAAAACGTGGACGAAGATCAGGCGCTGGTGGACAGCTTTTGCGAGCGGCTACGGCAGACCTTCGGGATCGAATTGCCCCGGCAGCGGGTGTTCCGCCTGCGGCGCCAACCGGCGATCCTGCGCGAAGTTCAATTAGCGATTCTGGACACCGTGCCGTACCAGAGCGGCTTGCCGGCGCTGGTGCTCAGCGTCAATGGCGAGGAATTAACCTTTGCCCTGCCGGAATCCATGCCGCTGGCGGAACTGCTGGATGCCGTGCAACAGCGGTTCCAAGGCGGACGAGGTCCCACCTGCAAGCTGAATCGCACCGATGGCAAGCTCACCCTGACTCAGGTGAAGACTCTGGACAACCTGCTGGACGCGCTAAGCCGGATGAGTGATCGGGCTTATCTGCTGCGCATTCATGTCAACGATCAAACCGTGGTGCAAGACTTCATTGAGAGTTGGGGAGGCGCGCACGGCATCACGACAGTCAGTACGCCTCCGGAGTCGGGCAAACTCTATCCGGCCCTCAGTTTTACCGCTTGCGATGTTCACGATCTGTACCAACCGCTGGCGCGGGCATTGCTGTTGGTAGCCCTGCTGCGCGGCGGGTTGCGCAATCCCACCCGTGACTTCAAGCCACGGGTCGCGCATCTGGGAAAGCTGCTGGAAGCAAGGGGCGTCACCAGCCTGCAACATCTGGAGCAACACTTCGGAACCGGGGACTGGCCGGATCGTTTCGATCTTGCGACCCAACTCACCCTGATCGCCTTGCAAGTCGCCAGCGATCTAAGCGATGGCTCGGCGTTTGGGGGGCTGGCCGAAGCCCTGTTTACCGGGACGATTCAGGAAGGCGCTGCGCCAGAGGAGGAGGATGACCCCGGCATTGCGCTCATCCTGCGCGATTTGCACCGGCAACTCGGCTTGCCCACGCCCGATCAGGCGGCGCCGGAACCCTACGCCGCCGCAACGGGCGGCGGAACCTGTCTGCTGTGCGGTGCCCCGACGACGACGGTCTACCAGTCTTCAGAATTCAGCATTCCCGAACTCAAGACCACGGCGTTTTCCAATCGCATCGGCCATCGCAAGGATATTTATTCAGAAAGCGGCGAAACCTATATCTGTGCGGATTGCATCACCACCCAAACGTTGCTGGGTCGTGATCTGGCCCAGGGTGGCCGTGACAAATTCAAGCTCAAGGATGCTGATGTTCTGCACACCGCTACGCCGTTGCGCACTCTGATCCTGCCAGGAGAAGGTAGTCGGGCCGGGGCGCAAGAATCCGGCATGAATGCCCTGCGACTGGTGAGCAGTAGTCATCTGATGCTCAGGGAACCAGTCGAAGAGGCGCTGAAACTCGTACCCTGGAATTTGGACCTGAGCGATAGCCCGGTTCTGTATTTCGATACGCTCGAGCCAAAGCTACTGGAGCAGGTGAGTTATTTGCTCAACGCCGCCCGTTTTGCCTGGTTGAGCGGCAACCCGGTTCACGTATTCCGCATTCACCAGCATCGGGGGCGTGGCGCATTCATGAGCGAACTGGTTCCACCTTTGGTAGATGATCTTTTACGTCCGGATTTCTACCCCGATCAGCCGGTTTGCAGCGTCGAGCGCGCGCAGTTGCCGGATTTCATTGCCCGGCTCGGCCTGATTCAGGTGCTTTTATTGAAACGGGAAAATTCCAATCTCACTGTTCTCAATGATATCCGTGTTTTTGGCTGGTGGCCGATAGCCTGTTTTGCAGTACGCAATTACGCCGATGAAAAAGGCTTGAACCAAACTGGCCGCAGACTACTCGATCTTGCCCGAAGGAGCTTTGCCATGCCCGAATGTGATACCTCCCTCCATCAACTGGCCGAATTGGCAACCCGGATTCAGCGCCGACCCCAGCGAGGCTGGGCAGCCCCCGGTAACGTGCAGGGACTGGCTTTTGATACCGCGCTCAAAGAGTTTCAGGACTGGCGATTACAGCAACGTGATAGCCGGGACAACGTCATAGCCTCAATGATCGG
>JAKLIY010000098.1 GCA_022709365.1 Pseudomonadota bacterium
CAATGTCCGGCAATAGACTGGCGACGGCGGCGAGCAGCCAGCCGATCCCATCCGGCTGGTAGCCAAACAGGGTCGCGCCGCCCAGGTACAGGACCGAGGCAAAGGCGACGTGGGTGCCGAGGGTCACCGGATCGGCCCCGCCGCCCCGCTACCGGGTCCGCCCCGACCGTTGCCGCCAGCGGGCCAAGACCCAGGCGGCCAGCCGCCGCAGCCGCAGGTCGGCCCCGTCCACCAGCCGCGCGACCGTCAGCGACTCCTCGGCGACCAGCAGGGCGCCGATCAGGAAAATGAGGATGCCCGGTCCGGGCGCCAGCATGAAAAACAGCCCGGCCCCCATGACGAGGATGCCGCCGCCGCCGGCGAGGATTTTCTGGTGCAGCCCGCGCGGCCGGGTCTGTTGCCGGCGGTCGAAGTGCGCCTCGAACCGCTGGCCGGGCGGGACCGCGGCGAACTGACGCCAGCGTTGTTGGAGGGTATCGAACATGGGCTAAGGCTCCACGGGATGGGTGAAAGAATCGTTAGACAACCACAGGGCGCGTTCCCGGCTCTCGTCCGGAGTCGTGCGGGGTTCGGCAGCGGTCGGGGCGAGCCGACCGGCGCGGGCCTCCTGTCGTTCCATTCCGCTAATTCGCCTTCCCCGCCCCCCGGAACAGGAACACCCGCACCGAGATGACCACCGCCGCCAGCATCCCGGCGAAGAGGTACAGTTCCGTATCGCCGGTGCCGATGGCCAGGTAGCGCGCCCCGACCACCGAGGACCTGGTCGCCCAGGCCCACGCTCAGCGCCAGGGCATCCCCTACGAGACCGGCGAGCAGTGGCTGGAACGCCTGCCCGAGCGGTTGCGCGCCCTGGCTGACCTCGTTTTGAGCGGTAAGGCAAGAACCGGCGACGTGGCCTATGCTCTCGCCGCGCTGATCGATAGCATCGAGAACGCCACGGCTGACGACCGCCGAGCGCATTGAATGCGCCGACTCAGAATTGCGCTTGAATCGATTCGATCACCAGCCGAAACGGACCGGCCTGGCGGTCGGCGATCAGAAACCCGAAAACCCGGATACGGGCGGGATCGAGGGCCGGCGCATCCGTCACCACGCGACCGCGAAACGTCGGCTGAAAATCGGTGATCGGCAACACCACATCAAGTCATTCCCCGGCCCGCGTTGAAAAGCGTGCTTGATACTGGACGCCATCAAAAGCGTCATCGGTGCGGATGCCGAACTTGTAGACTTAGCCATCGCCCTGGACGCGCAGGATGAACGCGGTCGCCCCGGCCAGGCCGTACTCGCGAGGTTGGGCGCGGATCGAGGCGAAGCCGCCGTTGTGGGCCAGCGAGACCACTCCACAGAACACCAGGCCCTCCGGCGTCATCTCAACCCGACTGGCCGATACGCCGCCCATCACGCGGTCATCGACCGCAGACCAAGCCGGTGCATGAGCCAGGTCGCGAAAATCCAGTACGGGACGCAGGACCGTCGCGTTCATCGCCGTCGCTACTCCAAGGGTTGCGAGGAGGAATCCTAAAGTGAACAAAAAACTGCTCGTGAGTGGATGCATCGGGTTCGCTGTGCTGATCGTGATTCAGGGGTGTTCGGGCGGGCGACCGCCGTTGAACCTGGGGATCAATGAGGGCCAGCTCGCGCCCTGCCCGGCTTCTCCCAACTGCGTTTCCTCCGAGGCGACTGCGGCGAATCAGCGCGTGGAGCCGCTGCGCTACGCAGACGATGCCCCGCAGGCCCGCGCCCGGTTGCTGGACGTGCTGAACGGCATGGCGCGGATACGCATCGTCCAATCCACGGACGACTATCTTCATGCCGAATTCCGGTCAGCGCTTTGGGGATTCGTGGATGACCTGGAATGCTATTTTAACCCACCAGGAACGATCCAGGTGCGTTCGGCTTCCCGCACCGGATACTATGATTTCGGCGTCAATCGCGAACGGTTGGAAACGATTCGCTCGCAGTTCTCGACAACCCCAGTGGCGCCATAGGCGACCACCATGCTCCGCCATCGCCCCATCGCGTTCATCGTTCTTCCACGTGAAGCAGGGGGCAGCGTGGGTGTACCGGCAGTTTGCCAGGGATCGATCGCTGCTGACGCTGGAAGCGGAGGCCAGGGCCGCCCAGCGGGGGCTGTGGGGACTGCCGGAAACGGAGCGCTGCCCGCCCTGGGACTGGCGGCGGGGGACTTGCAACACTGCACCCGCGCCGGTTTCAAGTGCGCCGACTGCCACGACCGCCAGCGGCGGTTTCACCTGCGCCGGCAAGCGGTACTGCCGGGAGATGACGAGCTACGAGGAAGCGAAGTTTTACCTGACGCAATGCGGTGTCCGCTCCCTCGATGGAAACCATGACGGCGTACCCTGCGAGACGCTGTGCCGATGAACTGCTGGCGCGTCATGGGCTACGACACCTTCGCCCGCGAACCCTATTGCGTGGACTTGAATTTAGGCTTGGTAACTGTTTTGTGGTCAGCCCCGTTGTCTGTCCGAGTCAGGTCAAGGAGAATCAGGCGGTTACGTCAGCCGCAAAACGAACACCTTAAACAGTCATGCTTGCCGAGCCGGCGACCACCCCCGATAGTGAAAATTAGATAAAGCGATTTTCACGGTAAAAGGGCTGTTTTATTGGCACATAATGGGTAATCAACGGAACAACAGAAGGAGACGGTCATGATCGATAATTTGAAGCAGTTTGCCAAACCTGCCGGAGAACATGTTTCATTAGGCAGGACGCTGCGAGGCGTTATTTTTGTCATACCTACCGCAATGGTTGCGTTGTTATTCTCTCCGTCAACCATCCACTCGTTAGAAATCCACGAGGGGGGGATACAGTCCCTCAGTATAATGGTTGTTGGTGCGTTTCTTTGGTATGTGATAGTGTCAGGTCTTCGTGTGGCGGCAGAATGGGAACGCGGTGTGGTGCTTCGCTTGGGCAAGTTTCAGACAGTCAAAGGACCAGGTCTGCTTTACATTATACCCATTCTTGAGAGTGTTTTTTTTCTCGACACACGGGTACTCGTTATTAATATCCCCAGACAAAAAGTCATCACCAAAGATAATGTGCCGGCAGAAATTGATGCCGCCTTGTTTTTCATGATTGAAGACAGCGAGAAGGCGGTCATCACCATCCAAGACTTCAAATTTGCGGTCGCGCAATATGCTCAGGCTGCACTACGCGATATTATCGGCGGTTTAACGTTAGACGAACTGCTTTCAGAAAGGGAACAGATACAGATTCGTATCAAGGAACATGTTGAAGAGCGAGTCAAGGAATGGGGACTCCGAGTGGATTCACTTCGATTGCAGGATATCGAACTGCCTGAAGATTTAAAGAGGATGATGTCTCGTCAAGCCTCCGCCGAACGCGAGAAACGTGCCACCATCACCAAAGCGGAAGGGGATAAACTGGCGGCCACGAATCTTGCAGAGGCCGCAAAGATTATGTCGGATAGCCCCATTACGCTCCAACTGCGCACGTTGCAAACGATAGATGGACTGGGTTCCAGTCCATCCAACACCGTCATCCTTTTTCCTGCCCAAATTGGAGAATTTTTACAACATCTGACAAGCAAATCGACGAAAGAATAGCTTCTACAAGAAGGGGTCTACTACCAATGGTTTCTGGTCTCTTTGTTCAACCACCATGATCTTTTTATGCTGGCGGTTTTCATTTTTCAGCAGTCTATGTCGCAACTTGTCGCTGATGAGAGGCTATGCGCCTGAATTTTGCAACAGAGTATCCAAGAGTCGGCAAGCCGCCGCATACACTCCGGGGCGTTTGCTCTCGCGGGGGCCGGCGACGTTCAGCACGGCGATCGGGTGTGCATCCAGCCACTCCTGGAAGGCGATCGGTTCGATGCCGTCCTCCAGCGCTACCATCAGACACGGCTTACCCATCTGCCGGGCGAGTTTCACAGTCAGCGCCGTTCCCCCGTCCAGCGTGCCCAAGTTCAGAATCAGCGTCCCGTCCGAATCTTCGACATTGCGGCAGGTGCGAGTGTCATAGTCGTGCTCCGGGGTTTCCAGCAGCGGGTAGCGGTCAGGAATCACCCCGTCCTCGGCTCGCCGACCTTTGGGACACCAGCCGCCCACGGCCAAACCCAACGCCAGCCCGACATTGAGGGCCGCCCGATCCACGCCAGTCTGGCCACCGCTGATGATTTTCAACC
>JAKLIY010000099.1 GCA_022709365.1 Pseudomonadota bacterium
TTTGATCTTTAATCTTTTTCCCTTTACCCCCGCGCGAAGCGCGGGGCGATTTTTTGCAAAAGTTATCCACAATGGCTGATGAAACTGCGCGTGATGCGGTGCCTCGGGCGGTGCAAGCCTGTCACGAATTGCTGGTCTGGCTGATTCCGCAACTGGATTTGTTCCCTCGCGCCCGGCGCTTCACGCTGGGCGAGCGGCTGGAAAGCGGCCTGCTGCGCGTGCTGGAATCCCTGGTCGAAGCCGCCTACAGCCGGGAAAAGCGGGCGGCGCTGGCCATGGCCAATCGCACCCTGGAAGTCGAACGGCACCTGTGGCGGTTGGCCCACGAACTGCGGGTCATTCCCCTCAACCGCTACGAGCACGGCGCCCGGCTGATGGACGACCTGGGCCGGCAAATCGGCGGCTGGCTGCGGTCCCGAACGGAGGGCAGCGTATGAAACGCCTGCGCGACCTCTGGCCGCAACTCATCGCCTTCGACAACCTGTGGCGAGCCTGGCGGCAGGCCCGACGCGGCAAGTCCCGCAGTACCGGCGCAGTCGCTTTCGAACTGAATCTGGAACGCGAACTGCTGGCTCTGCAACGGGAATTGACGGACGGCAGCTATCAGCCCGGCGGTTATCGGCTCTTCACCCTGTACGAACGCAAGCCCCGGCTGATCGCCGCCGCCCCGTTCCGCGACCGGGTGGTGCATCATGCGGTCATGAACATCATCGAACCGCCGCTGGACCGCACCTTCATCTTTGATTCCTACGCCTGCCGCCAAGGCAAAGGCACCCATGCCGCCGTGGACCGCTATCAACGCTGGGCGCAACGCTACCCCTACGTCCTCAAACTCGATGTTCGCCGCTACTTCCCCTCGATGGACCATGCGCTGCTCAAAGCCAAGCTGCGGCGGCGCATCGCCGATCCCCGCGTAGTGGCTCTATTAGATCAAATCATCGACGGTAGCCCCGCAGACGTGGCCGGCGATCCGATTTACTTCCCGGGCGATAACTTGCTAACGCCCGCGGAACGGCGGCGCGGCATCCCGATTGGCAACCTCACCAGCCAATTCTTCGCCAATCTCTATCTCGATGACCTCGATCACTGGCTCAAGGAACAATGCCGGGTTCCCGCTTATCTTCGTTATGTTGATGACTTGGTGCTGCTGGCCGACGTCAAGACCGAACTGCACGACCATCATGCGGCGCTGGCCGATTACCTGAGCCGGGAACGGCTGCGCCTGCACCCGCGCAAAGCTCAGGTCAGCCGCACGGGCGATGGTTTGAACCTGCTCGGCTACCTCGTCTTTCCCCACCGGCGGCGACTGCGCAACGACAACGGCCTGCGCTTCCGGCGGCGCTTGCGGCAATTCGCCCGCGCCTATGCGCAAGGTCGCCTCTGCCTCGCGGACATCAACCCCAGCGTCCAAGCCTGGCTCGGCCACGCCCGCCACGCCGACACCTTCGGCCTGTGTCAAAGCATCTTCAATGCGGTATCTTTCACGCGGGGAGCGGACCGATAGGCGGCCCCCTGGCGGTGCGGGGCGGCTCCTGGAACAACAAACCCGACAGGGTGCGTTCCGCCAACCGCAACAGGAACAACCCGACCCACCGCAACAACAACCAGGGCTTTCGTTTGGTCAGCCCGCCCGCGATCCAGAGCCGCCGCGTTCACGAATGCGGCGGGGGCGAGGCGCGGGTGATCATGAGTCCGCTTCCGGGACTCGCAGGGACGGGAGCGCCGAATAGTCTTGCCAAGGATGACGGGGCGCGGGGCCGGAGGATCACCGAAGGCTCCGTGTCTTTAATTAGGGCTTAAGACGTTCGCTTTCTGTCAGATAAAAGATGGGTTCCCTATGGATAGGCAGGGCATTCATATCAAGATCAAGAGGTGAATAGTGATGAAGCAAACCATAGAAATCGATTGCCCAGCGGAAATTCTGCTGAATTTACACCTCAATGCCGAAGGCTTTGCGGAATATCTTAAACGGCAGGCGGCAATCAGTTTATTCAAGGAGGGCCAATTATCGTCAGGAACCGCTGCCGCCTGGCTGGTAATGCCACGCACGGAGTTTTTGTATCTCGCTATGCAGGCCGGCGCGGCCCTACTCGATGATTCCGCTGATGATTACACCCGTGAAACGGCATTGCTATGATTGTTTTTTCCAACACCACGCCATTTGTCGCGTTGGCCAGCATCCAACAACTGGACTTGATGCCGCGCCTGTTTCAGCGCATCCACGTTGTTGAGGAAGTGGTTGCTGAATGTCGCGCCGGTGGCCGTA
The DNA here is from genome assembly GCA_022709365.1 of Pseudomonadota bacterium. Taxonomy (GTDB): domain Bacteria; phylum Pseudomonadota; class Gammaproteobacteria; order Competibacterales; family Competibacteraceae; genus UBA2383. The sequence continues at coordinate 2,267 of JAKLIY010000099.1, forward strand.
TCCCCGTTCCCGAATTAACGCGATTGCCTTGGATACAGGTCGTGAGCGCAACCCCTTTGGTTTATTCCACGTTGTTGCTGGCGCTGGATAAAGGCGAAAAACATACTTTGGATATGGCGATTCAATATCGCGCCGACTGGGTGATTATTGATGAAAAGATTGGGCGAAATGTTGCTGAATATCTTGGATTGAATGTGGTTGGCACTTTGGGGATATTGCTCAAGGCCAAACAGGCAGGCTGGATTGCATCTTTTAGCCAGAGTGTGATGGCCATGCAATCACAAGGTATTTTTTATCATCCCCGCCTGATCAGGAAATTAGCAACAGCCGTAGGAGAATAAGTTCTGTAGTTCTGTAAGTTCTGCACAGGATGTATCCGACATGCGCATGGTCGGGCAGCGCTCTGCTTTGCTCTGGCTCTCACGCTGGAGCGTGGGAGCCAGTCCAGACGTTCCAGCGCTGCTGATCCCGAAACTGTCAGTGAGAATCTGAGCCGATGAGCCGAGACCGCTACCGTATTCACGAGCCAACCGCCCCGCATTTCCTCGCCTGGATAGGCGTCTGGTTACTCTTGGTGGCCATGCCGCTCGCCTGGGGTGCCGAGCGGATGGCGCTGGTGATTGGCAACGCCCAATACTCAAACGAGCGGCCGCTGATCAACACACTCAACGATGCGCGGGCGGTGGCGGAACAGCTTCGCGGCCTGGGGTTCGAGGTCGCGTTGCACGAGAATCTGGCGGCGATCCCGATGCGGCGCGAGATCAACCGCTACCTGGAGGAGGTGAAGGGGCGGGAGGGCACGGTGCTGTTTTACTACTCCGGGCACGGGATGCAGGACCGCTACCGTGCCAGCTACCTGATTCCCGTTGATGCCAAGGTGACCGGACAGGAAGACATCGTGGCCTATGGTGTCGGTTTGAACGATATTCTGGAAAAAATGGGGGAACGGCCGCGCAACGCGGTGAGTCTGGTGATCGTGGACGCCTGCCGTGATAACCCGTTTGCCTCGCAGCGGGGCGGCAAGGGGCTGGGGCGGGTGGACGCCGGGCGGGGCACGCTGGTGCTGTACGCGGCGGGTCCGGGCCAGACCGCCGACGACCGGCCCAACGAGTCGAATGGACTATTCACGCAGCATTTGTTGAAAGTGCTGCCCCAGCCGGGGCTGGACCTGGAGGACGCCTTCGACCGGGTAGCGGAGGCGGTGGAACGAGCCAGCAACGGCCATCAGGTCCCGTACAAGGAAGGCGATTTGCGCGGCAAGTTTTATCTGGCGGGCGCGGCTTCAGCAGCGCCGCCCACAACACCCCCCGCAACACCTCCGACAGTGCTCCCCGCAACGTCGAACGACGACCAGACCCTTTGGCAATCGGCGGAACGTTGTGGAACGGCAGCGTGTTTTCAGGCGTATTTGAATCAGTATCCCAATGGCCGGTTTGCGGCGATGGCCAAGGCGCGACTGCAACCGCAATCGCCGCCGCCGGTCGTGCCGGAAACGCCCCCCCGGCTGGCCTCGAAAGAGCCGCCGGCATCCATACCAGCCCCCGTCGAGCTGCCGCCTGCATACCCCACGGCGCCGACGCCCACACGTAGCACGACCGGGCCGAGCTTCGATTGCCGCAAGGCGCAATATGAGTCGGAACGCCTGATTTGCGCCTCGGCCAGAGTTTCCAGTCTGGATGTCCAGATGGCCAATGCCTACCGAAGCGTTGAATCCCGGCTAGCGCCGCAACAGCGCAGCGCGCTGCGCAAAACCCAGGACTACTGGCTCCGCCAGGTTCGCGACCGCTGCCTGTCTGAAGC